>JAEWJR010000143.1:0-58738 GCA_023386445.1 Bacillota bacterium | reverse complement strand
GCATATCGCCTTTCTCGTCTACCAGCCTTGAGTAACCTATAAGCGCGGTGAAAAGCATTGTCAGAATCAGCATGGGTATTATCTGAAAAAATATCTTATTCTTTAAGCCTATCCTTATTCCTTCCTTTTCCCCGCCTGTATATGTTCTCAGTAAAATAATTTTAAACAGTCTCCTTGAAAAGGTATGTGATATTACCGCTGCAAGACACATAAGCGAAAATACCATTATCAAAACCTTGATCACGGCCAGCAAGGATATATTGTTCAAATTCCTGACAAGTAAAAGTACCGGTATCAGAGGGATATTCACAATCAGCGCCTGCCCGAGAAAAACCAGGTACGGAATATTTATGCATTTCTTTCTGATGGCATTCAGTTCCTTGAGATCCTCCTCTTTTCTGGGATCCAGCCTGTCCCAGTTATTTATGCCTCTGAATGTTCTTATGAAAAGAAAAGTACCTATTAACATGGAAAGAAATACAATAATTATGTACTGGCCTATATTGCTGGTACCAAGCCGTGCACTCACTTCCTCATTATTTGGAGGGTAGTTCAGCAGCATCTGAACCATTGGATAAAAGATAACACTGACAATAACCGTTACCAGGTAATACAACAGAATAATACTGGTAACAACATTATTATTGACAATATTTTCAACCAATTTTGATTTTTTACGTATTGTATCCAATTTCATTTTAATCTCCCTAAAATTTTTACATTATTTTATGTAATAAAGCCGGCTTTTTTCATGTATCTATATATTTTATAAATATATCCGGCATTGATATCCGGCCATTCAAGACCAGCCGGCTTTAAATATCCTTTTGTAAATTCCGAGTTCACAGTCACCGACGGCTTAAGGCCGAATGTCCCCTCCTTATGCAGATCATTAATAATATTGACCATCATTTCCTTTGTATTGCCGCTTTTTAATAAATCTGCCATTCTGGATCTATATTGTTCATTATCCAGCAAATCAATTTTGCAGCCCACAAACCTGAATACCTGTATAATCTCCCGGATTTCAATTTTTTTGTCATTAAACAAATGGAATATACTTAAACGGCCCATATCAAGCTCAGCTAATTTCACAATAGCCTCCGAACATATGTCCACAGGTGTGAATTCTGCCTTCAGCCTGCAGATGTCCTTTGAAACAGCGCCTGATTGTATGAAAAAGTTCAGAATGCCATAAAATCTGTTTTCACTGATATTGGGCTGAAAATGACCGTCGTCATACCTTCCTGTTAAATTTCCGATCCTGAATATAGATGCATTTAAAGAATTCCCGGGATATTGGAAAATAAGTTTTTCAGCCTCAAATTTACTTTTTACATAAACATTTCCATAAAAATTCTGCCCGATAAAAAGATCATTTTCAGTAAAAATTAAATTATCGGATCTTTGCTTGAAAAAATCTCCGGATATACTTACGGTTGAAATATAATTAAGCTTTGCACCGCTTGAAATACAAAACTCAAGCATTCTTTGCGTTCCCACGATATTTGTTTTTTCAAACAGGGAATAGTCACCGAAATGCTTGACTATTGCAGCAGAATGTATCACTGTATCAATCTTTTTGATTAATTCTTCATATGCCTGAATACCCAGACCAAACCTTTCAAAGGTAATGTCTCCGTTTACAACAATTATGCGGTTGTTCAGCAAGCTGTCATATCTGCCGCCAAAATAAAAATGCAGCTTTTCAATGAGTTTGTTTGCGGCCAGATCCATACTTTCAGCCCTTACAAGGCAGTATATATTTGCTTGTGTGCCATCCAGCATTCTCTCAAGAATATGTGCTCCCAGAAAACCGGTAGCCCCGGTTAAAAGTACATTCTTATATTTTCTTTTTTTATAATCTGTTACAGGACTCGTCCTTCCCTGCAGGCTGATGTTCTGATCTGCAGCGGGAAATTCCTCATATGCGGCTCCCGGGTCATTGACCATAATTATATCTGCCATACTCTCTATAGTCGGATATCTGTAAAAATCCTGCATAGTGACATTCCAGCCGTACTCCAGCACTTCCACCAACACCCTCATGATTGTAAGAGAATCAATTCCATATTCAAATAAATTGTCTTTTACACCTATGCCGGTAATCTTGAGAACTTTTTGCCAGGCTTTCAGCAGATTTTCTTCAACCTCATTGGAGGGAGGTGAAAGGTCCTTATTTACATTATTTTGCCTGTCAGGTTCGGGTAAAAGCAATTTGTTAATCTTGCCGTTATAGGTCAAAGGCATTTCGGCAAGCTGGATGAAAAATCCGGGCACCATATATTCAGGCATGAATTTTAATAAATGAGCTGTGATCTCATTTTTGCTTAAATTTTCAGTAGCGGTAAAATATGCACATAAATATTTATTCCCCTCTTCATCTTGCTTTACGATAACAGCTGTTCCGGTTATACAACTCATTTTTGACAGCAGATTTTCTATCTCTCCAAGCTCTATCCTCAGACCTCTTATTTTAACCTGATTATCTGCCCTGCCAATGAATTGAATATTCCCGTCAGGCAGCCATCTGGCATGGTCTCCTGATCTGTACATCCTTCCTCCTGAAAATGGGTTATATACAAACTTCTTCCCGGTAGCTCCGGAATTATTCAGATATCCCCTTGCAAGGCAATCTCCGGCAATATATATTTCACCGGTAACATTAACAGGCACCGGCAGCATCTCCTTATCCAGTATATAAATTTTCGTATTGTTAACCGGCTTCCCTATAAGTATGTAGGATTCCTTATCCTCCTCCAGACTAAAAGGATAAAAGGATGCAACTATAGTAGTCTCAGTGGGGCCATATCCATTGAGAATTTTCATGCAGGGATTTATGGACAGGTATTCATCCATAACGCTTACTTTTATGGGCTCGGCACCTACAAACATCTTGTCCAGTTTTAGTCTGTCCGGATATTTTTTTAAAAGCCTGGATAATTCTTTAAGCATGGAAGGGGGAATGTATGTAAAATTAATGGATTTTTGCACAATAATTTCGGATAGTTTTACAACATCCAGATAGTCTGAATCACTGTTAAGTACAAGACATGCTCCAAATACAAGCGGCATAAATATTTCGCAGACACTTGCATCAAAGGATATATTTGTGAGGCTCAGACACCTGTCACCGCCATTGAAATCACAATCGTACATCTCATACATAGAGTATAAGAAATTGACCAGGGATCTGTGTTCTATCATAACCCCCTTTGGTTCCCCCGTTGTACCTGATGTATAAATAACATATGCAAGGTCATCAGGCTTATTTACATTTACTGGATTATTCTGTTCATATGTATTCAGCTGCACTGTTCCCATATCCAGAATCTCTCCGTCAAAGTCAATACTGCCGTTAAGTCTTCCGTTGATAAGCAGTATTTGAGTTCCGCTGTCCTTTAAAATGTAATTGATCCTTGCCGCAGGATACTTTGGATTTATCGGCAAATACGCCCCGCCTGCCTTTAATATCCCTAAAATGCCGATGACCAGTTCTGCAGAACGATCCATACTTATACCGACAATGCTGTCAGACTTGACACCCTTCTCTCGTAATATAGAGGCAAGAGAATTTGCCCTGATATCCAATTCTTTATATGTAAGCTTTTTATTGTTAAATTCTACTGCTATATTGTTAAAATTTTTATCCGCCTGAATTTCAAACAATTGATTTATGGTTTTATCCCTTGGGTAATCTTTTTCAGTATCGTTAAAATCATACAGCACTTGCTTTGTTTCAGTTTCCGGCAGGATATTCATTTTGCTGAGCTTCTCTCCGGGATGTCTGACAGCTTCTTTCAGCAGGTTTACAAAATACCGGCTCATCCTTTCTATCTCATCTGCGCAGAATACATCTTCAAGATAATCAAAATCCAATACATAAGTACCTGTATCATCCCAGTCCCTTACGTGTATTTGAAGAGAATTGGCCTGGTAGCCGCAAAAATGCCATGACAGTTCATAATCCTCCGTAAATTCATCCCTGTCAAGCTTAACATTTTGATATGACAACACTACATCCGAAAGACTGTCTGTGATCTGGTGCCTTTCTCTGAATTCCTTCTGTATCAGTTCATAAGGATATTTTTGATTCCTCAGCAGGGTGATCCATTCTTTTGAGAGGGCATCAGCAAAAGAAATTAGATTCAGTTCACAATCCACTGCATACCGGACAGGCAATATATTAATAAACATTCCTGTCATCCTTTTTTCACGTGCATTTGTTCTGTTAAGCACCGGAGTTCCCAAGACAATATCTGATTTGGATGTAATTCTGCTAATAAATATGTAAAGTATTGAAAGGAAGGTGATAAACGGGGATCGTTTGTTTGAAATGCAAAATTCGTGAATATTGGCTGCCAGCTCATGTGAAATTTTAATGCTTTTTCGGGAAGCCTTTATATTTTTATAAACAGCCCCTCTGGTTTTAAAGCTTAAAAATTCAGGTACTGTACTGAATTTTTCACTCCAAAACCTTTTATGTTCATCAAATCTTTTTGAATCCAGATACTCCTCCTCCGCCGCTACAAAATCAATATATGACGGATTGCTCTCAGGGATTATTTTTATGTCATTCCGGAATTTGGAATAGTATTCCATAATTTTGCTGATCTGCGTTACACCGGTCCAGGCATCCGATATAAGGTGATGTGTTTTATAAAAAAAGCCCCCCTCATTTTCACTAATTTTAAATAATGCAAAATAATATAGATCGGAATTGTGCAGGTCAAAAGGTTCAACAGTCTTAAAACTGCTCCACTTTCCGTATTCTTCATTAGCACCTGCCCCGCTGAAATCAAAAAAATCAACCTTGAAATATCTGTATTCCGCAAAATACTGTTTTCCTATTCCCTCCCCCTCTTCAATTCTTATACGGTAGCTGTCATTCTCCCGGACAACCTGGTTTATTGCATTTTCCAGAAGCTCAAAATCCACTTCCCCGTTTATTCGCGCAGTGCCGGCTATGTTTCCAAAACCTGTGCAGGGAAAAACCATCTCGGTTTGCCATATCGATAACTGAGGATATGTAAGTTTTATGTATTTGTTAAAGTCGATAAAATTATCTTTTAACAGTTTTTTATATTCTCTCATTCCCTCACGGTTCATAAACATACATGCATACTTATCCTTAAATTCTACTCCCTTCAAACGGAATTGTGACTTTGACTCTCCGTTGAAACTCAATAAAAGATAGAAGCTCTTCTTCCCCAGTTCATGAAAAAAAGGGGCAATTTCAGGCAATACCGCAGCTGCAATCTGCTCTGTATCAGAATCCTTATTTACACAATATAATCTGCAGACATCGTAAAATATATTGAAATTAAAGATATCCGAACTTGATTCTGTAACAGCAAAAGCAATTATTTTATCCTTCTGTTTAACGCAATAAAGGCGCCTTTCCGTGATATATCCATCTGCTTTATAGACCTGCCGTATTTCATCAAGAAAAAAGCTGTCCTGATCATAACTCAACGCTTTAATTATCAAGGGCTCCAGATTGCCGACACAATATTTTAAAAAATCTTTACAGTCATTTATGGCCTCGCAGTTATACTCCTGCTTTGTATCATGAACCATCAAACTTGAAGTGTCGCAGATATATCCATAACCGGTATCAATTAAAAACCTGCTTCTGTCCCCCACAAACCTTTCAATAGCCGACATGCTTTCAGTCTGCCATTGGCAGGCAGCAGGCAAATACATGATAAGATTCTCACAACCGGGATGAGTATATAGATAATCAGCTATTTCTCCGTAGATTTCAGTCCACGCTTTCGGATTAAACTTTTCCTCTCCTAGGCATACAGCCGGCTGTCCCATAAATGTTTCAGGATATATACGCAGAGCAGTGCCGAAAGCCGTATCAATTTCAGAGGCTCTATAGGAAAAGCCTGCAAAAATCAGATTGCTGTACTTCACTTCTTCAAGAGAATAACGCGGAGCTTTTCCGTTTCCGCCATCAACAGATCCGTTTATAATATTGTCTATAGTACTGCTGTCAATGTCTTTAAAAAAACTGAGATCAGGAAAACCGTATTGCACAGGAAGGTTTTTGAAACCTGCATAAACAACAAGGGGCTTTTGTATATCGAAAGAGTTCCCAATAGCTGAGCTGACAGCCGCCGTCTTGAAAAATACGGTAAATTCCCTATCCGAAAAGGAAACCGACATTTCTTCGCCGGCATTTATTTCAATTTGTTCATTGTCCGGACAAACTATCGAAGGCAGGCTTCCCCTCCTGGCGGAGAATGACATTTCTGCAATTTGACGCTTGTTTCTAATGGTTATAATAACGGGAATACAATTTCTTCTCGCAAGATTTCTGAATAAGTCTTCAATACGTTTATCATCACTTACAGGTTTAAATCTATTCATGTAAGACCCCTGTCCCTTCCGAGCTTGTGCCTGGCTATCATACACTCTTCGGCGCAAACATTGTTTTGTACTTTAATTGAATAACGTTATTTTGATTTCTGATACGTACAAGCACACCAATATCTTTCATTGTAGAATTTATAAGCTTTTCAACCAGCATAAGATTATTCTGCATGGTATAATCCGCTTTATAAACCGTTCTGATATCAGCAAAGATTTCAGTATCGATATATTTTAATTCTTTTTTTGTAATAATACCGATATTCAGCTCCCCGGCAGTATTTTGCGAGCTTATATAATTTAAAATAAATATCACTGTATAAAGTGTTAATTTATAGTTTCCACAGCAAACAATGTTGTTATGGTCTTCATTTTTAATATAGATTTTTTCAAATATTTTGTATCTGGAAACACTGGCCGTTATCCCCTCCAATAAACCGGCAGATTTAAATTCACTGATTTCGGTAGGAATTGTATTCAGAAACCCCAGAGCGTACCTTTGCACCATATCAGAAAAAGCTGCTGTGTCGGTGTTTGTCTGTGCCGGATTTATTATTTCACTCACGAGAAATGCCATAATACCTCCTATGAACTTTTTAACACTATCATAATCTTTTCTGCTTATTGACAGTTTTTCATTCATAACGTTAAGTATGTTCTGGATAGAAGCATTTTTTAATTCTAGAGCTTTCTGCAGTTCCTCTTTTCCGACTAACAGCTCGTGATATTCAACAGCCTGCCGGATAACCGGTTTGAACTCATCTTCCACTTTCCATGGTTTTGTAATATATCTGTAAATGTCACCCTGATTAATTGCCAGAACTACCTGCTGAAGATGTGTATATCCTGACAATACTACTCTTACGGTATTGGGATATCTTTCCTTCAATATCCTTAAAAGCGCCAGACCGTCCATACCCGGCATTTTCATATCTGTCACAATTACAGCGATTTCACGTTCTTCCATAATTTCAAGAGCTTCCCTGGCACTTTCGGCAAACATGCACTTATAATCTTCTTTGTACAACCCTCTTTTAAGGGAACTTAGTACATTTATTTCATCATCTACAAATAGTACGGTTATATCTGCCATACACTACCTCCTGCCAAATTAAACAAGTCATTATACGAGTTATAAACCTTTATATATATTCCTTACAATTTTCCTGCACTCCGCCATGGATATATTCAAATTGTCCATGACGTCGATATCCAAAGAATTCATACTGTTTGAGCCCATCAATTCCCACACAAAGTAATCTGCAATATGTACAATTGATACAAGTTCCTTATTTACAATTTGATCCAGACCGGGAGAATGATGATATAGCGCCGCTTCAACTATTGGGAGGGGCAATTCCCACCAATCCAGCAGATATCCTCCCATTTCCTGGTGAGATACCGAAAAAGCCTCTGTTTCAATATCAACGAAGGATTTGCTTCTATCGGTAGTTATTGTTTTTATCAGCCTGGAATACCCATCCGGAAAATTGCTTATAAATACTATTTTTCCGATATCATGTAACAAACCCGCTGATGCATATATATCAGGCAGCCTTTTTCCGAGAAGTTTCTCATGCAGCAAAATCACCGCTTTATTGCATAAACAGGCATGTTCCCATAATTCCTCCCTGAGATGCAAAAGCTTTTCGCGGGAATTCATCCTGTCAAATACAGTGGCTGTCAATACTATATTTTTTATGTTATCCAGACCCATATACATGATTGCCTGACTTATGGATCCGGTCTTGGCACCAAAGAACGCTGAATTGGCATAGTGCAATACTTTGGCAGCAATGCTGGGATCTTCTTCAATCAAGGCGGAAAAATCTCTTACGTCCGCATCAATATCAATAAGGGAACAAAACCGGTTGTAAGTATCGCTTATGGTAGGCAATTCCTCAAGATTGCTTACAATATTTAAAAGATTTTTATCCTTTAATACTTTTTCAGTCTCAAACACCCTGTTGACAATTGACATTAGCTGGCTATTATCCCAGGGCTTAAACATATAGAGCTTGGCAAGGTTTTGTCTGAATGACTTGAACACCACCTCTCCTTCAGCATAACCACTTAAAATAATCCTTATAACTGAAGGAAATTTTTCTTTTACTGCTCTTAACAGCTGATAACCATCCATACCCGGCATTCTCATATCTGAAATGAGCATATCAATATTCTCTTTTTCCAGGATATTTAGAGCATCTTCACCGTTATCAGCCATAAATACAGTGTATTTACTATCCATAAACAACCTGTTTACAGCTCTGAGAATCTGTTTTTCATCGTCCACAAACAGAATATTCCTTTTCATTCCCAATCCTCCCCGAAAATTCCAGAATCCAGATGATTACTCTGTTTCTTAATCCAATAATATTATCAGGGCAATAAAGACAAAAAAAATGGTTTTCCCATAAAGGGCACCATTTTTTCTATGAAACGCATTTTTTATTTGTTTTAATGTTATAATTCTCAAATTTAATCGGTAAATCCAGTGGTCTGTAATATCTAAAACGTATATTGCCGGCGCGGAAAATTTTGCAGGATGAGGACGAGGACGAAGGCAATACTGTATGTATTGGCAAGGACGGCAACTAAATTCTGCAGGAATTTAATAGTTGGCAATATGTGACTTAGGTGTTACATACCACTAGTTTTGCCGGATTGATTCTGAATAAATTTTTTTAAAGGTTTAACATATGATTTACTTGAGTAGATAGTATCGCCAATGTCATGGAATTCCAAATTATATGTATCCTTAAACCAGGAGGTTATTTTTTTAATTTTTGAGACGTTTACTATATAACTCCTGTGGCATCTGAAGAATCCGTTATTCTTCAGTTTTTCCTCCCAGGCCTTCAATGAATCCCAGCTATGATATTGACTGTTTACAGTTACTAACGTAACTTTTCCTCCGGACGATGCCAGGTAATATATTTCTGATGGCTTCAGGAATAATATGCTGTCATCCTTTTTGAGAGTTATTATTTCCTCCTTGTCATATTCTTCCACTGCCTTTTCAACAGGAGCATCCTCCTCTTTAAAAATGCTCCGGGAACCGTCAAGAATATTAAGAATTCCCTCTATATAACTCTTATAGCCCAGCAAGTTATTTAATATACTGTCTTTTTTCCCTTTAACCTGCTTATCGGTGAGGGTCTTTCTTATAACCTCAATGAGAATTCTGTTATCCCACGGCTTTGGAAAATAGTAATGAATTCTGCACTTGTTTATTGCATCCTCCATAACTTTAAAATCCGAGTATCCGGTGATTAAAATTCTAATTGTATCCGGGGACACTTTGCTGGAATACTCCAGGACGTCTATGCCGCTCAGTCCTGGCATTTTCTGGTCACAAATGATTAAATCATACCTGTTGCTGCCTATCATTTTTATAGCCTTATCTGATTTTGTTGCACAGTGAATCTCATATCCCTCACAGGCTAATACACGTTTTAGAGCCCTTAATATATTGATCTCATCATCGACTAATAATATTGCTGCAATTTTATTGTTCATTTCAACAAACCACCTTGAATTTATTACTCCCTATCATATCACCATAATTAATACATACCTCTGCCAATTTTATAATTATATCTGTAATTGTCCTGCTTCATCAAGTCTAGTATTCTGTATACCAGCATATTTTTATCAACAGACCACTAATCACTGTTCCAAAAGTCATAAATTCCTATACTCAAAAAAACGCACATCCCGTTTGGAATGTGCGGCAGTCCTTGATAATTTCCGTAATTTAATTTATTTCCGGCATTGTGTGCAACATTTTATCTTTTACTTTATTTGTTTGAATCTCAGTAATTCCTTCTAATTCGGATATTCTTGCTTTCTGCAGCTTTATAACCCTTCCCAGTTCCTTGTTTTCTTCCTTTAATTCTTCTTTTTCGCGCCAGAGCTTCGAATTCTCCAAAGAAATATTTTTAAATTCATCCGCAAAGTCCACAAGCTGGTCAATACTTTTTTTCATTTCCCTTTGCTTATCTGACAGACTTTCAAACTGTAACTGTTTATTTTCTTTCTCATTCAAAAGATTTTTATCAATTGATTCTATTTTTCCATTAAGATTTTCACTAATCTTTAGAATTATCTTGTTATCGACTCTTAAAGCATTTGTATCTTCCAATATTTTATTATGATCTGCTGTCTGATTGTTATGATCGCTTATCATTGCCCGATGTCTTTCAATCAAGCTGATAATTTTTGATCCGAATAGCAATTCACCAAGTATTAGCACTATTATAGTAGTACCTGCCGATATTATACCTATAAAAACACTTGTCATAATTTAGTCCTCCATATTTCCGAAGATACTTTTATTCTATCAAATTATGGAAATATGTCAATTAGTGAACACCTTGTGAAAGTACCATAAAATAAAAACTTGAGAACTGAAATCCTCAAGTTTTTAACTAAGTTAAAGTAATTTTTCTTGCTTCTGATTAATTTATTTTGACTTCTCTATTATATAAATCGAGATATTCAAGGTTTTCAATTTTAACCTCAAGTTTTTTAAATTCTCCGTCAACTTCAATAGACTTCTTTAACGGTGATAGATCCAGTCCTTCTTTAGCATTCCTGTCAAAAGCTATTCCATAATCATCCGAATTTGAAGTTGAAGACCATGAAAGATGGGAAGTATCGGCATTTATTCCAACATCAAAACCACTGAATTTTCTGTTGCTGTCATTTACCGCCAAGTCAAAACAGGTTGTATTGCCATCCTTGATTTTCAAGTTTGTAACTTGAATTTCAGAACCGTCTGCTTTTATTTTATAGTCTGCCGGCGTTTTATCCAAATCGATTTTTATGCTTTCCCCGCATTTTATACTTCTTCTTATTGAATCAATGTAAAAAGTTACATCCTTGAAGTCTTTCTTCAATATTGGGTACTTAAATACTATTTTTCCGGTAAGACCGCCATTATTAACCGAACCCGGAGTTCTTTCATCTTTAACATCCATAGAAACAATGGGCTCAAGCCTGGTGACTTCGGAACCTTTGGCAGGTATAAACTCATAATCGAGACTGGTACTTGCCGAACCAAGGTTTATGTTATTAATCTTAAAACTGCCGCCCTCTCCCTTGTACTCTTTGTTAATAATTATAGTTTCAGTTCCGGCCTTTTTTACCGGTATGGGCAGATTCCAATTTGCAACTTTTTCACTGCATATAATAGATATTGTAACCGGCCTGTTAAGTTCAGGCATTCCATCAAAATACAGATAACCGGACTTTCCTTCCCCCTCCGAGCTTCTGCCATTTGCACTGAAAACATTCTTTTTGGCATCTGTCAGTGTGATTCGCGGAAATAAGTCGTGAATAAAAATATTATTCTCCGGATCATGTTTGATTAATTCTTTTATTTCCTGTATGAAATCAAAGGTATAATCAATACTAAGTCTGCCCTTGGAGTTACTTGCCGTTACAAGCTTTAAAGTACCGTAATCCGTTTTACATTCATTTCCTAGACTGTATTTTGCTCCATCGGAGGCTAAAGATTTATCAAGCACCATTCTATATATGTAATCAGGCTTTTCTCTTTTTGCTTCGCGTACAGTATGTATTTTTAAATATACTTTATCTCCTGTAATAAGATCCTTGTCCAGATCAAACTCCAGAACCCCTTTTCCATTTCCGTCATATTCACTGCCACGACCCTGACTTACAGATTTCCCCTCTTCATTCACAAGAGAAACCTGCGACGGCATAACTGAATCTTCTTTATCCGCATCCAGAACTGAAAAGGATACCAAAAGAGCATAGTCTTCCCAAACAGCATTTTCAAACTTTATCTTATGACCTTCATATTCAAATGTTTTATTAAGTTCAACTGCTGTACCGTTTTCAACAGCAGTTGCAATACCACTAGTCCATCCCCAATTCACATCTCCCCCAGCCGCAAATGAAGAAAAGGGTAGCATTACTACCATAACCGCGGCCAGCAAAAAAATACCTGCCTTATTTTTATACTTCATTAAACAATCCTCCCACTAAAATTTATTGCCGGAAATATACAGACTACTAATATCAGTTTCTGTATTTCCTGGTATATTATAACACATCACACGTAAAACAGGATTCACGGTCACATAAATTTAATTTTTACGTAATTTCACCTGAGCGACAAAACTTTTCTCAGAACCGCTTCACTTTTTTCCAGGCAATACCGTAATAATATCCTTTTCTCCTCCGGTAATCAGCTGTCCGCCATCGGGTGTCACTATATAGGTATCCTCAACACCTACCATACCAACCCCTGCGATTCCTTTTTTCGGCTCCAGAGCAATAGCCATATTCTCTTCAAGCGGGCTGTCGAACCCTACTGCTATGGCGGGAAGCTCATCAATGTGAAGGCCTATTCCATGACCGAGGAACTTAACCTTCCTGTTTCCGAAGCCCATAAAGTTCTCAAGGAAATCCTCCTCTATCCCCGAAATTACCAAATCATATATCTGTGCCGGAATGTTACCGGGCTTTAACAATTCTGCAGTCTGTTTCTGTATCTGAATACATTTGCGGTGGGCCTTGACAACTTCCTCCGGAGGAGTTTCACCAAACATGTAGACCTGTGTTCTGTCACTATGGTAACCATTCATTCCGAATCCGATATCTACAAAAACCAGATCTCCTTTTTTCAGATACCTGTCCCTGCTGCCAATAATGGGAACTGCGGCGCTCATCCCCTTCATGCCTCCCGGTCCGTCAAAATTTGTATGGCATAGAGAATTTTCACCAAACGCGATTTGACCTGCTATCATTTCGGTCTGATATCTGAAAAATCGTGAAACCCCGTGGAAACCTATTTTAAGCATCTGCCGGTATAGCTCGGCGGTAAAGTCCACTTCACTCATACCCTCTCTCAAAATTGAAGGCACGATTTCCTCAAGCAGCTTTTGGTGCTGTTTTCCCGATTCTTTCATCCAGTATAGTTCGTATGGGCTCTTTACAGCCCTTACTCCAAAAATAATGTTATCAAGGCCGTACATTTTATCTATTGAAAAATACCTTTTAAGCCTTTCCAGAATTCCGACCGTTAACAGTTCTGTTTCAAGCAATGTATTTCCAAGTTCCCGGCCTGCTGCAGCTGCCGCGTCTCTATAGCTCTCCATGGGATATATGCAGGTGAGCGGTGATTCAGTCTTTGCCCTGTCATAACTTCTTCTGGCAAAATACATTGCTTCCCCGTTCTTCTTTATTATAAGTATTCCGTCCTGCATAGTACCGGTAAAATAATATTGATTGACACGGCTTAAAATTAACGCCGAATCCCAATCCTGATGCCTTTTTGTGAGCTCTTTGCAAAGCCTTTCTATTCTGTCCCTCAATTCCTTTTCGGTAACCTGTATGTCCATTATTTAAAAAATCTCCTTCAGTTGCCATAAGAATATCTTATATTCTGTAAAATATTTTACCATAAAGAATAATGATAGACAAAAAATAAATATTATTGTTCCAATATAATAGGGTTCACGAATAATAAATGTCTGAAAACTCAATATTTATCCGTTCAATCCTTCTCTGAGTTTCAACCTCCTCAAGGCAAATTTCCTCCTTCTTGTTTTCTACGGTTGTCACAGGCAGTACCATAATAAATTCACTTCCCTTGCCATACTCACTGACTGCAGTTATTGTACCTCCATGCATCTCAACAAAAGATTTAACCATTGCCAGGCCAATACCACTGCCGTCCTTATTTTTTGTCAGGGTCTGCTCAACCTGAACAAAACGCTCAAAAATCGCCTTCTGCTTATCCCTGGGTATGCCTATTCCGGTATCCTTTACCGATATTACAATATTTTCACCCTTATCCTCAACCTTAACATAAATACTGCCTCCCTGATCGGTAAACTTAATGGCATTTGATATGAGATTGAGCATAATTCTCTCTATCTTATCAACATCGCAGGCAATTATTTTTTCTTCGGAATTTTTTTCAAAAAGCAGATTAATACCTTTATTTTCGGTAAATTCCTGTATGGACTTGGTTATATCTTCAATAATTTTTACTATGTTATGATTTCCGGCATGTTTTTCAAGAAATCCCACATCAATTTTTGTTGTATCAATTAAATTATTTACAAGCCTCATGAGCCTATAACAGTTCTGTTTCATTGTTTTTAAGTGTTTGGACAAATTAACGTTATGTGTCCCCTTCTCTTTTTCAAAGTAAAATTTACAGAGCTGTATCGATGCCAGAATTACATTAAGAGGAGTTCTCAACTCATGGGTGATATTGGCGAAAAATTGTGTTCTTAATTTTTCAAGCTCCGATGATTCCTTTAACAGACGTTTATCCTCCTGAACCAACAGCTCAAGATTTTCAACAATTTTTCTTTTAAATGAATATCGTACTAATAGAAAACAGCAATATATACAAAATGTTACAGATATGACAGTTAATACAAAGAACTCCGTTTTAAGGGTGTCCAGCTTTTGAAATATCTCCTGCCTGGGTGCTGTCAGTGCTAAAAACCATCCTTTATCTGTAATTTGTGCATATGTAGTAAAGTAATCCTTTTTTGCATATTTGTAAAAGGCATATCCTTTATCCGGAGTATTTGTTTCATGAAGTAAATTATTAAATACTGAATTTTTTTTGATATCCGTCGCCGGTATGTTTTCCTTATCAGGATATGCAATTATTTCTCCTTCTTTATCTATTATAAATCCAAAGCCAGTTTCACCCAATTGCAGATTGCTTACGCTGTCGATCAGGAAAATAGGGTCAATTGAAGCTGTGAGTACTCCGGCAACATCCCCTTTTTTATTTTTTATGGGTGTAGAACAAACCATTATTACCTTATTGTCACTGTTTTGCTGAATTGGCTGGGACATGTATGTTTCACCCTTTAAAGCATTTTTAACCCATTCCCCTTCCGGCAAATCAAGCTGATCTCCCGGAGTGGAATGGGCTTTACCCGACATGTCCGTTATCTGAAATCTTATAATATTCAATCTTTGAGCTTCTTCAAGCAAAACCGGTTTTTGGACGGCCCAATCCATTGATTGAATTTCACTTCTGAAGCTCACTCCTTCAATAATCGTTTTCAGTTCTTTCAAATGCTGTTTTAACAGGTTTGAATTATCAACAGCTCTGGAAATGTTGGAATCAATAATATTTTTTCTCAGGATGGAGGATGTATTCTGATATGATATAATTCCTAATGTTCCAATTATGATCAAAATCAATATAAAAATCATTGGTAAGAAATCTATCCCGGGAATGTGTTTTGATTTGAGTCTCATTTTAATCAATCCCCTATCAGAACTATTCTATTAAAATGTTATTTTTTTATGGAATCTATATCATTCTACTACTTATTTACATTAATTTCTATATTTTCTAAGTAATTTAACACTTTCCTAAAATTTTTAGGATAATTATAATTACCACTCCCCTTGAATTTCATCATTCTTATGATCGAAGGAGAATTTGGCCGTATCAAAGTAATTCCCCCCGCTTACTCCAAAAGTGCAGTCAACATTGACCCATCTATTTGACTGGGAATCATAAAACTGATTCCACGCATGATCGCCCCAAGAAAGACCGCTGTATCCCAGTCCGGTTACCAGCCTTACCTTAATGCCGTTTGCCTTGCACATGGATATAAACAAGCTTGAATAATCGAAGCAGATACCTTTTTGGGTTTGGTAGCAAATTATTGTTCCGGATTGTGTATCCTTAGTTTCTTTTGCTATTTTTCTCGCTTTTTCGTAGTCATATTTTATATTACCTGTTATCCACCTGTATAATTTTTTACTTTTTCCATAGTCTTCGGACTCCCCTTTTGTCAGATCAACAGCAAGTTTATCTATTTCAGGCGTTGACTTCACGGCATCATCCAGAGTTACTCCGTTAAAGTACTGAATTACCTTTATATTATAATTGCCAAGAGCATCTTTGATATTTTCGGCAATTTTTGCCCTTTGCTCACCAATACCCTGCTGCTGGTTGAACTGGTCGTTTATAATTACAGGTATTTTTTTTGCGATATCCGAATCAATAACAGGTTTTAGAGCAGTATCATAAACCGAATTCAAAACCCTGGACTCATCTATATATTTTGAGAGTCCAGGCACCGTAAAATAATATGAAAAAAAATAAAATATGAAGCTCAGACAAATCAATGTTACCAGCGCCCTGGGAATACTGCAGAGCAAGGAAATTACCTTTTTTGAAAAGGAGCCCATGGAGCTCATGGATCTGTATATTCTATTGGCAGCACCGTCAAAAACATAGTTATACAAGGGGTAGGTTATAAGTCTGAGCAATAGAACTACAATAATTAGAATTATAAAAGCAGCGCAGAGATAGGTGTATATATTATTTGCATCCAAACTGGCTTTAACTGTTGCAGGTAATAAGTCATAAGTAAATTTGAAAACCGCATTGCTTTTATCAAAAAGTATACCCTTGGTTATAAATAGTGCAATCAGCAGCGCCGTTATAAATTCAATATTATTTACAATTGAATAAAACCCGTTTAGTATCCTGTCGCGGCTGAAGGGAGTAAATAAAGCCGAAACCAGTATAAATATCACGGGAACAATTAATATCAAGCTGACGGGATTAAAATTTATGTTTATAAAATTACCACCTTTGTCATATCTATTTTTAGTTCCGAATTGTTCCGGTTGAAAAAACATGTCAAAAATAAGCCTGCAAGCTTACATAATAAGTATTATAACACAGTTGATACCGTATTTTTAATTTCCCTGCCAATAGTAATATATCTGTAAAAGAGTTCAATAAGTAACCTGTTTTTTGATACAAAAACCAAATAATTATTGCAATTTTTTTGATTATTCTTCATGCATAATATTTTATATTATGCACATAAACAGCTATTTACAGGCAATTTATATTTGTATTTAAAATTAAACCTAAACCCTAAAAAAGACGTAATGATTTTTTTCTCTTGCAATTATATTTAAAAAATTGTATCTTTTAATAGTATAAATTAAGTTGATAATGAGTAACTTGATACCCAAGCTGCTTTTAATAATTATTTTATGAGGTGATTTATGAGTCATTTAAGTGAGATTTTTGGTTCTAATGTGTTTAACGATTCGGTAATGAGGGAAAGACTCCCAAAAGCTACGTATAAAGCACTTAGAAAAACTATTGATGAAGGACTTCCTCTTACTCTGGAAATCGCTGAAGTAGTTTCCAGTTGTATGAAGGATTGGGCAATAGAAAAGGGGGCAACCCATTTTACACATTGGTTTCAGCCAATGACAGGCATTACAGCTGAAAAACATGATTCTTTCATTAACCCTACCGAGGATGGCAAGGTAATATTGGAATTTTCGGGTAAAGAATTGATAAAGGGTGAGGCTGACGGTTCTTCCTTCCCTTCGGGCGGTTTGCGGGTCACTTTTGAAGCAAGAGGATATACTGCCTGGGATTGTACTTCTCCTGCCTTTATTAAAAACAATACTTTATATATACCTACGGCTTTTTGTTCCTATACCGGTGAAACCCTTGACAAAAAAACTCCTTTGCTCAGATCCATGGAATGCCTTTCCAAAAGTGCCGTACGGGTACTCCGCCTTTTCGGCAATGGAAAGGTTACCAAGGTTACCTCAACTGTAGGTCCCGAACAGGAATACTTCCTCATTGACAAAAAAGTGTACGACAAGCGTAAGGATTTGATTTTTACTGGCAGAACCCTCTTTGGTGCAAAAGCTCCCAAGGGTCAGGAAATGGAAGATCATTACTATGGAAGTATAAAGGAACGTGTTTCGGCCTTCATGAAGGATCTTGACGAAGAGTTATGGAAATTGGGCATCTCTGCAAAGACAGAACACAATGAAGTTGCACCTGCACAGCATGAACTTGCTCCCATTTTCACCACTGCAAATATTGCCACCGATCACAATCAGCTCACCATGGAGCTGTTAAAATCCATAGCCCTGAGACATGGTCTGGTTTGCCTGCTTCACGAGAAGCCTTTTGCAGGAGTTAACGGTTCGGGGAAACACAATAACTGGTCATTGTCCACCAATGATGGGCAAAATCTGCTGGATCCCGGCAAAACACCTCATGAAAACGCTCAGTTCCTTATTTTCTTATGTGCTGTAATCAAAGCGGTTGACGAATATGCCGACCTTTTGAGACTGGCTGCAGGCAATCCCGGAAATGACCATAGATTGGGTGCAAACGAGGCACCTCCGGCCATAATATCAATTTTCCTGGGTGACGAGCTTACAAAAATACTGGATCAGATCGTTTCAGGTGAAGATATAAGTGCCAACAAGGCAGGTAAATTAACTGTCGGGGTATCCACTCTGCCTGCCCTTCCAAAGGATACAACCGACAGAAACAGAACCTCTCCGTTTGCTTTCACAGGGAACAAATTTGAATTCAGAATGGTGGGTTCCTCTGCCTCAATTGCATCCTCAAATTTTTTCCTGAATACTATAGTTTCCGAGGTTCTGGAGAATTTCGCCGACAGGATGGAAAAAACCTCAGATATCAACACTGAAGTCAATAACATTATAAAAGATGTTGTTAAGGATAACGGCCGTGTTATATTCAACGGAAACGGTTATTCGGAGGACTGGGTAACAGAAGCCGAAAAGAGAGGGCTTCCCAATATCAAGAGTTATGTTGAAGCCATAAAATGTCTGATGGATGAAAAAAATCTCTTTGTTATGGAAAAGCACAAGGTATTCAGCAGAGTGGAAATGCATTCCAGATATGAAATATCCCTTGAAAAATATATAAAGACAATAAATATCGAAGCGTTGACCATGCTGGAAATGTCCAGAAGACAAATCCTTCCTGCGGTAATAAACTTCGGTGCTCAATTAGCCGGTTCCATAAACCAGATAAAGAGCTGCGGAGTGGATGCAGATATCAGTGCCAATGCCGAACTCCTTAAAGAGGTAGCTTCATTGACGGCACGATTAAATAAAGAAATATCCCTGCTTGATGAAAAAGTTGCCAGAGCTCAGGAAGCAACCCAGGATACTTACGCACAGGCCATGCTTTATAGAACCGAAGTCTTCTCACAAATGAGCAATTTAAGAGCGGTGGCTGACAAACTTGAGTGTATTGTGGATGCAAAATTGTGGCCATTCCCAACCTATGCCGAAATATTATTTAATATTTAGTATTTAGCAGGTATATGTTATATAACTAAAAAAATTTACACTTCAAAGAGCTTACTAAAAAAATTATTAAATAATTTTAGTAAGCTCTTTATTATCCCCTTAACATTTAGCAGCAGAAATACTGAAAAAGTACTCCGCCTAGCCCTCAATACTTCTCAACCTTTCGGTGACACTTTGTTTCGATATTGATTTAAAGGTATTTTAATAATCATGTCCAAGGTTCAAAGCCTTCATCTCGTCGGGAATCATGTGGTGCTTCTTGGCAGGCAGCACTTTTTTCAGGGCGGCCTCAAAGCTTTCCCTGGATACTATGCCTGTCTTCGCAAGCAATTTCCCTAAAATAATTATGTTGGCATATGTGAGGTTCCCCATGTCCGATGCAATTTGAGTTGCGGGAACTCCGGAAAAATCTATGTCGGTCCTCATTGGCTTTGCTTCTACCAATGAGCTGTCGGAAATTATCAAACCATTTGGTTCAACCGCTTTCTCAAACTTTTCAAGTGAAGGGCCGTTCATAACCACCAAGACATTTGCCGTGTCAAGTATGGGTGAACCCACAGGCTCATCGGATATCACAACACTGCAGTTTGCAGTTCCGCCTCTCATTTCAGGGCCGTAGGATGGGAGCCATGAAACGTATTTTCCCTCCAGCATGCCGGCATATGCAAGCAATCTGCCTGCCGACAGTATACCCTGACCGCCGAAGCCGGCAATAATCAATTCCAACTGTTTCATTATAGCACCTCCAAATCCTTTCCTTTAAAGTTTCCCAAAGGATAGAACGGCATCATGTTCTGCTCAAGCCATTTTAATGAATCAACAGGATTTATGCCCCAGTTGGTAGGACAGGTTGAGAGAACTTCAACTATTGAGAAGCCCTTTTTGGCTTTCTGTACCTGGAAGGCCTTCTTTATTGCCGCTTTTGTTTTATTTATATTTTTAACATCATGGACTGAAGTTCTTTCAACATAAACAGCACCTTCAAGTGTGGAAAGCAATTCACAGACCTTAATGGGGAAACCGTGTATTTCAGGCTTTCTGCCGTACGGTGATGTAGTTGTTACCTGATTTAACAGGGTTGTAGGTGCCATCTGGCCTGAGGTCATGCCATAGATGGCATTGTTGACAAAGACAGTCGTAATGTTTTCTCCCCTGGTAGCTGCGTGGACGATTTCGGCCGTACCTATTGCAGCAAGGTCTCCATCTCCCTGATACGTGAACACATAGTTGTCGGGATGCACTCTCTTTATACCCGTAGCAACTGCGGGAGCTCTGCCGTGAGCTGCCTGAACGAAATCGCAGTTGAAATATTCATAATTATTGTAAGCACAGCCAACCGGCGACACGCCAATTGTAGTACCTTCTATTTCAAGCTCATCTATTACTTCCGCTATTAATCTGTGAATAATTCCGTGTGTACATCCGGGACAATAGTGAAGTGACAGATCTTTTAAAGCATGTGGTTTTTTAAATACCGTTGCCATATAACCTCCATTCCGCTGCCATGCAGCGATACAATAGTAAGTATTAAAAACCCGCTTGAGGGTTTTATTTTAAAATTTCCTTGATTTTGTTAAGAATTTCTTTCTGGCTGGGAACCATACCACCCATACGTCCGTAGAAATGTACCGGACATTTGCCGTTTACTGCAAGACGAACGTCTTCCACCATTTGACCGGCACTTAATTCAACACTGAGGAATGCCTTTGGCGTCTCGGCATATTTTTCAAAGGCAGCTGTCGGGAATGGCCAAAGTGAGACAGGACGGATAAGACCAACCTTTATGCCTTCCTTTTCGGCTGACTTTATGACATTCTTGATGATACGTGCAATAGTACCGTACGCAGTTACTATTATATCCGCATTTTCGCAGTTATAGGTTTCAACGCGGACTTCCTTCCCTTCTATTTGCCTGTATTTTGCCTGAAGCTTCAGATTATGCTTTTCAAGCACTTCTGGATTAATATATATGGAGGTTACATCATTGCTTTCCCTCTGCATTTTTGTACCGGTGGTAGACCACTTCTTGTCGTCGTGATATATTTCTTCCTTATCTTTAAATTCCACGGCTTCCATCATCTGTCCCAGCATACCGTCACCCATGATCATGGTGCAGATTCTATATCTGTCGGCGATGTTAAAGGACTCGACTGTTAATTCGTAGAGTTCCTGAACACTGGAAGGAGCAAGTACTACCATTTTGTAGTCTCCGTGTCCTCCGCCCTTGACTGCCTGGAAATAGTCGCACTGTGCCGGCAATATTCCGCCCAGACCAGGTCCGCAGCGTACTATATTGACAATAACGCAGGGAAGCTCGGCACCTGCGATATATGAGATACCTTCCTGCTTCAGGCTGATTCCTGGGCTTGATGAGGATGTAAGCACACGTGCGCCTGCTGCTGCAGCTCCATATACCATATTGATAGCAGCTACTTCACTCTCGGCCTGAACAAATGTACCGTTAATTTCAGGCATTTTCTTGGCCATGTAATGTGCTACTTCGGTTTGTGGTGTTATTGGATATCCGAAATAATGTTTGCAGCCGGCTCTTAAGGCAGCTTCGGCAATTACTTCGTTACCCTTCATTAATAATTTTTCAGACATTTTTTATCCTCCCAAATAAATTCTCGACACTTAAACACGGGGAACCAGTGATATGTAGCATTGTGTATTACCCGCGCTCTACTTTTCAACTTCAATAACGCAATCAGGACAAATGGTGGCACAGAAAGCACAGCCGATGCATTTTTCCATTTCGTCTACACCTGCAGGATGAAAGCCTTTCTGATTCAATTTGTCGGATTTCATTATGACAATTTTCTTGGGACATACTGTTACACAAAGCTTGCATCCCTTGCATCTTTCCTCATGGAATATTACTTTTGCCATTGTCAAAACCTCACTTGTATTTGATTTAAATAAATATTTAAATTATTTACCAGTAGTCTGTAACATCTAAAACTTATATTGTCCGGTGAGGAAAATTTTCTCGGGACCAGGCGGAGGAGGGCGGAATAATCGCTTTATTCTAACTGACGACAACGCAGTCCCGGGGAAATTTAACCGCCGGCAATATATGAATTTAGATGTTACAGACTACTAGTTTAACGAACTAAAACTATTGTTTATTATAAAACTCTTTAATTTTAATTGCAAGTCAATTACTATCTGCTGAAAGCCGAAAGCAATTGACTTTTGTAAGTATTGTCATCTATTGTCCAAAATCAATATCAAAAAGTCATTTTTGCAGGATCGGAATAATTAGCCTGCAATAAATCAGTCCGGCAATTCGTTAAATTTATCCCTGCTGTATCCGGAAAGCTCCATGATCAGCTGCTGCAAAGTTTTACTCTGATTTTTCAAATCATCTATATAAACATCTGCTGCTATCCTTCCATGCCGCAGAATAATAGCCCTATCCAGGAAATTTTCTATTTCATTGACATGGTGGGTACTGATGAGAATCGTCTCGTCCTCTTTAATGCTTGAGGCCATGAGCTTGATAAAATCCTGGCGTGTGAGAATGTCCTCCCCTAAAAACGGCTCATCCATTATAATGTATCTGGCCATTTTGGACAAGCCGGCACACATCTCCAGTCTGGCTTTCTGCCCATGGGAAAAGGTTTTTATTTTGCTGTACGGCTCAAGTTCAAAAAATTTCAAAAGCTTCTCATAGCGCTCTTTATGAAAGCCCGGGAAATATTCCGAAAGAAACTCCCCGTACCCGCAGGGTGTCAAATGAGGGAAAAAGCTGCCCTCATGTGTGATAAAGGCCATCTCCCCGTACATTTCTGCAGGAGCTTTTCCGTCAATGAGCACCTGGCCGGAGGTTAATTCCGTCAGCCCCATAACAGCCTTCAAAAGTGTGCTTTTCCCTGCTCCGTTTTCGCCCAGTATACCTACTACTTCGCCTGAATTTATAACGGCACTTTCCTCCATAAGCCCAAGTGCCTTTGTGCCGTAATACTTTTTTACATGTTTTATTTCAATCATCTCAACCCTCGATTTCCGATGCGGAGTATACCTTTACCGCATCAAACTGCCGGTAATCATACAAACTATATCCGCCTGAATTTGCCATGTTCTGCCTGTCATATACGGTATCCTCGTTTGCATCGGATACAAGCTCCCCCTTGTACAGGAGCTTTCCTGAAGAATCCATCCTGTCATATACCAGCAGTATGAATTTTCTCCGTTTCAGTATATCTACTGAAACTCCGCTGTCCGTTTCATCTGTGACATAGGTAAATATAAAGAGCTTCCCATTCACAACCGCAGCATTGTCGAGCATGGTTGCCTCTTCCCTGATTCCTTCCAGCGCCAGGGAGCCTGCAAAATGCTCCAGTGTAAACCGGCTTTCAAATTTCACCGAAACTGCCATTCTGGTTTTATTCATAAAGCAGACGGTCAGATATTTCCCCTGTTTAAACACCTGATAAAAGTTGTTTTTGTCATTGACAACCACCGACTCCAGAGTCAATTCGTCAATGAGCGCTCCCGTATCAGGATCAAAGGCCCTGAAAGTAAGGACATTGTCAATCAACATATACATTACAAGCTTATCGTTCACATTCTCCAGTCCCAGAATATCAATATTGTTACCGTCCAGGCCGATATTAACTATTTTTTCAAAACTGCCGTAGTCCTCCCTGTTATCCCAGTTAGACCAGGTTTCCCATTCATCTATACGGAATATACCATTGTTCCCGGAAGCCCGCTTGTCAGTAAGGACTGTAAAATACAGCTTACCATTTATAGCTGTAAAACTATTATTGGCATTACCACTGGTAACAAGTCCGATATTTGAGTTTTCAGCTACGACATTTCTTACCGGAGGCACTTCATTTTCATTTATATAATAAGTTTTATTAAATAAAAACTCTTTTTCCTGTGATTTCAGTTGTATGCCGGTATTTACCCTGACGACGGCTTCTCTTATTCCCTTTGCGTTCTGCCTGTTCATATTTACAATCAGGTCAATTTTATCAGCCCTGGTGATTTCCTCAATATATCTGATACTCTCCGGCAGCGGGCTGCCTGCTCCGGAAGACGCAGCCCCCGCCGGCTCCCAGAGCTTGCTTTCCACCGCCACATTTGCATCCTGGGAAGGCCTGGCATCTATTATCTGATAATATTGGATTCCATCTATATATGTTGTATTTCCATAGGGTCTTTGAGAGGGCAAAACCAAGTCCGAGCTCTCATCGTAAAACCTGAAGCTCTTTTTCAAATGCCCGCCATTTATTGAAAAGTTCTGTCCATGCCAACTGTCCTGAAGCACTCCGTCGATAACCACATCCCCCAGAACTTCTCTGTCTCCCTGAATATCCTTCAGATACAAGGTTCCGCTGTTTTGCGCGCTTATTATGCCTCCTCCCAGAATACCTGTAATAAGCAGCGTAATTAGAGCAGTAATTGCAGCAGCATTTTTTCTGAAAATCTTCATACTGTTATCCTCCAACCGATCACATCACCCAATGATTGCGCTGTTTTTTAGCCATCTTATGCTTTGATACACATAAAACAAGCTAAAAACAAACAAAATGATACTGAACACATACAGGTTCTGATTCCCGCCCGCTAATACCGAAGCATTTCTTTTATTAACCTCAAAAATAACCGTCAAAATATTTAAAAGCGGAAAAACCAGCTGCCGATACCTTCGGGCTAATACAGCGTAGCTTATGAAAAATATCCCCAGTATCAAGGATATTACCATCATAAAGGTAGAAATAAAGCTTTCAGCGCTTAAAGGGAACATAAGCCTCAGGAAATCCGAACGCACAAAGGCCAGGAATAAACCGTTTACAGGCCGTGAGTAACTTATAAGCCCATCAGCCACATTAACTGAAATAGGGGCTGAAAAGAACATATACCCTGACAGTATGCTGATAAGCTGGGAGCATATAAGCATGAGGAAATAAATTAAGCCCGGTATGACTTTGGAGAAATAAATACAGTACCTGCCGCCGGGAATTGTCATAAGTGTATAAATACTCTTGCTGCCGGAATAATCAGACAGAACACTGTAAACACATCCCGCAAGAGTTAAAATAAAACCAATATAAAATACTGCGGGTAAACCCGAAAGTGCTATCAGCTTTTCAAACGGTATATACCTGTCGGCAGGATTATCCTCTTTCGTTATGTAAAGGAGCATGTTCTGCACCGCAATAAGCAGTAAACACTCAATCAGCACAAGTCTGTAAATAAAACCGAATTGGAAATTTATCAATTTATACAAATTTTTCATATGATCACCCCATCTGTACTATAACCATAATACACCAATTCATTAAACATCCCATTTATCTGTTATAAGCTGAATTACTTTTTTATAGGACAGACTTACTTCTCTGGCCGCAGTAACAAAGTCGCTGACCAGGGACTCGGTAAGCTCCGACTCAATCCTGGAATATATTTGATCATTTATGCAGATCACACTGCCTACATTTGTGCTGGTGACGATAAACCCCTCGTCCTCCATTAGTTTGTATGCCTTCTGGGCGGTATTGGGATTAATGTTCAATGCCGCGGCCAGCTCACGTCTTGACGGAAGTCCGGTTCCGCTTTCCACATGCCCCAGCAGTATTTTCTTTTTTACATAATCAGATATTTGTATATAAACAGGATCCTTGTTGTTTAATATCAGTCCTGAAAAATCCAACAATGTCAGGTCACCTCCGCCATCCAAGTGTATTATATCACTAATACACTTGGATGTAAATAATATCAATGATTTTGCTGGTACAAATACAGCAGTCAAAGACTCAAGAATTATTACAGTTAATTGCCGCTCATGCGCTCCCATTGACCTTTACTGATAAATTCTCCGGCTCTGGCTTCGGCATTTTCCACGATTGCCTCATCATAGCCCAGAATTTTCAGCAGTTTTATTGCATTTCGCGTAGAAGCCTGCCCCGGATAGATTTTATAATCAAAAGTAATTTTGTCCTGATCAAAAAACTCCTGGAAATGATAATTGTCCACCCTGTCATTTAATATCTGAGCCAGCTCTATATCATGCGTGGCGCACAGGCAAATACAGTTGCTCTGTGAAATATAAGCCACTATTTCGGAAGAAGCCGCTATCCTTTCAATAGTGTTGGTTCCCCTGAGCACCTCATCAATGACGCAAAGGACGGGAATGTCAGGATTAATACCCTCAAGGATGCGCTTTAACGACTTTATTTCAACAATATAATAACTCTCTTTTGCCTCCAGATTGTCATTAAGTGCCATTGAGCTGTAAATATTGAAAAAGCAGGAGCTGTATTCCTTTGCCAGGCAGGTGCAGATGGTCTGGGCAAATATGGCATTTATGGCTGCCGATTTTAAGAAGGTGGATTTTCCCGAAGCATTTGAACCTGTGATAAGTACTGATTTTAATGTATCAAAGCTGTTTGCCACCGGATTATCTATCAGCGGGTGGTATAGTTCTGTAAAATGAAATTTTTTATGTTTGTTCTGTTCCTCATTTTTGCATTTTATTGTATTGCAAAGCTCGAGTTCAGGCAGAGCATAATATTCGAGGCTTTCCCTGTATGAAGCGACAGCTGTAAAGCTTTCAAGTTCACCCAGCGTCTCATAGATGGTCTTCAACTCTCCTCTGTACTTCTCGATCAGCTTAAAAATACTGTGATAGGCAATGGGTTCACCCAGAAAGAATATTTTGATGATCTCGAAAAAATAATTCTCGGTTGTAAAGAACATAAAAAAGAAAGTGTTAAGGCTGATGCCTTTGATCCTATCCGTGCACTTTTTCAATTTTTCGGTATAGGACCCGATTTGCCCATAGGGCAGCCTGGCAATCCTTTTTGCGGTACCTATCATATTTACCAGGTAACCCAGCGCCTGCAAATGACCGACTATCTGATCCCTTGCTTTGAAGTACATTGATATATTCAAAGCCATTGATATGAAAAACAGGACAACAGCAGGAGGATAAACAGCTGCTGCAAAAGGTGTAACAATAAATGCAGCGGATAAAATTTTATAAAACAGTCCGCTTTTTCCAAGACCCTTTCTCTTTCCGCTTATGTATTCGAATAAATTTAAGAATCTCAGCTTGCCCAATTGGGACAGTAATATCTGCATTCTTTCTCTTTCGTTGTCATTGCAGCGGAAGTACTCGATCATATCGTTTCTGTTCTGCAATATTTCCTTATCATATTGGAGCTCTCTGAGCATCTTGTACAGATATTCCTCACCAATATCAGTCTGCGTGTTATTGATCCTGGAAAAAACCCTGTTCATATCAAGGTCATTCCAGGTTATATCATCTATATAAAAATTTTCGCTGTTTTCCCTGACATTATTAAAATAGCTGCTGATAGAAATATAATCATTGGGGGTGCACTCTCTTACGGGCTTCTTTCCCCATTGTGCCTGTATATTCTTGCGGCATTTCCTGTCATGCGAAATTTTCCCGTAAGCACTGAAAACAATGTAACCCGCTATAACCGCTAAAAAGAAATATAAAACCATCATGGTATATTACCTCCATTATGGAAGCTCAGGTATCAAATGGGCTCCCCTTGCCGCCCTCAGCCCCTGTTCCAGGGCAGGTGAATCTGCTTCCTCAGCGGCAGCAGTTCGGAACCGCTCAGCCTGCTGCTTTCGAGACAGTTGATAACTTCTTCCAGACCTGCTGTTATGCTCAATGGAATGCCAAGTTTCTCAGATACCTGAGAAATTATTCTATTGCCTTCAAGAATAATTTCAGGAGTGGTCTCCTCAAGAAGGTTGCTGTTGTTGATAAGCCTGGTAACCTTGATATTGGCACTGTCTTCAATCAGAGCTATCATTTCAATGATTTTTTCCGGGGTATCGGTCATACCCCTTCTTGTGTTAATGACAAAAAACATTTCATAGTCGTCGCTGAGTATTTCCTCTTTAAATCTGGATACCGCTTTTGCTCCCAGATCATCCCCTCCCACATCCAGAACAGCCTTATATTCCTTTTTCTGAAAAATGGAGTATATTTCCGGCGGTATGGCCGGAACGTCAACATTTGTATTTGCATACATGGGCAAAATAACCCAGATATTGTTCTTTTCCAGTTCTTCTTTTGCATCTGCTGTCCTGAAATAAGGATTTACTATATCAAAATCCACTATTGCGGTCTTGTAATCCGCCTCTGCAAGCTTCAGGGCATAATTTACCGCAACTTCGGTCTTCCCGCTTCCAAAATGACCTGTAAAAATATTTAAACGTTTCTCAAACATGCTGCTTCCCCCATCCGATAAGATCCTTTACCACTTCACCGGCTATGATCAGACCCATCACCGACGGTACAAAAGGAAGACTTCCGGGAATTTGGTGCTTGACGGTACATTTTCTTGTGGAACCCTTCGGGCAGATGCACCCTGCACTGCAGCTGGAGCTTTCAGTTTCAACAGGCTTACGCGGTTCCTCCTTTGAGTATACCACCTTGAGTTTCTTTATTCCCCTTAACCGCAATTCCTTCCGGACAACCTTTGCCAGCGGATCCACCGAAGTTTTATAAATATCCGCCACCTCAAACCTTGTAGGATCAAGCTTGTTTCCGGCTCCCATTGCACTTATGACCGGTATTCCCAGCTCATTTGCCCTGACAACGAGATCAATTTTTGCAGTCACGGTATCTATGGCATCTACAATATAGTCACAGCTTTTATCCAGTATTTCTTCAGCCACATCCGGCATATAGAACTTCTGTATAATTGTAACCTCACACCTGGGGTTTATCTCCAGCACCCTGTCCCTCATAGCTTCAACCTTGGGCTTACCCACTGTTTTCCGTGTTGCGTGCAACTGCCTGTTCAGATTTGTAAGGCAGACACAGTCGTCATCTATAAGTACAATCTTCCCCACTCCGCATCTTACCAGTGCCTCAATGGTATAAGAACCCACACCTCCTACACCAAACACTGCTACCTTGCTGTTTTGCAGCTTTTCAATGCCCTCTTTTCCTATAATCAATTCATTTCTTGAAAATTCATTCAGCATACAATTACTCCATTTATTCTATAAAAATTAAATTCTTATTAAATATGTAGAACTATAAAGAAACTCTACAATAGCATTTTACAAATTAATTTAACCTTATTCCTTCTGTAGCCCTGCAGACTTCAACCAGTCTTTTTGCCGAAATAACCGCCCTTTTTACTGCATTTTCATCATCCCTGGCAGGTCTCATGGCACATACTCCATGGTGGCCGCAGTCATCATCAATATAACCGTCACCCACAATAAGCATACCGTTGACCAGCATCATATCATGCATTGCCTTCAGAGTAGCTTCCTGACCGCCGAACCTTGAGGTTCCCACGCTGACTCCAAGCCCTACCTTATTATAAAACCATTTATTCACTCTGGCTTTTCTTGTTTTATCAAACATTCCCTTAAGCTGTGCGGATACACTTCCAAAGTATACCGGGCTACCAATCACAATGCCGTCGGCTTTTTTCATATGCTCAAAAGCTGCTTCAAGTGCGGTGCCTTTATAGCAGCTGCCTGTACATGGATTTGAGCATACCGTACAGTATCCGCACCTCTGCTCACCCATTATTTTTCCTATATCAAGTAAAATGGTTTGGGCACCAAGCTTTGAACACTCTTCAAGCACTCTGCCAATAAGAAAGCTTGTATTCCCTTCCTTATTTGGGCTGCCATTGAGTCCGACAATATACATTTAACATCACTCCAAAAGAAAAAAATATGCGTACTTATAAAAGAATACACCAATTGGTTGATGAAAACAAGTTGCATGGCTAATATCCAGTTCCTCATTCCGTGACCCTTCGGGAAGCTAAATCGAAAAACAATGATCTTTTTATTACTTTCTCCACCCCGTCTTTTGCCCTGATTTCCTGCCTGAGCTCAAAGGTATCGTTGTCCCGCCATTTTACAAAATCATAACTATAGACATACAGGTCATTCATCATATGTTTTTTATCCCTGATTATATCCCTGCTGCTGTTGAATATCTGTTTGTTATCCTTACAGTTATAGACAATAACATTCCCTTCTTCATTATAAGGAATATTCTGCCGGCTGACAGAATACCTGCAGGCATTATATTTTCCGTCAGGTGTTACTGCAAAACCTTTAAAAAATCCCACATCATAATGTAATCTTTCCAGATGAGAGTTCTCTAAATCATAGGAATACAGAGTTGTACGGTAAAACTTCTTTTCATTTTTTCCCTCAACAGCAAAGTAGAGCCTTTTCATTTTTTCATTTAATAACATATGCTTGATAACATATCCGTTACGGTACTTGTCCCTGAACCCGAATATATTTCTTATTTCCTTCATTTGAGCAGCATCAATATTGTCGGTTACCGTTCTGCCGTCAAGTTTATAGCCAAGCTTCAGTGTAACAAGACCATAATCGTCTTCGGTCAAATATACCAGCAAATCCAGTTTTGCCGCATTATTGAATACATTTATTTTTTCCTGTCTTTTTGCAGTAGGTTGACTGTGAATTTTAACAGTATCCTTTTCATCAAAGGATTTATTTTGAGAGCCGGAACCTGCCTGGTTTAGTTTTTGTGAGCAGGTACTTTTATTACTATTGGCTTGAGACTTGGTGAATAAAATAGTTCCGCTGACCAAAACCGAAATCATGACCACATATAAGATCGATAGATACAGTCTCTTCATAAATACCTCCTATCCAAAAATATCTATATTGTATTTTATACAAAAATAGAAAATGTATTTACAATATAATATTCCTGGTGTGTTATAAGGTATTTAAAAGAAACTGACAATTAGAAAATTTATCTCAGAACGACATCAATGACCAGTAGAAAGACGCCTGTGAATACGGATGTGAAACCGTTTAAACCAAGAAGAATCAAACCGGTTTCTTTATCCGTTATTTCATCTTCCTCCTGTTTTGGTTCTGCTATATCAACAGCAGCGACTCTATTCTGGTTTTTAGATATTACGACCACTATTCCTATTAAAACCAGAACAAGTCCTATCAAAAAAAACGTCTCCTTATAATTATAACTAATCCTTAGTGAAATCAAATATCCTGCCAGACAAAAAAGTACAGATATAAAAGCACTGTACGCCAGGGTCAAAATACTCTTGAGCTTAAATCTGCTCATATGTCTACCCTCTTTCCTATTCAAGCTGAAATATCCTTTTGGCGTTTTGGTTAAAAATCAATCTTTTCTGACTTATGTCAAGGTTAAAATTCATAATTCTTTTTAAATCATGCAAAGGACTTCCCCAGGGGAAATCCGACCCGAATATAACCTTGTCGGCACCAATTTCATTTATTATTGAAATAACTTCACCATCATCAAGCCAGCTTGGTTCATTAACATCCATTATTTCAGGATAACCGGTAATGACAATCGACGTATCCAGGTAAACATTTTTATATTTTTTTGAAACCTCCAAACACCGCTCAACACTGCCGTCTGCCATGTGTGCAAGAATTATCGGCAGGTCTGGATATTTTTCAATAACCGGCAATATACACTCAAAATCAGAATATTCATTTAATCTGGCATTTGAAACACGTCCACAGTGGATTAATATTGCGAAACGCTTTTCACTGCAGCTTTCATAGAGCTTCAGCATCCTTTCGTCCCGGACATCGAACCCCTGGGCCATAGGATGAAGTTTTATACCCCTGGCACCCATTTTTATATAGTTTTCGAGGTGTTCCGTTAATATTCCTTCCATTTCCGGATGAAAACTTACCAGAGGGATTAATTTCCCGGCTGAATTTATACCCGCTTCCAGTGTCCAAAGATTATTTTGATGAATTATCCTGGGCGGAGCGAAGTTAACCATTACGGTACGGTCTATTCCGCCTGCTTTCATATTGTTCATAACATTGTCAATTGTCCCGTTTCCAGGATTTGTGAACTCAATATCATAAATCTTGTTAAAGGAGGATATTATCCTTCCCGCTATTTCGTCACTGGCGAAAGTGTGCACATGACTGTCAATAATCTCTATATCATTTATCATTTTCTTCCTCTGAAGCTGCTGTATCCGTGGCTATGTAATTCCAGTGATCCAACATATAAATTTTATACATATCAGATGTTACAGACCACTTGTATATTTTGTTAGTTTTAATATAACGCAAGTTCTTTATAAAATCAATATTAAACAGTACATTGTATACACATTTTATAAAATGATGTTACAGGCATATTATGAGGAATTTATGTAATAATAACTTTGAAATAAAATAACAGGAGGTAATTTATGAGAGCATCTGTAGATCAGGACGGCTGCATAAGCTGTGAATTATGCGTATCCGTATGTCCGTCAGTATTCAGTATGAACGATGACAACAAGGCCGAGGCCATTGAAGACGATATTCCGGAAGAGTTTGAACAGGATGCTGAGGATGCCAGGGATGGCTGTCCTGTAAGCGTCATAGATTTGGAACAATAGAGATTCAACAAAATAAATCCACCCTTAATAACACCCGGGTGGATTTTTGTTACCCAAATTGCAAGACCGGGATCCAAATTTCAACAAGATAATCCTCGGCATTTACATCATTTGAAAAATACTTCTCTATTGTGGGCAATAATGACTGTTTGTAAATGCTTTGAGGCAGGAACTCCCCGTAAATTCTGGTCCAGGTATTGCCCAGTGCGGGATTTATGGGGCCAACAGACTCAAAGACAAGCCAGGCGGACTTTGGAACAGTTACGGTCTTTAAATCCACTGCAGCATCTTTAACTGTTTCAGTACCCACCATGTAATCATTGATACCTTCCTCGTTATAGCCAAAACACATACCATAAGTACTTGTGTCAACTCCCACTTCAAGCAGTCTTTCAAGAGTGCCGTCCTTTTTACATTCGTCCCAAAACTGTGGAATCACATTGTTTTCCAGCGATGACGTAACAACCTTTCCTGCAACTCTAAAACTTTCTCTCTCAACAATCCGGTAATTCATTTCTGCATCTCCTTTAATGGTTAAAGTAAAGGACAAGCGTGGAAAGGATTTCAGCTTGATATTCTGCTGCCGGGCATTTGCCGGCGGAATACCATGCATTTTCTTAAAGGCCACACAAAAAGCATCTGAGGATTAATATCCGTATTTCACTGCAAGGTCAATCACTTTACAATCGGTGGACTGCAGTTCGAAAGCCGCCATGGTAAGCTTTCTTCTGCGGATATATTCGGAAAGGGTTATCCCGGTCAGCAGGGAGAAAGTTCTTAAAAACGGTCCAACCGGACATAATACTATCCTCCCTATTTCCTCATTCCTTATTTCAGAATCAAGACGCTCTTCAATGTAGTCAATAACAGAGTTAAGTCTTTCAATCCATTCCATCCCAGCTCTCCTTTCATATCTAATTATAAGGAGTATTAATTTACAATTCCCGTTATTTGGCATACAAAAATTGACGGATATGCCTTAAAATTAATATTATATATGGAGTCTGATTTAGTCAAGTTGCCTTCCCGGTACTGTTTGGGCCTAAAAGGCCGAATACTTCTCCTCTTTCCACTTGAAACCCGATGTCGTCAACAGCGCAAAAGTCACCAAACTCTTTCTTAACCCATTGACAGAAAGCAAAACGTTATTATTCATTATTACTCTCCCCAATCCAGACCCTTTCAAGCCGAACACAAAGTGCTTCAATATCATCCTGTGGATTGATAACAACGTAGGTAAGTACGCCGTCCAAAGCTCCCATCAGAGTAATCCCATATGCCTCGGCATCGGATACCTTTATCTCACCAGCTTCTGCTGACTTTTTGAACATTTCTGCATAAAAAGCTGTACTTTGCAGCACATATTCCTTGTAATAATCCATCAGGAGTTCCGACTCCAGGGCTTTGGCCAGTGAAAGAAAGGAAAAGCTGAGTTCTTTTGTCCTTGCAGACCAATATGTTATATACTCCCTTATATACTGCTGAAGCCCTTCAAGTGCACTTTTATTTGACAAAGCCTTCACAGCCATCTCATAAACAGGCTCCATAAGCTTTTGATTGGCTTCCATCAAGAGAACTTCCTTATTGGGAAAGTGGTGGTACAAACCACCCTTGCTCACTCCTTCCCTTTTGGCGATAGCAACCATGGAAGCCCCGTTATAGCCCTTCTCTGCAAATTCTCCCACTGCCGCCGACAGCAGTGAATCAATTTATGTGGTGAAGGTTCTATAAAACTGATAAAATCTTTGGGCATTCTCCGGCTGGTTCATTCCTTTATAGGAATTGCTGATCAGCAGATATATCTCAGGATTGTTCAATTCTATTGACAGTGCTGCTTTAGATGCCTCAAGTGCTTTATCGTATTGATTCCTTTCAAGAAATTCCCTGGCACTGTTTATCAAATCGGCCGGAGCATCAGCTGTTTTTTCAATATTCATGGCCTTCAAATCAAATTCCTTCAGTACACTTCTGATCTTCTCGGCCGAAAATGGCTTCTGAACATATGCTACCGCTCCCAGATTGGTGCAATCCACCGCATTCTTTACGGTAGCATAGGCAGTTATTATTATTACCGGAGTTCTGATGCCCGCTTCCCTTATTCTTTTGAGAACTTCGGTGCCCCGTATCTCAGGCAGCTTGATGTCCAAAAAGGCCAGGTCAAAAGTATTGTTTCCGAACATTTCAAGTGCCTGCTTTCCGTCACTTGCGGTCATCACTTCATAGCCTTCAAGTTCCAGGCATTTTGTCAAAATCATTCTGATATTTTTTGTATCATCTACAACCAGTACTTTCTTCATCTGTTTTGTTCCTTTCCGGCAATATTGAGTGTAAAAATAAAGCTGCTGCCTACATCAAGTTCACTTTCACACCATATTATTCCATCATGTGCTTCTATAATTTCCTTTACAACCGCCAGGCCCAGACCTGTACCTCTGGCTTCAAAATCCCCGTCCTTAACCTGTACAAACTTATCAAATATTTTATCTGTGAACTCCTCCGGAATGCCACGTCCTGAATCCTTAACGGTTATATAAACCATCCCCGCCTTTTCCTCGGCATTTACGACTATTTCATCACCAACTTCAGTGTACTTTAGTGCATTGGAAATCAGGTTGTTCAGAACCCATGTGATTTTTTCAAAATCGGCAATGACATGGGAAATGTCATCGTCACAGCTAAAGTACAGATTTTTTTCCTGCTGCTCGGCCAGCTGATAAAATGGCTTGACGGCACATTCTATAATATCGTCAATGGCATATTCCTGAAATTTGAATATGGCTTTTCCCGACTCGATCCTGGTCAGTTCCAGCAAATCATTTACAAGCTTCGAAAGTCTTTCGCTGTCTTCACGGATAGCCTGAATAAATTGCTTCTGGTCCTGGTTGAGCTGCCCCATGCCCTCTTCCTGCAAAACATCGGTACCCATTATGATGGAAGTTAACGGTGTTTTAAACTCATGTGATATGGTAGCGATAAAATCCGTACGAATTTTTTCAACTTCCTTTAACTGGGTGACATTTTGAAACAGTACTATCATCCCTGAAAGATTTGCATTGCTGTCCTTGACTGTCGTAACTATGACATTAAAATAGTAATTCTCGTTATTTCTTGATATAAAGAAAATTTTTTGCCGTGTTTCGTCGCCCGACTTAAATGCTCCGGATATAAAGTCGAATACTTCACCATTTCTAACTCCCTCCAGAAAATGCCTGTTTAAAAAAATATCCTCGGTAACGTTGAATATTCTTTCAAATGCATTATTGACCAATACAATCCTGTAATCGGTATCCAGAACTATCAGCGGATCAGAGATACTTTTGACAATTGCAAGAGACTTGTTCTTTTCAATAAGTAATTGTCCCAACGTACTTTGCTCATATTGCTGCAGCCTTTTGGTCATATTGTTGAATTCAGTGGAAAGCTCTCCAATTTCATCCCTTGTTTCAATATTGGCCTGTTTGTTCAGATCTCCGGCTTTAATCATTTTCATTGTCTGTGTCAGTATGGTTATAGGCTGCAAAAATCTGTTCGTGAAGAATCTTGAAATGGCATAGCCGCCTACAATTGCAAATAAAGAAATACCCAGTACGAGATACATGGATTTTCTTGCATTTTCTGTTGCCAGATCCTTGCTTTTAAACATTGCCTTTTCATTTATAAGGCTTAATTTTTTTAATTCTTCCTTGGTATTAATGAAATCCGGCATCATCTTTGAGTCATAAAATTCATTTGCCGCTTCTGTACCCGACCGGCTGCTTATTTCCTGTAAATCCAGGAACAGATTAACGTAATTTGTATACGAACCCTTAAGTGATTTGACCAGTTCCCGTTCACCTTTTTCGGTTACATTATTTGCATCCACCTCATACCATTTCAGAAATTCTTCGTTGTTAACCGTGAAAAGCTCCTTGCCCTTTTTAGTGTCTACGTTTATATATATCAAAACGGCACTGTCCTGGCGTTCAATAGCTTCAGTCATCTTTGTAGCGGCGTTGATGCTCCTGTAGTTTGCTATCATTAAACCGTCAATAGCCCCGCTCAAATTGAACAGATTTATGGAAGCGGTGATGCCGACAACTGCGATTAATAAAACCAGGCTTAAAAATAATACAGAAATTTTGCCCTTTAATGTCTTTATCATTTCAACCTCCACATCCCCGTTTGACAAACTTTTGAAACTAAAGGCCCAAGCTGTCCCCAAAATAAATCCCTGACTTTAGTATATGATTGAAGGTATTTTTTATCAAGCGATCATACTATCGCATTTCAGAAAGAAAAAGAGATAACGCTATGAGCAAGGGTGATAAATCTGAATGAATGCTTTTTACGGTATAGGCAAAAGGAGCTATCGAATTTCCTCAGGCTTTAGTTTGACAGGCATGCGGAATTATAATCTAAATTGTAAATCGGGTTTTCTTAACAGCACAAAATAGTAAATGCCGAGGATGATATTTTATTAAGGAGGCACAGCATGTTTGATTTCATTATTCTGACAACCATATTAATATGCTTCGGATCAGTAATCTTATTCCTGAATTGGTGCAGCAGACAGATTGAATAATTAGGGGGAATTTGCATGGCAATTTTAATTGGTATTGTTGTTTTATTGTTTATATATCTGGGTTATGTGTTGCTTCACCCGGAAAAATTTTAGCAATGGGGGAAAACTTTTTATGGGAATAATTCAAATTATAATAACTCTTACCCTTTTGGCAGCTCTTGTTATTCCAATGGGCAGATATGTATTTAACGTAATAACCGGCGGAAAATCATTTATAGACCCTGTCTTTGACAGAGTGGACAGTCTGATATACAGGATAACCGGTGTCAAACGCTCTGAAATGAGCTGGAAACAATATGCCGTTTCATTGCTGGTGACCAATCTTGTTATGGTACTGCTTGTCTATTTGGTTTTCAGGTTTCAAGGCCATCTGGGTTTAAATCCCAACAAGAACGGAAGTATGGAACCGTCGCTCGCATTTAATACCGCAATAAGCTATATAACCAATACAAATCTGCAGCATTACAGCGGTGAATGGGGCTTGTCCTATTTATCCCAGCTGGCTGCCATTACATTTTTGATGTTTACATCGGCAGCTGCCGGTTTTGCTGCTGCAGCCGCATTTATGCGGGGACTTGCCGGTAAAACCCAAAACGTCGGCAATTATTTTGTTGATCTTATAAGAATAACAACCAGAATACTGATTCCAATATCAATTGCAGTGACACTGCTCCTGGTATGGCAGGGCGTGCCGCAGACACTTTCCGGCAACCAGACCGTAACTACTATTGAAGAGACTGTGCAGGATATTCCGTTGGGACCCGTCGCCAGTCTGGAATCCATAAAGCATATTGGTACCAACGGAGGGGGTTTTTTTGGGGCTAACTCCTCACATCCCTTTGAAAATCCCACCCCACTTGCAAATCTTATCGAGATACTTTCCATGATGCTGCTTCCCGCGTCACTTGTATATACTTTCGGTCTGATGTTGAAGAACAAAAAACAGGGCCGTGTTATTTTTGCCGCAATGGCCATACTTTTCCTGATCTCCCTTTCGGTCTGTTATATTTCTGAACAGGCAGGAAATCCTGCGCTGGACTATGCCGGATTAAGTCAGAGCATGGGCAGCATGGAAGGTAAGGAAGTACGTTTCGGGATTGCTCAATCAGCGCTTTTTACCACAGTCACAACGGCATTTACTACCGGTGCGGTTAATACCATGCACGACTCCCTGACTCCTTTAGGCGGGTTGGTGGCTTTAGGGCAAATGATGCTGAATGTGGTGTTCGGCGGTAAGGGTGTGGGATTCATGAACATGATGATGTATGCCATACTGGCTGTCTTCCTGTGCGGACTGATGGTGGGCCGTACTCCGGAATTTTTGGGAAAGAAAGTCGAAGGAAAAGAAATGAAATTAATAGCACTGACTATTTTAGTGCATCCGTTTATTATCCTGATCCCGTCCGCAATAGCCCTGATTGCGGAGCCAGGGCTTGCGGGAATTACAAATCCGGGTTTTCACGGGCTCTCACAGATACTTTACGAATATACTTCGGCCGCAACCAACAACGGCTCCGGTTTTGAAGGCCTTGCAGATAATACTTTGTTTTGGAATATTTCCACCGGACTTGTAATGTTCTTAGGAAGAAATATTTCAATAATTGCCTTATTGGCTGTGGCAGGGTCGCTGGCAGCCAAACGGGAAGTTCCTGCGGGAATCGGTACCTTCAAAACAGATAATATGCTGTTTACTTTTATACTGATTGCAGTAGTGCTGATAGTAGGAGCTTTAACATTTTTCCCTGCAATTTCATTGGGACCGGTCGCAGAGCACTTAACACTTGGGAAATAGGGGGATGATAGATATGGATAAAAATATAAAACCAGCAAAAAAAAGTTGGATAACTAAAGGTATATTGATAAATGCAATTAAAGATTCATTTAAAAAACTAAATCCGAAGGCTATGATTAAAAATCCTGTTATGTTTGTAGTTGAAACGGGATTTATTATTACTCTGGTTTTAACCATTTTCCCGGATTTGATTGAAAAAAATGGCAATGCTTTATACAACGGTATTGTATCAGTAATACTCCTTGTTACCCTTCTTTTTGCCAACTTTGCTGAAGCTGTTGCCGAAGGCAGAGGAAAAGCCCAGGCAGAGAGCATGAAGAAAACAAAAAAGGATACTCCCGCAAAGCTTCTGGACAAAAACGGAAACGTTAAAATCCTGAATTCAAACGAAATCAAAAAGGGAGATATTGTTTTATGTGAAATGGGTGACATAATTCCCAATGACGGAGAGGTTATAGAAGGCCTGGCCTTTGTGGACGAGTCAGCCATCACCGGAGAATCGGCTCCTGTGATGAAGGAAGCCGGAGGAGACTTCAGTTCGGTAACCGGAGGCACCAGAATAAAAAGCGACAGGCTGAAGATCAGAATTACTGCAACTCCGGGAGAATCCTTTCTCGATAGGATGATAAGTCTTGTAGAAGGTGCTTCCAGACAGAAAACTCCTAATGAAACAGCTTTGACAACTGTGCTTGTAAGTCTTACCATGATTTTTCTCATAGTAGTTGTTGCACTGTACCCCATGGCGGATTATACCGGTGTGAGGATTTCACTATCAACCCTGATTGCCTTATTGGTCTGCCTCATACCGACAACAATAGGCGGCTTATTGTCAGCCATAGGTATTGCAGGTATGGACAGGGTTACACGCTTTAATGTAATCGCCATGTCTGGAAAAGCGGTCGAAACCTGCGGGGACGTTGATACCATGATATTGGATAAGACAGGTACGATAACCTTCGGAAACAGGCTGGCAGCTGAATTTATTCCGGTGGGCAAATCCACCCGGGAAAACATTGCCCGTTTTGCCTTGATAGCCTCATTAAAGGATGAGACTCCCGAAGGACGTTCGGTGGTTGAATTGGCAGCCAGACAAGGGATCAGTATCAATAAGGCGGAGTATGATAGGGCTGAGGATGTGGAATTCACCAGCCAGACACGTATGAGCGGCTTAAATCTTCCCAATGGTGCACAGGTTAGAAAAGGTGCTTCCGATACCATTCAGAAGTATGCTACCGGTTTGGGCGGAGTGATCCCTGAAGATTTGCAGGTTAATGTAGATAGAATATCCAAGCTTGGCGGTACTCCGCTGGTGGTATGTGTTGATAAGGAAATAATGGGTGTCATCTATTTGAAAGATACAGTCAAACCCGGACTGGTTCAGCGATTTGAACGCTTGCGTCAAATAGGGATTAAAACCATTATGTGCACCGGGGATAATCCGTTGACGGCACAGACTATTGCAAAAGAAGCGGGCGTTGACGATTTTATTGCCGAATGCAAGCCCGAGGATAAAATAGATGTAATCAAGCGCGAACAGGCAGAAGGCCGTCTTGTAGCCATGACCGGCGACGGAACAAATGATGCCCCTGCCCTTGCCCAGGCCGATGTGGGGCTTGCCATGAACAGCGGTACCACTGCGGCCAAGGAAGCTGCCAATATGGTGGATCTGGATTCCGACCCTACAAAAATAATCGAGGTTGTTGAAATCGGAAAACAGCTCTTAATCACAAGAGGTTCTCTGACCACTTTCAGTATTGCAAATGATGTTGCAAAGTATTTTGCCATCATTCCGGCAATGTTTACAATAGCCGTTCCCCAGATGAATGTGCTGAACGTAATGGGACTTTCAACTCCGCAAAGTGCTGTTCTCTCGGCGCTTATCTTCAACGCAGTTATTATCCCGGCCCTGATACCCATAGCAATGAGAGGCGTAAAATACAAACCCATGAGCGCCGAAGCCATGCTGGCAAAGAATATGCTGGTTTACGGGCTGGGCGGAATGATAGTTCCGTTCGCAGGCATCAAATTAATAGATATTCTTATAAACCCAATTTTAAAAGCCCTGAATTTGGGTTAAGGAGGAAATAACTTATGAAAGTATTTTTAAGAGCAATTACCGTAACAATAGCATTATTTATTCTGTGTGGATTTGCATATCCGCTTGCCATGACCGGAATAAGCCAGCTGCTTTTTCACAAACAAGCCAACGGAAGCATTATAGAAAGCAACGGCCTGGCCGTTGGTTCGGAGCTCCTGGGTCAGAACTTCACCGACCCGCGGTTCTTTCATGGAAGAATTTCAGCCGTAAACTATAACACCTACAGGCCTGAGGACAAAGTTCCCGACAAAAACGGCAAAACAGCTTACTCAGGGGTATCCTCCGGTTCTGCAAACCTTGCACCGTCAAATCCGGCGCTGGCTGAACGCGTAAAAAATGATATTGAAGTATTTTTAAAGGCAAATCCTGATGTTAAGAAAGAGGATATCCCTGCCGATCTTTTAACAAGTTCCGGCTCGGGACTTGATCCCGACATAAGCCCTGAAGCTGCCAGGATACAAATTCCTGCCATTTCCAAAGCTACGGGACTCAGCAGTGAAGAACTCGGTAAAATAGTTGAGAAATGCACTGCCGGCAGAGCCCTGGGAATATTCGGCGAACCCAGGGTCAATGTCCTGAAGGTCAATATTGAAATATCAAAAATGCTGAAATAGTCTCTTCCAGTTGGATCAATGACTGTTTCTTATGGCTCTGTGACGTATTCAAAAACACTATAGCGAAGAAATATTCATTGCTGTCCTGGCAGCTCCTGTGCAACTCATGGGAGTTAAATGCTTTAAATGATTAGATAATCCGGTATTTAGATGATCGTAAATAGAAAGAGATGTGAGGTCATGAAAAACATATTATCAACAGTGGGCTCCTGTTCTATCACCGTATTAGTATTTTATATTATTAAAAAGATCCAGGATTTCCTGCAATCTGAAAACGAAGAAGATACCAACTATAAAATTGATAAGGATGATGATAAGTAGAATATATTTTCTCACTGCCACCCCTTGGGAGTATGGATAATTTTGCCGGTTTGAATTTTTTAAATCCTTCCCGGGCAAGTCTGAATTTTGAGGCTTCAGGATAAATAGCTGCTGTCCCACAGGGAGGCAGCTAAAAAAACAAGTATCAAAGTATCACTTAGTGTTAATAGTGCGCTAATAATGCGCGAGACGTTAAATCATATATAGCGGAGTGCGGAACGTCAAATCAGTCACAGTTCATTCGGAATCACATGCACTTCAATGTTTTTGGTCTGTTTCAGCAGTTTTGACACTGTGGAACCGCGAAGTATGGTTTGCAGCCTGGTTCTTCTGGAATGTCCAATAATTATCTGTGTAATATGTCTCTCGTGCGCAAAATTTATAAGTTCCTGGGAAATGCTTTTCCCTTTTAAGGTCACAATATCTGCTCCCAGCTGTTTGGCCAGCTTGTGGTAGCTGTCCAGTGTTTCCTGCTGCCTGGGAGTTGTTCTGGGCGCAAATCCATGCGTGCAGTCGACACTAACTACCACCCATTCACATTTGTATCTGCGGGCAATTCTCGCCCCGCGCCTGATGAGTTTTTTTGCAGAAGGGCTGGGGCCAATGCATACCATGACTCTCTCAACAATTCTCCAGTTTTCTTTAATCCCGTGCTCCTTCATGTATTCTTCAAGATCTTCGTCCACTTCCTCAGCAGTCTGCCTTAAGGCTAATTCCCTCAAGGCATTCAAATTTCCCTTTCTGAAAAAGTTCTTCAGGGCCTGGGGGACCTTTTCAAGGATGTATACATTACCGCGTTTCCGCCTGTTTTGAAGCGCATCAGGTGTTATATCCACTATGACCACTTCGTCCGCCTTTTCCACAATGTAATCAGGTATGGTTTCCCTTACAGCAATACCTGTAATTTGCCTTATTACATCGTTCAGACTCTCCAAATGCTGAATATTCAATGTTGTTATGACATTTATGCCATGACATAAAATTTCTTCAACATCTTCATACCGCTTCTGGTATTTTGAGCCGGGCACATTTGTATGGGCTAGCTCATCAATGAGAGCAATATCAGGCTTCCGGGCGATTATGGCACCGGTGTCCATATCTTCCATAACAACGTTATTGTAAGCAATTTTCTTACGCGGAATTAATTCCAAATCACCGATCTGCCTGTCGGTTTCCTCTCTCTGATGGGACTCAACATAGCCTATAACTATATCCTTGCCTCTTTTAGCCCTTCTGTTGCCTTCATTCAGCATGGAATATGTTTTTCCAACCCCGGGAGCATACCCGATAAATATTTTCAGTTTTCCCCTATTCTCTGAGTTACATTGCTCTAAAGCTTCCTCAGGTGTGATGCGTTTGAATTCTTCGCCCATCGTTTTATATTTATCCTTCATTATTTTTATAAATTTATTTTATCAAAATATTGGAGTTATGGCATTTAAAATGTATACAAAAATGTATATTAAACTATGTTCTAAATAAATGTTTTAAACCTGTATTTATTAATGTTTTATATCCATATCATATATTCTGCTGCTGTATCTACCCTCTGAACTATTGAAAATCCTGAATTACAACGTTTATTACGGGGTCCTTTTATTTCTTCTGCCATTAACTTTTATTCCCTTGCTTAGGATATGAAGAGTATTATATAATGTTCTTCCAAATAAGGTAAAGCTGCAAATATAGGAATTAAGAGCAGTTTTGGTTGAATAACCTGGAAATATTATAACCAATTTTGATACTCTCTTGTTTACAGTGCAAAATGGTAAAAAGAAAGACCAACAGGATTACGTTTTTGATATGCTCCCCTTATGGTAGACAGTTAAAACTTGGAGTTGTCAATGTTTTGTAGACACAAAGTTAGGGGGATTTTATGAATATTGTTCCTCGAATTTGACAGGTGAAACGTATCCAAGAGCAGAATGCATTCTCTTAGTATTGTAATACAATTAAATATACTTAGAAATTTCTTTCTGAGCTTGTACAGGATTCCAAAATTTGCATCTTGTATAAGCTATCTTTTTAACGTTCTATAAAAGGATTCAATTAAAGCATTAACGTATGGATTTCCTTTGCGGTTTTCACTATGAACTACTTTTCTAGCCCTTAGAAGAGATTGAAAATTACCACTAGTAAACTGAGAGCCCTGATCTGTATGTACTACCAGCCCTGGTTCGGGATGTTCTTTACCATAAGCCTGATTAAAAGCTTATATTACAAGTTGTTCCTTCATTTTTATATCCATAGCCCAGCCTACGACTTTTCGTGAAAAAATGTCTATGAAAACCGCTAGGTACAGTGTACGTTTCTTTGTTGGAATATAGGTAATATCTCCAACCCAAATTTTATTTTTTCCATCAGTTTTAAATATCTGATTTAATAGATTTGGATGTTCATTCCTTATACCAATTGATTATATTTTTTATATTTGTAACGTGCTCCCTTAGAACAAAGCCCCATAAGACGTATAAGCCGTGCTACTCTTTTACGGTTAACTTTTAGTCCCTGCTACTCCAGTACTTTAGAAATACGTAGAGATCCATAGCGACTTTTATGATCTTCCAAAATCTTTTTTATGTCATTGCTTAATACTTGATTTTCAATATCTCTGGCAGACGGCCTTTGATTTAAATACTTATAGTATCCTGATCTTGAAACGTTCAATATTTTACAAGCCTTCTTGATGTTTAAGATATCCTGGTTCTCCTTAACATATCGAAATCTTATGTACTCTTTCTCTTCAAGAATACCTGGAATTTTTTTAATAAGTCAAGCTCCTTACGTAATTCAAGATTTTCTTGTTTAGCTTTTTTAGTTCATATTGATATGAGTAAAGTGCGGTTCCATGGCCTGGAAACGCACTTTCTCCATATTCTTCGTATTCACTTATCCAGCGGTATAAACTATTGTAATGGATAGATAATTCATTTGATACTTCAGAAACAGACATATTATCTTCGAAAACCAGCTTTACAGCTGCTATTTTAAGCTGTTTATCATAACTCCTTCTTGTCATAAAGTAGACCACCTTTCACTAAATCAGCTTAACTTTGTGTCTACTTTATTGTACCATCTCCAAAGTTTTTATTATTTTAACTGTCTACCATAGGGGGAGCATATCACTTTTCCGCTGGCCTTTTAGTTTGTCACAATTCTTTATTCTTTCATTAATTTTCTGCTCCCAGAGAAGCAGATTTTCATTTGTCGGTTTAACATTAAAATCTCCTATATGATTACTTGTTCAATTATATTCCTCTACTTGTATTCCTTTACATAATACAGTTAACCAAGGAACAGCAAAATCAGTGGTGAATATTTGTATGCAAACCATATTATCACAGTCGGTATAAGATTTTCTAAACCCTACAATAGTATACCAGCTGAGAATATAAGATTGGATTTCAGTATCAGTCATTTCTATAAGATTAGGAGTCATGTGAAAGTCTGCTTTTATACAACATTTAAATGTAACTTTCAATATTCTTGCCTCTTTATAACCCTCTTGAATATCCCAATAATAATCAATATTTAAAACCAAATCGATTAAATTATTTTCCCATTTTATATCTGTTATAATGCTATCTGTAAAATCAAGTTTTTCAAAAACTTCATCTAAATTCCTTGCTATCACATCTTTCACCTACTTTTTTATTTTTATTTTAAATTCAAAGTGTGTTAAATTACGCATTTCTTGTTTTGTGGCATTATTCGGAAATGAACCATTAGCATCTAAATAATTACCACCTTTGTTCTGGACTCTAAAGTATGGATTGCCATTTATGGGGGATTCTTGCACACGAACTTTAATACCAGTTTTTGTATCCGTTAATATCGTTGCATCACCACTTTTTCCACCTCCAGATTCAACAGTCTTTTTCCACCCTGCATCTTCCAATTCCTTTATAAATTGACTTGGTGATTTTGTATTAGCGATATCCTTAAAGTTAGTATTCATAACACTGCATAATACATATGCTAACTTCGCTTGCTCAATAACATCTTTTTTTTCATCTAAAGCCATACTACTTGATCCTGTGGCCCTTGCTATAAATTCGCCTAAAACACTACCTCCAAAAATTTCATCAATAACTTTATCAGCAGCATAATTAAGTGCTTCATCTACGCGAGAATCATTAATGTCAATTCTTGCCAATCTTATTATTTTTAATATTGAATCTTTATCCGACTGTGATGGAGCTTCATACCATTGCAGAGTTAAATCTGCTAATTTATATTGTGATGAAATACTTAGCCATCTATCTTTTTCATCATCATACAAATACTCGGGTATTATAACTTCACTCTTCCCCGTCCCCTTGTTCTTTACCTCATACTCCTTTGCCTCTGCATTAAAAGTTACAGTAAGTTTACCTGTGGCCTGTAATTCTTTTATAAAGTATTCTAACGGGCCTTTGGTATTCTTATATTTATTTAGAGTTTTTCCTATTTCATCTAATTTGCCTTGTGGAAACGTCCCAAATTTTCCAATATATTTCTTAAGGTCAACCATATAAGCATCAATACCTTCTTTGTCTTTAGAAATATTATAATCACTTCCCGCTCCAGTGATGTTTCCAAAACCCTCACTACTACGAAATGATGTATTCCCAAACCCTGTCTCCAGCCAGCCTACCTTCCCACCGCTATAGTTAAATATTTCATTCGTGCTATAATCTCCTGTATGAATATAATTGATATCTCCATAATTTGCTACATTTATTCCCAGTAGGCTATCTTTATTGGATATATTTCCACCTATTATTTTTCCAACTTGGCCACCTTCATAATTATTCAGAGTCAAACTGCTATCTTTCCCAGTGTTTATTGTATCTATAATTCCTCTGTTATTTACCGTAGTATTGCTGTTATCACCAGTATTTATTGTTCCGATTTTACGATCCTTTTGATTGGTTACTGTTACATTACTACCGGCTTCAATATTGATTTTATCAGCATTATTACTTGTATTAGTTATATTACCACTCACAAATGTCACATCACTAAGGTATTCACAGCCGTGATTTAACCAGTAAGATGCTTCACTTGAGGATACATCAAATATTACGCCTGTTAAAGAGTCTACAAGATTGACTGTCCTTGAAGCACTAGAACTTGAGGACGAAGTACTTGATCCTTTGCTCGATGAAGATGATGATGACGAACTTGAAGAACTTGAGCTCGACGAGGATTTACTCGGCGTTGGATCTGCTTCATGTTTATATTTATCTGCAGCCTCCTTACCAAAATAAAATACCATTTCATTGTATGCCATATGCCCTGTAGGATCTACATACTGTATCGGATCATTCTCACAATAAGTATATAAATTCAAGCTCAGTGGGTTGTCATCCTCTCCCCAGTAGCTGTCCTCAGTCGTAAAGCGTCCCAGATACGGGTCGTAGTATCTTGCTCTCAGGTAATAGAGTCCTGTTTCCTCGTCGTAGAATTCACCTGTGTAGCGGATTGCATTACTGGTTGTTTCTACTGTAAGAGTTGGATTTCCCCAGATATCGTAATCATACTGGTTTTGTACTGTGCCTGCTGCATCTACTGTCTGTACTACATCTCCGTGACCATTATAAAGGAAATAGCTCTCCTTTCCGGCTGCATCTGCTTTTGATATGTAGTTTATTCCCTTTACATACCTTGCCTTTATATTGTTGCTTGCATCCGTTTCAAGGATAACATTCTGTCTGTCGTACAGGTAGTTTGTTACTTCTGCCTGGTATCCCCTGTCGGATTTCTTTACTGTTTTACTTACACGCAGATCGTCTCCGTTGTAAGTAAAATCAACAGTTGTGCGAATTCCGGCTTTGACGGTTTCTGTCTTTTTGAGCCTGTTGAAGCCGTCATAGGTGTAGCTTGTTTTTTCTACCAGCTTGTCTATGGTGTTAGAGACATTATCCCCATATGCCGTACCTGTTGTTTTTGGGCGCAGCCCTGTGTTGTTAGGCAATGTATGGCTGATGCCTTGCTTTAACTGGTTTCCGTTGCTGTCGTAGCTATATTTTGTTGTTTTTCTGGCGATTTCTTTATTATTCTCATCAAACATTCTCTCTACCAGCTTTAAAAGCTGGTTTATGTTTGAGTAGGTATAATCGCTCTTCTTCAATATATATTGTATTTCTTTTCCGGTAGTCTCGTCAACATAGTCACTTGGCTGAAGTGAAATATATGTCTCACTCTGGGATACCCTGTTTCCTGCCTTATCGTACGAATATAATGTTGTTTTTCCAGGTGTAGCGACTTTTATAATCCTTCCCGCTTTGTCATATTCATAGTCTGTAATTCCGTAAAGGTCGGTTTTTGTTATCTGCCTTCCTACAATGTCATAGGTATAGCTGTATTCAGATATTCTGCCGCCGTTGGGCTTGGTGTTTGTGAGTGTGATCAGCCGGTTGTCCCTGTCGTAGGTATAGTTTTCCGATACTCCGCCCTCATAGGTAACTGATAATCTTCTGCCATTGTCATCATATGAGTAGGTGGTTGTTTTACCTCCGATGCTCACGGTTTCCATCCGGCTTGATTTGTCGTACGTATATTCTACTGTATTGCCCTTAAGGTCGGTTACCCTTGTAATGTTTCCTATTTGATCGTAGTCGTAGCTTATCTGTAAACTGCCAGCCTTTTGTATTTCTGTTAATCTGTTGTTTTCGTCGTAGGAATAGGTGCTTGTGCCGCTTTCATCGGTCATGGATATCCTGTTGCCTGTTTCATCGTAAGCATAGCTGATACTATCCCCCGTTTCGGCCACTTTTCTCTGGAGCAGGAGCCCTCTGTTGTCATAGGTATATAGTGTGTTGTTGCCGTTTTTATCGGTTACGCAGACTGTATTCCCTTTAAGATCATACTTGTAGGTTTGAATCTGGTTATCTGCATTTATTACCGACTTAAGATTCCCAAAGGCGGTGTAGGCATAACGGGTAAGCTTTCCCCTTCCGTCGGTCATGGTAAGCTTGTTACCCTGCTTGTCATAGCTGTATTTTGTAACTGTTCCCAGCGCGTCAGTGACTTTGGTGAGATTTCCCGCAGCATCGTATTCATAGGAAGTGGCGCTGCCCAGGCCGTCGGTCTGCTTTATTACCTCTCCGTACTGGTTGTAGGTATACTTTATACTGATTTTGTTCTTTTCCGCTGCTTCAGGTGTTGACTTCGATACTATCAGGTTAGCAAGGTTGTAGGTGTATATTGTTCCATATCTGGCTTCATCATCACCGGCAGACCGATAGCCTTCTGCATCTATTTCCTTTATTATGTTTCCGTTGGCATCATAGACCTTTCTGTTTGTGACCTTGTTATTGGCATCTGTGACTGTCAGGAGCCTGTTCAGTTTGTCATAGTCATAGGTTATTGTATAGCCCTTTGCATTTGTTTCTGACAACTTGTTTCCGGACATATCATAGGCATACCTGTATTGGCTGTCCTTTGGATCTGTTATTGTTTCCACTCTGTTAAGCCCGTCGTAAGTATATACAGTGGTATAGCCGCGCTCGTTCTTAACAGTGAGCATGTTGCCTGCCGCATCATAGGTATACTGGGTGAATACATTCCTGCCGTCATATTTTCTTGTGATTTTTTCCAGTCTGTTTAGCAGGTCATAGGAATATTCAGTTGTATAATTTTCTCTGTTTTGAGTATCATCTTCCTTACAGCCGAAAGCCAGCGGACTGATTACTTTTGTTTTATTTCCAAGAATATCGTATTCATATGCTGTAATCAGCATGAGCTTACCTGTATACTCGCCGTCCTTGAGGCTGTCCAGGTTAGGCAAACTGGCAGCATTGTAAATATCCTCTTCGCTTACCAGCTTGTTTTCTTTTATTACTCTGTCCTGGCTGTCGTATTCAAACTTTTGTATATCAAATATGCCCTCTGATCTCAGATTTTCAATTTTAATTCTATTTCCGTTTTTGTCATAATAGGCTCTTGTGTATGCTCCGCTGCTGTCGGTCACTGTGTTTACAAGGTTGTTGTCATAATATGTATAGGTGGTCTTTTTTGCCGACAGCTTGTCCTTTGTTCCTGTAATCTCTCTGGTTGTCACGTTTCCTATTTCATCATAGACATAATTCTCAATAGTATAGAACACACTTCCGCCGCTGTCTTTTTCAAATGGAATCCGTTTGGCGACCACCCTGTTTTCAGCATCATAGGTTATGTATGTGATACTTCCCTTTTTGTCCTTTATAGCCACTATGTTGCCAAGGAGGTCTGCCATATATTCCACGGAATTACCATAGCAGTCTGTTTCCGTTTTGATACTCCCAAAACTGTTGTAACTATAGGTTGTGGTGTTTCTACGCTGATCAGTGAGGGATATTTTCCGCCCCAGTCTGTCATAGGTGTAATCTACGCTTCCAGTGTCTGCAAAGGTTGCTTTGGCCATTGTTCCATCGGAATTGTATTTATAAAGTGTGGAGTTACCCCTTTCGTCGGTAGCTCTTGTAAGATTGCCGAAAATATCGTATTCATAGGTCTTGCTGTTTTGCAGAGCATTTGTTGTTTTTATCGCTCTGCCCATGGCATCATATTGGTAACTTGTACCTGCCGAGGCTTCAATATCCACATTGAACCTCAATCCATCCACTCTCTTAACAATATTTCCGTTAGCATCATATTTCAGGTATTCCAGGGTGCTGCCTTCCGGTGATACGGTTGTTGTGCGTCTGTTCATGCTGTCATAAGTGTATGATGTACCCTTCATTGTTTCTGCAAGCCCGGCAGCATCCTTGTTCTCCTCGTAGAAGTTTGGCTGTATCTGCTTTTTAAGGTTGCCCATTTCATCGTATATGTATCTGGTTACTGCCTGCCCCCCGCCTGCTGCCGGCGCTTTCCTCCGAATGAGTCTGTTCATGCTGTCGTACTCATAGTACGTGGATATTCCCGCAGCATTCTTCTCCTCCAACAGGGTTCCATTAAGATCATAATTATAGCTTGTTGTTTTATTTAAAGCATTTATTTTTTCTTTTACTCTCTTATCCAGATCATATTTGAACTGTGTGGTGTTGCCATAAGCATCAGTTTTTGTTTTAAGCTGTCCGTCTCGATAGTAGGTATAGGCTGTTTTTGCCTTTACTTTTGCAGTATATTCGCTATCAAACTCCGCATTTCTGAGATAGTTATGTTCAACATCGGAGGTATCTACAAGTACAGCCTGTGTAATTGGCCTTGACTGAACATCGTATATGTACCTGGTAACTTTGTAATTATCAGTATCAACTTTTTCTTTTTTGGTAACAAGATTGCCTTTTTTGTCGTATTCATTAATAGTTTCCCGTCCCGCAGGGCCAGATACTTTTGTTGTTCTCCCATTTTTATCATAGGTATATACTGCTCTGTCACCCATCGGGGTTTCCTGTCCTGCCATAGAAGCTTTAGCCGTCTTATACTCAAAGGTTTCACTGCTTAGAATATTAGCTGCTTCATCATATTTGCTCTTAACAAGCTTGTAGTAATCGTATGTACTGTCTGACTTGACATAATCCTTTTCAATTGTGAGGTTCCCCGCCAGGTCGTATTCAAAATACCTGGCATTTCCTGCTCTATCAACACTCGAAGCAAGTTCGCCTTTAGGAGAATACTCATAGGTTTCATAAGTACTGTCGGGATTATCATTTCTGTAAACCTTTCCAAACAGGTTTTTATAGGTTACAGTCCTATTATTTGATTTATCTGTTTTAATAACCTGTGTATTTCCCGTGAGGTCATACTCATAGCTTTCTGATGTATTGTCTGCGTATATGGTCTGCTTTAAAAGGCCATTGGAAAAGTAAATGTTCTGTGTCCTGTTGCCATAAGCATCAGTCTCGCTGAGGACTCTACCGGAGGCATCATAAGTATATTTTCTTGAATAATTGTCGGTACCGTTATTCTTATTATCCTTGAAGGTTTGGGCAGATGTATATTGAATCACATTGTTGTAAGCATCGTACACATATGTATTCCCAAAGGATGCTGTCGGATTATCCTTGTTATAGCCCTCTCCGTCTGCCTCTTTTATGATATTTCCACGTCCGTCGTACTCTTTATAACTGATAGCAATGCTTTCATTTCCATCAAATATAGAAACCTTTTTCAGCCTGTTAAGTGCGTCATATTCATACACGGTCCCGGGAGCATTCGTTGAATCCTGTGCCGAAAATCTTGGATCTATTTCTTTTATCAGACTCCCATTTTCGTCATAAAGGTATTTGCTCACATAACCCATTGGGTCTATTTTGGCTGCTACCCCTCCCATACCGTTATATTGATACTGTGTAGTGCAATCCACCCCTGAACGGCTTAATGTTTCAGATGCAAGATTACCTCTTTTGTCATAGCTGTAGGAGGTTGTTCTCACAGCACCTTCTTTCGTAAAAGGTTCAATTTTTGTTTTAAGCCTGTTTCTGTGGTCATAACCGTATGTGGTTTTCTCAAAACCGGCACCGTTATATATCTCCTGTGAAAGTACGTTTCCTTCATAGTCATAGCTGAATTTCCTTATGGAATTTCCATGTTTTTCAATCTGAGCCGGTGAAATCACCTCACTCATTATACCTTCTTCCCTGGTTACTTTATCTGCGAAATTATATTCATACAGATATACTATTGAACTGCTTCCTGATTCGTTTATATACTGCGTGACACCTGTTTTGTTACCTTTATTGTCATAGGTATACCGGGTATGTGATTTTTTAGCTGAATCTATTTTACTATACTCATCAGTAGCCCTATCCATGCTGTTATATGCGTACTCTATAAAAGCCGCTAAAGTATCGGTGCCTTTATCAACTTTTCCCTGCGATATTGATGTTACGTTATTGTTTTCATCATAGGTGTATTTCTTATATACATAGCTGTCGGCAGCCGACTGATCAAATACTCTTTCCTCAACTATCCGTCCTATGCTGTCATATATGTATTTAGTTGTTCTTCCGCCGGGCTCCTCAATGGTTTCTGCCTGGTTAAAGCTTGTATATGTATAGCTTGTCTCGTTATTTAAAGCATCTGTTTTCCTGACAACTCTTCCAAGGTCGTCATAGGTATATTGGGTAGTATTACCTTTTGCGTCTGTTTGACTAACAACATTGCCAACATAGTCGTATGCGTATGAAGCTGAATAATAACTGGTTTTATCCGGGGTTTGCTCCGATTTTACCAGCTTTCCGGCAATATCATAGTGAAGGCGCTTTGTATAGCCGTCTTCATCGGTCAGCAGCATGAGCAGCTTTGTGTCGGCAGCGGCTCCATATGTATAGTCAAGTGTCAGGCTTTGCTTTTTATCAGAATCCTTTTCATAGTATTCTTTTTTTACAAGACTGTTTTCACTGTTGTATGTGAATCTCACACTGTTTCCGTTTGAATCTGTTTCCTTTATCTTGTTGCCCAGTGCATCATATTCATCTGCCAGCAGTGTGTGCCAGGCCTCTTTATCATATACACTATGATTTAATTGATTCCCGAAAATATCATAGGTGTATCTGAATTTTTCACCCGCCGGGTTAATATATTCTATCTGCTTATTTTGCACTTTATAGTCATTATATGTATATTGTTTTATTGTATTATCAGGGTATGATATTTTTTGTATTCTGCTTAATGTATCATATTCGTAACTGATTCTGTTGCCTTTTCCATCCAGTTCGGCCTTCATATTTCCGGTGTTAAAGTCATAAGAATATCTTTTGGAAATCTCAACACCATTGGCAGTGCCATATTGTTTCGTCAGGTAAGCTCCTTTTTGATTTACACCATCGATATCTATTCCATATTCATAGTTGGTGACCTGATCGTTTCCGTCCGAATGCACTGTCTTTTTTGTCATATTACCATATTTATCATACTCGTATTCAGTTACATTCCATAAATCCTTGTCACTGGTATGCACACTTTCTTCTCTGGTTACATTACCTTTAGCATCAATTGTATAGATTACCTGACTTGTAGTATCCTTATCCAACTTCCAGGTTTTTGACTGGAGAACGTGGAAATTGTCATAGGCGTAAGTATAAACAACAGTATTTTCGTTATCGGCAGGATAGCCTTTATCGTCTCTGTTTGCAATAGGTCCGGTATAGTTTGTCAGGTTCCCGTACATGTCATATCTGTAGTTTTCCGTTTTCTTGACAGGCTGCCCCTTAACCTTTCCATTTTCAAAACCGGTGGTTGTAGTTTCAATTTTTTTAGGGAATTTCATTTCATCAAATTCGGTAGCTGAAACAATCTTATGGTCTGTTCCCGTTTCTTCACTGTTTATCTGCTCATGGATACCATTATATGTGTATTTTATTACTGTTCCATTGCTTAATTTTTTCTCGGAAAAGTATTTATAGGTATCCCTCAGGTAGTCATATTCATTGGCTTTATAGCCGCTGAAACCGTATCCGTCGGCTTCGTTTATATATTTATATTCTATTCTGTCTTTCACATCAAACTGGAATCTGTCAAGGAAGTTGCTCTGGGTATTATCATAGCCGGTTTTAGCAAGTTCCTTTTTTTCGAAAATTTTTCTGTACTCCATACTGCCGCTGTCTGCAAGGCCCTTTGTATATGTATTATAGGTAAAACGCTCTACCCGGTTTGTCTTGCAGTAATCTATCTGTGTGAGGTTTTCATATCTGTTATATGCTTTATAAACTGTTCCGTTTGTATATGTGAAGCCAAGGCTTGGCTGATCGTACCAATAGTGATATTTTGGCTTTCCATCAACATCATACACTCTTTGCAGCCTTGTTCTTACCACATGTTTTGAGCTGCTTACAAGTACTGCTGATTTGTCATAAACTATCTTTTTCCCGCCGGGGAGATTTACTATCACCTGGAATTTACCTTTGAGATCACCGGAATTAACTGTATCAGGGTTTTGTGACTCCTTCCAGCTGTCTTCAATACTATAGTTGCTTTTCTCTATGGCTCCAACGGTAAAGTTCTGATCTTCCTTATATTCAAGAGTTACTTCTCTTCCCATAGTGTCAATAATTTTTGAAATAAGCTTTTTGGTTTTTACAATTCCGTCTATGGTATATGTCTGGGTTTTATATTCAAAGGTTATTTTATTGCCATATCTGTCTACAATACCCAATATCCGGCCGTCTTCAGTAAAATATGTTTTCTTTCCGGTCTTATTTGTCATTACATAAAAGGATGTCCCATCTGTTTGTCCATTGCTGAAATCCTTGCTCTCTTTGACCGTAACATCTTTAATTGTCTGATTTTCAGGCTCAAAGGTATTTACACCGTCCACCATTTCAGGCCCCATACGCCTGTATACATCACCTGCCTCGGTATGCAGGAATTTGTAGCTTGAACCGTCTGAATTTGCTTTTGTCTCAATTGCCGGGAAAGAAAATCTCATTCCTATTCCAAGATCATATCTGTCTTCATAGAAGGAGGATGTATTATTGTCTGAATACACCTGGTCAACCCAAACACCGTTTTGGTATTCAGCCTTCATATCTTGAATATTTGAGGTACCGGTCCTGTACATTCTCTTTATTTCCAGGTCAAGCCCGTTTATACCGGGCAAAACGTAATCAGTCTGTGAAAGAGTCATATCTCCGCTCTGCGGGCTGATCGACTCCTCCGATACGTTATTTCTCAGGTACGCAGGCGAGAGCATTGTGTTATATTGCTGCTTTGGCCCTATGAGGTTATTCATCTGTTCTTCAAGTGTAGTTGCATATGTACCCTGCATTGATATTATTGAGGTCACTATTAAAGTTATCAGGACTACTATGGGTTTTAATATCCTATTTATATTTTTCAAAATTAAGTCCCCCTTGAAAAGGAATTGTTTTATTCATAAAAAAAACAATTCCTTGGAATTAATGATATTTCTTAATAATATTTTTCTTCAAAAGCCATTGCATAAATTACCTCTTTTGATAAACCCTTTTTAACAGAATTAAGAACACTATCGGCTGACTTACCAAGTTTAGTTGCTATCGTCAGAGCGTTTATAACCTCTTTTTCAGATAGATTGGTCTGAGTAGTATATTTTGTAAGCTGAGTGCGTGTAACCGACAAGTGGGGGGACTTTTCCGAACCGTTAACTATGCCGTACTCTGCATTTATCAGTCTCCAGCTTTCTCCTGCCTGCTTTTTACTTATTAAAATATCAATTTCGACTTTTGTTTTCTGGCTTACCCTGTCGGCTATCATTATGGTATCCTGGTTTGTGCCCGAATCTAATAACCTTTCCAGATAATCAGACTCAAAGTCTCTTGGAACAAATTCAGGATTATTTTTATAATATTCCTTAAAGATATCAGGCCACTTTTTACCTGATTCATTTTTATAAACCAGCTTTTCTACATCTTCCATACCTCCATAGCAATCATTCAGGAAAGAATATGCTATTAATATGTCCGGAAGCCTTTTGCCTTTCTTTATAAGCCTTTCAATTTCATTCTTGAATTTTACGTGTACATTTAAAAGTTCAAGCAGCTGCTTATAATTGTTTAAATTTTTTGTATAGCTGTCAGGGTCCTGTGCCTTTATCAAATCAAGGATCTCCTTGGATATTTCGGTGCTGGCTTCATCTTTTAACCTATTGTCCGCAGTCTTTGGTTTTTGGGTATTTTTATTAATTACTGTTGTTTTCTCAGAATTATCAGAGCTGTTCTTATCTGATACAAGCAGATTTCCCCCAAGCATTGAGTAGCCTACCAAACCGGCATTTACTACCAATACCATAGCTAAGATTATTACTATTAACCTTGTCCTTTTAACCTTCCTCATAAGTTCATTCTCCTTTATTTCTGATTCTCCAAGGGATTAATTCCGTTAATTTCATTCATTATCTCGTCAGTGGGATTTTTAGGTTTTACATCCACTGAGTTTGGTTTTGGTACATCCGGCAAAGGACTCGTTTCTTTTGGCGTCTCTTCACTTAAACTTTTATCTGCTGCCTGGCTCTGATTTGATATCAAATCATTATCTCTGTCATCAGTCTGAATTTTTTCAATGGATTTTGCTTCTATCTTCTCAAGTGTTATTACATTCCGGTCATCGAGCAGCAATTTTTTCTCATCTCTGTTCTTCAGGTATGCCTCTTTATCTTTTATGTAATCATTTAGGTCAATATCTGCCTGGAGTGAAAACAGATATTCGTCAAAGGCCTTTTCGCAGCTTCCAAAGTCAGCCTTGAGCTTTAGCATGAAATAAATTGCATTTTTAATATCTATTTTTTCATAGAGCTTCTGATACATTGTTATATCTGCATTGGAATCCGTATTTCCAACATCAAAAGCAAGTTTACCCGTATCTGTTTGATTGGTTGGGTTGATTTTGTTTTCTGAGTTTACCGATGGTTTTGGCAGATTTGGCAGGCCTGTTGTGCCTGATGAATTCAATTGGTTTGCTTCAGTTTTTGAGGTTATCTCCTCAAGCTGAAAAATGACTCTCTCTTCAAGCAATTTGGCTTCGGAAATTTCATCCTCTGTGAAGCCCTCTTTTTTCAGCTTTTTCATATATTCTTCATCAAGACCTGCGTTCAGCAGCAAATCATCTCTCTTGTTCTTATTGCTGCTCTCACCCAGAGTTGACTTGTTTCTTAGAAAAGTAAGAACCTCATTCCACGAACGTCCGTATGATTTTAATTCAAAGACTTCTTCGATACTTACACCTGTTTCGTTGGATATCTCGGATGCTATTCTCTTATCCTCGCTGCTTGCATTGTCAACTGTTATAGTATCAGGTTTCAGGTTGTCAATTCCCAAAATAGTTAACGGAATAGTTGTTGTAATTAACACAAGTGCTAATATCAATGCCACAATCTTATATTTCTTTGAATTTTTCACCATATTCGTGCCCATGCCCAGCATTTCGCACAAAACATAATGATAGAAATGGCATGGGCTCGGTGCCTCCTTTACTAATTTATTTAATTTCTTTCAACCTTCCAGCTCCTCTTTTTGTATATTACTAAAATCCGTATTACGCTCTATTCAATGCAATAATTGATATTTGTTTTACCATCGGTTTTAGCCCTGAACACAATTGAGGATATCTCACCAGACCAGGCAGTTCCGGGGTTGATGCTTTCATTTACTTTGTACTCTATCCTGCCTTCCCTAACTGTTACACTTATGTTAGTGTCCGGTATTGTTCCGGCTGCCGTTTCCTTGCCGGCTGTAAATCCGTACAAGTCAACTGCCTCCAGTTCCTCCGGATTGTAGGTTACAACAAATGTAATGTCTCCGAAGTCCTGTACATTAGCTGCCAGCAGTGAAAAATCAAATTCCTGATCTTTTGTGCATTCAAGCTCATAGGACGGACTTGTGGTACTCTTTGTTATTGAATCACTCCAGGCCGTCACTCCTGTGATGTTCTTGCCTCTGACTCTGTAGGTATGTGAGGTTCCCGGAGCAAGATTTTCATCTACGTAGCTTGATACCTGTCCTACATTTATCGACTCTCCGTCTGCTTCCACTTCGT
>JAEWJR010000114.1:0-14692 GCA_023386445.1 Bacillota bacterium | reverse complement strand
CCTGTTTAGTATCTCATTGCACTCGTCATTTTGGCGTATTTTGCGCCATGCTGCGTTAAATTTTCTAGGAATAAACAAATTATTCCTTCGAAAATTTGCCTTGCCTGGCAGAAAATTCACTCAAAATGCCAAGCACAAGCAGATACTAAACAGGTTCTTAAAAAAATTGAAGGCTCTACTAAAGGTAAAAGCCTGAAATTGCAGGCAAAACACTTGGTGTGAACCCTGCAAATTTCAGGCTTTTACTATGTGAGCAATCCACTTATTTATGAAAAAACTCATTATACAGAGAGATTACAGCTTTATTTGATTCGTTCTCTTTTACGGCAAACATCATTGTTATTTCGGAAGAACCCTGATTTATCATTTCGAGACTGATGGATGCTTTTGCTAAAGCCGAGGTAGCTCTTGCCGCGGTTCCTACGGTGTTTTTCATTCCTTCTCCGACTATGATAACTATAGCCAGATTATGGTCGATGGACACATCGTCGCAATCCAACTCATTTTTTATACGGTCAAGCACCTTGTGTTCAACACTGGGAGTCTTGAATTGATTCTGCTTCAAAATAACAGATATATTGTCAATACCTGAAGGGGTATGTTCATAGGATATGCCTTCTTCCTCCAGTATTTGAAGCAGCTTTCTGCCAAAGCCCACTTCTCTGTTCATCATAAATTTGCTGACGTATATGCAGCAGAACCCTGAATCACTGGCTATACCAACAACATGGTTGGGAGTTATGTCTCTTTTAAGTACTATTTTTGTTCCTGGAGCAGTAGGATTATTGGTATTTTTGATACAAACCGGAACACCTGCCATAAAGACCGGAACAAGGGTATCTTCATGTAAAACGGAAAAGCCTGCATAAGACAGCTCTCTCATTTCTCTATAAGTAAGTTCTGAAATTGCAACAGGATGGTGTACAAGGCCCGGATGTGCCGCGTACACTGCGTCTACATCGGTAAAGTTTTCATACAGATCAACCTTGAGGGCAGCGGCAAGTATAGAACCGGTAATATCCGAACCGCCGCGGGGAAAGGTGGCAACTTTGCCTTCCAGGGTGTATCCGAAGAAACCGGGGAAAATAATAATGCCGTCAAATTTGTTGAGCATTTTAAGATTTTCAAAGGATTCAGGCAGAACCTGGGCATTTCCGAATTCACTGCTCATTAAGAGACCGGCCTGCCTGGGACTGACATAATGGGCTTTTTTACCTATGCTGTTAAGATAGGCGGCAACAAGTTTTGCACTGTTGTCCTCTCCTGCTGCTTTCATTGCATCCATAAACATACCTTGATGGCTTGTATCCAGCTTAACTCTTTCCTCGAGGTCTTTTCTTATTTCATTGACAATGCTGCCGTCCAGTTTGAGATCATCTGCTATATCCTTGAATCTTTGTACCACAGCGTCCAGTTCGGAGGTTGAATTGCCCGTTTCAAGCTGCTTATTGGCACATGCGATTAATAAATCCGTAACCTTTGTATCCTCTTTGTCTCTTTTTCCTGGAGCAGATACTACAATAACTCTTCTGTCACTATCAGATAGGATAATATCACAAACCTTCTTTATCTGTTCGGCGTTGGCAAGTGAAGTTCCACCAAATTTTGCTACTTTCATGTGTTGCATCCTCCATCCATAATAACTTGTAATTTTATATACTTGACAGGAGTCATCCAAACAGTCTGCGGAATAACATAATAAGCAGCCGGCTGTCAGCCGGCTTTAATAATTATTCTTTATTCACTCTTCTGGTAAAATAATACGAAATAACTCCCGGTATTTTCTCATAGACTCATTTATAACAATTCTATACTTCAGGAATATATCTCATAAATTATACAAAAAAACAATATATATGGCAATAAGTATTTGTAATATAAGTAATTATAATGTATGATATTTATTGTTTATTTGATACTGGTTTTAAGGCGGTCGTTATTACATATAATAATACCCTCTAGTGTCAATAGAGGGTAAGAATAATTGTGTCGGTGTTGGAGGAATTTTTGTGAATTTACAGGAGTTTGATTACTATTTGCCTGAAGAGCTGATCGCTCAGCATCCGTTGGAACATCGGGATATGTCGAGATTAATGGTGCTGGACAGGGAATCAGGTGAAATTGATCATAAATTATTTAAGGATGTAGCAGATTATTTCACCGAAGGTGATTGCCTGGTTTTAAACAATACAAGAGTAATCCCTGCAAGGCTTCTTGGACAAAAGGAAGGCAGCGGAGGGAAAATAGAGTTTGTTCTGTTGAAGAGGATTGCCGGCGATACCTGGGAGGTTATACTCAGGCCGGGTAAAAAAGCAAAACCCGGGTCCAGGTTTGTATTCGGCAACGGAGAGCTGAAAGCTGAAATACTTGAAGTACTTGAAGAAGGAAACAGGCTTGTAAGGTTTATATATGAAGGCGTCTTTGAGGAGATACTGGACAAGGTGGGCATAATGCCTCTGCCGCCGTATATCACCGAGAAGCTGGAGGACCCTGAGAGATATCAGACTGTCTATGCGAAATATAACGGATCGGCGGCGGCACCCACTGCCGGCCTGCATTTTACCCGGGAACTGCTGGAAACCTTAAGGCATAAAGGTGTTAAAATTGCTTATGTAATGCTTCACGTAGGGTTGGGTACCTTCAGACCTGTAAAGGTTGATGACATTACACAGCATAAAATGCACTCGGAGTACTATTCTATCGGACAGGAGTCCTGTGATACAATAAATTCCGCTAAAAAGGCAGGTAAGAAGGTGGTTGCAGTAGGCACAACCAGCTGCAGGGTACTGGAAACGGTGGGCAGCAGTAATAACGGAGAACTCAAGGCCTGCGACGGTTGGACAGATATTTTCATATATCCCGGTTACAGGTTTAAAATTGTGGACAGGCTCATAACAAACTTCCACCTGCCGGAATCCACTCTCATAATGCTGGTCAGTTCACTTGCGGGCAGGGAAAAGGTTCTCGGTGCCTATGCTGTTGCCGTAAAAGAGTGTTACAGATTTTTCAGCTTCGGAGATGCAATGTTTATAAAATGAAAAATTAATGAGTTAAATTTGCAATACTACGACAAAATAAGAATGGAAGGTTTATAAATATGGCAGCTGTGACTTATGAATTGATAAAAACCTGTAAACAGACCGGCGCAAGGCTGGGCAAGGTACACACGCCTCATGGTTCCTTTGACACCCCGGTGTTTATGCCCGTGGGTACACTTGCTACTGTTAAGGGAATGTCCCCTGAGGAACTGAAGGAAATAGATGCGAAAATAATCTTAAGCAATACTTATCATTGTTATCTCAGACCTGGCCAGGATATTGTAAAGCAGGCGGGCGGACTGCATGGCTTTATGAACTGGGACAGGGCAATACTTACCGACAGCGGCGGGTTCCAGGTGTTCAGCCTCAGCGGATTGAGAAAGATCACAGAGGAAGGGGTAACCTTCAGATCGCATCTGGACGGTTCAAAACACATCTTCACTCCTGAGTCGGTAATGGACATAGAGAATGATCTCGGTGCGGATATTATAATGGCTTTTGATGAGTGTGCTCCATATCCGGCTGAATACGATTATGTGAAGAAATCAATGGAAAGAACCACGCGCTGGGCAAAAAGATGTAAGGATGCACATGCAAATACCGAAAAACAATCCTTGTTTGGCATAGTACAGGGCGGAATGTACAAGGATTTGAGGATAGAAAGTGCAAAACAGCTGAATGAACTTGAATTTCCGGGCTATGCCATAGGCGGTCTGAGTGTGGGCGAACCTGCAGAACTCATGTATGAAGTACTGGATTATACAGCTCCGCTGCTGCCTGCCGACAAGCCAAGGTACCTGATGGGAGTCGGTTCTCCGGATTACCTGATAGAAGGCTCCATAAGAGGGATAGATATGTTCGACTGTGTACTGCCTACCAGGATAGGACGTAACGGAACAGTTATGACAAGTCAGGGCCGGGTAATAATCCGTGATGCAAAGTACGCCAGGGATTTCTCAAAACTTGATCCAGGGTGTGATTGCTATGTTTGCCGCAACTACTCAAGGGCGTATATAAGACATTTAATCAAATGCGGCGAGTTATTGGGACTGCGATTGACAACCTGGCATAACTTATATTTCTTAATTAACTTGATGAAACAGGTAAGACAAGCTATAATTGATGATAGACTGGGTAGTTTCAGAGATGAATTCTACTATAAATATGGCTACTCAAAAAATTAAATTCTGGTTAATACAGTAAAACTGTGTTAAATAAATAATTTTTACGGAGGTTTTTAACTTATGGAACAAATACTGGTCGGATTTGTACTGCCTATGGCATTAGTATTCGGACTTATGTATGTTATGCTTATTCTCCCGCAAAAGAGAAAAGAAAAAAAGACAAAGGAACTGCTTAATTCCTTACAGGTAGGATGGACTGTTACCTCAATTGGCGGAATCTACGGAAAGATAGTAAATATTAAGGATGATGAAATCACTATCGAATCCAGTGTGGAGAAGACAAAAATCGTTGTTAAGCGCTGGGCTGTTAAAGATGTAGTTAAACCTGCAGAGGGTTAATAAAATTTATAGACAAATTAGTTACAGCTTGTTCTAAGGAGCCTGCCCCAAAAATAAGATATAAAAGAAGGGATTATTATATTTTATTTTGGGAGGTACAATATGGCCGGACAGATACCAGGATTAAAGAAGCAGCTTGATGAACATGTAAATTTGCCGAGAGTATTAAAGGGATTAATATTATCATTTCTCATAACACTTCCATGTTTTCTTGGCTTTGCTTTATTTTTGACTTATACGGATTTTCCTGAAAAATATACTTTCATTGCTGTACTGATTACTACCGTAATAAGTGTTCTCACAGCATCTGCTTATTCTACCAGGAATGTGAAGAGCAAGGGATGGATGAACGGTTGTATAGTCGGAGTATTATATGTAGCAATTCTTTATATGGCAAGCAGTATCGTTTTCATGAATTTCGCCATAGATGTCCAGGTACTTTTGACTGTTGTGATAGGAGCCATTGTAGGTTGCCTTGGCGGTATATTTGGAATAAATCTCCGTTGATTTTGCTGTTACAGATATGGTTAACGGTTATATAGCTTTACAAATTATGCCTTTTCAAACCCTTTGAAATGTGCTATAATCTGCTAAGAATACTTATAGGAGGGACTAAAAGAGATGAAACACATAAAGACAATTAACAGCGCTACTTTAAAAGACAGCCTTTCTCATGGTGGCTGCGGCGAATGTCAAACTTCATGCCAGTCGGCCTGCAAAACATCATGTACTGTTGCAAACCAAAGCTGTGAAAAGAAGTAATGTACTTTAAGTTTATATTTGTATATTAAATATTAAAGGTGAAAGGTGTTTAAAAAGCACTTTTCACTTTTTTATGGGTCAAACGCGAAGTTTACGTTTATGCTTGCATTGCTGTTCTTCGCGTCAAAAATACCAGCGTTTTATTCACTGATTTTTTAAGCGTGCCTGTGCGTTTGCACCATAGGTACGCGGATGGAGAGACAATGATTCACAAGTACAAAATGTATGACACAAACATAGTCCTGGATATCAACAGCGGAGCTGTGCATGTATTTGATGCTGCTGCCTATGATGTTGCTGATATGTATAAGACCAGTTCCAGAGATCAGATACTGGAGACCTTGAATTCAAAATACAGTGAAGAGGAAATCCAGGAGGCTTATAATGAAGTTTCAGCTCTGGAATCCCAGGGATTGCTCTTTAGTGAGGATTCATATGCCGATGCTGTCGGTAAGTGGGAGAGAAAGCCGGTTGTCAAGGCTTTGTGTTTGCATATATGCCATGACTGTAATTTACGCTGCAAATACTGCTTTGCTTCCACTGGAAGCTTTGGCGGACACAGGACAATGATGGATGCTGAGACCGGCAAAAAAGCCATTGATTTCCTTATCGAAAAATCAGCTAACAGACGGAATCTTGAAGTTGACTTTTTCGGCGGCGAGCCTCTCATGAACTTTGATGTGGTGAAGGAAATAGTTGAATATGCCAGGATCAGAGAGAAGGAAGCCGGAAAAAATTTCAGATTTACAATCACCACCAATGCATTATTATTAAATGAAGACAACAAGGAATTCATTAATAAGAATATGCACAATGTAGTCTTAAGTATTGATGGCAGAAGTGAAACCAACGATAGAATGAGACCGAGAATTGACGGCTCCGGAACTTACAGCAGTATCCTTCCCAAAATAAAGGATATGGCTGAATCAAGAAATCAGGACAATTATTATGTAAGAGGTACCTTTACCAGAGAAAATCTTGATTTTGCGGAAGATGTACTTCATTTGGCAGATCAGGGTTTTGAGCAAATCTCGGTAGAGCCTGTAGTTGCTGCGAAAGATTCGGGCTATGATATCCGGGAACAGGATTTGGACAAGCTGTTTTCAGAATATGAGCGACTTGCATTTGAATATGTAAAGAGGGGAAGAGAAGATAAAGGCTTTAATTTCTTTCACTTCATGATAGATTTAAAGCAGGGACCTTGTGTCATAAAGAGGCTTGGAGGCTGTGGTTCAGGCCACGAGTATCTGGCTGTGACTCCTGAGGGTGATCTGTACCCATGCCATCAGTTTGTCGGTGACGAGAAATTCAAGATGGGAAATATTCATCAAGGCGAGTTTAACACGGGCTCCCAGAAGGATTTTCAGAAATCGAATGTCTATACAAAAAAGGATTGTTCCGAATGCTGGGCAAAATTTTATTGCAGCGGCGGCTGTGCTGCCAATGCATATCAGTTTAATAATGACATCAATGTCCCGTATAAGATAGGTTGTGAACTTGAAAAGAAGAGAGTTGAATGTGCAATCTGGATAAAAACTCAAGAATAAGAAGGGGTAAACATTGTGATTAGAGATTTTAACAACATTACACCAAAGATTCACGAAACAGCATTTGTTGCGCCAAACAGTACCGTTATCGGTGACGTTGTTCTGGGAGAAAGTGCAACTGTCTGGTACAATGCAGTTTTAAGAGGAGATATTGATAGTATAGTTGTTGGTGATTTCACCAATATACAGGAAGGTTGTATTCTGCATTGCAAAAAAGGTGCGGACGTAAAGATTGGTTCACATGTTACAGTAGGACATGGAGCAATATTGCACAGCTGTCATATAGGCAACAATACGCTGATCGGAATGGGTGCAATAGTTCTTGATGATTCTGTAATAGGCAATAATTGTCTGGTTGCAGCCGGAAGTGTTGTTACTCCTAGAACGAAAATACCTGATGGAAGCCTGATCGCGGGAAGTCCTGCGGTAGTAACGAGAGTTTTATCGGAGCAGGAGATAGAAGAAATCAAGCTCAATGCCAATGAATATATCAATCTGTTGAAATATTACAAATAGTTTTAGTTTTTATAACTATAATATTTTTCAAGAGTGCATGTTCTATAATTGTTGTATTTTGTAGTGATTTTGTTCACAAATAAGTAAAAAGTTGTAAATTTATAGTGAACATTGAGAACTTACTTGTTGACTAGTATTTTTCTTAGTTATATAATGGCGTATGTGGAATGAATCTTAGCCGCAAATAATGTCTGTATAATATTTTTGCAGATGAAAAAACTGAAGATTCATTATAAAAATTAAGGGGGAATTCAGCAAATGAGAGGAAACAACGCGGTTAAATTTTTCTCGATATTAATTATCACTGGAATTTTAACCTGGATAGCAGCCAATGGTTCTATTCTGGGATTTGATATACCAGGAGTCAGAGACATTCGGACGGGTATTGATATTCAGGGTGGAGTTGACGCAAAGCTGTATGCAGTGACTGAAGACGGAAAATTACCTTCCGAGAAAGATTTGGATGCAGCTAAGATTACAATCGGTAAAAGACTTGATTCAAAGAATATTTTTGACAGAGTATTAACTACCGACGCTCAAAAAGGTTATGTTCTGGTACAGATACCACATAAAAAAGGTGAAGCTTTTGATCCTCAGAAATCAATTGAAGAGATCGGAAAAACAGCATTATTGACCTTCCAGGAAGTGGATGAAACCAAGATAAACTCTGACGGGACATATATTCCGGCTGATGTTTCAAAGGAAGATGAGAAAAAAAGAATTATACTCCAGGGTACGGATATTGTTGATGCAACAGCAGAGCCTAAACAGGACGGCGCAGGCTTCGAAGTAGGCCTTAAGCTTTCAGATGAGGGTGCAAGAAAGTTTGCTGAGGCTACGGCAAGACTTGTAAATAAGCCAATAGCAATATATATGGACAATACACAGATAAGCGCTCCTGTTGTTTCACAGGCTATTACGGGAGGCAGTGCAAGAATAACCCTTAATGGTACCGATGTTAAAAAACAGCAGACTGAAGCAAAAGAATTAGCGGGTCTTATAAAATCAGGTGCTCTGCCTTTCAAGCTTGAAGCCAAGCAGGTTCAGAATATAAGCCCGATGCTGGGTTCAAATGCCCTTGCTGTAAGTGTAGAGGCCCTTATTGTTGCATTTATATTAATATGTATATATATTACCTTCTACTATAGATTGCCCGGATTAATCGCAAGTATTGCGTTGTTCCTTCATACAATCCTTGAACTGCTGGCATTATCCTGGACAGGAATCACAGTTACACTGCCGGGTATTGCAGGTCTTATCCTTACAATAGGTATGGGTGTCGACGCCAATGTAGTCATATTTGAAAGAATTAAGGAAGAACTAAGAAGCGGTAAGACTCTCAGAGCTGCTATAGATGTAGGTTTCAAGAGAGCGTTTACCGCCGTGCTTGACGGTAATGTAACCACTCTTATTGCGGGTGCGGTTCTGTGGAAATTTGGTACAGGCCCAATACAGAGTTTTGCATATACTTTGATGATTGGTGTTGTATTGAGTTTTGCAACAGCTGTAACAGCCACAAGACTTATGCTAAAGGCTGTATCGGATCTGGATATAGCAAAGCATCCTTGGCTTTATGGTATAAAGAAAAAGTTGAAGGAGGGCAATGCAAATGCCTAATATAAATCTATATAGTAAAAGATATATTTTCTTCATTCTTTCTGCACTGATTATGATATCAGGAGTAATTGCATATTTTACTATGGGATTTGAACTTGATATCCAGTTCCAGGGCGGAACTGTAATTGAAATGAGAGCTAATGATGATACCTTTACCGATAGCAATGTTCAGGAAATAACCTCAAAAATAACCGAACTGGTTGAAAATACTGTCGATAAGTCAGCAATGGTTCAAAAAACTGCAGCATATGATGTTGATTCAAAAAGCAGCTTTGATGTTGTAAAAATAAGTATCGGAAGTACTGAAACTCTTACGAGTGATGAAATAGTAAAGGTTGAAGATGCAGTTATAAAAGAGTTGAACCTGAAAGCCAAGGATCCGGTTGTAAATGAAGAAAGTGTTGAACCTTTCATTGGTAAGGAGATTAGTCAGAACGGTGTAAAGGCCGTTTTGATTGCAGCAGTTCTTATTATACTGTACATCTGGTGGAGATTTAAGCTGGTATCGGGACTGTCAGCCGGTGTATTCGGTGTTGTGGGACTATTGCATGATATAGGAGTAATGATTACTGTATACCTGATATTCAGAATTCCTGTAAATGACTCATTTATAGCAGCATTGCTCACAATTTTCGGTTTCTCGATGAACGATACTGTTATTATTTATGACAGAATCAGAGAAAATACCAGATTGCTTAGGAAAGTACCATTCCCTGAGTTAGTTAATACAAGTGTTATTCAGACTTTGAACAGATCAATAAATACAACTATAACTGTTTTGATGGCAGTAATTACCGTATATGTTTTTGCAAAAATAAATGGTATTGCTTCAATTGAAGAATTCAGCTTCCCAATGATTATAGGTCTCATAAGCGGAACTTATTCTACAATATTTATTACAACTCCGCTATGGGTAATGTTTAAGGAAAGCCAGAAGAAACGTAAAGTTGTTAAAGCTTAATATTAAAACAAGAAAATTGGCTCACCCGTATTTGTGGGCCAATTTTTTTTATTTTTTCCGAATATATAAAATTTCTACGATTAAACAAAAAGAACCTGCTCAAGGAGAATACCTTTCAGCGGTTCTTATTTTTATGATCAGGAAATTGTCGAAAATTATTTATTGTGATCTTTTTTTTATAAGAATATCGATAACCAACGAGGCTATTATAAATTCCGCCAAAACAAAGATACTGTTGGAAATAAGAGTAGTTGTCGTGAATTCGAATACACTGCTGAAATTGCTGCTTGTTTTGTTGGCTACGTATAAGACAGTGGCCACTGCCAATAGTGTTAAAGTTGCCGGGGTTGCGTACTTCAGCATCTTTTTCGGAAATTGCTCCATGTCACAAATTGCAGAATTCATAAGTTTGAGAATGTTTAACCTTCTTGATTTGTTCTTTTCCTTGCTTTCCATGGAATACCCCCCTGATCTGAACTGAAAGAATTAAAATAAAAATATTAAGTATATTCTGAGGAATCATTAAAACTTGAAGAAAAAATGACCTGGCTCACGTAAAATATTATCACCTATAGGTGATAAGTTCAATGTAAATAATTGATAATATTGCATACTTCGACATTAGAATGACAAACTTTGGAATTAATTTATGTGAAGTAGTCGAATTAGCAAAAAACTTTTGTGTAGATGGAGAGTCAGGCAATATATTATAATTACGCTATAGATACTTGTAGATAAATGAGGAGGTAATGAAATGGAACTGATCTGCTCAAAGAAACTAGAAATTAATGAATCGGTGCAATACCAAAGCAAAGAACTTAATTTGGATTATTATTTAGTATGCTGCGAAATTGATGATTCCTGCACATATGGAATTCAGATTAACATGACTAAAGACAGCGGAGAATCCGAGACGGCTATTATAAATGATGTTTTACCCTCAAAAGATCAAACTATGGAACTGATAAATCTTATGTATAAAAATTCAGTTACACCTGTAAGTGCCAGGGATGTTATATATGATTGTATAGCATAAAACCCATTCTTAAAATGTCCAAACGGTACTATTATACATGCATAAATATAATTTTAGTTCAATAATTAAATAAAGATTAAATTCAAAAGGATTAAATGGAGTATACTCAAAAGGTTAATGAAAATTACTTTGGGTATACTTTTTTTATTAAAAAAGAAGGAATATTAATAATAATGTCGAACAATTATTAAGTCAATTACTATCGGATATTATCATGATTCAAGTAATGCTGGCCCCGACAGTAATCGGCAGACAATTTTGCTATTTCAAATAAATAGCAGTTTATATGTTTATAATATCTGATAAATAATTAATTGTTTATCAAACAAGATTGGAATGTAGTGCATAATGGCATATTTATTTCCTGAGGATCTAATTGAGGAAATTCGAGTAAATAATGATATTGTTGATGTAATCTCCGAATATGTTAAGTTGGATAAAAAGGGAAAGAATTATTTTGGCAGATGTCCTTTTCACAATGAAAAAACCGCGTCTTTTTCGGTTGAGCCTGTAAAACAAATATTTAACTGTTTTGGCTGCGGAAAAGGCGGGAATGTAATCCATTTCATTATGGGAATTGAAAATTTGGATTTCCCGGAAGCATTGAAATTACTGGCCGACAGAGCCAAAATATCAATTCCGGAGACCAATACGGGTGTTCAGGATGATGCACAGGCCAGGCTGAAAAAGGAGCTTCTGGAAATAAACATAGAGGCTGCAAGGTTTTTTCACAACAATCTGATGAACGAAAAAAACAAAGCACCTTTGGCATACCTGCTGGACCGCAGGATTGAAAGACAAACTATTATAAAGTTCGGTCTGGGATATGCTGCTGACAGCTTTGATTCACTTCACAGACATCTTAAGAGTAACGGGCATAGTGAAAAAGCCATTATAAGCAGCGGACTGGTTATATTTAAGGAAGAGACAAAAAAAATTTATGACAGGTTCCGGGGCAGGGTCATGTTTCCCATATTTGACATAAGGGGAAATGAAATAGCCATTGGCGGAAGAGTAATGGATTCATCACAACCCAAATATATGAATTCACCTGAAACGGAAGTCTATCATAAGGGAAAGCATCTATATGCCATGAATTTTGCCAAAAATGCCTGTGCCAAACAGATAATTTTAGCAGAAGGCTACATGGATGTTATATCCTTACATCAAAGTGGAATAATAAATGCAGTTGCACCGTTGGGTACGGCATTAACCGAGAATCAAGGAAAGCTTCTTAAAAAATATACGGAAGAAATAGTATTATCATTTGATTCTGACAATGCCGGACAGGCCGCTGCACTTAGAAGCTTGGATTTACTCAATGATATCGGCTGTAATGTCAAGGTTTTGACAATACCTTCCGGAAAGGATCCGGATGAATTTATTAAAACGCGCGGTGTTGACGAATTCAGGAGACTTGTAAGCAAAGCCAGAAATCTGGTGGATTTTAAACTTGATCTTCTTGATAATAAAATCGACACCACCACAAATGACGGAAAAGTCAAGTTTATTGATAACGCTATGGTTATCTTGGACAAAATTGACAATAATGTAGAAAGAGAGCTTTATGTGACAAAGTTGTCCAAAGAACTTGGAGTAAGTGAGCAATCCATTTATTCCGAACTGGCAAAACGACAGCGTGGAAGGGACAAAGTCAGCATAAGGCAAACAAAAGATACTGGATTGATTAAAAAGAACAGTGTCAAAAAAGAACGAAAGGCTGAAACAACTCAAGAAAGACTTAATAAGCTGGAACTGATGCTGCTGTCCACAATTTGTCTTGAAAATAATGTTTATTTTCAGATAAAGGATTCTATAAAGCTTGAGGACATAAAGTCAAGCGAAATAAGACAGGCCTTCAGTTATGCAATTGAGAGGATTGAAAACAAGTCCGGAGTATTGACCGGAGAGATATTAAATAAGCTTTCACCGGCTCTAGCCGAAAGTTTTGCAAATATAATACAATCACAGAGTGTTTTCGAGGACAATAGAAAAGCAGCTTTGGATATTTTAAAAAGAATGAACCTAATTGGTATGGAAGCAAGAAAAGATGAAATTATTGAATTAAAAAAGAGATCTGATCTGACAGAAGGAGATGTTGAGTTATTAAATCGGGAATTAAGCAGTATTGTATTGAATATAGCTGTAATGAAGAAAGGTTTATAATTATCCATGAAGGGAGGGGAACTTATGAAGCATAATCAGGAAACCAGAAAAGCAATACTTAAGGATTTGATTGATAAGGGCAAGTCGAAGGGAATGCTCACCTATAAGGAAATAATTGATGCTTTTGAGGAAATAGAGCTTGAACCGGAACATATAGAAAAGATATATGAAACCCTTGAAAATATGGGTATTGATGTTATTGGCGATATTGAAGCCGAAATGGAAGAAATACAGCTGGCGGATGAAGAGCTGGACATCAGCATACCTGAAGGAATAAGTATTGATGATCCTGTAAGAATGTATCTTAAGGAAATCGGTAAAGTACCCCTTTTAACAGCAGATGAAGAAATTGATCTTGCTCACAGAATGGAAAACGGCGATATAGAGGCTAAGAGAAGGCTTGCCGAAGCAAACCTGAGACTGGTTGTAAGTATTGCAAAAAGATATGTAGGCAGAGGTATGCAGTTTCTGGATTTAATACAGGAAGGTAATCTAGGTTTGATTAAAGCTGTTGAAAAGTTTGATTACAGAAGGGGCTTTAAGTTCAGCACTTACGCTACCTGGTGGATCAGACAGGCCATAACCAGAGCCATTGCGGATCAGGCCAGAACTATACGTATTCCTGTTCATATGGTTGAAACTATAAACAAACTTATCAGAGTCTCAAGGCAACTGCTTCAGGAATTGGGAAGAGAACCGCAGCCTGATGAGATTGCAAAGGAAATAGGCATGTCGGTTGACAAGGTACGTGAGATAATGAAGATATCACAGGAGCCCGTATCATTGGAAACACCTATTGGTGAAGAAGAGGACAGTCACCTTGGAGACTTCATTCCTGATGACGATGCACCGGCACCTGCCGAAGCTGCAGCATTTACTTTGCTCAAGGAGCAGCTTATTGATGTTCTGGATACTCTGACAGCCCGCGAAGAAAAGGTGCTCAGGCTGAGATTCGGTCTTGATGACGGGCGTGCCAGAACCCTTGAAGAGGTTGGTAAGGAATTTAACGTAACAAGAGAACGTATTCGTCAGATTGAAGCAAAGGCACTGCGTAAATTAAGACATCCAAGCAGAAGCAAAAAGCTGAAGGATTATTTGGATTGATATAAGCCTGAAAAAGAAAATAATAGACTCGATGCCGGGTCTTTTCTTTCTTTAGCTTGTTTTCTCATTGCAAAATCCGGTTAATATTGTTGTAATTTTGGAATATGCAATTATTAGCAACACGTAGTATCGTGAAACAAATGAATGAAAAGGGGTAATAAACTTACTAAACAGTTCAAAAACGGGTATTTTAATGTTGACCATGTGGCGGTTCGTAAGTATAATATTATTTGTGCTCGAGAGAAAACACTCCGAAACACAATGATAAAGCGGCATTAAGCCGATTGTATCAAAAGTTTAAATATTCCTCAATAGCTCAGTCGGTAGAGCATGCGGCTGTTAACCGCAGGGTCGTAGGTTCAAGTCCTACTTGAGGAGCCACAACGGGCCTTTAGCTCAGTTGGTTAGAGCAACCGGCTCAT
>JAEWJR010000106.1:0-3942 GCA_023386445.1 Bacillota bacterium | reverse complement strand
TTTCAAGCTGCCTCACAGGGTATGTGGTGAATGTGGATATTATGATGGCAAACAGGTAGTTAAAGTAGAAGCTAAATAATAATATGTCATTAAAGCAGCAGGATTACTCTTGCTGCTTTTTGATTTTTATTAGTCAATTACCATTGACGAAAGCTTTGAACCATAATTGATTTTAGTAAATAGGTTGTGAAAGAACAAGCTGTGAAGCAGCTTTGTTCTTTCGGAATAATTGTTTATAAATAGGCAAAAGGTATTATGTGTGAAAGACGTTGTAAATATAGAAGCTTGTGCCGAGAAACGGTGAGAGGGTGTTTTCCTTGAGCAAAATTAAAAAAATCGAGATATGCATGGTACAACCCGGCAGTATTGCAGAAGAGGCAGGAATAGAAGCAGGGGACAAGCTGCTGACCATAAATGAAATGCCAATTAAAGATATATTTGACTTCAGATATTACCAGTCTTCCGAGGAACTGCTTCTGGAAATTGAAAAGCCTGACGGTGAGATCTGGGAAATTGAAGTTGAAAAGGACGAAAATGAGGAATTGGGGCTTGAATTCGAAGATTCACTTATTGATGGCGCAAAAAGCTGTACCAACAAGTGTATTTTTTGTTTTATAGATCAGCTTCCCAGTGGGATGCGTGAAACTGTATATTTTAAGGATGACGATTCCAGACTTTCCTTTCTCACCGGGAATTATGTGACCCTGACCAATATTAAAAAGGAAGAGCTCCTGAGAATCATACATTACAGGATGTCTCCCATTAATGTTTCGGTACATACCACAAATCCCGATTTGAGAAAATTTATGCTGGGAAACAGGTTTGCCGGGGATGTTCTGCAAAAGATCAAGATGTTGACGGACAATGGGATTGAAGTTAACTGCCAGATAGTATTGTGCAGAAATATTAATGATAATGCAGAGCTTGACAGGACAATTGACGACCTTTCACAACTGGCTCCTGTGATTAATAGCGTTTCCATAGTTCCCGTGGGCATCAGCAGGCACAGGGAAAATCTCTTTGATCTGGTGCCGTTTGATAAGGATAGCAGCTGCAAGGTAATAGAACAGGTACATAAATGGCAGAACAGACTGCTGAAGGAAAAGGGATCGCGCTTTGTCTACCTTTCGGACGAATTCTATATAAATGCCGATGTAGAATTGCCGAAATACAAAGATTATGAAGGTTTTCCGCAGATTGAAAATGGTGTGGGTATGGCTGCTTCCTTAAAAAAGGAGGTAAGCGATGCTTTAAGGCACAAAAAGGGCATTACTCAATTGGAGAACAGGCATATAAGTATTGCCACAGGTAGACTTGTCAAAAAAATTATATTACAATTGGTACAAGAAATAATATCCAAATATCCCGGACTTGATGTTAAGGTCTATGATATAGAAAATAATTTTTTTGGCCCGTATGTAACTGTATGCGGTTTGCTGACAGGCCAGGATATTGCCGGTCAGCTGAAAGGCAGGGAGCTGGGACAGGAACTCCTGATCAGCAGAAGCATGCTCCGGGCTGGAGAACATGTATTGTTGGACGACTACACCGTTGAACAGCTGGAAGCTGATTTGGGCGTTAAAATCCGTATAGTTGACAGCGGCGGAGAAGCATTTGTCAATGCATTGATTGGCAAATAAAGTTAATAATATTGAGGAATAAGTAAATAAAATAATCCAAGTGTTTGCTTGCCTTTGTATAAAATTTATTGGGAGCGTTATATAAAAGACACGGAGGTGTAAGGTTTGGGAAAACCCGTAGTAGCAGTTGTTGGTAGGCCTAATGTGGGGAAATCAACATTTTTTAACTATCTTGCAGGAAGCAGGATTTCCATTGTAGAAGATACTCCTGGAGTAACCAGAGACAGGATATATACTGAGATTGAATGGAGAAGCAAGAAATTTACCCTTATAGATACAGGTGGAATTGAACCCTATTCAGAGGACATAATAATGCAGCAGATGAAGCGGCAGGCTGAAATTGCCATTGAGACAGCAGATGTTATAATATTCATGGTGGATGCAAAAGAAGGAATGACAGCTACCGACAAGGAAGTGGCCACCATGCTCAGGAAATCTCAGAAGCCAGTTGTATTGACAGTTAACAAGGTCGACAGGGTTGGAGATCCGCCGCCTGATGTATACGAGTTTTATAACCTTGGAATGGGAGATATGATAGTAATATCTTCTGTTCACGGTCTGGGAATGGGCGACCTGCTGGATGCTGTTTTTGAACATTTTCCTGAAGACATTGACAACGAAGAAGATGCAGATGTTATAAAAGTGGCAGTAGTAGGAAAACCGAATGCCGGAAAATCTTCACTGATAAATTCCATACTTGGAGAGGAAAGGGTTATTGTAAGCAATATACCCGGAACAACCAGGGATGCAATTGATACACATGTGGAAAACAACGGGCAGAAATATACTTTTATTGATACGGCGGGTATCAGGAAGAGAGCAAAGATAAATGAAAGTATTGAAAAGTACAGTACCATCAGATCCTGGACCGCAATAGAGAGGGCTGACGTCTGCCTGATAATGATAGATGCCGAAGACGGTGTTACCGAGCAGGATACAAAAATCGCCGGTTATGCACATCAACAGGGCAAGGCATCTATAATAGTAATAAACAAGTGGGATTTGATTGAAAAGCAGACCGGGACTCTGGAAGAATACAGAAAACAGGTACATGAGAAATTAGGATTCATGACTTATGCACCGGTATTGTTCATATCTGCCAAAACAGGGCAAAGAGTCCATAAAATTTATGAATTGATCAAATTCGTTGCAGATCAGGCTGCCTTCAGAATTTCCACAGGAATGCTTAACGACCTTGTTAATGAAGCAATAGCAATGGTACAGCCGCCGTCTGACAAAGGAAAAAGACTGAAGATTTACTATATGACACAAGTGGGAATCAAACCTCCCTCCTTTGTTGTATTTGTTAACGATTTGGAGCTTTTCCATTATTCATATGAGAGGTATCTCGAGAATCAACTGAGAAAAAACTTTGGATTTGAAGGTACACCGATTAAGTTTATTCACAGACAACGTGATAAAGAGGAATAAAATTCTTCTTTCGAACATTAAGTTATATAGCCTGTAATGGCAGAAATGGTGGATGTTTATGGGATTATTTGTAATTAAGTTGATTGCTGTTGTTGTAATAGGGTATCTGCTGGGAAGCTTGAATACTTCGCTCATAGTGGGCAAATTTTACGGTACGGATGTCAGAAAGCATGGCAGCGGCAATGCAGGAATGACCAATACCCTCAGAACACTGGGAAAAGCAGCAGCTGTGATGGTTATTGCAGGAGATATATTGAAAGGTGTTTTATCGTATCTTTTAGGAAATATGCTTGTTAATTCAATACCTGAAACCATAACTCTTGATCTGGCAGGCATCGGTGGAATGGCAGCCGGAATAGCGGCTATAGCAGGACATAACTGGCCGGTTTATTTCGGATTTAAGGGCGGGAAAGGAATACTTACCTCTTTTGCAGTTGTATTGATGATGGATTGGAAACTTGGACTGATTCTGCTGGGAATATTTGCTGTAATTGTAGTAATTACAAGGTATGTTTCCCTGGGCTCCATAATTGCCTCCGTTGCCTTTCCCATAGGTGCGGCATTAAAGGGAAACGGCATCATATTTGTTGTTTTTTCAGCTGTTTTGGCTGTTTTGGCTGTTGCAAGACATAACGCAAATATCAAAAGACTGCTTAGCGGTACTGAATCCAAGCTTGGTCATAAGAAAAAAGTCAATGGTTAATATCCTTTATTGCTTTATAGCGGTCGGTAGATGAGCAAACAAATTTCATTACATTTTGTGGCCGCTATGCGGCTCAAAGCTATAACATTGCTTAGGAGGTTAGCTTGAAAGACTTCGCTGAAGCTCGTTTTCCAAGCAAACCTGATAATTTATGGCCGTGCGAAATAT
>JAEWJR010000101.1:0-44492 GCA_023386445.1 Bacillota bacterium | reverse complement strand
TCACCGCCGCTCAAAACCATCATCTGGCTGGTGATGTGCTCGGTAGTAAGTCCGCATTTAGCCAGCGCACCCCGCACCTCCGCATTTGACATGCCCGGATAGTCATTCCAGACCTCATCCAGTGCCGTATTTGTATTATACCGTTCCGATTCCTGCTCAAAGTACCCGGAATACAGGTAATCATCCAGCCTTACTTCACCGGCAAATGGTTTCTGAATTCCCAGCAGCGTTTTCAATAAAGTGGATTTGCCCAATCCGTTGACACCTTTTATTGCAACCTTTTGCCCGCGCTCCAGAGATATGTTCAAAGTGCCGGTGAGAGCAGATTCATATCCGATTATAAGGTTATGCGTCTGGAACACATACCGCCCAGGAGCTCTGGCTTCTCTGAACTTGAAGATAGGCTTTATCTTTTCCTTTACCTTCTCGATAATCTCCATTTTGTCCAGTTTCTTCTGTCTGCTCTTGGCCATGTTCGTGGTAGCAACTCTCGCCTTGTTCCGAGCGATAAAGTCCTCCAGCTTTTCTATTTCCTTCTGCTGTTTTTCGTATGCCTGCATGGTCTGCTGCTTTGACAGCTGATACATCCTCTGGAATTCATCGTAATTTCCTGAATATCTTGTAAGCACCGCATTTTCAACATGATAAATCACGTTTACAACATCATTAAGAAAGGGGATATCATGGGATACCAGTATAAATGCATTTTCATATTCCTTCAGATAGTTTTTCAGCCAATTAATATGGCTTTCATCAAGAAAGTTTGTAGGCTCATCCAGTATCAATATCATGGGGTTCTGCAGCAGCAGCTTGGTCAGCAGCACCTTGGCCCTCTGACCTCCGCTGAGATTTCCCACATCAGTTTCCAGACCTATATCCCCCAGCCCGAGACCATTTGCCACTTCTTCTATCTTTGAATCCAAAATGTAGAAGCCGTTGTGTTCAAGAACATTCTGTATATCTCCTACATCCTCCATCATGGTATTTAATTCACTTTCTGAGACATCTCCCATTTTTTCATATATCTCAAGCATTTCCCTTTCAAGATCAAACATGTATTGAAAGGCTTCTCTTAATGCTTCCCGGATAGTTTTACCAGGTGTCAGAACAGTATGCTGATCCAGATATCCGGTGGTTATTCTGTTGCACCATTCAACCTTGCCCTCGTCAGGCATAAGTTTGCCTGTTATAATATTTAAAAAGGTTGATTTACCTTCCCCATTGGCCCCTACAAGCCCCACATGCTCTCCCTTCAGAAGCCTGAAAGAGGCATCTTCCAGAATTTTTCTGGCCCCGAAACCATGACTTACGTTTTCTACAGTCAATATACTCATTGATTTGCCTCCGCAATATATACAAAGTCAATTACTATCCGCTGAAAGCCGATAGTTTGGGTTTGAAGCTAAAGCCTCCTGAAGTGCAGGCTCCTTAAGACCCAAACCTTTGAAACCTTTAAATAAAATGCTTGAAAGCATATATTCGCCTGGAAGGCGAGGTTTCAACCGTAATTGACTTTATGATAGTCTTAAGACAATATTTAATCATCCAATAGTATAACGTATAGATCGCAACAAAGTCAAAAGAAAAGTAAACGTTGACAATATATTTCACCTGTAATAAAATTATTACAGGTGAAATATATTAATTTCTTATCATATTAATTATTATTTGGAGGTAGTCCAATGGCAAGTTTTCTATTGTTGTTAATTGCTGCTGTAGTTTTTCTGGCTCTAATTGCCGCAGCGATCATTATTGTTGTAGTAGTTACAAGATCAAAAACTCAAATTCCACAAAACGATTTAAATTCCTATAAGGCTATGGCTAATAATTTAATATTATCAAACCAGGAAGTGAAGGAAGAGCTGGCAGAACTGAAAGAAAAGATAAACTCCATAGAAAAGCTGCTTAAGGAAGTTGAATAAGATGCCGGCGGTTGGTGAATACCCTTGTACTTCCGGTAATGATCTGGTTAAGGTTTTTGACTCTCTGTCCAATCCCTTAAGAATTAAAATCATGGGAATTTTATTTCAGAACAGACAGTACGTCAGTGAGCTTGCCAGAATTGTTAATATCAGCCGGCCGCTTCTCTACATGCACTTGCGCAAACTGGAAGCGGCAAATCTAATAATAGGAAATCATGAAATTTCGGAAGATGGTAAAGCGATGAAGTATTATGAAATCCGTAAATTTGATCTGCATATCACACCTGAAATACTGTCCGAAATTTCTAAAAGTGTGACAATTAATCAAGACAATAAAACTTGAATTTAATAAATGATATATACTAAATAACATGAATGAAAGCCAGCTAATCCGGAGTTCGGATCAACTGGCTTTTTCTGGTATCACAACAAATGTCAACCTGTATTAACTATTGTCTGTATTTATTCGGGAGTATTGGTCTCTGCCGGCTTGATTTCCTGAGCTATGGCAGGATTCTTTTTAAGCAGGTCCAGTACATTCATCCCTGTCAAAGCTTCAACTGTTTCGGGAAGCTGAGATATAATATCTGTAACATAGCCGGTAACCTTGGCAGCACCCTTGGCCTCTCCGCCGTTACCACTGTCAACAATAACAATCTTCTCGGTTTTTGCAAGAGGACTTGCAATAGCCTGTGCAATGTCAGGCAACTTTTCAATGATCATCTGAGTTACTGCGGCGTCATTGTACATCTTGAAGGCTTCAGCCTTTTTTGCCATAGCAGCGGCCTCAGCCTCACCCTTTGCCCTGATGATTTCAACCTCTGCCATACCTTCGGCCCTCTTAGCCTTTGCTTTGGCTTCACCCTCCATTTCAATAGCTTTCGCTCTCGCTTCGGCAGACGCAACTTCCCTGTACTTGCTGGCGTCTGCCCCCTTTGCCGCCTGATAGTTTTCAGCATCGGCCTGCTTTTTCACAGTTGCTTCCAGTTCTTTTTCTCTTCTAAGTGCTTCCTGTTCGGCAAGTTCTATTTCCTTTTGTTTCTGGATTATTTGAACCTGCATTGCTGTTTCAGCAACCTGCTGCTTTACAATGTTTGATTTGATATCATATGCCAGGTCGGCGTCGGCTTTGGCAGTCTGCTGATCCTTGTTGTAGGACTGAACCTTCAGTTCCTTCTCTTTTATTGCTTCGGCTATTTGTGTTTCAGCCTGGATTCTTGCAGCTTCACCCTCTCTGTTGGCTTCGGCAGTTTTTATTTTAGTCTCTTTTGTCGCATTTGCTTCCGCTATCTGGGCATCTCTTTTTACTTCCGCGATCCTTGGTTTTCCAAGAGCTTCAAGATATCCATTCTTATCAGATATGTCCTTGATAGTCAAAACCTTCAGTTCAAGACCCATATTCTGCAATTCGGTTGCTGCAACCCCCTGAACATGTGATGCAAAGGTTTCCCTGTCCTTATATATTTCTTCAACTGTCATTCTTGAGACAATTTCACGAAGTTTACCTTCAAGTACCTGCTGAGTGGTTTTAGCGATAATACCCAACATGTAATCCAGACCCTTTGAGGTATTGAACTGTTCAGCAGCCGACAGGATCGAGTCCTTATCCGACTTGACTTTTACAACGGCCACACCGTCAGCAACTATACCAACACCCTGCGAGGTTAATGCACCGTCAATCCTGATATCAATCTGCATATTTTCCAGAGATATGACATCAGTTCTTTCCAGCATGGGAACTACAACTCCGCCTCCACCGGTAATGACTCTTCTGCCTCTAAAACCTGTAACGACCAATGCCTTGTCCTGTGGAACCTTTTTGTACATTGAAATAAATGTAAACAGTAAAATGAAGAGAACCACAATAATCAATGCTGGTATTAAATATACTGAATAATCCATTTTTGACACTCCTTTTGTTTATTTATATATTAACTCTCCTGCAGAAGCATTATACTGCATCGTTATCATGAATCCGTTTATTTCAGTACCGCCGATGCATTTATTTCTTCTGAAGGGAGTTTCTATAACACAATTAATTAAATTAAATTTATCCTTTGCTTAAATTCCTTGCAGTTCACTTACATAAAAGGTATTGTTCTCAATCCTGCAAACGATTACCCGTTGTCCCTGTCTTACGGCTTTATCATCAATATGTCTGGCAGGTCCGGTACACTTTATGGAATTAACTGTATACTGAATAGTACCAAAGCCTTTTTCCAAAATATCGGTTGTAACTTCTGCCTGTATTCCTATTAACTGTTCCCTCGATACGTTTGAGGTATTTTCACTTTTGTAGATAGGTTTTACAACAAAGTTATACAGAATAGCAGATATAAATATGGCAGATATCAGAGCTGCGGCAAAGACAATTACCGAACTCCAGTAAAAAAACTTTATTCCCATTATTCCAAATCCGCCGAATACAGTAAGAAAGGATACAGCCACCAACGGGTTAACCAATACCGAAAACCAGGATAATATGCCATGGGACCCTCCTGCATTTTCCGGAGCTCCATGATCTCCGTGAATACCATCGCCGTGATGTCCGGGGCTGTGATCTACGTGTCCTATGCTGCCGGTATCCGAATGGATATGCCCTATTTCAGCTTGCCCCACATCCATATGGCCGTGATGCCCGAAATGCCCATCAACACCCGAACCCACATCTCCTCCTCCATGGAAGGCACCTGATATACCGCTGATCACCAGAGATACAAAGGTGTAAAATACTCCCACCAAAAATACCACTATATAAAAGTAATACATATCAGCTTCACCCCACTTTCTACCAATTGTATAATTTTTCCTCTGAATTCATTGATTCAATTATAACTGAATCGCTTACTTTTCACAAATAACAATATGGACTTATTTAGAATGAACTTAACTGTTTTAAGCATTCGCATTTACTTTGTGCCTAGGTACAATTCAAAGCTTTTATTTAGTATTGTTATTGCCATTTCTCTCGTATTTTCATTGATGTCAAGATTTGGCGACTTAAGCTCGGACTATAAACCGGTGTTATTCCCGCCTTTTTGTAAGAAAGGCATTAACAATGGTAGTTAATGCCTTCTTTTAAGTATCTATTATTTAGATCATTTTTTCGATCAGCTTATTTCTGATGATTCTTTCAGATTTTGCCCTGCCATTTTTGCTCAGTGTTTGTGCAGCTAAATCAAATGCTTTATTTATGATAATATCACTCATTTGAAACTCTTTAGCTGCAAGTTCCATAACAATCTTGTCATGTTTTGGACTGTAATGCCCGTTTTTCTTTTCCAGCTTTACATATTGCTGCTGGCAAAATTCATATATTTCCAAACATTTTTTAGAATCCAACAAAGCTACACACTCCTTTCAATAATTTTATACCACCAATAACCGCTTTATAAACATTATACTTTAAAATTATTAATAATTTGTGTAGATTATATGAAGATTATATTACTTTTAATGCAAATTATTTAGGAGGTCATTAATAATAAACCCGAATAATACCTCAAAAATATCTTATTGGAATTATATATTTGAATGTTTTTATTAAAATTTACACATATTTATATTGTCTCAAGTAAATTTTTGAAAGGATTGATATAATGCAAAATCATAAAAAGCAGGACAGTATATCGGTTAATATAATAAGTGAGCAGAACGAGGTAAAACCGGTGGCTCAGAAACCGGCAGGCAATGCAGGAAAAGATCCCTTCTGCGTCTACGATCATAAAAGACATGCCGTGGGCTCAATAATTGTCAACGAAGACGGTACACAATCCGTATGCTGCGAGGACGGTTCCTGGCGAAACAAATAAACTGCATTGTGCAAATGCTTCAGTGAACCTGAATAGTGACGATAATTGAATTACAGGTAAAATAAGTATTGTAACTCCCATACCAGCTTCAATCAATGGATTGCTCACAAAGTACATGCCTGAAATTTAAAATTTCATACAAATTGTTTTGCTGCAATTTCAGGTGTGTACCTTTTTAACAGAGCTCCGTTTATTGAAGTTGTCTAATTTTAAAACATCCCATCGACACATTTATCATGATTAATCTTTGCGTTAAATGCAGCCGTCCTGCTTCCAGTCACAGGCTTCTTCTATAACAACTGCCAGCTTTTCCAGTCCGGAAGCATCTTCCGAATCAAATCTTCCCAGCAAGGGACTGTCTATATCCAAAACTCCGACAACCTTACAATTGTACCTCAAGGGGATAACTATTTCGGAATTTGAGACAGAGTCGCAGGCTATATGTCCGGGAAAGCGGTGTACATCCTCAACCAGCTGGGTTTTGTTTTCCAATACCGCCGTTCCGCATACACCTTTCCCCACTGCGATATGGACACAGGCCACTTTCCCCTGAAACGGCCCCAACAGCAGTTCATTATTTTTCAAAAGATAAAATCCGACCCAGTTGACATTGTCCAGGACTTCTTTGAGGAGTGCCGACGCATTTGCCAGATTCGCAGTTATATCCTGCTCACCTTCAAGCAATGCTTTCATCTGGGAGAGCAGCAATTTATACATTTGTGTTTTTTCTTCCGGATATAATGCATTAATATCTTTCATACTGTGAATTCCTTTTTTGATTGAGACTGTCATCGTTTTCAGCTTTTTGGGCATTTTTCACGTCATTCTGAGTATTAAAAATATTTTCAGAATTTATGAATTTCTCAAGCTCCAGGCTGTTCTTAAGTCTCAACGCTTCGGCTTTCAGTTCCACTTCAGCCTTTAATTGCTGTTTTTTCAGCAAATAATCCTTGACCTCGTGAAGCAACCTCGGTCCAAATATAAGCACCAACGCAATTATAGGAATAATAAGACCACTGTCCATATATGATAAACCCTCCGCAAAATCGCTTTAATTTTAATATACAATCGTGTTCTGCCAATAACACTTTAATTATAGCACTATATCATACACTTAACCAGCGGATTTTGGCAATAAGCTATGGGAAAATAATGTTTTAAGGACCGTATTATATAAACTCCTTGATTTGATTTCTGATTTCTCCTGATACAAGCCCGCCGTGATAGCAGACCACCCTATCAATTTCATAGTCCAATAAAATCCGAAGTGATTTCCTTGCCTGAACCATATCATACGTATGTACGGGATTTGGCCCTGCAAGCCTTCCATTGTCACCATTTAGTGCATCCCCCGCAATAAGGGTCTTGTATTTTTCAAGATATATGCTGATATGCCCGGGAGTATGTCCTGTTGTGTGAATAATTTTAATACCGCCGCAGCAGGGCAGCACCTGACCATGATTTAGGATATCTGTCACTTTGGGCTTATTGCTTGAGAACATTTCCTCATATTCTTTTCTCTTTTCAGGTGTCAATTCAGCCAATTCCTGTTTCTTTTTCTCCAGCATTTCCTTTGTAAATTTAATAGGCATACGTTCACCTTGAATATACGGCTTTTCAAGTTCATGTGAATACACCTGGATTTTACTTTCTTCCGGGCTATGGTTATTCACAGTTTTAACAATTTGCGCCAGGCTCCCGATATGATCCATGTCCTGATGAGTAATAATTATTTTTGTGATCCTTTCAGGTTGGACCCCTTCCTTTTTTACAAGCTCCATTATGCTTTGAGCCTGACCCGGCAGACCTGCGTCAATCAATACAACCTCCTTTTCATCCCATAGTAAAACCGGATAAATAATTCCCATATTAGGAACATTGGGTTCCAGTTCAAGTACGGCAAATCCTTCATTAATTTTCATAATAAACCGAGGCTTAGCCTCTTCACCTCCATATTTTTAATTATTGACTTTTACCCTCTATTGACAATGTGCAACACGCCTCATGCCGGCTATTTTGCCACTTTTCTTTGTTGTCGTCCTTGCCTTGCGTCAGCAAGGCTGCGTCCATCCTCCTCGAAAATTGCCAAAATATCTCGGCGTGAGGTCGGTGATTTTTGAGTGAGAGAATTTGGCTTGCGACAAGGCAAAGACGCGCAGTAAGGCTTTGTGCCTTGCAAGCGGCTTCAACGCAGCCGCAGGGCAAATTAACCACTCAAAAACGTATTGTACATTGTTAATAGAGGGTATGATAATCCATCAAAAAATCCTTTGTTTCATCAAACCATTTCAGTGATGCCTCAAGAGAGGTTATACCGTATCTTAAGGCTGCAAGCCAGAACGGGTACTGCGGCTTTTTTTTCGCATCTTCATTACCCATATAATAGGAATGGATCTGGCTCAGCTGTTTGTATTTATTCTCGTTCCTTAGCTTCCCCTGCTCAAGCATTGCCAGGATATCTTCAAGTTCCATCCTGTTGCCAAAGGATAATTTCAAAAGTAGTTCAGATCTTTCGGGCTGGTATTCAACTGGTTCAACCAGCCAAGCTTTCAAAACAGCAGCCCCCTTATCGGTGATATGGTAGCTTTTCTTCCTCACAGCTTCTTCCGAGGAATCTCTTTCAATAAGGCCCGAACTTTCCAGTTGGGCTAATACAGGATAGAGATGCCCGAAATTTTCATTCCAAAAGTAAGATATACTCTTGTCGCAGAATTTTTTGATATCATAACCCGACATTGGTCCTAACAGGCTAAGTACTCCAAGCACGGCATACATTGTCTTATTTTTCATAATATTCTCCTCAAAAAATGTATCAGAGTGATATAGTTAAGTATATCACTCTGATACATTTTGTCAACATTATTAATCAGCAGTTGCACAGTTTATGCTGATTGTACAGGTACGCGAGTACAACTTCAAGCTATAGATTTGCACGATAAAAGTGCTTACTGAAATCTGTAAGTGAAAAACAAGTATTTTTGCCGCCGAGAAAATACTTGTTGTGAACCGTACTATTTCAAGCAAGCGCTTAGTGTGCAATCTATTTACTGAAGTTAGTAGTTTTGTGACACGCCTTTATACTCAAACATCTTTTCCAGGACAGAATAAGCATTTTCATTTTTTGCTTTTGACATATCATTCTTTTTGTATTCAACCCGGACAGCCAGATAGTAATCCTTATCGGGGAAGCCCAGATCAAGCAGATATTTTATTTTTTCGGTGGGCAAAGCATATATATGCATGTCGCTCTGTCCCTCCAGCTTTGACATTACTTCCAGGTTATTGCCGACATCAAGTCCATGGCTTTCCACCACATCATCCAAAGGTTCAAAAACCCCCTGCTCCTTATAAATTTGCAGAGTATTACTGTCCACAAGAACGATTTGTGCACCATCGGAGGAAAATTCAAGATCAACCCTTGGTCCCATTAAAGGTACAAAACCCAGAAACTTCTTATCATCATTATTTACATCCTTGATAACTGTTTCGAAATATTTATTGACATCTTCCTGTGTCTGCTCCTGGAGCTCCCTTCCATCGGTAACATATCCTATTTGAATATCCGGCTCGGTACCGCCGCTTGAAAGTACCATAATTGCCACTGCTGTAACAAGAAGAAGTACGCCTATTATCACATAATTCCTATAATAATACCAAAAATTCGAAAGCTTGCCTGCCATTTGCTCAATCCCCTCTTTCTATGTAAAATTTATTATATGTGATTTGAACAAAAGTGAATAAACGTAAAATTTATTGCATTTTTTCAGGTTTTCCTGAGGATGACCGGACTTCTCCCTTTGCAAAACTCGCCCAGCTGTCCACTGTAAGCTTGTCCTCCTCAAAAGTAAACTTATATTTAAAATCTCCGTTGCTGCGGAGCATTCTTTTATACAGAATAAATGTATTCTGGTTTTCCCATAAACCTTTATATGCATCCGTTGCAGATACTCGGAATACATCATCCAGTCCAACCTTTACCTCATGAGGCTTTCCAAACAACTGTATAACAACCCTGCATTCGGCTTTTCCCTCAAAATGAAAAGTAAATTTCTCTTCAATTATGCCTGGCTCCATACAGTATGTAATACCTGAAATCCTTGCTGCGGTTTTGGGTAATGAACGTAATTTTTTCGGCTCGGGAGAAGATGATATCTCTGCAAGCAGCCGGTCAAGCTTTTCCTGATTGGAGGATGCATTTCCCCTTTCGCCTGTAAATCTGGCAGCAGGCAGTATATATGTTTCTATTAAAGTTTCGGGAAGATGAAGCTCCTGGATTAACAGAGCACCCGTAACCGCAATTACAAGAGAATATCTGGGAAGTACATATATTGAATAACCCGGAAGGCTTTTAATGCAATAACCCCCAAATCGGTTCAAACTCCAGACATATCCGCAGCCATAATAACTCCATGGACCTTCAGGCGTCTCCATACGTCTTTCAGTCGAAGCTTTTACCCAGGACTCGGGAACAATTTCAATTCCGTTCCATTTTCCTTTCTGCAAATACAGCTGTCCGATTTTAGCCATATCTTCAAGTTTGAGACACAGACCATAAAAACCCATAGCAACGTTCTGCCTGTCTTCAGCCCACTCTGGTGCAGCAATGCCCAACGGCCTGAAAAGCTTTTCCAATGCATACGAGGGTGTCGGCATCCCGGTGGCTTTTTGTAAAATTGCAGACAGCAGATGAATGCCTCCCATATTATGATTATATCCGGTGCCGGGTTCATCAACTGCAGGTCTGTCAAGAATAAATTCAATCTGATTATCACTATTCCATAGTTTATTCAGGGAGTTGCTATCATTAAAGCTGACATCATTCCATTCCAGCCCTGAGGACATAGTAAGCAAATGTTCAATTGTGATCTTCTCTTTTCCGTAATCCGTACGACCGGTGAAAATCTCAGGAAAAAAATCAACAATTCTGTCTTTAACACCGGTTATAAGCCCTTCTTTGATAGCAATACCAATCAATATTGAAATCACTGCCATTGTACAATTTTCGATTTCATATTCCACAGACTTGTGGTGGGGATAAAAATGTGCCTCGGTAACAACAGTTCCGTTCTTTAAAATCATCAGACTGTTGATTCCCACATGACTTTCCTTGATATACCTGATCAGGGAACATAACTTTTCTGTATTCAAGCCTTGCTCCACGGGAGTTGACCTTTCAAGCATCATAGACCTTCCTCCTTCGGTTTGACCGGAATACATACCTTCATAAGAGAATCCACACAACCTGTTTTACCAACAACCTCACATTCACCGATAAGCAAATGCGGCCGGAAATCATATTGATAGTCAGATGCAGGCAGCCAGGTTTGATATGCGTAACTGTTCATTTCAGTCACTCTATAGGGAAACGGGCCTCCACGGATAGTAAATACCGCATATGAACCAGCCGGAATTATTTCTCCGGTCATGCCTTCCGGGATATTATCGAAGTTTGCTACCGCCTCCCCGGTGATAAATGTGAAATAATTTTCTTCATATCTGCAGACAACGCCGTATCTAACACCTGGATCGACTCTTCCGGGAATAAATCCTGCCAGACCCTTTTCAAAATACATATTTTCCAGTTCAAGAATTTGTCTGTTACTACTACCATCCTGTTCTGTAGTTCTGACCGAAATACCGATAATTTTTGTTTCCTTCATATCAATAATTTCCGGAGTAATAAAACTTGATGGTACATATAAATACCTCGCTCTTATAAGCGCAATTTGAAATATTACCTGGGCCAGTGTTTTATAAGGCTGACCTATAACTTCAATTATATGGGACCAGATAAACCTTATAGCCATATCCAGAGCCCTGTCCAGAAGCCAATCCTTGCTTTCCAGCGAGTCATAATCGGTCATGGCCAGGTATAATCCTGCCAGCACATACCTTTTGACCGCCTTATTTATAATATAAATAAGGTTATACGCAACTCTTCCTTTGGTGTACGCAATGTTTTGTACCGCTTCCTTCAACTCTTTGAGGTTATTCTCCCCGAGTTTCAGTTCCAGGGTTTTTGATATATTTTCAACGTTTTCACGATCTAACCGGCCTGAAAACTCCATAATCTCCAACCCTTTGCAGAAAACGGTCAGAGCCAGCTTCAGCTCCATATCTTCAATGCTGTCTTCCTGAGAAAATTCAATATCAACAATAACTGCATCGCAAAAGTTTCGAACTGCTTCTTTATATGATATATCCCTGTTTAGTTCAGATCCTTCCGAGTTTATCAGGGTATCGGCTATTTTAGATTTTATGATATGTGAAAGATTATTACTGTTATATATTTCATCAAGATTTTTCCCATCAGACAGTGTAACATTATTCAAACCAAAGTACCTTCTGTGATTTATAAAGAAATTTTCAAGAATATCCGCATCCTCCTGCCCCAATATGAAAGGAAGATATAATGCATTAAAATCCTCCGATCTCACAGACTTCAGAATCTCCAAATCCTTATCGGTCAATAACGGCATTTTAACCCTGGTGCCTTTATTCAAAGGTATGGCTGCCTCATCAATTTCTTTAACGGATATGAGTCTGTTTAGCAGGCCTATACTGTCAATGCTTTCATCAGTCTGCCTGTTACAGATTTCAAGAAACTCATTAAGAATTTCTATACAGTTATTAAATACAAACGCCTTCCTTTCAAGGCTTTTTATCCTGTTTCTTATAATATTTACTATATTGTCCTTTTTTCCGGAAGACGTTATTATGGCAGAAATTTCTTTCAGCGAAAATCCCATTCCTTTAAACAGTATTATTTGAGAAAGCCTGTGTGATTCATTTTCTCCATATATTCTGTAATTGGACTCCAAATCTCTGCTGCTCTCAAGCAAACCTATGTTTTCATAATGCCGTATAGCCCGTGCCGATATATTATGCTTCTGTGCCAGCTGCCCTACTGTGAGCCTTGTTTCCATAAAACCCTCATTTCTCTCAGGACCGTTATTTGTCCGGACATTTTCTGGTAAACCACGATTTATCTTAATTCACATTATATAGGTTGACATTACGTCAATGTCAATACCATTCTTTAAAATTGTAAAATTTTTGGTTCATGACCACACGTAAAAATAACAATGCGAATAATGTGTTGAAAAAAAGGCTTTATCCTGCCGAACCTTTGTCAGGATAAAACCTTGATAATTGTCTGAATTTATAATATTTTGAACATATATTTTTAGCCTGGGGAATTTACATTAAACTCTGAATGTTACATAAATTTGCGTATACACCGTTTAATTTCAAAAGCTCGTCATGCTTGCCTTCCTCTGCTATTTTTCCATTTTCCAGAACAATTATTTTGTCTGCTCTTTTTACTGTTGACAATCTGTGCGCTATTACAAAAAGAGTTCTGGTCCCGGCAATCTTGTTGATAGCTTTCTGAATTTCTGTTTCAGTTTCCGTATCAACAGCGGAGGTAGCCTCATCAAGTATAAGGATGGGTGAATTTCTGAGCACCGAACGTGCGATAGATATTCTCTGCTTCTGACCTCCGCTGAGACGCACGCCTCTTTCTCCGATAACAGTTTCGTAATTCTCCGGCAGGGACATAATATATTCATGGATGCATGCTGTTTTGGCAGCCTCTTCTATTTGTTCCCGTGTTGCTTTGTTACTTCCGTATGCAATATTTTCAGCTATGGTGCCGTTAAAAAGGAATACATCCTGCAATACTATGCTCAGCTGATTCCTGAGGGATTCCAGCGTCATGTCCTTTATATCAATTCCATCCATTAATATTTCCCCGGAATTGGGATCGTAAAATCTGGCCATAAGCGCTGAGACTGTGGTTTTACCTACACCTGTAGGCCCCACGAGTGCAATCATCTGACCGGCTCCCACTTTGAAGCTGATATCGTCAAGCACCTGAATATCGCCCTTATAGGAAAAGCAGACATTTTTAAATTCCACAGCACCCGACAATTTTCCAGCTTTTTTAGCATGCGGTTTATCCTTTATATCAGGATCGGTATCCAGCACCTCAAAAACCCTTTCAGCTCCGGCCAGTGCCTGCTGCATATCCTCAACAACTCTGGTCAGGGTTGATATAGGTGTATAAAACAGGTTCAGGTAAAGCAGAAAAGCTACCACTTCGGATATACTCAAATTTGTTTTTAAGGCCAGCAGCGGACCGGCTATCAAAACAATAACCGTGCCCAGGGAAGAAATAAAGTTGACAGCAGGGTTTAGTATTCCGGAATAAAACAGTGCCTTTATTAAAGCCGATGAGTGCTCCTCGGATTTTTCAGAAACTTTTCCAAGCTCATACTCCTGTTTGTTAAAAACCTGTATTTCCTTCATTCCTGAAAAATTGTCCTGAAGTACTGCATTCAGTTCAGCTATTTTGGCCTGACCAACCTTGAAATACTTCCTTATTTTACGCAGAACAATGGATAAGAAAGCGATAAAGGGTATTGGAATACAGACCAGCAGGGACAGGAACGGATTTATAAATACAAGTATGACCAACACACCTACCAGTGTGATAATATTGGTAACAAGATCAGGTATTGCATGCGCAATAAGATTTTCAAAGGTATTTATATCGTTTACCACCCTTGACATGAGCTGTCCGGTTTGTTTGTCATGATAGTAGCTCATGGAAAGCTTCTGGAAGTGATTATACAATACTCCGCGAAGACGTGCCACCAGACTCCATGAGGCCACATGTGCAAAATAATTGTTCAGGAACTGGAATACCGCTCTTAATGCAAAACACCCTAAAAGTACAAGTGAAAGAACAACAATGGTATTGATGGATCCACTGTAATCCCCGGTTTCCATTATGGCGATTATTTTTGAGGTTATGTACGGAGCAACCAGGTTTATGCCGGAAATCATGAATAATGCGATTGTAGATATCACAAGATAACCAGTCCAGGGTTTTGCAAATTTAAATAATCTTATTATGTGTTTCATACTTATCTCCGGATAATATAATTTTAGCCCAGAAATCTGGCTATCAAATTATTATATCACCATCTTGCTTCAGACACCAAAAAGGATCATAACAAATTTCTTTGTTATAATCCTTTTTGGCTTAAATTTATATATTTCTTTGAAATTTCTTCTAAGCAATCAATATTTCAATCTACAACCACTTGGGGATGTGCCTTGATAAATTCAATGGCGTTATATAGCTGTTCTGCAGCTTCAGCCCGGGTAAGCTCGTCTTTGGGATACAAATTTCCCTCTTCATCAAGTTTTACGACACCATATATCAATGCACGCTGAATAGCTCCGCTGTACTCAACCGTAATCTGGTCAGCATCCTTTATCTCAGGCGGCATAATCTTCAGTAAAGGCAGATTATAATGCCTTTCCATAGCAGTAATCAAGGTGTCTGTAAATTGCTCTTTAGTCCAAAAACCATTCATTTCTATATCCCTGTCTATTTCGACTCCATTAACTGAAGCTATAATCAAAGCGTTTGCATACCACGCAGCATCATTGGCTTTAGTAAAATAATCCGTCGCTTTCGGTTCCTTTGCAAAGCGTACCGTATTCAGGTTTAAGTCCAGAGCTTTTACCAGCATGTGCACCGCCTGGACAGTGGTTACTCTTGAATCAGGTGAAAATATACCTTTATCGGTACCTGCTACAATGCCTCTTTCCTGCAGCGAAATTATCTTATCCCTTGCAGGTACACCGTTCAAATCGGTAAAAGGTATTGATACTGCTACCGCACTGAGTGTAACGGTGAGTGAGAGAACTGCTGCAGATGAAAGTGTAATTATTTTCTTTTTAAATGTCATGGAATCACCTCTTATTGTCAAGTTATAAGGCCTATGCAATATTAGACAAATATAAAAGAAAAAAGTTCCACGAAAATTGCCAAAATATCTTGGTGTGAGGTCGGCGATTTTTGAGCGAGAGGGTTTGGCTTGCGACAAGCCAAAGACGCGCAGAAAGGCTTTGTGCCTTACAAGCGGCTTCAACGCAGCCGCAGGGCAAATTCACCACTCAAAAACGTATTGTACATTGTTAATAGGGGGTAAGGTAACATAATACAACACCAACGAATAATATGGATATATAAACTATTTGGAGATGATATTATGCGCTTTGAGTACCCTGATGAATATTCGACAATACCACAGCATTACCCGCCGCACAGTTCCTATGATATATATGAAGAGGATTCCTACTTAACAGATGAGGATTTCAGGCAGCCTCAGCCTCAATTGAGCAATAATCCTGTAACCGCCAATATAACCCTCTTTAAAGAGCTGACTGCGTATCCCAACTATGGCAATCCAAGCAGGAATGCCGATATTTTATATACCGGGAACCGTGGAACCTGGACCTTTGATTCTCCTGCGTTTCTGCTTATTCCAGGCAATCAGAGAGCCCGTATCGTAATCCGTGCGGTTCTCGATGATCATGTAAATGTACCTGTAAACCGTTATTCAGCCAGAATTACAATCAACGGAACAGTAGTGCACAATGGCAGAGTACAGCTTCCGCACGGTTCGCCGGCGGGAGGCATGTTTACCAATTGGAGAGAATTATCCTTCAATATTCCCAATTTGAGGAGAAACAATAGAGTGGTGATAGAAAACACTTCATCCACAGGACCTAATGATTGGATCGGGTTGGATTGGATGGAAATCAGACTTCTGCCCAGATAAACAATTATAAGACTAATTTATGCCAACCATACCGATGGTATAATTTACAGGGCCGTCTCAGAATAGACAATTGTTTTAGTTTTGCGACGGTCCCGCTTTGCGGTATGCATAATTTCCAACTGTCAGATTACAACTCAAAGTCCATTTTCAGATACATTTCGCTTTACCATCCGATTATCATAGTTGTTATATGCAACATATAACAACTATGATAATAAATCAATATTTTCCAAACATTATTAAATTAATAAAAGTAAAACCTATAATTAAATAAATCCTGTTTAAATTTATTCAACTATCAATTATAATTAAGTAATATCTTGGTATTAACTAAAAATAATGTAATATGTACAGGTGAATTATGAACAAAGGATTAAAAAGATTATTAATTGGCAGACCATTGAAAAATGAAGAGATTCAAGGTGAAAAATTTGGTGTTTTGTGGGGACTTCCAATACTCTCCAGCGACGCAATTTCCTCGGTTGCCTATGCAGGACAGGAAATTCTGCTGGTATTGCTGCCCATTGCAGGTATACTGGCCTTTAAATACATGGCCTTTATTTCTCTGGCTATTATTGTGCTTTTAGGTATTTTGACTCTTTCATACCGTCAGACAATCGACTGTTATCCCAACGGCGGCGGGGCTTATGTAGTTGCCAAGGAAAATATCGGTTTGATTGCAGGAGTTACAGCCGGTTCATCATTATGCATAAGTTATATACTGACCGTAGCCGTAAGCATAGCCTCAGGTGTTCAACAAATTGTCTCCGCATTTCCTGTTTTGAGACCATACACTCCCTACCTGTGTGTGATAGTAATAATACTTATGACCCTGGGCAATTTGAGAGGAATTAAGGAATCCGCAAAGATTTTCAGTCTTCCCACTTATTTCTTTATTTTCTCAATTATTCTAATGCTTATTGTAGGTGTTATAAAGATCATTGCCGGTTATAAACCTGAGCCTCTTGTACTGGATGAAACCGGTTTCCAGCCTGTAACTCTGTTTTTAATCCTCAGTGCATTTACAAATGGTTGTGCTGCACTTACAGGTGTTGAGGCAGTGAGCAACTCGGTACCAAACTTCAGAGAACCCTCCACCAAAAATGCAAAAGCGGTGTTGGTGCTTTTGTCAACTCTGGTCTTAATTGTTTTTGGAGGCACATCAATTATTGCCAATTATTATCCCATAAACCCTGAGAATGGTGCAATGCTGATCCAGATAGCCCAAATGATTTTCGGAAGAAATATACTGTTTTACATTATAACCGGTCTTTCCTTCGGAATTCTGGTACTGGCCGCCAATACCTCATATTTCGGTTTCCCGAACCTCATATCAGTTATGGCAAAAGAGGGTTACGTCCCAAGGCAGTTAAGCATGAGGGGAGACAGATTGAGTTTTTCAAACGGAATTATATTTTTATCGGCCATTGCAGCCCTGCTGATTTTAATATTTAATGCCAATGTTTCAAGACTTATCGGTCTGTATGCCATCGGAGTTTTTATATCTTTTACACTGTCCCAGGCCGGAATGTTTTTCAGATGGGTCAGAAACAAGGGCGACAACTGGATAATAAAAGCTGTAATAAACGGTTTTGGAGCATTGGTTACGTTTATAATAGTAATCGTTATTGCAATAACAAAATTTAAAATGGGAGCCTGGATTGTTGTAATTGTTATCCCTGTTATGATATTCCTGATGCTGAAAGTAAAAACACATTATACAGCTCTCCATAAGCAGTTAAAAGTTACCCCTGAAGAATTGAAGGAAGTCAGCATCCCCAGGGATATTTACACAAATAGGGTCATTGTCCCCATCGCAAGTATAAACAGGGCCAGTATCAGGGCATTAAAATTTGCCAGAACGATTTCAGATAATGTAGTAGCCTTCAATGTATCTATTGATGAAGAACAGGGTAAAAAGGTACGTGAAAAATACAACATGCTGGACACCGATATACCGTTAATTGTAAAATACTCACCCTTCAGAAAAGTAGTGGAACCTCTGCTGATGTTTATTGAATCCGCCGAATACGATTATCAGAAAGGGGATATTATTACTGTAATTCTGCCTCAATTTGTTGTTAAGAGGTGGTGGAATAACGTTCTCCACAATCATACCAGAGCTATAATTGAGAGACAGCTGATCAAACATAAGCATATCGTTATCTGTACCATGCCTCTTCAAATGAAGGATGATGACAGGGTACTTAAGTCGAAAAAATATAAGTAGATAAAAAGAGATGGATGCGTAATGAATACATCCATCTCTTTTTATCTTTCAATCCCGGGCTTTTATCTCAATAGCAGTTTTTATCAGGTATACGAACTCTGAATCTTCCTTGCTTAAATCCAGATCACCAATTTCATCATTTAACACCTCATATACATCTTCAAGACTTGTATTGCTTGCCCAGGGACTACCCTTGAGAATTTCTGCTGCCTGAGCAACCATTGTAATAAATCTGAATCTTGGCGTTGCGCTATAGAAACTGTCACGGATTAAGGAGGACTTTATATTTTTACTTACCTCAGTTACCTTGTTTGTGTGGGGATCTTTATATCTTAATTTAACCGTGCCTACATATTCCTTCACGGAATTCTTAAGCTTTACTTCATATAACGCCGTAACGGCATGCCCCGCTCCAATTTCTCCCGCATCTACGCTGTTGTTTTTAAATTCTTCATCTTTTAAGGCTCTGTTTTCATAGCCTATAAGTCTGTAACTTTCAACACTGTTTTTATCGAATTCAATCTGTGCCTTGGCATCTTTAGCAATAACCTCCAATGTACCTGCCAGCTGGTCTATAAAAACCTTCTTCGCTTCATCAAGTGTATCAATATATGCATAGTTTCCGTCGCCTTTGTCGGCAAGTGTCTCCAGGAATATATCATTAAAATTATCCATTCCGAAGCCAAGAGTTGTTAAAGTTATTCCTTTTGCTTTATAATCCTCAACCATTTTTAAAATATCTTCAGCTTTTGTTATACCCTGGTTTGCTACACCGTCGGTACAAAGAATTATTCTGTTATTGCCATTTTTTATAAAGCCGTTGTAAGCCATATCGTAACCTAGCACCAAACCTTCGGCGGCATTAGTGGAACCTTCTGGTTCCAGCTTATCAATAGCCTTAAATATACGTTTTTTGTCATCTCCCAAAGTTGGGTTCAACAACTTTCTTCCGTTTGTTCCATAAACCACTATGCCTATCCTATCATTTTCACCCATCTGATCCACCAATATTTTAAGACTATTTTTAACAAGCGTAAGTCTGTTATCCATACCCATGGAACCAGAAACATCAATAACAAAAGTTAGTGCTGTTGTTTTTAGATTGGCAGCCAAAACCTCCTTACCCTGTATGCCCACCTCCAAAACATGATATCCTCTGTTAAAAGCAGAAGGAGCCATTTCCGTATAAATTGAAAAGGTATCTCCCTCAGAGGTGGGATAATCACGGTTAAAATAGTTTATGAACTCTTCGGCTCTGATAGCCTCCTTAGGCGGCAAGGAACCTGAATTAATATAATTTCTGGTTATAGAATAAGAAGCAGTATCCACATCCAGAGAAAATGTTGACAGCGGTTGCTCCATTACATCTTTGAAGGGATTTATTCCATAGTCCTTAAAATAAGTATCGCTGTATTTTTTATTCTGCGACTGTAATACTTTATCTGACTCATTTGCTATATTTGCTTCTTGTGTTTCACCATCCCTTATGTTTCCGGAATTTTCGTCGATGGAATAAACGTCTTCGGAAGGGTTTACATAGCCGTTTATGGTTTTATTGTTACTGCCTGCCAAAGATTCGTCTGCGGTTTTTACTTGGTCTGAATTTCCGCAGCTGCTGAAAAGGCCTGTGCAAAGTAAAATAAGTAATACCCATGCAATTCCGGATTTTATGACACCATTTAATAAACTTTTCATTTTTAAGCCCCCTTTTTGTCTCGCCGTGCTTGCTGTTTTAAATTCAATTTCATTATATATTGGGCTTATTTCTTTTCTAATTCAATGTTGTATCAAAGTTGTAACAATATTACATATTAAAAAGTCTGCCAGATGGATCATGCCAGATGAAATATCAAAGTTGCTGTTGTTCCGCCTTTTTCAGCAGTATCCAATGAAATTTTGCCATTATGCTTTACAATGATTTCTTTGGATATTGCAAGTCCAAGACCACTGCCTGTCACCCCTTTAACATTTTGAGATCTATAAAAACGGTCAAATACTTTTTCCAAATCTTCTTCCGGAATTCCTATTCCTTCATCTGCTATTGTAATAATTGCGTTGGTATCGTCTGCTGTAAGCTGTATTTTTACTGAGGTTTCAGTTGGTGAATACTTTATAGAATTATCTAATAGATTAACCATAACCTGAATTAATTTATCCTTGTCACCATTAATGCAGATATTGGGGAATATTTGACACACCAGTTCTATTTGGTGCCCTATGGCTCTTTCTTTCATCCTGTCTGCAATTTCATTAATTAAAAGAGACAAATTAACTTTTTCAAACATAAATTTCTCTTTAAAAGAATCCAGCCTTGACATCTGCAAAAGATCATTAACCATGTTTGTAAGCCGTGAAGTTTCATTATTCAGGTGATATATAACTTTATCCAGGCCCGGTTCGCCAATCACCTCATCTGCCAGATACTCGGTGTATCCTTTAATTGCAGCCAAAGGTGTGCGCAGTTCATGTGATACATTAGAAACAAACTGCTTTTGGCGTTCTATATGCTCCTTGAGCTGCATACCCATATCATTGATACTCCTGCTCAACTGCCCCAATTCATCATTACGTTCAATGCTCAGTATTTCAAATTCTCTTTTAGCATACTTTTGAGTTGTTGTTACAAGCTTTTTTATTGGTACTGCAAGTTTCCGTGAAATAAAAATACTAAGGACTACAATTATCAGACAGAATATTCCTGCACCAATGCATAAAAATAAAACAACTTTATTTAAAATTAAGTTCAGCAAGTCAAGTTTGTAATTGATTACTACAATACCTAATGTTTTGCCATTCATTTCAACAGGAGAGGAAAAGTAATATATATTATTTTGTATATAATTAACAGCTTCACCCTCCTGGGCAGGAATGAGTACATTTCTTTGATATTCCCCCATATTAAAATCAGGGTGCTCAAAGACATCAACCAATCCGCTCAGCAGCTGCAAATCATTATTATATATCAGAAGCTGCCCTATTCCGGAGCTCAAATTAGCTGCTACCATTTTGGCATTTTGTTCATTCAGTTCATTATTACTGTTTTTTTCAAATAAAAATACCTGTTTTATATATTCCTGTACGTTACTGTTTTGTTGTATCAATTGCCCATCAACTGTGTTGATCCAATAAGATTCTATACTTTTCAAAACCAAAATTCCTACTATAAGCAGTACCACCATAGATGTCAGAGAATAATACAGAACCAGCCGCGTGCTAAACTTCATATTAACCTCCCAAGCCATGTATGGCTTTGAGCCGCATAGCAGCCACAAAAATTGTAATGAAATATGTTCACTCCCATATCCTCTATACGGCGAATAAAGGAGGTTAATTGGCCATGCCTCCAAAGCGGTAGCCCAATCCAAAAACCGTCACAATATGCGCCGGGCTGCTGCTGTCATTTTCAATCTTTTTTCTTAGCCGGGCAATACATATGTCGACAACACGGCTGTCCCCCATGTAGTCATAGCCCCAAACCTTTTGAAGCAGTTCATCCCGGCTGAAGGTTTTTCTCATGTTCCTCGCCATCAGCTCCAGAAGCTGATATTCCTTGGCGGTTAGTACAAGTTCCTTTTCATTTTTATAGACAGCCATATTGGCAATATCAATCTTTAACTCCATATGTATAATTGCTTCGACTTCTTCCTCTTTATTGGCTCTTCGCAGCAGTGCTTTGATTCTGGCCAGCAGTTCCATTATCTCAAAGGGTTTGGTAACATAATCGTCAGCTCCCAGCTCCAATCCCAGAACCTTGTCTATGGTTTCATGCCTGGCTGTAACCATAATGGTAGGAATTCTTTTATTTATGTTTAGCTGTTTGCAGACCTCGTGACCGCTCATATCAGGCAGCATTATATCCAATAAAATAAGGTCCGGCTTGAAGGATTCTGTCATTGCCAAAGCCGTTTTTCCATCAACTGCCGTAGCAACCTCATATTTTTCCCGTTTCAGCACCAGCTCCACCAAATCTCTCAGGGAAGGCTCATCATCAACTACCAATATCTTTTTCATATATGTACCTCAGCTTTATTTACTTTTTCAACTTTTTTACTACTATGAAGCCCAATACAACTGCAACTATTATAATAATAATATTAAAAATGAGCTTATAGTTTACATTTATTTCTTCCGGCTGCTCTGAAGCTGCAACCTTATTGATATTATCAATATTTAAGAGGTCATAGCCCTCTGTCAGTATTTGATCTTTATAATTTGAGATATCATAACTTTTCGGAGTATTTAATTTATTACTGCCGTACTTCAAAGTAAAATCCCCTGTTTCAGAGCCTTTAAAAACCAGCTCATCAACCAGGTATTCAACCTCAACACCTGTTATTTCCACTGGCTTGTCGTCGTTATTTTCTATAGTTACTTCAGCTTCATTTTTTGTATTCAAATAAGACTCAAGAGGGATGGCTAAATCCCGGTACTTTACGTTATTGAATTCAAGATTATAAAGTGTTTTTGTCATACTGTCGTTAAAGGTTGCTTTTCTTTTGAAGGTACTTTCTGTTTTAATTGAAACCTTACTAAGCTTAAGATTTTTTATATTTTTTAAATTGATAACTGTTGTGTTTCCCTTCTCTTCGGTACTATATTCGGGAGACAGTGTTTCAATGAAATATTCCCTGTTCTGCAATGTCCTGTCATAATTTAGTTTAACCGTTGAAAACTCCACCTTCTCCATATTGTTGAACAGTTTGATTCGGTAGCAGGTGTATTTTTTGCTGCCATTGAAGTTTATGTACGGCTTACTGCTGCCGTCCACATTATAGATAATATCGTCCTGAACTTTTTCCCAATGAGTGTTATCGTAACTTCCGAACAATTCAAGCTGCTTGGCAAAATTTTCGCTGCCGCTCAAAAGCTCCATGGATGTGGCAGTGACATCTTCCGGCACAGCGTCCTTCAGGGCATAATCATAATAAAAACTATCCTCTTTGACAAAGGAATTGACCAGTTCCAACTCATAGCTGTTATGCGTACTTTCTTTGCTTTCGTTGAAATTGTTAATAAAATACGGTACAGGTTCGTTTTTATTATCAAAAATCATTATATCAGCCATGTTTTCAGACAAATTATTATAAACTTCAGCAGTCAGCCTCACCGCCTTATAATTCTTTTCTCCATGGTTTTCAATATCTGCGCTGTATGAAAAATCGGCAGCGTATACAAACATTGAACTGAATACAATGAATATTGCAAAATTAAGTATCATTCTTTTTTTCATCAGGCATTACCTCACCAACAAAATTAATCTTCCTGCTAAAGTATTGATAAACAAATGAAATGGCCAGGAGAGTCAAGCCAAATATAAAGTATGAAACGATTCTATAACCCTGTGCCAGGAAAGACAAATCAACAACAAACAATTTAGCGACTGCCATTATACAAAAACCCAAACCAAATCTTCTTATTAATACATACCTCTTAATAAATCCGAAAATAATCCATGAAAGTGCAGTCACCAAATAGACAACACTTATCAATGCATTACTAAATTGCAGATTGAACTGGATTATCAGATTTTGGGTCAATATTATAATAAAATACAATGAGATAATGAGGGGATATAATTCAATTCCAATTTTCCGTTTGGCCACCAGCTTCATTATGAATTCACGTACCGCCAATACTGATAAAAGTGAGATTGCGGCTATTTCAATTGTTCCGAGAATACATGCTCCCTTTGAAGCATTGTTCGGAAAACCTGTAACCGGTGAAAAGAAATTTAAGAAAAATAGCCAGGTAATACCTATTATATAAAGTACAGAAGATATAACCTCCGTAACTTTATCCTTAAGAACGTTGATTTTGGGTATCAGGTATGCAATTATGAAGCTGGCTAAAATCATCGCAGCATTTATCAGATAATCCGGACTAAAGCTGCTGTCAATTAAAGGTTCAGACAGGCGTTCCCTTAGTTCAATGCCTAAAAGATATAAGGAGAAAAGCCAGATATTAATCAGGGTACTGTACTTATAAACCTTGATTCGCCGTGACGTCAGTTCATTTTTATAAATCAATGCACTTAAAATTATTATACTTCCGGCTGTTACAGCCAGGTATTTATATACAAACAGCGAACTATTATAATTCGGTATATCAAATAATATAAAGGCGGCAAGACACAAAAAGTTAATTACCGTTCCCGCTTTCTTAAAACCTTTTACATTCTTAATTATGCCGTATGCCAGCAGCGCAGTTCCTTCAATCAGCCATCCCAGTGAAAACCAGGTTTTATCAAATTGGAAGGGGATTATGAGCGCAACAAAGGTAAGTCCCGTTATATAAAACAGTGCTCTTGCCTTTCGCTCTTTTTCCATAAAGCTTTCAATAAATCTTCCCATTGCGATATATATGACTGCAAACGTCAGAGCCAGAGCACCTGTAAAATCTTCAAGCCCTGTAATATAAAATACCGTATAGAGTAAAATGCTGCTTATTGCAGTGTTTTTTGCCAGCAGCACAATGTCAGAGGTTCTAAAACTGAGCTTATACCTGTATGCACCGGCAACAGGTATGAGGGTATAAATTATAAAAGCCAGCACAATATAGGAGATTGATATCAAATCTTCCGCTGAAAATATCGGAGTGCCTGTACGCCCTTCAAACATAATGGACAATATATAGATTGATCCCATAACATTAAGCCAGAAACCCATATAAGCAGTTACAAGCCACCGCTTATTCACCGAAATAACCAATGCCAGCATATTGAGCAAAATAAAATATACCATCGCACCGTAAACTATGCTCTTATCCCCTTCAATGGAAAGTATGGGCAGATAACCTCCTATAATTGCAAAGCAGGATATGGTTTGGGAGCCATATCTTTGAGACAGTACAAAAGCACCCGCTGTTATAAGGACAGATAACCCCAGAGCCGGGAACATCCCCAGCAGGCTAAACCTGAAATAGCTCAGGGCAAGTCCGACGAATAAAATTGCAATACCCCCGCTTGTAAGCCCAATTGAAAAGATGTTTGTCTTCTTGCGGTTGAAAAATTCACCGGCAATCAGCATTACCAGGCCTATGACAAAAGTGAAAATACTTTTCAGAATATCCGGCAATCTGAAATATGTAAACTGAGAAGCTGCTATAATACCGATTATTAAAAGAAAAATCCCCAATTTATTTATGATATTAAGTCCGATAAAGGATTCTATATTGTTCTGCTTTATACGCCCTTTAATCTCTTCCTCGGTTAACTGTTCCTGCCTGAGCTTTTGGAAGCCGGCTTCCCTGCTTTCATTCAAAGCTTTGGAATTCCTGAATATTTCTTCTCTGGCAGCCTTGACCCTTTCTTCAAGCAATTTTCTAAGCTCATATATCCTGGGATATATTTCGTCCTGGAGATTTACCCTGTTGGCTTGCAAAATTCCGGCCATTTCATCTATACGTTTTTTTTCGGCAATTTCAAAGTAAGCAAGTCTGTTTATTTCACCTTCAATATTGGATTTAAAATAAACCTCCAGCTTTTTATTTGTAGAGTTGAGAATCTGAACTTTTTCGTTGTATAGCTGTTCATATACAGCATTCCTGAGATCTTTGTTTTCCTGTGACAATTTTTGATTGTCTGATTTCTCCTTATTAAGTAGTTCTTTATATTGAGAAAGTTCTGCCTCCAGTTTTTGGTTCTCACCTAATAAATCCGTGGCTTCAATAGATGAAATTTCATTTTCAAGGTCGGATACCATCTCTTTCTGCCTGTCCAGTATACTTTTAAGGTTTTTCACCTCTAACACAAATTTCGCCTCCCTTCAATCTATCCATACATACCAAATTTTATCATAATTATATCAAATTTGTAACCAGCCGGCGAAGGGAGTCTAAAGTGCCTTGCTCTAAAGCTTTTGATGTAATAGGCACTGGGATCCCATTTCATGGTTATAAGCCTCATATGTTTTTTCATCAAAACATATAATATAAACCTTCTCAATGACTTTATCCGATGCGATAGAGGGTATGGAAATTTTGCAATTTGACATTTTTGACCTCACTGTATTCAAAATTTAAGTTTAAATTGAAGACTACTTTACGGAATAACTTTGTAACAATCCCTGTTTTTCATCCCACAGCTTCTTGGATAAATCTACATAATATTTGTGCGGATTTTCAAACCTTTTTACCTCGTCCCATATGGTGTCCACCTGGGCTTGGCAAAACTTCTTTATCTGCTGGGCATCCGGACTTTCATACACACATTTGCCCTTCTCAAAAACAGGCACCAGCAGTTTTTGAACTCTGAAACCGGTCAAAGTTTTTCTCTTCCAGGTATATTCAGGGTCAAATATTTCGTAAGGCTCATTCTCATCAATCACTTCATCGTGCATTGTGAGTACGTCTGCAATAGCTTTGTTGCTCTCTTTGTCATACAATCTGTAAACCTGCTTGAAACAGGGATTGGTTACCTTTCCTACATTCTCGCTCAACTTGATTTTGGGTATGATATTACCGTTTTCCTCTATGGCAACCAGCTTGTAGACCCCTCCAAAAACCGGTTCCGATCTGGAGGTAATCAGTCTTTCTCCTACTCCGAAAAGGTCAACCTTTGCCCCCTCAATTAAAATATCTCTGATTATAAATTCATCCAGAGAGTTTGAGGCCACTATTTTACAATCGTGGTAGCCTGCTGCATCCAGCATTTTTCTGGCAGCTTTTGACAGGTAGGTAATATCCCCCGAATCTATCCTTATACCTTTTGGTCTGAACCCTCTGGGCACAATCTCTTCATTGAATGCCTTAATTGCATTTGGTACCCCTGATTTCAGCGTATTATACGTATCCACCAGGAAGGTACAATTGTCGGGGTAAGTCCGTGCATACATGCGGAATGCCTCAAGCTCGTCCGGAAACATCTGAATCCAGCTGTGCGCCATTGTTCCTATTGCAGGAATGTTAAATTCCTTCTCGGCTATAGTGCAGGCTGTCCCCACACAACCGCCGATGTATGCGGCTCTTGCACCGTAAATGGCACCGTCATAACCCTGGGCTCTTCTGGAACCGAACTCCATCACTTCTCTGCCCTGTGCAGCCCTAACAATTCTGTTTGCTTTAGTGGCAATAAGACTTTGATGATTGATAGTAAGCAAAATCATTGTTTCAATAAATTGGGCTTCTATGACAGGTCCCCTCACAATAACCACAGGTTCCCCCGGAAATATGGGCGTTCCTTCAGGAACGGCCCATACATCACAGCTGAACTTAAAATTAATCAGATATTCCAGAAAGTCTTCACCAAATTGTTTTCTGTTTCTTAAATATTCTATATCGGATTGGCTGAATTTAAGATTTTCAAGGTAATGAATAACCTGCTCGACTCCTGCCATAATTGCAAAGCCGCCATTATCGGGCACCTTTCTGAAAAACATATCAAAGTATGCTATTTTATCCTTCCAGCCGTTTTGAAAATAACCATTTGCCATTGTTATTTCATAGAAATCGGTAAGCATTGTCAAGTTCATATTGTTCATATAGATATCTCCTTTATATAAGTGCGGCAACAATTTCGATCCCGTTAATATGCATGTTATAGAGAGCCATTAAACTGGTCAGATCACCGTTATGAATGCCCAGGTCATAGGTATCAACTGCATTTGCGGGAACGATGATCCGTGAATTTTTGTTTTGTTTGTTATACCAGGTTTTCAAGGTAATTGCAAACTGCTGGATACAGATGTCGGTACAGTCGCCGGTAACTATAAATGTATTTATTCCCGGATTTTGTCCAAGCCAGTTTTGAAATTCCTCTTCCAAAAAGCCATTGGTAGAGTTCTTTGGAATAAGTCTGTAACCTCCGGCATTTTTGATTTCATCAACCACCTCCGCCTCGGAAGTATCTTTCAGACAATGGACGGGATAAGCTTCAAACTCAGGAGATATCCCGGTATGGCTGTCGGCAAAAGCCAGCTTGGTAATTCCCAGTTCATCACATCTTAAAGATAAGCTCACAATCTCAGGTATCAAATCCTCCACCCTTTTGCTCATCAAAGCTCCGTTTCTGGCAAAACCGTTTATCATGTCCACCATTACCAGTGCAGTATGTGCTGAAGGCAGTTTCTCCAGTTCCAGTGCTCCGGCCTGCTCAAACATTTTATATAAATCATACAAAGTTTTGGAGCTAGCTCTTGTAAATTCATCCAAACTAGTAAATTTCATAGACTGCACCCCCTTAAAATTAAATTATTCTGTTCCTTCCAACTGCTTCTTTAACAATTTTCCTTACGAATTATTCTTTTATTCATTTTCCTTGTTCCAGCCTGTATTGAACCTGTAAAGCTTTGATGGCCTGTGCCCTGCATCCCTTGTGAATTGGTTTGTTTCAATCACCATATGTGCGGTTTTTCTTCTGAAATTGGCTTTTAACAGTTCAGTATCAAGAATCACTTCATACACCTGCTGGAGCTGAGTGAGTGTAAAAAGCTCCGGCATCAGATTGAAAGCTATATCTGTATATTCTATTTTGGCTCTGAGCCTTTCCAGGGCGTATTCAATAATTCCGGCATGATCAAAGGCAATTCCGCTGCATTCTTCTGTATTTCCACAAGTTCTTACAGTTCTTTCGCTGACAGTTTTTACTTTTTTTATTACAGCCTCCAGATCCTTTTCACCCTCACAGGACAATTTTAATTTATAAAGCCTTTGCTGCTCATAACCGGTGTTTGTCAGAGTTTTGTGCTCCTGAAATAATTCACACTGCACTGAAAACCATTTGGCATCTGCTGCGTCATCGTTTGCTATCACTTCCAGAGTACTGCTGTCAGCCAGCGCCATATAAGATGTACTGATAATCCTGGCTCTGGGATCTCTGTCAACCTCACCCCATGTATATAGCTGTTCCATATAGACATTGTCTATATTCGTTTCCTCTTTCAATTCTCTCGCAGCGGCCTCTTCAAGACTTTCGTCCATTTTTACAAAACCACCCGGCAGGGCCCATTGGCCAATGAATGGGTGGTCCCCCCTTTTGATAAGCAGGAGTTTCAGCTCTTTATCCGGAAGAGTCCTGTAGTTTCTCTTTTTTACGTCTGTAACTGTAAATATCAGCATATCTACCGTTACAGAGGGTCTATCATATTTGTTCGGATTATAGTCTGCGAGGAATTCCTCTTCTGTTTGACCGTGTGAATTAAGTTTCTCATTAAAAGTCATTGCATTCACCTATTTTGATTCTATTTTTTATAGCTTATGTTCTTATTATTTTGTTATTATCACGTTGTTAATAACATTATATTCCAAACAAGATTTTCTGTCAATCCTCCCCCTTCCGTTAAACAGCTTTTCATTATATAATTCTTATCAGGGGTCGGTATATATTCAAATATTCCATGACAGATTGTTAAATATCAGCCTTTAGGAGTACAGCATGTATTATATTGTTTTTGATCTTGAACTTAATCAGGACTTTTCTTCACCACAGAATAAATATCCCAACAGTGCCTCCGCGCCCTTTGAGATTATTCAGATAGGTGCTGTTAAACTGGACCGGGATTTTAATACTGTTAATACTTTTGACCGGTACATCAAGCCTGTGTTCTATGAAAAAATAAATCCGTTTATAACCGGATTGACAGGGATAACCACCGAACAGCTTAAAACAGAAGAAACTTTTCCTGAAGTTTACAGGCAGTTTACAGATTTTACAGGCGGGACCGACTCTATTTTTTGTGTATGGGGGTCCTCAGATGTGAAGGAATTATTCAGAAATGCAGGGAACCACGGTTTGAGCACCAGGCTTCTATCAAAAAAATATATCAATATACAACCAGATACCTCGTTATATTTCAATTTTCCCGTAAAAAACCTTTTAAAGCTTGAACATGCAGTTCAAGCCCTGAACATTCCAATTGATTATACTTTTCACAATGCCTTTCATGATGCGTATTACACTGCTGAAATATTTAAAAAAATCTACAACTCTTTTATACAACCAAAGATTTATGACCCCTCGGCCGTCTCTGACAAACCACCCAGACAGCCTAAGAAATTCATTGATATTGAAGGTCTGGTAAAGCAATTTGAAAAAATGTATGGCAGGGAGATCACCGAAGAAGAGAAAGACATAATATTACTTGCCTTTAAAATGGGGAAAACCGGCCAGTTTCTAAAATAATAAATATTATGTTCCGTTTTAAGTATGTGTACCCTTTTGCAATTTTACTCTATTTAATTTATACTATTATTTTAAAGGAGTCTATATATGGGAACAATACCAATTATCGATTTACACATTCATACAACCTCTTCGGACGGGTCCGCAGAACCTGAAGAAATTCTTAAGAAAGCCAGCCAATTGGGGTTGGAGTATATTTCAATCACTGACCACGATTCCATTGGGGCATATCAAAAGCTGAAAAGAAATAATACAAGAAACCTCTTCGACGGTAAAATTATACCCGGCTGTGAGTTTACTGCAGTACACAACGCAAAACCCATTGAAATACTGGGTTACGGCATTGATTTAGACATAATAGAAGCTGCCGGCATTGTTTCAGATGAAAAATTCCTTCAAAGAGAAAGCGGATACCTGAAAAAATTGATGGAAGTGTGTGAAGACCTTAATATTACGTATAGCAAAGACCTTTCTATAAAGGGTACGAAATATTTTGCATCACAGGTGCTGCATTCAGACTTGAGAAAGTATCCCGAAAATGAAAAATATCTAGGAAAAGATATCTGGGAAAATTTGAATGCCTTTTACAGAACCTGTGTCACTAATGAAAGCAGTCCTTTCTTCCTGGATCAGCTAAAAGACTGCCTCTCTGCCGAGGAAACTGCCGGCCTGATCAAAGCTGCAGGTGGGAAGGCATTTCTGGCCCATCCCTACGTATATTTTGAACCGGATTATAAGGTATTTCTGGATTCCATAGTAATGCTCAACGTTCTCGATGGTATAGAGTGCTACCATTCTCTCCATTCAGCCGACAGGACAAGGTATCTTCTCGATTACTGCCGTGAGCACAATTTGTACTCCTCGGGTGGAAGTGATTATCACGGCAAGCTTAAACCCGCCGTTAACCTTGGAGAAAGCATTAGAGGGGTAAAAATACCTTATGATATATTGGGGCCATGGCTTCCGGCAAATTTAATATAAACTGTTAATACCAAAAGCTGCTCTCATATTTATATTTTTCATACTATGAGAACAGCTCTTACTTGTTTATTTATATTCAGTACAGGTGTTATTCTTTTTGTCCTGTACCACCACTGTGACTGGGGTTCCGAAAGAATACTTCTCCAGGGTAACGCTTTCCGGCGCCTTACGGTAGCCAGTTGTTATACCGGCATAGGCTTTGCCGTCATAAACCACCTTACCGTACACAGTCTCACATCCGATATAATCCCCGTAGTTATCCTGGACTATTTGATTGATAAATACTTTCTTTGCGTCCTCGCTCAAACCCGTGAAAGTATCAAAATCAGATTTATTCTTAATAATTACATACATTATTGCTTCAGTGTTGTCTAAATTGTAGGGATTCTCCCACGCACCATCCACTGAAATCTTTTCAGCCTTAGCAGATAAATTGTTTATTTTGCTTTGTTCCGATTTATCAAGAGTTATTGTGGCACCGCTATTCTGTGAATCGTCATCGTACTCAAGCTCCATTTTGCTTTCATCGGGTATTTCTACTGTAAAATTTCCATTATAATTCTTATATATCAAGGTTTCTCTTACACTGTAATGAAAATCTGTTATATCCTCTATATAAACATATTTATTAAAGCTGCGTTCAATACTGTTTATTAAATAATTACTTTTATTTATGCTGATTTCCAGATATGTATCCTCAGGATCCAACAATCCAATATCCTCTTCTACTTCATGCAAATAAACATTTCCTTTCAGCAGGATTGCATTGTTATTTTTATTTTCCTGATAGGTTAAACCACAATATAATGCTTCTGAAACTTTAAACTTGCTTATATCAAAAAAAGATAAATGCTTTTGATACTCCTGTTTGGTTAAGTGATTTTTTTTCCACTGTTCCTCACCTGCATTTCTGGTATACGCAGAGTTATCATACAAATAAATAACGGTACCGCCGTTAACCCCGGAGAAATCATCAATATCACCGCTTGCATACATTATCTTTTTTCCCTTATCCACTTTTCCCGTTGCTGAAACTTTATCGGTCAAAGGATATTCCCTATCATCCAGTACTGATACCATAGAGTACTCTACAATATATTTTTTAGCTGCCCTGGATGCGGCCACAGCTTTATCAAGTGCAGCCTTAACCTTGTTGTAATCGTTCAGCTTTTGTATGTATACACTTTTCTCATCTTCATCCCAGGCATATTTCATATCCAGCAATTGAGCAGCGGATTTTGCAGGTATGTAATATATGTTTTTATAAAAAACAGGAGCGGTATTAAGTACGCTCGATGACTTGTCCACTGTTGCCTTTGTGCTGTTGACCGTCATTTTGATCTGTTTTTTGCCATTACTGATTATCAGATTTTTTTTGTTTTTGTCCAGTTGAATATGTTTATTATCATTGGGAATACCCAGCTTGACCAGCAGCTCCTTACTGCTTATCAGTATCTGGCCGTTGACAGTAATTGGGGTGCTGCTGAAATTAACCTGCTGTCCGCTGACAAATACTTTAACATTTGCGCTTTCAGCAATGTTGCCGGCTGCATATGAATAACCGTTGAAACCCAGGCCGATTACTAATGCTGACAGTAATCCTGCTATAATTTTCTTCATATATTTCTTCATAAAATTCTCCTTAATCTCTTACCTACACCCGTTTTGGTGCCCTGTAATTTTCGGAATTTATAAAGTTTCCCGTGTGTTAATTATAGCATTATTTGCCTGTAACATACAAAGGTATGAGGAATTAATCATTTGGTTTTGTCAGAAATTCCAACACCTCTTCGGCATGCCCTTCAGGGGATACCTTCGGAAATACCTTACTGACCACCATCTCCTCATCAATAATAAAGGTAGACCTTATTATGCCCATATAGGTTTTACCGTACATCTTCTTTTCTCCCCAGGCACCGTAGGCCTCGGCTATCCTGTGTTCTTCATCACTCAGAAGATAAAACGGAAGATTGTATTTGTTTCTGAATTTATCATGGGATTTCTCACCATCCGGGCTTATTCCCACAACTACCGCCCCCGCCTCAAGAATATAATCATAAACATCTCTGAAGCCGCAGGCCTCCTTTGTACAACCGGGTGTATCATCCTTGGGATAGAAATATAAAACTATCTTTTTACCTTTAAAGTCAGAAAGACTGACCTCTTTATATTCATCTGTTTTAAAAACAAAATCCACAGCTTTTTCTCCTGCTTTTAGCATTTGCATGCACCTCCGCAATAATATTTTATTTATGTCTATGGAATATATGTACCACCTGCAGAGACTGGTAAACACGAGGTTGACATTCAATAATTTCAGATAAGGAAATGATTTAAAACCTAAAGTTGAGGGATACCGGAAGGCTATAAAATTTCTTACAACATAAAAATCCGGAAAATTTTTATCAAAAACTTTCCGGATTTTTAACTATACATGAAAATACAGTTTTCACCTATTCCTCAACAAACTTAACCAGTTCGTCGTTAAATTTGTCGCGTTCGTCATAAAAAGTAGCATGGCCGCTGTATCTGAACGGTATTAATCTTGAGTTTTTAATATTCTGTTTTTGTATCTCTCCCAACGGGAAGGGTACAACCTTATCATGGATTCCATGAATAATCAAAGTCGGAACATTGATTGTTTCCAGGTCATAAAATAATACCTCGTTCAGCCAGGTATTTGCTATAGCGGCGGTAGACCACCCGGCCGCCTGTAAGCCCAACTGGAAAAACCAATCTGCCAATGCCTCGGTTATGCGCTGGTAGAAAAATATGTCTCCGAAGTCCCGAAGCATCTTGGGTCTGTCATTATATGTTCCTTTAATAATTTGAAGGACTGTATCCTTGTCTATTCCATATGGAAAATTAGGCCGTTTTATAAGGCTGGGAGCCGCCGCATCAAAAAGTGCAAGCTTTGCCACTCCATGTCCGTTATGCCGTGCCATGTATCTTATTGCAATGGCTCCCCCCGTGGAATGTCCTCCAAGTGTGAAGTTCTGCAATTTCAGTGCGTCAACCACACCTTTGACATCATCAGCCAACGTATTATAGTCATATCCTCCCCAGGGTTTATCGGAATTGCCGAATCCTCTTGTATCTATCCCGATACACCTGTAGCCCAGCTTTGGAAGCTGATTGAACTGGTATTCAAACAGTCTGTTGCTTCCCGGCCAACCGTGTAAAAACAGGATTGTCTTGTTCCCTTCAGGGTTAAGGTTTTCAACATAAATCTTTACATTTGTATCGACAGTAATATAGTATCCCACAAATACCTCCTATACAAAAACTCATTCATTACATGAATTTGTTATCTCAAGTATATAAATATGAGTACTATGGTTAATTTATAACTTTTTATACGCATTCTTTAATAATAAAGCATCCTTCTCCACAACCGGACCTTCGGAAATCACACAGCCTTTAACCTTGAAATCCTTCAAAGCTTTCAAGCAAGCAACATAGTTAAAATCACTTTCGAACAGCCTGATATGATTCCTCTCACCCTTTTCATTATATTGTATTCCACCCATATGGATATGAAGATCGTCAAGTGCGGTTCTCCCGAGCTGATCCAGAACATTCTGCAAAATTCCGGCAAAATCATTGTAATTTTTAAGGCATCCGTTTCCCCTGGCATGTATATGTGAAAAATCAATGCACAATTTGCAGGTTCTCACTTCGTTGCAAAGACGGATCAATTCCTCAAGCGTCCCAAACTGAGTTCCTTTCCCGGTGGTTTCAAGCCTGTAGTCAATTCCTTTAGAAGGAAGCTTGAGCAGATTTTCTTTTATAGTATTGAAGGTCTCCTCTTTTGAATCATTTAAATAATAACCCGGATGGAATACCAGACTTCTTCCCTCAACCTTTGCCAGGCCTTCCATCGCATTGGTTATCCTTTCCATTGAATGTTCCTGCTTTTCTATTTCATCTGCATTTAAATTTATATAATGTGACGCATGTGCCGACAGATAAAAATCATTTTCCAGTTTAGCTTTTAATATACTGTCTTTATTATTATCCGTCACATTGACATTTCTTACGAAAAGCAGTTCCATTGCATCCAGACCTATTGATTCTAAAAAATAAATCCCAATAGCGTAATTTATATTCCTTAATCCACTGTATATTGGTAACCCTGATATCCCAAACAATAATTTATCCATGTTAATTATCCGTGTATTTTTTGATAAACTGCAAAAAAACATTACTATAGAATTATTGTATCTATATTGCCGGTTAATATTACAGTTACCTGAGAATACCAAAAAAATCAAAAAAGTATCCCAAAATAAGTAATTTAAATATTCTTTAACGCATCATCAAAAGCTACTGTGGACGGGCTGAAGTTAATGTTTTTAACAAAATTGCAGGCTTCCGTCGCACCAAATATCCTATCCATACCACTGTCCTCCCATTCAACAGACAGGGGACCCTGATAACCGGCGTTGTTTAAAACACGAATAATCTTGTCGAAATCAACATCTCCATGTCCCAGAGAAACAAAATTCCAGCCCCTTCTCATATCACCGAAGGTCAGATGGGAACCGAGTATTCCGTTTCTTCCATCCAGATTTACCGAAGTATCCTTCATATGCACATGGTAAACCCTGTCGATGAAATCTCTTAAGAAAATCGTGGGATTCACACCCTGCCAGATGAGGTGGCTGGGATCAAAGTTAATCCCCAGTGTAGGCCGGTAGTTAAATGCTTTTAAGAGCCTTTCGGTTGTATAATAATCAAAGGCTATTTCGGTGGGATGTACCTCAAGTGCAAATTTGACACCACATTCGTCAAACACATCAAAAACCGGGGTCCAAAGTTCCACTTGTTCCGAATAGGCATCAGCTATCATTTTTTCACCGGTCTGAGGGAAGGAATACCAGTACTTCCATATGGCTGAGCCCATAAAACCGGTGACAACATCACAGCCCATAGCGCTTGCAGCCCTGGCGGTATATTTCATCTCCTCTATGGCCCATGCTCTTATTTTTTCCGGCTGTCCTGCATATTCGGCCGGAGCAAAGCCGTCAAGCCTGGGATCCCATAAATCGCCCACACATTGTCCCGTCAAATGTGCTCCCAGTGCCTTGCAGATCAAGCCATGCCTTTTGAGGGTATCTTTTATTTCCTTTACATAACTTTCGTCACTTGCCGCCCTGCGGCAGTTGATCTGCCCCCAGGTAGCAAGCTCCAAACCGTCGTAGCCCATTTCCTTTGCAGTTCTGCACATTTCCTCCAGTGGCAGATCCGCCCACTGTCCTGTAAATAATGTTACCGGTCGTCCCATTATAAGTCCCCCTTATTAATAAATTTTTATGGTTAATTGCCAATACATTGTTGAAAGTTTTAAAAAACCACCCATACATTTCCGTTGGCCGAACTTTTAAGACAGGCCTCAATAAATCTGACTCCGTCAACCCCGTCAACTACCGTAGGATATTCAATCATGTCTTCTTTAAATACACCGTTTTTCTGAGCGTTCAGACAATCAATATAGTTGGAATAGAAATTGCCCATGGCCTCAAACCACCCCTCTGTGTGTCCGCTGGGTAATCTGGTGTATTTGGCCGCAGCTTGTTTGATTGCACCGTGTCCCCTGTGTATTTCAAGTAATGAGCCGTCCTCTTTGGCCATGTGGAAAACCTCCGGCTGTTCCTGGAACCAGGATATACTGCCTTTGCTGCCATTAATCCGTATTCTGAGTCCGTTGTCATGTCCTATTGCTATCTGTGATGCCCAGTAAACTCCGGTTGCACCGTTTTCATATTCCAGCATTACAGTTGAATTATCGTCCAGAGTTCTTCCCGGAACCACTTTATCCATCCTGGCCAGCAATCTCTTTATTTTCAACCCGGTCATACGGTAGACAGTATTTTCTATATGTGTGCCAATATCGCCCAAAGCATTGGTATTTCCGGATTGAGCCGGGTCAGTCCTCCACTCTCCCTGTTTGTTGCCTTTTATATCTTCAAAGGCCAGCCAACCTTGCGGATACTCACCCATAACGGTACGAACCTGGCCTATCTCGCCTGCTGCAATGATTTCCCTGATGTTCATAGCAGTTACATGTCCCGAGTATACATAAGTAACCATAAAAAACAGTTTTTTCTCATTTGCAAGCTCCTCCAATTCCAGTGCCTGTTCAAGAGTGACTGTAAGCGGCTTTTCACAAACTACGGGGATACCGGCATTCAAGAAAGCCTTGCACGCCTCATAATGGGCATGGTTGGTGGTAACTATGACTACAAAATCCATACATTCTTCCCGGCCGGCTTCTTTTACGGCCATTTCCTTATAGGTTTTGTAAAGCCGTTCCTTTTCAATTCCCAGAGCCTCGCCAGCAGCCAATGTATTTTCAAAGGAACGGGAAAAACAACCTGCAACAAGCCTTGCTTTTCCGTCCAAACCTATGGCTTTTCTGTGCGCATCACCAATAAATGCACCTGGTCCCCCGCCTACCATTCCATAATTCAAAACCTTGCCCATATACCCTCTCCTTTTTCTATTATTTTTATTTTTCACGCTTTTGTATCATTTGCAGGCCTACAGCTACCAGCAGTATCAAACCCTTTACGGTATCATTCAGCAATGCGTTCATACCAAGAGCCGTGATAATCTTATCAATGATTGTAAATGCCATGGCACCGAAAATAATGCCCGCTATCTTGCCTTTCCCGCCTGACATGCTGATTCCGCCTATTACTACCGATGCTATGGCATACAGCTCGAAGTTTTTCCCCGAAGTGGCCGGGTCAAAGGAGGTGTCCTTGGCAATTTTCAAAAAGGCTGCAAGCCCCACCAGAGCGCCGCTTAACGCAAATACCTTTATCCTTGTCCATACAACATTGACACCCGCCAGCTTGGCTGCCCTCTCATTACTTCCTATTGCATAGATATTCTTTCCGAATTTCATACATGTTGTCATATAAATCATTGCGGCAGCTACTATCCAGAATACGACGGCCAGTTCGGGAATTGTAAAAATATTGCCGTTTCCAAAGCCAAAAAGGCTCTTATAGCTTTTCATTCCAGCTTCTACACGATATCTGGTCTCTCCCATTTCATTCATCATATATTGGGAAACAGATCTGAAAATAAGCATGGAAGCCAGGGTAACAATAAATGACGGCATTTTGAATCTGCCTACCAGCACACCGTTCAAAGCTCCGCATAACACTCCCGCTGTTATGGCAAACAGCAGAGTCACAAAAATGCTGCCGGTAATGTTATATACAATAATGGTCAAACCTCCGATAAAAACAAAGGACGACCCTACCGACAGGTCTATATCTCCCGTCATAATGACCAGACCCATCCCCAGAGAGATAGTCCCCAGAATGGCACTGTGCAGAAAAATATTGGTAATGCTGGTCCAGGAGGTTTCGCTGCCGTTAACGATCAAAAAAGCAATAAATATCACAAGAAATATAATCACATAATTGTAATTGCTCCACAGGCCCTTAAATTTTTTATTTCCGGTCTGTACAACCACAGTATTCGTTTGCATGGGACTTTCACTTTGATTGGACATTTTCCACCTCCGTATTTATTTCAGCTGCATTTATAGCATTTGTAGCATGAAGCATGACCGTTTCTTCATTAATTTCCCGGCGCTTCAGTGATACAGATATTCTTCCGTGATAAAAAACAACACATCTGTCTGCAATTTTTTGAATTTCGGGAATTTCAAGGGTATTGATGATTATTGTCTTTCCAGCCTTGGACAAGTTTAAAATAAGTCTGTATATCTCACTTTTTGCACCTACATCTATTCCCTGGGTAGGATTGTCAAAATGAATTATATCGGCCTGGGTATTTAACCATCTGGCAAGAATCACTTTTTGCTGGTTTCCTCCCGACAGGCTGGTTATATGGTCATTATGGCTATTGGCTTTGATATTCAAGGTTTCTTTCAAATCAGAATACTTTTTAATTTCTTTGTTTTTAAATATATGCTGCTGCCTGTTGTTGATGGTATGTTCGGAAATATATGTGTTTTCAAGAATTGTCATGTCCTGGAGTATTGAGTTTTCTTTTCTGTTGGCAGCAACCATGGCCACTTTGTTTTTCATGGCATTTTGTATACTGTTGTTTTTTATTTCTTTTCCATGGACAAATAACTTACCTCCTTGCGGCTCCAACACACCAAAAACAGTCTGGAGCACTTCGGAGCTGCCTGCCCCCTGTAATCCTGTAAACCCTACGATTTCACCGCTTCTTATGGAGAAATCCACCTCAGAAAAACCCTTCCCTGAAAAATTTTTCAATTCCAGAATGGTATCTCCCAGTTTGCGTTCCTCGTACATTTCCTGATTTGAGTAACTCTCGCCAACCATGTATCTGGTTATTGCTTCCGGAGAAATGTCCTTTATGTCTCCACTTTTAATAAATTTGCCGTTTCTGAGTATTGTATATTTATCTGAAACTTTAAAAATTTCAGGCATTTTATGTGAAATAAATATGAATGATTTACCAATTGCCTTTAACCGTCCCACAATTTCAAATAGATTTTTTATCTCGGCATTGTTCAGTGCAGTTGTGGGTTCATCCAGGATAAACAGCTGGGCATCACGGTGAAGCGTTTTTGCAATTTCCAGCAGCTGTTTCTTGCCTGTGTCCAGATTATCCGCCAGTTCATGCGGGTCAATATCCACACCCAGGTCATGCATCAGCTTGGTGGTTTCTGAAATCATTTCTTTTTTCTTCAGCCTTCCAAAACCATTTACCGGCTCTTTTCCCAGAAATAGATTTTCATAGACCCTTAAATTATTGAATATATTCAGTTCCTGATGTACAAAGGCAATACCGGCACTTTCCGCTCCCTTTATACTGTTATGTACAAGTTCCTTTCCGTTGAATATTATATTCCCGCTGTCTTTGGTATGAACCCCTGCTAAAATATTCATCAGTGTTGATTTGCCGGCCCCGTTTTCTCCGATCAGAGCATGAACCTCTCCCCTGCCGACTTCCAGAGTTACATTATCCAATACGTTAACACCGAAAAAGGACTTGGAAATATTGGTCATTTTCAGTAATTCCATAGAACCCCCTTTTTCAATAAATAGATGCCCATATGGAACACACCTGAAATTTCAGGCGTGTTCTTTTAATGAGGCTTTTCGATTTATTGAAGCATAAATCTTCCAGAATTATTTTTCGTCATAGGATCCAAATGCCTTGTAATCACCAACATTTGCTGAATCAACAACGTGTACCGGTATAATGTAATCCTGATCTATATTTTTTCCTCCGTTCAATGAATCCACAAGTACTTGAACAACCTCCTGAATCATTGCGGGATCATATGTTACAGAAAAGATATCGAATGTTGAGGGACGGGTTATGGTCTTATGTTTGTCTTTCAGAACGGCGTACATCTCAGCCAGACCTGATGAAGCCGAAAGCCCCTTGAGCTGTTTCATAAACTCGGCCTTCTTTCCAGCATCCAGGGCAGAACCGTTTATTGATTCCAGCACACCCATAGCTATTTCATCATCATGTGTATATATCCAGATTTTTTTGGATGTGTCACATTGTGAGCTTCCGAACCAGGACTCAAACAGTTCTTTTCCTGTGTCACGGCTCCAACCTGTAGCAGCTGATTTTACCACTACCTTATTTATTTCATCCTCAGTCCAGCCCTGTTCGGTCAGGTATTTTCTGAAACCCTTTGAACGGAGCTCGGGAACAGACGAATTATCACCAATCATTTCATACACATAATCGTCTTTGCCAAGACCGTCCTTTATAAATCTCTTTGCAGTCTCATATCCGATACCTTCATTATCTCCCTTTACATTTGCCACAACTCCTGGATCAATGATTCCGCTTGATATAACGCGGTCAAACTGTACGAAAGGAACTTTTGCCGTAGCGATTTTTTCAAGGGTGGATTGAAGTCCGTTATCATAGGGCAGTATTGCAATACCTGCAAGCTTGCCTGTATTGGTCAGAAGATCGTCCACCTGCTGGATCTGATCTTCAACATCTTTTGCAGAATAAACTTTTACCGAATACTTTTCCTTAACAGCCTGATCTTCATTTAACTTGTTTACTTTCTCCTGAGCGTATGTAAGTACCGCTCCTGTCCAACCGTGGTCGGCACTTGGCACCATAACAGCAATTTCCTTTACAGATGACTTTTGGGAGCATCCGGCAAAACCCAGAATGGAGGTTGCACATAAAGCTGCTGCCAATAGTGTTGCAATAAGACGTCCTTTTTTCATACTCTTTCTCTCCTTTAAAACATTTTTTCAGTTGCCTGATAGCTACAAGTATAGCACCGCCGCTTTGTCCGAAAGGTATGTTATCATTGCAATACACGTCTTTACACAACCTCTTTTAATCTATGCAGGTATTGTCAGCTGCCTTTGGTATCTTTTGTTATCTTAAAGGTATCAATCTGCTTCTGCATTTCTGAAATAATCTTTTCAGAACCTGCCTGTTTCATTTTATCAACAAATTCACCGTACACCTGCTGCCAGTCCTCCGAAGTACCCAATCTCAAAGTATTGAGGTATTGTTCTACCACCAGGTCAATCTTGGACATTTCAAGTACAATCATTCTTGTATCAAGTTCAAACCCTGTCAAAGGCGATATTATGGCGTTTTTGTTATATTGCTCTAGTTGCTCAAATTCTCCCGGTGTATTTTCGTAATTCAAAAAAACATTTCCAAGAGTGTATTGGGACAGCTTATAAAGAGGTTTTCCCGATGCATCGGTTATTTTGTCCACCTGTCCGCTTCCCTTGCTTATGAAATGTCTGCCTTCAAACCCATTTACCAGCAGTTTATACTGTTCTTCCCCTTTTCCGGTATTCAGCAGATTTACTATTTCAAGCGCACGCTGTGGATTTTGGGTGGTCCTAGGGAGAGCAACCGCATTTCTGCTGCACTCATATGAAATATATTTATAGTCCTGCAGTGGCTCGTATACCGCTTCATATTCTGTTGCAATCCTGTCGGTTACCACCCCGTGTTCTCCGTATTCATCCAGAAAAAGCACACTGCCGTTCCTTTTTCCATCATAGCTTTTGGGATTTAATATCTCTTCGATATTTTCCCGTATATATCCCTTCTCATACCAGTTGTGAATGGTTTTAAAAAAAAGCCTGTATGATTCAAGTTCATATTTATTGTAAACTTTCAGGTCATTATCAAAAATTTTGATTACAAAAGGAGAATTGGGTCCGTATATACCTTCCAGACCCTTATCCGCCATCTTTGTTATGGTTTCACTGGAAATACCCGTACCCAGGTTTTTTTCCGCCTTTAAACTGTACAGATATTTTTCCAAAACCTCATAGCATTGTTCATTTGTATAGTAGTTGGACCGGTTTACCGCACCGATTTCGTCCATATTTCCATAGGTGTTCATGTATTTTTTACTGGATACCACTGCATAATCTTTTCTGTATAACATTCCCAGCAGCGGAATACTGTAAATCTTGCCTTCACGTTTTTGTACACGCCATATGTTTTCAGGTATTTCGGCCAGAAGCTCCTGCCCGTACGTACTCAATAAATAATCCAGAGCCATGAAGGAACCTTTCTTTACTTCTTCGGTATAATTGAATATGTCGTTTCCTATCCAGGCTAAATCCAGCTGCTCGTTGGTAGCCATTTTCATATCCCATTTTTCCTTGTAGATATCATATGGGACAATATCAAATTCAACGGTAGTATCAGGATAATATTTCTGCAGATTTTTATTGAACTCGGAAAATACACTCTCTGAATTTTTTGATTTCTCACCATATATCATCCATTTAAGTACTATCTTTTCATCTGAAGTGTATTCATTATTTGTCTTCTGTACAATATTTGTCCTCTGTGTACAGGAGATATTTGCCATGAACGTTATTATGACAAATAAAAATACCAGAAGTTTTATATACAATACTTTATATTTCATTTTACAGACCATATTAACCTCCCAAGCCATATTTATGGCTTTGAGCCGCATAGCGGCCACAAAATGTTATGTAAATAATTATCATTTATCGTGATGCGGCGAATAAAGGAGGTTAGACTAATCTTCCGTTGTTTTTGGCAAGGGCAGGATCAGGGTTACCGTTGTACCAATATTTTCTTCACTCTCTATTTCAAGACCTGCCTCGTCCCCCATCAGCAATTTGATCCTTTGATTCACATTCCTGATACCGATATGGTCTTCCTGAAGAATATATTTTTCACGCATATCCCTGTTGAGCCGTTCTACCTCCTGCCTGCTCATGCCAACACCATTATCTTTTATACGTATGACTATTTTGTCTTCAAGCTTGTCAACGCCGATTGTAATAACCCCGAGTTTTCTCAGAGGCTTTATTCCATGGTAAACCGCATTTTCAATAATGGGCTGCAGGCTTACCTTGACGATGTGGTGGCCCGCCGCCGCCTCATCCACTTCCCACAGGACCTGAAGCTTGTCCTCATACCGCAGCTGAAGTATTTTTATATATAGTTTTGTATTTTTGATTTCCTCCTCTATACTGACCAGCTGCTGATCGCTTTCAAGACTGATTCTGAGCATTTCGGACAGGTTTAGTATTATCTGTGATACCTCGTTATCCCCCTTGCAGATTTCCATTGCCCTCCACCGTATATTTTCCAGCGTATTATAAAGGAAATGAGGGCTGATCTGTGCCTGCAGTGCAGTCAGCTGAGCCTTGTTGATGATGTTTGTGTAGGTTTTCATCTCTGCCTGCATCTGCTTGTTGGAATACAGGTTTCTTACTATATTGAGTGCTATTTCATGGGTTTCATCCTTTCTGAGTCCTATATCCACCGAAT
>JAEWJR010000064.1:0-28829 GCA_023386445.1 Bacillota bacterium | reverse complement strand
CGCATGTGCTGCGTCGCAGAATACTTTGAAGAATAAGCTCTTCATTTGACTGCGCCCTCAGTGGTCCATTTGATGTACTGCGTTCTGCGGGGCTCTCAGCTTCCCCCGCTCTCTGTAAGTGCACGTTCGGAATATTTAAAATTCCAACACCGTTATCTCCACTTCAACGGTTTAAGGGAATAGTTGAATAATAAGGCCAGATTTTCAAGGAAGATATCCTTTGAAAAATGGAAAGTCATTATTTAACTGTTCCTACAGGGCAGATATTTAATTAATAATAGATTAACCCCGTTATAAAATTTTGTCAATAAGGAAATTTAAGTAAATTCGTCAAAGCGTGCGGACATGCAAATAAATTTATACAGTATCATAAAGTTCATTAAATAAAAATTTATGATACCTGTAGAAAAATTATATTTATGTACTCCCGTACAGTTTTGGGCCAATGGATTGCACCCAAAGCAGCTGCTCGTATTTGTAAGGCTCGTCACAGGCGTAAAGCCGTCGCCCAACAAGCCACCTCGTGTGTCTCTTGGGCTCAAAGCGGCGTCCTGCCGCTTTGCCGGCTATATCTGCCTGTGCCTCGCCAACAAAAACGGCAGCAGCTTTTAACCGTGCAATCATTGTCCCAAAGCTATACTCGCGTACATATACTTACTTTATATCCCTGGAGTATCATAAATATATCAAATGGAGAAAATTTTATGATACTTGTTAAGAGTATTTGTCCTTCGCACATGCTTTGTCGATATACTTTATATGGGGCGGCAGCTCGTATTTGTAAGGCTCGTCACAGGTGTAAAGCCGTCGCAGCGACTCGACCATCCGGGTCTCGCGTGCTGCTCAAATTGACATCCTGTCAATTTACCGGCAAAAATACTTGTTTTTCACCTACAAATTTCAGCAAGCACTTTTACCGTGCTAGCCATTGCTTGAAGTTGTACTCGCGTACTGGTAAAATCGGCATACCCATTTAACTAGTACAACGAATTCAAGTATCAAATGACATAGCTTTTTGATACTTGATAAGGGTTTTGCGTACTTCGCACATGCTGCAGCTCGTATTTGTAAGGCTCGTCACAGGTGTAAAGCCGTCGCCCAACAAGCCGCACCCACTAATAACTAAGTAAAAAGTATCATAAATATAACAACTAAATATTAAAATAAAATCTGATATATTCCGACTGCTGCCAGGAGCAGTCCTGATATAATTGTTGCCTGGTCACCAAGGAATTTTGCCGCCCACCGTCTTCCTATCACTGCTCCGAGAGAGATTGTTGTAAGGCTGAATATAATTACCGCTGTTGTAAGGACTACAATATTCACTCCGGTCATTCCGGCACCGAAACCGGTTCCAAGGCAATTTACAGCCAGAGCTATGCCTAATAATATTGATTCTTTGAGGGAAATATCTCCCGAGTAATCCTTATCGGCTATACCGGGGTCATCCATTACGGCCCGCAGTTCTACGATATATTGATTTCCGTTCTGGTGCTCACAGCCGGTATTTTTTTTATTTTTTATCAAGTGGCTGATTATTGTGTACAAACCCATAGTACATACTATGGAACCACCTATGATATTTCCCGTATAGCTTGGTATATAATTTGCCAGTGCACTGCCCAGCAGGCTTGACACCAAAGTGGCTATACCTGAAAATAAAGCAATTGCGAAATTTGATTTAAATGGAACATTAATTTTTCTGGCTCCGTAAGCAAGGCCGATGACCATATTATCGAGATTTGGTGCTAAACATAATAAAAATATGGATAGAAAATAAACCACGTAAAAATCACCCCACTGGTCAGTATATTGACCTTATGAGGTGATAGTGTCTGTCCTGGTGTAAAATGCCGCCCTATGGATACACAGACCACACTAGTAGTCTGTAACATCTAAATTCACATATTGCCGGTGGTTAAATTCCTGCAGAATTTCGTTGTCGTCCTTGCCAATACGTACAGTATTGCCTTCGTCCTCCGCCTTACCCTGCAGAAATTTTCCTCGCCGGGCAATATGCGTTTTAGACGTTGCAGACCACTAACCTTTTATTTTTTTTCGGCAGTTTTCCCGGAGTCTCTACTGAGAGCCAGAAGTATTTTTTCTGCTACAATTTTCCGGGCATTTGCTTCACTGGTAAGCTGCAATGCGAATAAACGCAGGGTTGTCTCGTAATCCTCATCCGATAATTGATCGAGAGTAGCAGACAATTTGTCCGATATATTAGTGAAGGCTTCGTCCTGAAGCTTTGAGAGCTCTTCAAAAAAATTCTGGTATTTCTGCTCGTCGGTAAGATTACTTAAGGAACCGGCTATAAGAGGTATGGGTAAAATGGGCTTCAACATGGACATTATATAGAGAGTTACCAGGTGTACCCTGTCATATTTCTTATTAACAGGCCGTTTGAGATAACCTTCTTTAACGTAGTTATTGACCATACTCGAGGTTATTACCTTTCCGGAAGCATCGGTATCAAAAAGCTTCAAGAGCCGCTCAAGATATGTGACCACCTGATCCATATAAAGATCTATACCGGGAAATTGGCTCCAGCTCTCGGTTGTAAAAGAGCTTAAAGTATGTAAAAAATCTGATAATTCCTGTTTGATTGAATTTATTCTGTTTGTTTTCAAACTAAAGACCTCCGAACAATCGTTATGATAAGTATATCATATTAGATCTTTTTTACAATCTGGTTAATGAAAGCCCTTGACATTTAAATAATAAACGGGTAACATAGTAATCAAAACTAGATGATGCCTTGATATAATGATAATAAATATCATAGCGGGTTGAGCTGTTAAAAATAAATTAATAACAGCTTTTATTAAAGGAAATAATAAATATACATAAAAAGAATTGCAGAAACGGAAGGTGATTGCATGCTGGAGTTAAGTAACAGGGAAATTACAATATGGGGGGATTCAATTTTAAAAGGGGTAGTACTGGATGAGCAGGACGGTAAATACAAGGTCTTGAAAAACAGCAGTGTAAACAGTTTTGCTGAAATAACCGGCTGCTCCCTGAAGAACAATGCATATTTTGGGATGACCTCAACCAAAGCACTCAATAGGATAGCAAATTCCATGGACAAACAGCCTATTCATAATAATGATATTGTTATACTGGAATTTGGGGGGAATGACTGTGATTTCAACTGGTCAGAGGTTTCAAGATCACCTGAAAACGAGCATCTGCCAAGGACAACCATAGCTGCATTTAAAAATTCACTTCAGAATATGATAACCCTCTTCAAAGAAAAGGGTGTAAATCCGATCTTGATGAACCTGCCTCCACTGGAGCCCGAAAAATATTTTAACTGGCTTTCCAGAGGATTAAACAAGGATAATATTCTCCGCTGGCTTGGAGATGTGGCTAAAATATACCGCTGGCAGGAAGCTTACAACAATGCTGTAGAGTGGGCGGCACTGCAAAATGGCTGCAGGCTCATAAATGTACGGGAAGGTTTTTTAATAAGCAAAAACTACAGTTCTCATTTTTGTGCTGATGGGATACATCCAAACGAAAAAGGGCACATAAAAATATTGGAATCTCTCCTCAATTTTGCATTTTAATGAAATCCAGGCACCGGGCCGGTAGTTTGTTAAAGACAGCCGGTATCCCGGTGCCTGAGATTTTACCCTTATTTACTGAACTTCAAGTTCTGCCAGCCTGGATTCAATATCCTCTTTTGTTACGGTCGACAGATAATTTATTTTGTATTTTTGAGCATTCCTGAGCATTTCTATACTTTTTTCCCTGTCACCCAGCTTTTGCAATACCAGTGCATAATCATAAAAGGCTTCAGGAAATTTGGGATTCAACGCTATAAGCTTATTGAAAATCTCTACGGCCTTTTCCTGTTCTCCCTTCAGATAATAGGTTTGCCCCAGGTTATCAAGTATGACGGTTCCGGTACTGTTATAATTCAGGGCTTCCAGGTTAAAGGCCAGCGCCTTTTCAAGATCCCCTTTCAAATTGTAAAGATATCCAAGGCTTCCGTAAATATTGGTAGTTTTGTAGTTTGGTATGACATTTTCAAGTGTTTCTATGGCCTCATCAAGTTTTCCCTGTTTCCAAAGACCTAAAGCATAGTTGGACTTTATGTTATAAAGCTCATTGTTTGTTGTTTTTGGCGATCTTAGCTGGTCCTCAAATACTTTCATGGCTTCTTCCAGTCTGCTGTTCTTTAAGAGCAGATATCCATAGGTGGTAACTGTGGTTGCCCTGGCAGCTCCAGTATTATAGGCCATTTGCATCCATTTGATGGTTTCCTCCGCATTATCGGCGGTATATGCTCTATTAGCTTTCAAGATATAATATGTGCTCTTGATTTTTCCGAATAACATATTTCCTCCACAACCGTAACCTGCATTTTTAATGCTTTTTGATTTTAATTATATCAAAAGGTGTTCAAATGTACAGGTATTTTGCTATAATAGGGAGTGCCGCCAGTTTATAATATGCTGGTACTTAAATAATGGATGAGGTGGATTTCTCAAAATGGAATATGATATTCATATAAAAAAGGCAGTATTGCATATTTTGGACACAAGTATCAATTTCCCGGTATTTTCAAACAGTGATTTGGAACTTGATGGTGAGATTTCGGAATTCCTTGAAAAGCATATAGCTAAAATATTGGACGATACAAATTTAAAAAAGGCACAATTTATTGGTGAAGTTAATTCGGCAAGAGATATTTGTGCAGCTGTTAAAAACGATGAAGGCTGCTTTCTGGAAGCCAGTAATACATTAGGTGGCATGATATTCGACCTGATGCTAAAAAATGTTGATATTACTCCGGCAGACCTGATATGCTGTCTGTTTTACATAAATAATGAACAATACCTGGGAATTTTGAAATTAAATTATAAAACAGGCTATACCCATTATGTAAATCAGTTGGAGGAGGGAGCAAGCAATTCCATAATCAGGCATAAAACTTTACTTCCTTCTGATGGACAAAGAGTGGAGGAAGCTGTTTTAATAAGTATGGAAACAGGTCAATTGAAATTATTGGAGAAACTTTTTGAAATAAACGGAGCAAAGGAATTTTATCTGTCCCAATATATATTCAATTGCTCTACAGACTTATCCGATAACCAAAAGCTTAAAATAATAGATAAAGTAACACAAAAGATCAATAAGAAGTATTATGATGAAGATTTTGACAAGGTTGCAAAACTTAAAAAGGTGGTTTCGGACAGTCTCGAAGAAAACAAGGAAATAAGAGTGGAAGCCATTGCGGAAGAAATATTTGAAACAAATCTGGCAGTGAGGGAAGAATATATTCAGGAGATCCAGAAGGCAGGGCTCAAAGATGAAACCATTGAGATACCTGAAAAAATTGCGGAGAAGAAATTTAAAACGCATAAAATTAAAACAGATACCGGAATAGAAATAAACTTCCCCCTGAGTTATTATGATGACAGGGATATGATCGAGTTCTTTAACAACCCTGACGGTTCAATTTCCATAATAATAAAGAACGTGAGTAAAATTACCAATAAATGATGCCTCACTTCCTATGTTTTTCAATCAGATTTGAAGAAATAAAGGAGGGTAGATATTTTTTCCATATAGGCTCTTCTTCGGTGAATTTATAATTTGATATTTTATTATACAGCCATGCTCTGTCCAATGATAAACCCTTTAAAGGAATATTTAAATGATTTATATTCTTTTTAAGAAGATTTGAACCATCTGAATACACAGAATAGGGTATGCCGGAGGCCGCCAGTAATGTAGGTGAAATATCAAGGAAGGAGGCCACTGACGAGCTTTCAATGTGTCTCTGTCTATCAGGTGTAATAACAAACAACGGAACAAACTCAAAGTATTTGTCTCCATCAATAAAGGAAGCCTGTGCAAAATCCTCCGAATTTATGTTTGGAGTGTGATCCCCGTAAATTATTATATAACTGTTGGGGAACTTCTTCTGGACGGCAGTTACATAATCCTTTATGGATTCATCTACATAACTGAAGGAATTAAAGTAGTTTTTAACTATTTCGTTTTCGATATCATCATAAAGTGGATTATTATAGTACTTCCTTGCACTTTCAAAAGGACCGTGGCTGGTCATGGTAATAACATATGAAACAAAGGGTTCCTTAGCCTTTTTCATCTTGTCATAAGCAAACGAAAATACTTTATCATCCGGAGCGCCCCAGCCTTCATCTTCATAGTTCATGGAGCTGATGTCAAAAAATTTCTTAAAGCCCATTTTTGAAAGGGCAATATTTCTATTATAAAAAGTTCCAACATTACCATGGAAGGCCATGGTATCATAAGACGCTTTGGCCAGTTTTGAAACGAAAGAGTTGGGATAACCGTAGGAGGTAAGCTTTATGGCAGGAAAGGAATCCAGCGGTTCCACACTGTTTATAACCGAAAACTCGGTGTCGGAGGTGCCACCGCCCTGGTGGTAGCTTAAAGTATACGGATAATATATACTGTTTGCTGTCAATGAATTCAAGTAGGGCATGACATAAGAATCCTCGTACTTTTGCCTGACTATATTGGCATCCATGGATTCAACCTGAATTATTATAAAATTAGGTCTTTTAGAGTTTATAAATGGCTTCTTGGGATCCTTTTGCACACCAATAATATCGCTGTTGGCCTGTTTCCTTCCGTAGTGAAGCTGCTCAATCAGCTTTGTTTCGCTGTTGTTTTTAATAATGTTGACCGCACTGTTTACAAGTGTGCCATACCTTTCAACTATTTCGGTTTCACCTGTATATCTGTCATCCATATACTGTACAATTGAATTCTGAGCATGGTAGTTGTTAAGCTCCACAACTAAAAGTATTATAAGAGAGGCGATGAGTAAAGTATATTTTATAAAGGGCAGAGAAAACTTTTTGACATCCTTTTTAAAGTATTTGAAAAAAATGTACAAAGCCAGGGGTACGTCAATAAAGACTACCAGCAGCTGCATGCTTTTGGGATTTGCCAGATGTGTGGCTGAAATCAGTGCTTCCTTGAAGAGGGAAATCCACTGCAGAAAGTGAAGGTAGCTGTGGTAGTAAAGAAAATAAGATATATTTGTAAAGCAATATATCCCCTGTGCAACCATTATTATAAGGAAAAGGTATCTTGATTTGAAACTGAATACAATTGTATATATAATAATACTGCACAGCAGAGTAAACCAGAATTTATAAATAAATACTTCCCTGGTAGCCTGCGGTATCAGAAAATAGTTGTATAAGCTGAGCTTTACAGCATTTATAAATATAAAGAGAACAATTATAGTAAATGCATTTCTATAAGGTTTATCTTTAAAAGAATTCTTAACTATACGGAAGTTTTCAACAAAAAGATTCTTAAGCATTACCTTGCGAGTGTTCCTTTCTCATTAACATACAAACTAAGCTCCATTTACCCGGGTCTTAAGGGCCTGAGACAGTGGGTGCGGAATATATATTCTTTATTTTACTTCATTTTTGCCATAATTCCCATAGTATTTTTATAAGATTGTTTTATAAACGGTCTGTTATAATCTGTTACGTATTTCCCGGATATGTTTTCATCCGGTATGGGAATGATCTTGAATACGGGTCTGTTATTAACATAGTACTTGTCCACCCAGGTGGGTACATAATCCACACTTTTTATTGTAACACCGTTTAATGCATCTTTTTCCAACTTGAGATTTACAATTATCCCATCTTCAGTATAAATCTTATTTGGCCTGTTGGTCTTATCCACACGTCTGTAGCCTGAAATAAAATTTCCCATAGAATAGATTATAAATTTATCTTTTCCATTTACTTTTACAATTTCAGACTTTTGAATAACATGGGGATGCGAGCCGAGAATAATATCAGCCCCCCAGGAAAGCATTTTTTTAGCCAGGGAAGTCTGTGAGGTATTCGGTGTTCGCTGATACTCTGTCCCCCAATGGACAATAACTATTACTGCATCCGCTTTTTCCGCTTTGGCAGCCTTGATATCCTCTTGTATCTGCAATTCATTTATGGGACTCAGGTAGGTGTCTTTTTGCGCTGCACTCAGTTTTTTATCGAGACTGTTATACATTCCTGAGTATGCCAGTATCCCCAATTTTATGCCATTAATGTCCTTGATTACATATTTATTCTTCCCATTTGTTGAATTGCCTATATTCAGCATTTTATTTTTATTTATCATTTGAATTGTACGGGTTAGACCACTGATTCCTCTATCCAGGCAGTGATTATTGGCTGTCGACAATATATCAAAACCAGCTCCGGCCAGCGCGGGCAATATGGCATCAGGCGTATTGAAGCCTGGATAGCTTGTATAGCCTGTTTTCGGCCCGGCTGTCACAGTTTCGAAATTACCGAGGGTAAGATCTGCCTTGGTCAGATAGGGCTTGACATACTCCAGAAAGCCAGTGAAATCATATGTACCGGTTTTAGGTGAGTAAGCATTGTTCAGGTTGCTCTGATGAGCCATTATATCTCCAACCGCCGAAATAGCTACAGAGGCCGGAGCCCGGTCTGGTACCGGTTTGTCGTCAGGTGTCGCCGCAGCCTCATTTTCCGGTACTGAGGTATTTTCGGATGGGGTTTTGCCGGAATTTTGTTCCTGATTTTCTTCGGCAGCAGATGGTAATTTTACAGGGGTTTGTACAGAGGGTTGGGCTGTAGATGGAACTTCTGTGTCGATCGAAGATTCAGCCGATGTAACGGCGGCAGTAACAGTTGAAGTATTAGCTGCCGTGTCCGCTGATACTTGAGCTGATGTATCCGGTGATGCCACAGCTGTTGTGTCGGATGATTTGGCCGACACTGTTTCACCGGATAAAATTCCAAAGGTATTCATATCGCCCAAGGCATTAATAATAAATGTACTCCCCAGCATAATACAACACATTATACTTAAAACAATAAAAGTATACTTAAAAAGACGTATTTTCGTATTCATTTATTATGTACCTTCCTGAAAAACATAAAAATATATAAAATTTATAAAATTAACGCGTTGTGCTAATTAATCAACAATAAGACTATATCATAAATAGGTATTTAATTGTTATAAATTAATCAAATAACATTTAAATAATTTAAAAAAAACAATTTTGAGGACTTATTTTTATTGTATTTTGGTTTAAAATTGTGATAGATTGGTATTAATAAAATGATTGGAATTATTGAAAATTAACTGGTTATGGAGGTTTTTATATATGGAGAATATTAACAGAGCAATTCTAATTGTATTGGACAGCGTAGGAGTTGGTGAACTTCCGGATGCACCGGATTACGGTGATACGGGAAGCAACACTCTGGGAAATATAGTGAAAAGCAGCGGCGGAATAAGACTGCCGAATATGACAAATATGGGCTTGGGGAAAATTGACGGAATTGATTATCTCCCGGTGCCCGGTGATATATCCGGAAGCTATGGAAAAATGGCTGAGGTGTCAAAAGGCAAAGACACTATTACCGGACACTGGGAGATTGCAGGGGTGCAGCTGGAGTACCCGTTTCCCACATATCCCAACGGCTTCTCAAGGGAAGTCCTTGAGAAATTTGAACAGCTGTCAGGAAGGGGCATTTTAGGAAATTGTGTGGCATCGGGCACCGAGATAATCAAAGAATACGGTGAAGAACACATGAGGACTGGAAAACTTATTGTGTACACCTCAGCCGACAGTGTATTCCAGATAGCAGCACATGAAGAGATTGTTCCACTGGAGGAGCTTTACAGGATCTGCCGGATAGCGAGAGATATGCTGCAGGGAGAAAACATGGTAGGCCGTGTTATTGCACGTCCCTTTACCGGCATGCCAGGCAGCTTTTCCCGTACGGTAAACAGAAGAGATTTCTCGGCTGAGCCCACGGCGGATACTATCCTTGACAAGCTGCAGCAAAAAGGGCTTGATGTAATTGCAGTAGGAAAAATAGAGGATATTTTTTCAGGAAAAGGTATCACACTGGCTGAACACACCAAGAGCAACATGAATGGTGTCGACATCACTTTAAAATATATGAAGGAAGACAATAAGGGAATAATTTTCACAAACCTTGTTGATTTCGATATGGTTTTTGGGCATAGAAACAATGTAGAGGGATACAGGCAGGCTTTGGAGGAGTTTGATGCACGGCTTCCTGAAATAGTTGCCGCTATGAGAGAAGGGGACCTGTTGATAATAACCGCCGATCATGGCTGTGATCCCACAACCCCCAGCACCGACCACTCCAGAGAACATGTCCCGCTCCTTGTATATGGCAGGAACGTAAAACAGGATGTAAATCTGGGAACCAGAAAAACTTTTGCCGACCTTGCCAGCACAATTGCCGATACCTTCGGAATTGAAAATGATTTTCCCGGCGAGAGTTTCTACAGCATGATAGCAAAATAGCCGGCGAGATTTTGACAATGGCCTGTGGTTCCCGGAATATGAATAATAAAAGTTTGCTAATAGTATTTTTATATATTATCATTATAAATGATGTAGTATGTGTTTCATAAAATTAACCTGGACAAACGCGACAGGTTAATTTTGAAGAAACCTTAAAATTGAATATGCGGATGCAGATATCGGAAGCAGGTTTAAGTCCTGCACGGTCCCGCCGCTGTATTGGAAGAATTCTCCGGAATGTGCCACTGGTTAATGACCGGGAAGGTTTGGAGAGTGATGACGCCTGAGTCAGAATACTTGTCTGTATCCGGGGGGTGGTTCGGTCCATTTCCTGGCACTACAACTCTACGAGAGATAGAGGGGATGTGTAATACCTGATAACTTTATTAAAGTAATTTACCCCCTGGACACTCTGTGTTTATGGGGTTTTTAATTTTTAACCGGCATTACGGATTATTTGAATAACAAATGGAGGAAAAAGAAAAATGAAGTTAAAAATACTTTCACTATTAATGGTTATTGTTTTAGCATCGGGGCTGTTTGCAGGCTGCGGCCAGCAAGCCGGCATTTCTGATAGCTCAGCTGGTGGTACTGCCGCCCAATCCGCAACAGTATCAACTGCGGCCGTATCAAGTGCGTCAGACGGGAGCGCTGCAATAGATTCAAAGGCTACAATATATCCTTTAACCTTGAAGGATGCCAATGATACATCAGTTACAATAAAAGCAAAGCCTGTCAAGCTTGCCGTTTTTCCACTGGGAGTCTGTGAAATGTTGATTTCAATGGCAGATAAGAGCCAGATAGCTGCAATGACTTATTATGTGGATGACCCGGGAGTATCAAACGTCATTGATGCTGCCAAAGGATTAGGGCAAAGACTTGATTTCAATGCTGAAAAGATACTTGCTTTGCAGCCTGACCTGGTTTTGGCTGATGCCTGGTCGGATGCAAATATCATAAAACAGCTTAGGGATTCAAATATTAATGTTTTTGTTTTAAAAACCCCCTCAAATATTGATCAGGAGAGGGAAATGTTAAAGCTTTTGGGCGACATTACCGATAATGCCGGTAAAGCAGAAGAATTGATAAACTGGATGGATCAAAAGCTTAAGTCGGTTTCGGACAGGCTGTCGGGACTGAAGGAGGAAGAGAAACTGACCATTATAGATTATAGTGAGATGGGCAGTACGAGCGGAAAAGATACAAATTTTGACGATATAGTTACAAGAGCAGGTCTGATAAACCCTGTGGCGAAAGAAGGCCTGACAGGCTGGCCTCAGCTTTCCAAAGAGATGATAGTTAAATATAATCCCGATATTATAAGTGTTCCCTCATGGTTTTATGATACAAGCAAGGCAACACCTGAAAGCCTGACGAAATCCATCAGGGAAGATAGAGCTTTAGCGGGTGTGAGAGCTGTAAAAAACAGCAAAATAATATCGGTGCCTTACAACCATTTAAGTACTACATCGCACTATTCCGTATTGGCTGTTGAGGATATGGCCAGAGCCGCATATCCGGACTTGTTTAAATAGATAGGTGGAGGTTCAGGTGAAAAGGGCAGGATTAAAAATTGGAATAATACCGGTAATGCTTATGGTATTGCTTGTTGTGATGATAGCAGGTACAGCGGTCGGTGCCGTTTACGTACCGTTTTTTGATAGCTTCAGGATAATACTTAAAAACCTTGGATTGCTGCCGAATGCAACCTTTGCCGAGGGACAGGAGCCCATAATCTTTCTCGTGAGATTTCCCAGAGTTGCAGTAGCTGCCCTTGCCGGCACGGCTCTTGGCACCTCCGGCGCCGTAATGCAGGGGATGTTCAGAAATCCCATGGCTGATCCGGGAATATTGGGAATATCCAGCGGTGCCGGCCTGGGTGCGGTGCTGTCCATAAAGCTTGGACTTGTAACGGCAGGTATTTTTATATTGCCGTTGTCTGCATTTACAGGAGCTTTTTTAGCAATAATGGCAATATACATATTGTCCTACCGGAAGGGAAAGGTTCCTGTTCTGACTCTGATACTTTCAGGTATTGCAGTCAGCACTTTTCTAGGAGCAATAACAAATATTGTACTGACCCTGTCCTATGATTATCAGGTCAAGGAATTTTTGTTCTGGTCAACAGGAGGACTTGAAGGCAGAAGGTGGGAACATTTTCAGCTGATCGTCATTCCTGTGCTGGTCAGTGTAGTGCTTATGCACTTGTTTTCCAGGGATCTGAATGTTCTGCTTATGGGTGAGGAGGAGGCCAAATCGGTGGGTCTCAACACAGACAGGCTCAGAACCATATTGCTGGTACTTGTTTCCCTGGCAACTGCAAGCAGCGTATGCGTAACAGGGGCAATAAGCTTTGTAGGCTTGATAGTACCCCACATTATGAGGCTACTTGTCGGGCCTGACCACAAAATACTTCTGCCTGCAAGTTCAATCGGCGGTGCCATATTCCTTGTTGCATGCGATCTGATATCAAGAGTGGTGGCGGTACCTTATGAACTGGGTGTGGGTATAATCACAGCCTTAATTGGAGCACCTTATTTCCTTTATCTGCTTCTTAGATCCAAGAGAGAGGGAGGGGCTCTGATATAATATGGACAATATAATTGAAATAAAAAATCTCAACTATTCAATAAACAACAAAGAAATATTAAAGGATATCAATCTGGATATAAAAGCAGGAGATTTTATAGGTTTGATAGGGCCCAACGGAGCAGGTAAAACAACACTGTTAAAATGTATGAATGGTTTAAACAAAGCCGGCGGCCGGATAAAAATCAAGGGCAGTGATATTAATAAATATACTGAAAGGAAGCTGGCAAAAGAGGTTGCTCTTATGCATCAGAACACAACCGTCGGTTTTCCGTTCTCAGCACTTGATATTGTCCTTATGGGAAGGTATCCTTACATTAAGAGGTTTAGAGCCGAGACAAAAGAAGATTACACCGTAGCCAGAAGAAATATGGACTATACCCATACCGGCAAGCTTGAAGAAAGCCCTGTGACGGAAATGTCGGGCGGAGAAAGGCAAAGGGTACTGTTTGCAAAAACTCTCACGCAGGAAACAGATATAATCCTGTTGGACGAGCCTACTGCCAGTCTGGATATTACCTATCAGGAACAGATATTTGAATATTCGCGTGATTTGTCATCAATGGGAACAACTATTGTTGCAGCCATACACGATCTGAAAATTGCAGCCAGATACTGCACAAGGCTGGTCTTGATGAATTATGGAGAGATTGTGGCAGACGGTTTGCCTGAGGAAGTGCTTACTTCTGAAAATCTATCCTGTGTTTACGGCATAAATGCACTGGTTTATAGAAACAGGATAACAGGACTTCTGGATCTCTATATTAACAGGGACACTGCCGGGAAGAAAAACGAGAGGGTACATGTTATAGGCGGCGGCGGTTCGGCTTCGGGTGTTATGAGACAGTTGTACGAACAGGGTTACCCTGTCACCGCAGGGGTTTTTTCGCATGGGGACAGTGATATTGGCTGTGCCGAGGTTTTCGGAATAAAATACCTGGCTGAAAAGCCTTTTACCGAAATATCGGATGAAATCCATGCCAAAAATATTTTAAACATCAGGAATTCTGAAATTACAATACTGTGCAATATGCCCTTTGGTTTTCAAAATTTCAGAAACCTTGAAGCGGCTCTGAATGCAAACAAACTGGTAATCATTGAGGATGAACAGCCCGGGATAAGGGATTTTACAGACGGAAGGGCAACGGAGCTTTACAAACAGTTAAAAAAAGCTGCGGCTGCGGTTATAACATCTGCTCAGCTTCATGAAGTCATGTAACTTGGTAAATTTAATAAGCCGGAAGGTATTACCGTACGGCAGTTTGGAGGGTATATGGGAAAACTGATTCTGGTAACAGGCGGTGCACGCAGCGGTAAAAGCACCTTTGCCGAAAAAAAGGCGGCAGAACAGGGCAGCAATGTGCTGTATGTTGCAACCGCAAAGCGCATAGATGAGGAAATGGAACAGAGAATAGCCAGACACAGGGAAAGAAGACCTGCTGCATGGGAGACTTACGAAGGCTATAAAAATCTTGATATTGCCCTTGAGGGATTGCTAAAGGGTAAAAGTGCCGTTCTTTTGGATTGCATAACAATTATGGTTTCAAATCTTATGCTGGATGAAAGCTGTGATTGGGACAACCTCACAAGGGACCGGGTAGATGAGATTGAGGATACGATACTTCATCAGCTGGAGAGGCTTGTAAGTCTTGTGAAAATGAATGATGTACCCTTCATCCTGGTAACAAATGAAGTGGGTCTGGGCGTTGTGCCGCCGTATTCAATGGGAAGGGACTTCAGGGATATAGCGGGACGGATGAACCAGCTTCTTGCGGGAACCGCGGATGAGGTTTATTTCTGTGTTTCAGGCATACCTGTGAAAATCAAAGGATAGGGGTCAAAATGAAAGCTTTAAAAAGACTGGTATTGATGCTGCAGTTTTTTACGAGAATACCAATAAACATACAAATAACCGCCAATAGTTCGGATTTTGGAAAGGGTCTTGTATTTGCCCCTTTTGTGGGGCTTGTGATAGGAGCCGTTCTGACAATTGCCGCATATGGCATGCTTTTTATTTTTCCGAAGGTGATGGTCTCGGCACTTGTTCTGGTGCTTTACATGGCAATAACCGGAGGACTTCATCTTGACGGTCTGGGCGATACCTTTGACGGTATCTTCTCAAACCGGTCAAAGGAGAGGATTCTGGAAATAATGAGGGACAGCAGGGTGGGGACCAACGCCGTCCTTGCTGTTGTCAGTGTACTGCTGCTTGATTTTGCCGCCCTCACTCAAATAAACAGCGGATATTATTTACGGATAATATTATTGCTGCCTATGGCAGGCAGGGTAGGTTCACTTGTAGGAGCCGCAGTTTCAGGTTACGCAAGGACGGGGGAAGGTCTGGGAAAATCCTTTATAGATTTCTGCGGAAAAAAGGAGCTTCTCTGGGGATTAATTATGTATTCCGTGATAAGTTTATTGACTTTTGACCTCAAACTGTGGATTATAATGCTGATTCCACCGGTGTCTGCTCTTCTGACAGTAAAATATTTCAGCAGTAAAATAGGCGGTGCCACAGGTGATATACTTGGAGCGGTATGCGAACTGAACCAGTGTGTTTTTCTGGTGGCGGCATGTGGGATACTGCTTTGATACTGCCAGAGATTTCCTCCTTTGGATTCAAGGATATTTGCGGTTACATCTCTTTTTGATATTTATTAATCAGAAAAACAACTATCAGATTATAAAGTAAGTATACGGCTACTACAAACGATGTCATCCATAAAGGCGCCGAAATCAGTATGGTAACATAAGCGATTGCTATAATGAGCCACTGGGTTATGTCACCGGCTTTAGCCTTTGCGCGGTTCCGGATCATGGTGTTTCTTTCATCATTATTTTCTATTTCCTTCGCCCTTCTAATTGCTGGGTTACTGCTTTCAATATGATTTGTAATCAGCCTGATTAGTCCCAGTCCCGACAGACCTCCTCCAACACCTATAAAAACGCCGCATATCTGCTTTGCAATTATAGCTTTTAACAGGAAGCTGAGTATGATAAGGCAAATACCTGCAATCAGCTGTAAAATGCCAAGGGAAAATTTATTTTTCATTGTTATTCCTCCTCGTAGATAAAAATATCTTCAATGCTCATGCCAAAATAGCGGGCAATTTTAAAGGCCAGAGTAATAGACGGGTTGTATCTCCCGTTTTCCAGAGAGCCTATAGTCTGTCTGGATACCTCCAGTACTGATGCCAGGTCCTCTTGTTTGATTCCGCGCTGCTTGCGTATTTCTTCAAGTCTGTTCTTCATGTTTACCTCTTCATTATGCAAAAATGGAAAGTATACTTTCCATAAATAAAATAACATAAGAGCTATTCTATGTCAAGTAAACTTTCCATACGCAAATTTAAAATTGAATATTTATTATTGTCATACTTCAAACATCATACATTCCACATAATAATCATTAAAATCCTTACATGCGGACAATTCTATATATTTGATCCTCCTGCTGATTTCTCCGGCAGCTTTTAAGCTATCACTGTTTATAAGGGTTTCTATAGCACCCTGGCCTGCTGCGTTTCCCACCGTTATGATTTTTCCTCTCAAGGCTTCCGGAATGAGACCGATTTTCAAAGCGCTTTCTATATTTATATAGCTTCCGAAGCCGCCTGCCAGATATACTGTTTTAATATCATTAAAGGAAATCCCGGCTTCCCTTACAAGAACATTAATGCCTGCTGCCAGGGCGGCTTTTGCATTCTGCAGCTCGCGGATGTCTTTCTGCGTTACGGCGATCTCGCGCCCTGTAGAGGTTTCTTCTTCCCGGCAAAGTATAAAGGCATTCATGCCGTCCACGGCTGCAAGCCTTTCAGCCAGCGCAGCCTGCTCCGGGACTTGAGGTTTCCACTCCATATCCATTCTTCCTGTTTCATCAACTATTCCAACCTCCAGCAGCTGCGCCAGTGCATCAACTATCCCTGTGCCGCATATACCTGCCGGGCGTGAATCGCCGATGGTAGTGAAGCTAAGGCCCTGCGTCAGCGAAACACTGCTGACGGCACCTGAGATACTGCCCATTCCGTTCCTGATGTTGGCACCCTCAAAGGCAGGGCCGGCCGCGGAGGAGCAGGCATAGAGAAAGGTCGTGTTTCCGAGTACGATTTCTCCATTGGTTCCTATATCTATCAGCAGGGATATATCCGCCTGCCCCGACATGCCGGTGGACAGCACCGCTCCTACTGTGTCGGCACCAATATAGGCAGACACTGAGGGCAATATGCAAACCAAACCGGAAGGATTAACGGCAATTCCCAATTCTTCAGCCCTCAAATTTATATTTGAAGTAAAGACCGGAGTAAAGGGAGCGGTGGCTATATACTTGGGATCTACTTTCAGCAGGAGATGGAGCATGGTGGTATTTCCAACCAGAGTAACGGCGTAAATCCTGTCAGGATTTATATGTGCTTTGGAACACATTACTGAGATACCGGCATTTATGGCATTGACAATCAGGCTGTGGAGCTGTTCCAAACCTTCTGCCGAGTCCATAGTGTGCTTTATTCTGGAAATGACGTCGGCGCCATATATTTTCTGGGGATTCAGGAATGAGTCCACACATAGCTTTTTACCCGTATTCAGATCAAAGAGATAACAGGCAATGGTAGTTGTCCCTATATCCACGGCTGCACCGTAAAATTCTCCGGTGGTATCACCTGCTTCCACCGCCAATGGTTTTAACCCGTCAGATATAAGTGTTATATTGTATCCCTTTTCCCTCAGCACGGCAGGTAAGCTTCGAAGCAGCGGCAAATCAACCGGACAGGGGAGGGGACTGAATGAGAGTCTTTGAAAATCATCTCTTTGATCGGAGAGTCCTGGCTTATCCAAAGGAAGGCTGATCTTTGAAAGCAAAGGCTTTAATTTTATATCTCTCAGGATACCTTCGGTTAGTATTTTTGCAGGAGTATTCTGCTCATCTCCCAGAGAAATCTCAAGGCCGGTATTTACATAAACCCTGCATGCCAGCCTGCAGCCGGCTTCAATGGCAGAACGGCCCAATAATTCAATTTCTTTTTCAGAGGCTTGCGGAGGCTCAGAGATAAACTTTATCCTGCATTTTCCGCAGGTCCCGTTACCGTTGCAGGGGGAGTCCACAAATAAGCCGTTATTCCTTAAATAATGTAACAGGCTGAATTTATCCGTTGCCTGAAATTCAACTGTACGTTTATCCGAATGTACTTTAACCTTAAACATTGATTCACCACCTGTTATAATTCAAATATATTTTTTACGGCAGTCTCTAACAGCTGAAACGTATATAGTCCGGTGAGGAAATTTAACCACCGGCAATATATGAATTTAGATGCTGGACTACTGGTCTTTGGTTTTTATAATATTGTCGTCGTAGGATGCCTGTACTGTTTTACCCGGCGGCACCAGCAGGACTTCGCTGTCGTTGAACCGTCCGTTTACAATATTCCGTAATAAGCCTGCATTGCCTTCAAACTCAAGATAGTTCCAGTTAAGGAATTCAGCAGAATTTTTTGTAAAGGTTCTGTAGTAATCGTTATTATTAAAGCAGTCCCAGGCTATCAGGCCGGCGTTTTTATACTCCTTCAGCCAGCTTTGTTCCATTTCCATAAGATATTTGGCATTATCCTCACCGTAGCGCAGAGTATAATCCTTCAGCAGGGCAGAGAATTTTCGCTCACCGGGCTGCCAGGCTCTTTCTATCCAGCCGGCTGAAAACCAGTAGGTACCTGGATACTGTTGAAAATGAGACCTGTATTTTTCCTTTGAACCCAGCAGCAGGGTTATGCAGTCGTGAGCCCTGGGAATAACAAGAGGCACCGATTTGCTGGACAGTCCAGCTATTCCGTTGCTGCAAAGACCATAGGCTATAATTATATAGTCGTAAGCAGGACGAGTATCAAAGTAATTATAGGGGAAACCTTCTTCGGCTTTATCTATCTCTGCCTGGAGAGTCTCCCTCAAAAAATCCGGGGTGTCGTGTAGCCCTTGATGCAAAAAGGTAATATCCACATAGTGCTGTGACAATCCGGACAAATAAGACAGCTCTCTGTTTAATACATCACAGGCTATAATTTTTAATCTAAGCATGCTGTTTCATCCTTTATGTTAACGGGTAAATATTAAACAATTAATAATACATGGAATTTTCGCAAACAATAATACTTACATTTTACACTAAAAGACCTGATTTTGAACAGGCAGAAAGGAATTTAAAATGGTAAGACCAATTAAAATCAAGAAAATAGAGGACATAGAAAAAATCAACAGGATTGTCAGTCAGTACTCGTTTGACATCTGGATTCACGGAAAAAGCGGTATGGCTGATGCAAAATCTATTTTAGGTATGTTCATCCTCAAGCTGGATGAGCCCCTGACGCTTGTAGTACCTGATGATGTGGATACCAGCAAGCTGTTTAAGGAACTGGACGAGTACATGCATATTTATTAGAACCGTGTAATAAATTACAGAGGCTGTAAAAGTTATTTGGAATGTATCGGTATTAAGTACTCCGTACAAACTCCTATAAACTTTTACAGCCTTTTAGTTATTGTCTTGACGTAAATAACAAATAATCATGTGAGGTTGTTTTACTGCTAGCCTTCACATATTTTGGCAGCCACATCGGCAGCAGAGGCTGCGTCGGCAGTATAATAATCTGCGGAAATTGTCTCACAAAAACTTTGAGTTACAGGTGCTCCGCCTATCATTATGGAGATTTTATTCCTTATCCCGGCGTTTTCTGCCGCTTTGACCACATTTTCCATTTCTGTCATTGTTGTGGTGAGCAGGGTAGAACATGCAATTATCCGGGCATTTTCATTTATAGCAGTTTCAACAAAACGGCCGGCAGATACGTCAACTCCTAAATCTACCACTTCCAGGCCTCTGCCTTCCATCATCATTTTAACCAGATTTTTACCTATATCATGCAGATCTCCTGCGACAGTTCCGATAATAACCTTTCCTGCAGCTTTGACACCGCTTAAAGCCAAAAGCGGCTTAAGAAGTTCGGTTCCCATATTCATGGCTCTTGCTGCAATCATAACATCGGGGACATAAATTTCATCATTCTTGAACTTCTCACCGATTACAGCCATTCCGGGAAGAAGACCGGCATTCAGTATTTCCTGAGGTTTATGACCCTCATCAAGAGCTTTTTGAACAAGTTCTTTTACAATTTTTGCTTTCCCTATCTGAAGGTTTTGTGAAATTTCGTTGAGTATGCTCATTTTATTCTCCTGTGTTGTATCAAATCGCTTTAGTACATTAATGCTATTATACATATATATATTGTAATATAAATTTGAAAATTTGTATAAACATTTTATTCCTTTTAATTTATACTGTTGGTTGTTTTATGGTTGCTTTGTACATTATGGCTTCCTTTGTGGCTTCGCTGCGCCTGAATTCTCCCGATATTTCGCCTTCGGACAGGACCAGAACCCTGTCGCACATCCCCAGTATTTCTTCAATATCAGAGGATATAAGTATTACTGAAGCACCCTTGGAAACCAAATCCAGAATACAGTTATAGATATCTGTCTTGGATGCCACGTCAACACCTCTGGTAGGTTCATCAAGAATAAATATTTTTGAACGGCTCATCATCCACCGTGCAACCGCAGCTTTCTGCTGATTGCCGCCGCTGTACGTTTCCAGGAGATCATAAAGATTTCCTGGCCGGATACTGAGCCTTTTGATATATGTATCCGTAACATCGGTCATAATCTTGTTGTGCAGGTATTTATACTGTTCGAATCTCTTGAGTGATGAAAGAGTAACATTGTTTTCAAGGTTGAGACAGCCGAAAATTGAGCTTGAGGCACGGTCTTCGGGCAGCAGGGCTATACCGTTCCTGATAGCATCTTCAGGCGATGAAAATTTCACTTCTTGACCATTGATTTCTATACTTCCGCTTTTGATTGGGGTAATGCCAAAAAGGCATTGTGCCAGGAGGGACCTTCCCGAACCCATCAGGCCCGTAACCCCCAGTATTTCAGATTTTCTGAGTTCAAAGGTGATTGAGTTCAGAATATTGGCTGCACTCAGGTCCTTGACAGACATTATTACCTTTCCCACCGAAATATTCAATTTCGGATAGCGGTTCTTCTCTGCCGGAACGGCCAGCATCCTGATAATATCGTCCTTGGAGGTATTATTGACAGTTTGGGTTCCTATCATCCTTCCCTGATGGATAACTGAAAACCGGTCGGCTATCAGTTCAATTTCTTCCAATAAATGGGTTATATAAAGAATAGCAGTATTCTTTTCCTTTAATGCCCGGATGATTTTGTACAATATGTCCTTCTCATTGGAGGTGAATGCTGCCGAGGGCTCATCAAATATGACAATCCGGGCATTGGAAACATAGGCCCGTACCATTTCAACAAGCTGTCTCTGAGCAAAGCCTAACTCTCCGGCGTTGGTGCGGATATCGATATTAATGCCGAATTCGTTGAATATGTCGCTGCAGTCCCGGAACATTCTGAACTTGTTACGGGCTAAAAAACTGTTTTGAGCTTTTGGATGGTCCAGATAAATGTTTTCGGCAACGGACAGATTGGGGTATAGATTTATATCCTGCCATACACAATATATCCCATGCCGCTTTGCGCTTGCCACACTGTCTATGCTGACAGATTTATCGTCTATCAAGACCTCACCGCTGTCCTGTTTCACCACACCGTTTATGATTTTAATGACAGTGGATTTCCCGGAACCGTTTTCACCTATAAAAGCATGTACTTCACCGGAATATAGATCCAATGAAACATTGTGCAAGGAAAAAGCGTCACTGATGTGTTTACTTATATTTCTGACTTCCAGTTTGGGAATTCCCATATTCTCAACAACCTCCAAAAGAAGATTAAACCCTGCCTTCAAATAGATCTATAGAGGTAAATAACTGTATATTTGCATTAAAGATATTATTTTTATGTTGATCCGATAATGTATGATTGGTTATTAGTTTGTCACATAAATCTTTTATTAATCCGGCCCTGTAAAAGGAGTTCCTTTCAAAGGCCGCAGAAGTGCACACAATTATTTTTTCGTTTGCGTTTTTGGCTGCTTCTTTAATGAAGGTTGCCATGTCGATATTGGATACTGTCAGTTCAAGGTTGTTTGATATGCCGTCTACTTCTATGAAAAGGCGGTTTACAAAAAAATTGTTGAGATTGTTTATAGTAAGAGTTCCAAAAACAGCTTTGGTATTATAATCAATATCTCCGCCCAGAAGAACAACTTTTGCAGATTGAGCCTCCATTATATGAAACGCTATATTCAGGTCGTTTGTAAGTACTGTAACCCGGCTTTTTGAGTTTAGCTGTTTTGCAATCTCCAGATTAATGTCCCCGTTTGTAAGCATTATTACATCGCCGTCATTAATCATGCGTATAGCTATTTTAGAGATTTCAAAATAATCCTGGAACAATTCAGCTTCAACATTATCGGAAACAGCGTCCTTAATACTTCCAAGAACCGCTCCTCCGTGAGTCCGTGTAAGAAACTCTTCACCCTCCAGCTTTTCCAGATCACGGCGTATTGTAACCTCCGATACTCCCAGCATCTGGCTGAGCTGGTTTACCTCAACCTGTTTATTTTCCAGCAGATAGTTTTTAATTATTCTTATTCTCTCAATAGCAAACATATATTCTTCCTTATTATAAATAATATTATTAGTTTCAAATTATCCAAAGAACAGTGACTATTTTTGAGTAATAGCAATAATAAAATGAAACCTATCGAAAGGAGTCATTTTGAGTATAAAGCATATCAGGACTAAAATCAATAAATTCACTGCTTAAATTGTAAGTTGTATTATGGTTTTCAGCCTCTTTCGTTGTCGGAAGCGGTTTTAATCGTAATACAAACATTCAGAAACGTTCAAAAACAATATCTTTCGTAAATCGAGCTAATAAAACATGAGTAAAAATGCACAAAAAGGTACATATAAAAATGTATAAAGTATATATTGTGCACAATTTTATTGACAATTATACATGCCAATGATAACATGTAGTTACAAAACGAAACCAAACGATCATAAAAGAAAACGTTTGCGGGAAAAGGAGAGTGTTTAAATGAAATTGAGAAAGATTATAGCAGGTACTCTTTCGATGGTTATGACTCTTTCGGTGGCTTTAGGCTTTACAGCCTGTGGAACCAAGGACAACAGCAAACTTGTTGGAGTTGCCATGCCGACAAAATCCTCACAGAGATGGATCCAGGACGGCGACAACATGAAGAAGCAGCTCGAAGCCAAAGGTTATACAGTTGATCTTCAGTACGGCGAGGACAATATTGATAACCAGGTTGCACAGATTGAAAACATGATCTCAAAGGGAGCAAAGGTTTTGGTTATAGCTTCTATTGATGGTTCGGCTCTCACCGACGTTCTTAAAAAAGCGGCAGATGCCGATGTAAAGGTTATAGCTTATGACCGTTTGATCAGAAATTCGGAAAATGTAAGCTACTATGCTACATTTGACAACGAAAAGGTCGGGGTTCAGCAGGCTACTTCTCTTGTAAAGGCATTGGGAGCAGACACTAAACCGGGCCCGTTCAATATCGAATTATTCGGCGGTTCACCGGATGACAACAATGCCTTCTTCTTCTATGACGGTGCAATGTCGGTTTTAAAGCCACTGATTGATAAAGGTGTTTTAGTAGTAAAGAGCAATCAGATGGGTATGGACAAAGTTTCAACTCTCCGCTGGGATGCAGCCACAGCCCAGTCCCGTATGGAAAATATTTTAAGTGCCAATTACACAACTGAAAAGGTTGATGGTGTTTTGTCACCATATGACGGTATTTCAATAGGTATACTTTCAGCCCTTAAGAGTGTCGGCTACGGCAAGGGTGATAAGAAAATGCCCATAGTTACCGGACAGGATGCGGAAGTAGCATCTGTTAAATCAATAGTTGCAGATGAACAATATTCAACAATCTTCAAGGACACAAGAACACTTGCTGAAAAGGCCGTTAAAATGGTCGATGCAGTTCTCAGCGGTTCGGAACCTGAGGTAAACGATACAAAGACTTACGATAATGGTAAGAAAGTTGTTCCATCATACCTTTGTGAACCGGTACCGGTTGACAAGACAAACTACAAGCAGATATTGATCGACAGCGGATATTACAAGGAAGCGGATTTAAAATAACAGCATCCCCTAAAAATTAATATAAGTCATGATTAATAAGGAGTCGCCATTTTGCGGTAACTGATCCCATAAAAGCTTCAGTTGGTGAGATGGCGCTCTCTGCAATAAGTTGCAGTATTGTTTATAAAATTTATAAAGGATGGGGAGCTGAGAAAATGTCTAAACTGTTACTCGAAATGAAAGATATTACCAAGACGTTTTCTAGCATCAAAGCACTAGACAATGTTAACTTGGCGGTAAGAAGCGGAGAAATACATGCTTTGGTTGGTGAAAACGGTGCCGGAAAGTCAACCCTCATGAATGTTTTAAGTGGTATTTATCCATCCGGAACATATTCGGGAGACATAATATTTGATTCCAATGAATGTCACTTTAAAGAAATAAAAGACAGCGAAAAGCTTGGTATTGTTATAATTCATCAGGAACTTGCCCTGATTCCCTATTTGTCTATAGCTGAAAACGTATTTTTAGGGAATGAGCAGGCAAAGACAGGTGTCATAGATTGGAATGAAACAACTACAAGAACCAATGAGTTATTATCCCTTGTGGGTCTGCATGAAAGTCCCAACACACTTATAACCAATATAGGTGTGGGCAAACAGCAGCTGGTGGAAATTGCAAGAGCATTGGCCAAGGAGGTTAAGCTGCTTATTCTTGATGAACCTACGGCAGCACTGAATGATGAAGAGAGCAACAAGCTTTTGGACTTGCTTAGGGACTTGAGAACAAAGGGAATTACATCAATTCTTATATCCCATAAGCTTAATGAGGTTGAAAAGGTTTCAGACCGGATAACCGTTATCAGAGACGGCAAGACCATTGAAACTCTCGAAAAGGGTAAGGACCAGATTACCGAAGACAGGATTATAAAAGGAATGGTCGGCCGTGATATGTCCCACCGGTTCCCGCATAGAGAGCCGAAAATCGGGGACACCACAATGGAAGTTATTGATTGGAATGTTACCCACCCGATACATGACCGGAAGGTAATAAACAATGTTAATATGAAGGTGAGAAGCGGCGAGATAATAGGGCTTGCTGGACTGATGGGAGCAGGGCGTACCGAGTTGGCCATGAGCATATTCGGCAAAAGCTACGGCAGCAAAATTACCGGAACTATCAAACTTAAGGGAAAGCCTGTTGAGCTGTCAAGTGTCAGCAAGGCAATCGAGTCCGGTATAGCTTATGTGACAGAAGACAGAAAGAATTATGGTCTTGTTCTTATAGATAATATAAAAAATAACATTACAATGGCTAATCTTAAGAAGATAAGCAAAAATTCAGTTGTTGGAGAGCATGATGAGAATATGGTTGCGGAGGATTACCGTAAAAAATTCAATATCAAATCCTCCAGCATAATGCAGAAGACCGGTAATCTTAGCGGGGGTAACCAGCAAAAGGTTGTATTGAGCAAATGGATCTTTACCGATCCGGATGTTTTAATCCTTGATGAACCTACGCGTGGTATAGACGTTGGTGCAAAGTATGAAATAAATACCATAATAAACCAACTGGCAGACAGCGGAAAATCAATAATAGTAATATCCTCTGAAATGCCTGAATTACTTGGCTTATGCGATAGAATCTACGTTGTGAACGAAGGCGAAATTGCCGGAGAACTTCCGCGTTCGGAGGCTACTCAGGAAAGCATTATGAAGTGTATCATGAACCACGCCAAAGGGACAGCGTGAGGTGTATATTCAATCTTTACTTTAAATGTAAGTGACGGTTCTCACGTCACGTGGAGGTTATAAATGACAAATTTCAAATCTTTTATTAAAAACAATATACGTCAATATGCCATGGCATTAGCACTTGTTGTTATTATGGTATTATTCCAGATTACGACCGGAGGAATACTCTTTAAGCCATTGAATATAACCAACCTTATATTGCAGAACAGCTATGTGCTTATTCTTGGAATAGGTATGCTTCTGGTAATACTTACAGGTAATGTAGACCTGTCTGTCGGATCTGTGGCCGCCTTTATCGGAGCAATATCGGCAATATTTATGGTGCAGATGCACATGCCGGTGGTAGTTGCAATTGTGCTTTGTCTAGTTATCGGTGCATTGGTTGGAGCATGGCAGGGTTTCTGGATAGCATATATCCGAATTCCGGCATTCATAGTAACTCTTGCGGGCATGCTTGTATTCAGAGGTTTGACCATGGTTCTTCTCAAGGGACAAACAATATCACCTTATGCAGAATCCTTCCAGGCCATGGCAAACGGTTTTTTTCTTTCGGATGCCTTTAAGGTCGGCGGTTTGAACATGATAGCCGTAATAACGGGTATTGTATTATCCCTGGTATTTATATTCCTTGAATATAAAAACATTCAAAGCATGAAGAAATACAACTTTGAAACTCTTCCGCTTCCAATAACCTTAGGTAAGACAGCAGTCATAGTAGCGGCAATAAACCTTTTAACTGTAAGCCTTGCCGCATATAAGGGCATTCCCATAGTGCTCATACTGATAGTTGCACTGATAGTCATATATACTTTCATTACACAGAAAACAATTGCAGGACGTCATATTTACGCACTGGGCGGCAATGAAAAGGCAGCCAAGCTTTCGGGTATCAAAACCAAAAGAGTTATGTTCTGGGTATATGTAAACATGGGAGTGCTTGCTGCACTTGCAGGGCTGGTGGTCGCAGGACGTTTGAACGCCGCTACACCGAAGGCCGGCACAAACTTTGAGCTGGATGCAATCGCGGCCTGCTTCATAGGAGGAGCTTCAGCATCAGGCGGTATCGGCACAATCATAGGAGCGATAATCGGAGCACTTGTAATGGGCGTATTGAATAATGGTATGTCAATCATGGGTGTGGGAATAGACTGGCAGCAGGCTATTAAAGGACTGGTTCTATTGGCGGCAGTGGCGTTTGACGTATATACAAAATCAAAATCCAACGCTGACTGATATAATGTCTGTCAGGACGTATCCTAAAGGAAGCATAAACTTATAGCGGGCGGCGGCTTTATTTCAAAACCGCCGATTAGCTGTATTTCTATCGTTTGGGCATGGCACATTTTCTGCCAAACGATGTTTTTTATGCCACCATAGGCAAGTTAATGTAAATATAAAATAATATCAGCACTCCTTTTTACGATAAATAACGGTCGTCAGAAAATAGGATAAAATGAGGAGTACAAACACAAGCACCATATAAATGGTTACACCAAGGTAGAATTTAAAGTCGCTTACAGATTGAAAATCATATACCGAATTATATGCCCAAAAAACTCCGAAAGTTATACCAATGGAACCGAGTAAGCTTATAATCATAATAATTTCGCTTTTATCTGTTCCTAAAAGATAAACGACCGGATAAAATATAACTCCCATAAGAAGTGCAATTCCTGTTCCACAACAAAAGATTATCAATGGATCACGAATACTATAATAAAAGTATTGATTTCCATGTATTGCAAGTGCCAGTATGACAAAAAGTGCTGAAAGAAGGGCTCCGACGAGGACCCAAAAAATATGATTAACAAATCTGCTTTTTACAATATCACGTCTTGTGACTGGAGTGGTCAATTGGTATCTGATCCATTTGCTTGAAGATTCCTTACTAAGCGCGGAAACGGCATTAAACGCAAATGCCGTAGCAATTACTAAAACGTAGATGTTAAGTAAAGAGGGATTGGCAGAAATCAAAAGCCATGCCCCAGCAGCGCCGAAAAAGGCAAGCAAGACAGTGGCACCGCCGATTGCACCATAGAACTGATTTTTCAAAAGTCCTTTCATATTCTTTCCCCCTTTATCAATAACAGCATAATTTCATCAACAGATACCGTATCAATTACAATACCTTTGAATTTTCGTTCTGCTGCATTTCTGTCAGCAATTAAAACATCAATCTGATAATCTCTTTTTCGATAAGCAAGTATGTCGGCCTTATTCAGTTTTGAGAACTGTTCGGATGTACAGCGCATAACAGCATAACGATATATCAAATCATCCTTTCGTACAGATAAGATGATTTTGCCATCATGTATGAAAGTTATGTAATCCGCTACCTTTTCCAAATCACTTGTGATATGGGATGAAAGTAAGATTGAGCGGTGTTCGTCCTGAACGAAATCTAAAAAAACATCCAGTATTTCATCGCGCATAACAGGGTCTAACCCGCTGGTCGCTTCATCCAAAATAAGCAGTTTGGGATGGTGGGCAATAGCGGCGGCTATTGCCAGCTTCATAGCCATGCCCTTGGAATAGGTTTTAATTTTCTGTTGTTTGTTCAGCTTGAATTCGGCAAGCTGCTTTTCAAATAGTCTATCATCCCAGTTCTTGTATAGTTCACGCATGACGTTTGCTAATTTTTCAGCATTCAAATACCCGGGAAAGTTATCTCCGTCATAGACAACACCAATATCTTCACGGAGTATAGTGTTTTCGTCATACATTTCTTTCCCGAATAAATGTATGGTACCACCGTCTTTTGAAAGTGTGTTCAAAATACACCCTATCGTTGTTGTTTTTCCCGCGCCGTTCTCGCCAATGTAGCCCATAATGGAACCAGAAGGCAGGGAAAAAGAAACGTTATCTAATGCAAAACCAGATTCACCGTATCTTTTGGAAACATTTTTTAGTTCTAATATGTTACCCATATTAACCTCCATGAGCCGCATTGCGGCCACAAAATGTAATGAAACAAGCGAATGTCTGCCTGCCGCTTGTTTGCTCAAATGCGCAAATAAGCCCTTGGGCTTATTTGTTATGCGAAGCGTACG
>JAEWJR010000062.1:0-32215 GCA_023386445.1 Bacillota bacterium | reverse complement strand
TGCCTAATCCGGAAACCACACCACCAGTTACGAAGATATACTTTACTGACATTGTTTTACTCCTCTCGACATGTTCATACGATACAATATATAGAAATGCAAAAAAAATTATATTTTAGGAATGTTTAAATTATTCCTTGGTGCTTACCTCGTTATATTTTATATATTGACATACTAAAGGTCAATATATAAGTCATATTTATTTTGAGCTAATTTAAACAAATTTAAATCACTAATTTAAGACATTTTTTCTAAAATTGCAGTATGCTTCAACATTAAAAAAGAGGGGACTATCCCCTCTTATAATCAGCTATTGAAACAGGCTTTTTTCTATATTTATCTAATGGCAATTCCTTCAAAATAATTAAGTGATTTTCCATATTTTTATCCTCATAGTTTATTATACCTTATAACATCTGTAAGCATCAAGTATTTTGTTTGTTTAGCCTGCAATTGTTTTTACGAAAACGGTATCTCTCAGCAAAAGTAAAGATTCCTGCTCCCACGCAGGTTCCCAGGCTGTCAATCAGCACATCCAGAGGCTGCCCGCTCCTGCCGGCCACAAAAAGCTGGTGGATTTCATCACCTGCAGCATATAAAACACATATACCAATTACTGCAAAGAAGCTTTTCAATCCCTTCATGCCGCTTTGGCGTACGGCATTGAAGGTCAGAACTGCCAGGAGCATATAAGCACTGAAGTGCGCCCCCTTCCTGACCAAATGGTTTAAGGTTCCTGAATCCATTTGAACAAATTTCTCCAGCGCCCTTTGTATCAAATCGGTTATACCAAGGCTCAGACCATTGGACTCTACAGCCACCTGTGACGATAATCTGAATATTAACAGCATCCAAAGCAATACCAGTATCCATGAAATTGTTACTCTAATATTTTTATTCATTATGCAATATACCCCGTTAATAAAAAACATATGATGAAAATCATATGTTTTTTATTATAGCATATTTAGCTCAATCCGTTGTGTCTGATTTAATCCATGCTGCTATCCAATCACAAAAAACTGCTGCCTGACCGGCTTTTATTCTTTCTCCGCAATAAAATAAAAATTCCAATTGCGACACAGATTCCAAATACATCTTTCAGTACATCCTGGATTCCCTCACTTACAAGCCCTGCACTGTTTCTTCCATAGTAATTCATTTGATTGATTTCGTCAATTACACTGATACTCGTACCGATGATAAATGCAACAGGAATCCATTTGTGGCCTTTAATACCCAAAAGCCACAGCATTGCTGAAAAAATACACGTCAGCAAAAAGTACATGACCATATGTGCTAAATCCCTGACTATAATGTCAGCATTCTGGATGATATGCTCCGAATAGGCGGCTCCTTCTCGGACAATACCAACTGTTTCAGCTGCCCTGACCAGGTATTTTGTTACCGCTCTGCTCATATGTCCCGAATTTACAGCTGTCTGTGATGACATGTAAAATATGAAGCAAATCCAGCCCATAACCGCAACAGCAAAAATCATACCTGCTTTTTTGAACTTCATTATAAAATAACTCCTTATTTTTACAATAAAAAAACATATGACCGTAATCATATGTTGAAAATTATTGCACTTATGTTTATTTCCCAACCCTGTTAATTAGTATTACTTTCATTTAAGTACTCAGTCTATTTGTCATTCATATATTTATTATACATGTCTTTAAATTTTTCAATATCTTCATCTGTAAATTTATCTAAAGCTATTTTTTGAGCTTTGTCCTTTTCCTTTTCAGTGAGACCACCTGACAGCATGCCCTTTAACTCTTTTATATCATCGGTTGAAAGTTTCGACATAACTATTGTTGCGGCTGTCATTTTATCCTGGGTGGTAATTTTTTTCTTTATTTGATTTACCTTTTCAGCGGATAGTTGTGGTCTTTTCTGAGCACTATTGGATTTCCCCGTTTTTGAATCGGAACCTTGCGAGGTATCAGAGGAATTTGAGACATCTCCTCCCATACTTCCCAGCTCCGGACCGATGTCATCCAGCAAGGAAAGACTTTCATCTATAGTCTCATTAACTATTCTATCCCCGATGTAATACATCCCTGCGAATATACCAAGGGCTACTATTAATAGAATTACTAAAGTTATTAAAATAATCTTTTTCATGCTTAACCTATTTCTTTTTCTACAAGATTTGAATATATTAATATTATAGCATATATTCAAATAATTATTTTTCATTTTAAACTCAGAACGCTTTACTGTCTCCAAACAGTACAGGAATGGTTCTCAATATTATTTTGAGATCATACAATAGACGTCGCTCACGTATGTACTTCAAATCCAATCTGCACATATCCTCAAATCCTATGCTGTTTCTTCCGCTTACCTGCCATAATCCCGTAAGTCCCGGTTTTACAGACAACCTCAGATTGTGCCATGCTTCATACTGCTGCACTTCCTTTTCAATGGGGGGCCTTGGACCAACAAAACTCATATCCCCCTTCAATATGTTTATTAACTGCGGAAGTTCATCAATACTTGTTTTCCTGATAAACCTGCCAACTCTTGTAACCCTTGGATCATCTTTTATTTTAAATGCAAATCCGCTCACCTGATTTTTGTCTTCCAGTTCAACTAATTTTTTTTCAGCATCTGCAACCATTGATCTGAATTTATATATTTCAAAAGCCCGGCCTTTAAATCCATTTCTTTTCTGTCTGAAAAAAACCGTTCCCCGGGAATCGGCTTTAATAATTATTGCAACAGTCAGAAAAAGTGGTGCCAGAATAATAAGTGCCGAGAATGATACAATAATATCAAAACACCTCTTAAAGAGCTCATAATAAAAGGGCACATTATCAAACAATGCCCTTTTCTCAACAATATTTTCTATTGTAAACCTATTATTTTTCATATTTTATTTTTCCTTTCAAACAGCAGGTCTTTTACAGATTAGACTTTGCATGCCACTAGTGGTCTGTAACATCTAAAACGTATATGGCCGGCGAGGAAAATTTTTGCAGGATAAGGCGGAGGACGATGGCAATACTGTATGTATTGACAAGGAGGACAACGAAATCCTGCGAGAATTTAACCGTCGGCAATATATGACTTTTAGGTGTTACAGACCACTAGTACAATATTCTGCGTACTGGGTGCATAATTTGGAGTGAATTTTTCGAAAGGACAAGGCGGAGGAAGAAGGAATAAAGCAACCATCAGGAAAATCCGCCCAAAGGATGCGCCCTGAATATACAGCATATTGTACTAGTTTTGAATTAAGGCTGCAGCGGAACTTCTCCAGTTATAAGGTTTGCTCACACTTGGAATAAAAATATTATTATTGTCTCCCTCCAAAATCTTTTCCGCATTGTTATGAAACAACATAACGGCAGACTCCTTTCCTGCCCAGCGCACCACACTATTGTAAGCCTCCAGATACCACTTTGAATAATCTTCTGCGCAATGGGCATTTGAGGCAACCATATCAACCAGTCTCATCTGGATAAGTTTCTTCGTATATTCCCTTACTTTACTCCCATAAACACCGACGATACTGGCTGCATCCACCTGTATATATGAACCCGCCTTAATAAGAGAAACAACACTTCCAAAGTTTCTTAACAGGCTTCTGTTCCTTTCAATATGCGCAATGACCGGTACTATTTTATGTAAATTCAACTCATAAACACTTTCAATACACTTGTCAGGTACTACCCTGTATGGAAATTCGAAAAGCATTAATCCTGATTTATTCAAACTGGACTTTGCAGTGTTGATAAAAGGAAAATTTATCCCTGGCTCAATATATATTTCATAAGCGAGTTGGATATCCACATCATATGGCTTCGCTCTGTATAAGAGTTCCTGATAGTTATTTTCAACCCGCTCAAGATCATAAACAGTTTCATGGAAATGTGGAGACGCAATAATTGTCCGTATTCCTATACTATCCGCTTCCTTAAGCATTTCTAACGATTGTTCGATATTGGAAGGGCCATCATCAACACCAAAAATTATATGACTATGCACGTCAATCATTAATACCATATCCTTTCACACTTTATATTTCATAATTATTTTTACAGATTAGGGATGATTAAATCTAAGCACTTACACTGCAGTCCTTCAAATCGGGATTCTTAAATTCTTCAACCAGTCTGCCGTCTTTTAGTTTAAAAATTTTTGAGCATATATTTAATGCACCTGTCCGATGAGTTATTACTATGCAGGTTCTCCTGGGCAGCATGTCATTAATACTCTGAAGCACTTTCATTTCAGAGTTTGTATCAAGTGAGGAGGTTGCTTCATCCAGTATCATAACCGGGCTGTTTTTCAGTATTGCGCGGGCTATGGCAATTCTTTGCGCCTGCCCCTCCGATAAACCCAAACCCTTTTCACCTATTGCCGTTGCCAGGCCGTCAGGCAATTCACTTATAAAATCCAATGCACATGAGGCTTGTAATGCACATTCCATCTGTTCCTTTGTGGCATTGGGTAAACCTGCCGTCAAGTTCTCAGCAATAGTTCCGCTGAAAAGTGTATTGCCTTGCGGAACATATGCTATGCACTCCCTGTCAGCCGCAGATATATTTATCCTTTGTCCGCTTAAATCTACAAATGCCACCTCGCCCGTATCAGGTTTTATTAATGACAATATCACCCTTATGAAAGTCGTTTTGCCTTCACCGGATGGTCCAACCAGCGCTACTATCTCTCCGGGATTAATAACGGCCGATACTTTTTTCAATACGGGTTTATTCCCTTGGTAAGAGCAGGTAACATCTTTAAAAACAAGACCTAATGCCGTATTCACAGGTAGTTTTTTAACTCCTGTAAGTTCCAGCGGAAGCCTTTCCAGCTCCATTAGTCTGGAAGCGGAGCCTATTGCTGAAATAACCTGGGGAAGTGTGCCCGACAATCCTATAAACGGTCCCTGTACCTGTTGAACCAGCTGTAAAAAGGCGGTTAATGTGCCAAACGAGGCAGCACCAATACTTAACTTATATGCCCCCCAGCAGAACGCAGTAAAATAACCGGCCCAATATCCAAAACCGAGCACCGTTCCGGCAGCTACACTGGTACGATTCCGCTGAATAATCCAATGCATTCTGTTGGTATGGAGTTTATCTATTTTCTCCAGGCTCTTATTCTCCATACAAAACGTCTTTACAACCAGAATATTTTCAATTGCTTCCTGAATAAAAGATTTGTAGGCACTTTCAGTCTCTTGAACTTTTATATGAAGATCCTTCATTTTTTTGCCCAGAATTCTGCTGAAGAGAACTGTAACCGGACCGAGAGCAAAAGCTAAAAAAGCCAGGGCAGGTTCATATAGAAGCAATGTTAAAAATGCGGCAATCAATTGTACCCCAAGTGAAATTATTCCCGGGAGAGTACTTACAACACAGGCTGCAATGGTCCCCACATCACTTGACAATCTGGTCAATATATCACCGCTGTGATATTTGGTCAAATCAAGCCATTCGGTGGAGGCCACTCTGTAAAAAAGAGTCTGTCTCATGCTGTTTGACAATAATTCCTGGGTCTTGACGGTTATCATGGATGTAAGGGCTCTTACTGCCAGATTTGCAAGTATAATTACTCCAAAAAGTGCTGCAAAAAGCATTGCTCTGGATAAAATCCCGGCAACAGCAGTATCAATTACATTTTTTGAAAGTATTGCAACCAGGACTCCACTGAGTGCGCTAATGGCATTAAGAAAAATAATTAATATGATACTGCCGGTAAATTTTTTTGATTTTCTTGCAATCCAGCTTATATAATCCAATAATTTTTTAATTTCCTTATGTATTTTCACTTTTACACCTGCTGCTTTTTACCATCTTTTTTATATTTCCTAAAAATTTTATCAGCCTGAAAATATGACGGCGGATAGGTATAATTTTCAGCCATACCAGTGTTAAGTGCTTCAATACCGGCTGATTACAGCTGATATTATGCCCGTTCCGCCTTACAGCTTCAACCCTGGCCAATAACTGTTCAGGGAATATCGGGCCTTCAATCCACCCCTGCGCATCACCTATCATAAAGAATGTATTATCTTCCTTACGTTGTACTCTATGTAAGACATACTCTCCCGTCACCCTCCGTACCAATACTATATCTCCCCTTTTTACAGCCTTAAAATTTACTTTTGCCAATTGGACACAATCCTTCTCCTCCCGTAGAAACGGATACATGCTCATTCCGGTAACAGTTATCCAAACTTTATTCCCCATATCAAGAATATCCTGTATAACAGGGAATATCTCTCCGGCCTTGACTTTTACTACTTCACACATTCATAAACCAACTCCATTGCTTTCTTTTCAGGTGTACACGCGAGTAAATATATGGGCACCTGCGTCAGAATTATGTCCAGCACCGAGTAAGCCTTCTCCATAAGTTCTGCATCAAAATAAGGCAGAAAAACTCTTGGCATTAAAAGAGGCAGAGCTTCTAAAGGAGATAATTTCACTATGCTGTTTGCAGAGGCCTGTTTTAAAACTACTATGGCTCCTATTGGCACCTGAATGTTAGCAAATTTATCGGAGGATCCGCTCCATGGAGTACCGCAAAGTGTCGGAACTCCGTCAAAAAACCGGATAGCCGGTGTATCGTCATTAACAACAGTCACTTCATTACCATGGTACTTTTCCCATAAGCATACATGTGTTGATTTCCCTGTTCCGGATGGTGCGGTAAATAAAATCCCCTTATCCTTCCAGGCTATTGAAGAGGCATGTATAACTATTCCGCCCATGCTTAAAAGCCTGTTCCTGAAAACTATGCCCATGAGCATGAATGAATAATATTCCATCCAATCGCCTATCTCTGCTGAATTTCCGGATTTATCAAATTTAATGTTAAGACATTTTATTATGTTACGGCTCCAATCCTTATTTATATCCATATGAGCCATAATTTCCTTTTCATTCGTATCCATCCTGTATACATGAAAACCACCATTATCGTCATCTTTTTTCATCCATTTGACAAATTCATCAATAACAATTTGACCTTTAGGTTTTTCAATATAATTGCATCTCAGGGTTTCAGCAAATAAATCTATATTATCAGGTTTACAATCTTCAAATACCTTCAGCCTGTTGATCATATACCTGTTGTCACTATGTATGGCTAAATTGATACCTGCAATTTTATATGTATTACCAGTTTTCATAATGTCCCCTCGTTTTTACGGTTTGTGTGCAAAACAATGTGGAGGGAGGTCTCATTTCGAGACATTCCCCCCACTTTAATAACAGTATCAGGGATGCATGCCGGTCCATGTAGGACTGGAACAATGTCCGGTTTCATAGCATTTACTTCCCGGATTAGCCAAACTTTCCTCAGTATGGAGATCAAAGAACTTGATTACCGGTTTTTTGTAGCTTTTCATTACTTCACCTCCATTTCATAAATATCCGTACATCACCAATTACTAATTGGAAATACCAAGTGCTACAAGATCGGTACGATATTCCCACTCTCCGGTTGTTGGATTCAAAACCCATCCCTCATTAGTGGGGCAGCTGCCGGTGCAAGTGTTAGCTAATCGCTCCTCGATTTTATAACTTATGCACTCCAAGAAAGGCTTGACATATTTACTCATTATTTCACCTCCCGAGTATATTTTTATTGGCATATTTAATGGTTTCAGACTACTAGTGTTGTCTTTAACAAGGCCCTGTTTCTGGCAGTATTGCACAGGTAGGCTGCAGGTTTATCAAACGAACCTGTCTCTGTCATTAATCTGGCCGGGCAGGACATGCAGTAATCCTTAATATTGCATTGCTGACATTCCTTGCAAACAGGGATTTCCATACAATCCTTTTTAAGTCTCGCCCAGGCTGAGGCGAAGCCTCCATCTGCTATATTCTCACAGGGTATATCCAGGAGACCGCAGGGTGTTACGAAACCCTTCCAGTTTATCCAGAACCCGCATTTACCAGCCTGGCACTTGAAGGCAGATTTAACAGTTTCACCACCGCCAATATCTTGCTCCTGTTTCAGAGCATTTATGGAAAGCTCTGAAATACCCCCGGTTACATCGTTGTTCAATTCCAGATTGTGCTGTTCTATCTCCATTTCATATTGGGCAGTCTGTTCCGGAGTCAATCTTATTTCCAACGGGTTATTTCCGCACCCCGGTCTTGTGGGTGATACATAATTTACCACTCCAAGTCCGCTTCCAAAGCTTTTTGCAAGTGCCTTCAGCTGCCTGAATTCCCTGAAATTGTCCTGTACGGCGGTTGTCCTGATGCTCACAATAATATTTTCATTCCTTAATGCTTCCACACCCCTGATGGTTTTCTCGTAGCCATCTCTATGCCCGGTTACTTTCTCATAGGTTTCAGGAGATGCTCCGTAAATTGATACACATACCTTTGAAGGGGGAATCCGACCAAGCCATTTTGCCTTTTCTGCCGTTATAAGGCTGGCATTGCTGTAAACGGTTATGTTAAAACCCATTTGGGAATATGCCTCATAAATTTCCTGAAAATCATTCCTTAAAAATACCTCTCCGCCTGTTAAAGTCAATAAAAATAATCCGGCATCTCTGGTTTGCTCTCCTATCTTTATCCATTCCTTTGCATCAAGTTCGGTTGAAAATGCCTCTTTATTGTTTGAAGAGTGGCATACATAACACATTTTACAATTAAAGTTGCATCTGGATGTAAGTTCAAAAGCTGCAGAGACGGGTATTCCCCCTGCCATTGCATTCATTGAAATTCTATTGTTTATTTCGGCCCAACCAGCACCCACTTATTCCAGCCCCCCAATTTTTTAATCAATTAGATTCCTTAGTTTCATACTTTCGATAAATTCTTCTATATCCTTTCTTGCAGTCTCAGGGTCAATATCATATTCATTGATTATATGCCCGACAAGCTCATTTTCCGACACTTCATTCTCCATTTTATTCCACAGAAATGCTCCGCTTTCACTCAATGTTATAATTCCATTGAACTCAACCACTCTTTCACCCAGAGGAACAACTACCGCCTGCCCTGCTATCTCACGCAGCATAAATCCGCTTTTAACCTTCATACCTTTACCTCACTTTGCTAAAATTTTGTCTCTATCTTCTGTTTCTTCTTCCGAAGAACCCTCCAAACCAATTACCGAATCCTCCCCCAAAGAAACCTCCATGAGGATTTCCCCAATTTACCGGCGGTTTAAAATCAAAATCATCCCTGCCTGAATAGTCTGATCCGGAACAAGCTATTCCTTCTTCAGTCCTAATCTTAATAAATGTGAATTCCGGTTTTACATAACTTTTCATAGCTGCCTCCTTAAAATAATTTTCATTTTAAATTAAGCCATAGTAAAAGAGCATTCCGTTCCCGGGCTGCTTCTGCCAGATATCTATTTAGAAATATTCCCTTTTTCGATTTAAAATCAAAATCCTTTCTTGCCAATCCATAAGCTATTCTTTGAATCCATGCCAGGGGCAGAAGATAGGGATATGATTTTAAATAGGAATAGTATGGCCTTTTAGACAAATTAATACCGGACGGGAATAGAATTGAAATTGCATTCAATATTCTGTTTTTCATATACTTCTCTTTTTTGCCGGTATTCTTTATGATTGTGTTTACTGCAATCCGGTTAATATCATATTGGCCAAATGCACCGCCCTTTAGAATATCCTCGACAAAATCGTCAATTTGTTTACATTGGGTCATAGCATCACTCTTTAAAGCCTCAGGTATATCAATCCTGAAAAGCCGGTTGCATACTTGAAAAACAGCAAGCAAAAACTGATTAATACCGAATTTTACCGAATCCTCCGAAACAATCTCCCAATTTATCTCATGCTTTTTTGTTTGACAAACTACTATAAAATCACAAAGCTGCCTTAAGCCAAAGCCCTTATATATCAGGTGTGTGGCCATATGTATGCACATATGCAGGATTTGCATATCCCATGACAGTATGTTTGCTGTTGAATTACCCAGGGGTACTTCAAGCAGGTTCCTCCATATCTCCTGATGGAATAGATCGCTGTTTTCAACAAATTCATATTCGGATAAAAGCCTATGTAATTCAATAGGTACAGTATTCATTTTGGCAAATTCCATATGTTTGCCATTTGTATTGTCAATGATTCTATACCCTAGCAGCAGCAACACTTCGGACGCTTTTTCCATGTCCTGATTATGTACCAGTATATCCACATCTCCCATGCTTCGTAATTCAGGATTTGGATAACACCTGTTTACAGCCATCCCTTTCAGCACTATAGCTGCAATTCCCGCTTCTCTTAATGCCCTGCAAACCTCTCCAATCCACAACTCACAAGAATAGGACGTAATACCGCAGGCCATGGCTTCAATATCCCACTTCTCAAGGATTTCAGGACCGGGGCCTGCTTCAGGCTCTATTTTTTTAACAATAGGATATATGAGTGTATGAACCCTGTGTGCTGCAGCCATGTCATAAATAGCATTCCAGTCAAGATTTCCGTCCCGGTGTTTCACCGGATAATCAGCAATATTAAAGTCGCTCCCGGTCAGAGCTGCTGAAAGCAGCTCAATTAAGATTTTGTGATTTGCCTCCACTCTGTAGTCCCCTTTCTGCTTTTTTGCTGATTTTCCTCAGACTTCTATAAATATTCTTTGTTTCAACAGCTATCCTGTCCCAGTTGTATTTATGCAGGATGTAATTCGCTGCCAGCTTCCTGATATTTTCTACTTTGTTATGATCTTTTAAGAGCATTTCTATTTTATTTGCCAGGTCATCAACATCGGATTTTCCAAAACTGTAGCCCATTGTCCCTATCACATCGGTATTTTCCGTTATATTACTTACAAGGCAGCAGCTGCCATAGCTCATGGCCTCCAGAAGACTGATGGGGAGCCCTTCCATGTCTGAAGGCAGGACATAAAAATAAGCGTTGCTGTATAGCTCCGCCAATTCCCTGTCTCTAACAAAACCTGTAAATATTATATTATCGCTGTCCTTACTCAACTCTCTCAGCTGCCGGTCATAATCACTGCTGTGGCTCACCCCTCCGGCTATAACCAGTTTCTTATCTGTTTTTACTCTTTTAAATGCTTCTATCAGATAATGAGCACCCTTTTCGGGAACTATTCTGGCAAGAAACAAAATATATTCATCGTAATCCAATTGGAACTTCTCTTTAATTATCAGCGGTTCAAGCATATCGGGCCGTTCAACTCCGTTAGGAATATACACGGCATCCTTCCCATATTTTTGTTTATAATATTTAACCAGATTTTTCGAAACACTGATTAGTTTATGTGAGAATTTGGCTGCTGCAAATTCTCCGAATTTCAGGTAGGCAGAAGCAATCCTTCCCCATTTTCCCCTTTGCCAATCCAGACCATGTACGGTACAAACCACCTTTTTACCGAAAATACGCGGAAGGAATGAAAGTGTGGAAGGACCCAGGGCATGATAATGAAATATGTCACAGCCCGATAATAATGCATGTATTGTAGAAGTAAACGTATGGGAAATAGCATCCAGGTGCTTGGTGTTTATAAACGGTGTAAATTTCAATGCCGCTCCGCAATATTTGTTATTTTTTGCTTCAATATCACAGTAATTCTTCCTGCAATAGACCACCACTTCATAACCAAGGCAGGCCAGCCTTTTGGAGATTTCTTCAACGTGAATCTCTATCCCGCCCGCTCTTGACGGGATTCCCTTCTGTCCTATCATCGCTATTTTCATTTTATTTGATCTCCCTTTGCTTCCGACTCGTTGAAACACCGCTAATGTATAAAATATCAGCTTATCTTTTCTGAATTCAGTTCAACCGCGGCTTACTGATATATTTGACAATTCTGCTTATATAGTTTTGTTTTATATAGTTGAATTCCGCTGTTTTTCTCAATAAAACATAGAACAAAACATTGGGGACCAGCCCGCAGATCAATACTTTTGCAATAAACCCTCCAAATGTAACTTCCTGAATCCATCCTGTAAGAATATATGCTGCCGCACCTGAAATTATCATGACAGTAAAATATACCAGCTGCTTTTTAAAATATTCGCTTGATTTCTTTTTGAAAAAAACTCTATATAGAATTAAAGGCTCATACCAGTAATTTGTAACCAGCCTGGAAACAGGCGCAGATATCAAAATCCCACCCAGACCTGCCAGCTTGCCAAGTATAACCGATAATACAATATTTAACGCCGAAGTTATCATAAATACATATTTTGTGTGTTTAAAAAGCCCCACACTGTCTCTGAAAATCCAAACAGGATTAATTATGCCTAATATATAAAAATTAAGTATAATTGCCCCCACCGTTAACCTGTCAAGAATATATTCACTGCCTATCCAAACCACAATAAAATCATTAAACAAAATAAAAAGTGTGATTGCGGCAAAACCGGTTATCCAGAAAGCAATGAAGTTCAGGACATTAAAAATACCGCATTTATGTTCAGGGTCAGCAGATATATTCAGGTTTCCTATACTGGCATTCATTGATGAAAATATTATATTAATAAACAATAAAAGCGCGGTAATATACATACCATAGTTTGAGTAATATCCCACCCAAACAGTACCAATCATTATGGATATAATTATATTGGTGGAATTGTTAAGCAATACCCCGCCCAGCTTGTAGAGAAAAAGGGATTTGATATTTTCGAAAATAGCCCGTCTTTCATTTTTATCAAGAACAGCCTTGCCGATAATATATGGATATAGCTTTGCTGCCTTTCTTGAGAGAAAATAATTATTACAAAAGGTACAGAGTATTTGCGCTGCCAGATAATATAAAAAGTTGCGGGTAGCAACAAGTAATATGGATTGCAGTATAAACTGAATTACATAAAAAACAAAGTAATAGATCTTTGTAATATACATTTTTTGATCCGCATTGACAATTGACGCCCTGTAGGAAAATAAATACGAGAAAACCGTATTACATAAATATAGAACATAATATGTAGTTATATTTACTATTACCTTTTCCGTATTGACCAATAAAGGCAGAAACGGAACCAGTAAAAGCCCGGCAACTGTGACAGCCCCAGCAACAATTAGATACAGCTTTTTATAGTATTGCATTATGGCTGCAACTTTTGATCGGTCTTCCCGGCTCAAGGGCCTGTAAAGCGCATACATTATGGCATTTCCGATGCCTAGTTCGGCCAGTGAAAGCACAGTTAATATATTGCTGAACAGTCCGTTTATTCCAAGATATTCCACTCCCATGGTTTTGATAAATATTGTCCGTGAAATAAAGTTAAGAAGAGTTATCAATACCTGATTGACAATTCCTACCGAAATATTCCTCATTGAATTAAAGGTTCTTGTCTCCCTGGGCATGTTGTTGCCCCATTTTTTCCAGTATCGGATAAAGCTGTTTATACAACCACCTTCCCATCATTCAGCAGCATGGCAATCTGAGATAAACCTGATTTAACAGACCGATTGTCATAATTGCAGTTTTGGAGTGAATACAATTCAGGAATATACTTTTTTATGTCCCGGCAGTCATCTGAAAAGCGGATGTAATTCAAATTCCTGATCCATTCATAGACACCCTTGACCTTGTAGTTATAATTACTCAGAGCTATACATGGAGTTTCGGTAATCGCACAAAAAATCATTCCATGAAGCCTGTCCGTAACAACAAGTCTGGCACTCTTGAATTCACGTAATTTTAGTTCAAGTTCCGTGTTCCGCCGGTCTAAGGGTAAGTGGACACAATTGCTGAGAGTATCCGTGTATCTGATTGAATCTGTATACTGTCTGCAAAACTCAATAATCTCTTCGCATTGAGCCTGAGTGAGGCTTTTTTCAACATCATTCCTCAAACAAATTAATATGCCGTCCCGTTTTAACCGGGGATTGGCTTTGTTTAAATAAAGTACCGCATCCGGTTTTAAATAAACTCTGTTAGCGGGATATGCATTTTTCATTATTTCATAGGAATATTTTTCCCGTGCAATGATATGCAGGTCGTTGTGGACAGAATATATCCTCTTGGATTTCTCAAACTCATGTTTTCCGTATTCACTGTCACCGTAGAATATGGTCTGCGGCATTATGATAATCCTGTTATGGGGGAATTGTTTTATGAAAAGACGGATCAGCTCTTCTCCAAAAAACCATTCTACCCCCATATTACCCCCGCCGTTAATAAGGATAATATCATTATTATTAATAAATCTTTTCAAACATACCAAATGACTTATGTAATCGTTAAGTGAAATCTCATATATACGATAATTCGGTATTTCGCTTTCCAGGAATTCCAAGGTAGCAGCTGCAATTGCATGATCTCCAAGGTTGGAGTGTTCCGGAGTCCCAATTAAGTATATTTTTTTGCCGGGCTCTCTGTTTTTATAAATCCGGTAATTTTTAAAATATCCATACAGACTTATTAAATATCTTGATATTTTTCTGGCCATAGGCTGAAATGCCCTCGGTATAATCTTTCTACCTATTTTTGCTATATTCAACGTAGTCACCCCTGTTTAATTTAAAAATGTCATTCTGATTTTCAAACTGCACGCACGTATCTCTTTACGCAGTTTTGGATGGACATGTGGTATATCCCGGTGAGCGTATCTATGTATTTGTCTATGGAAAATTTATCAATATTCATAAGACACCTGCTTGAAAACTTTTGCAGCAATTCTTCATTGCAGTACAAATAACTGATTTTCTCTACCAGGTCCTCCGTATCTGCCGGGTTAAACAGCAATCCGTCAGAACCATTATTTATTAACTCAGGTATCCCTCCTATCCTGGCTCCGATAACAGGAGTACCGTACATCTGTGATTCCAGTACCGATAAAGGACAGTTTTCGTACCACTCGGAGGGACAGATGGAAAATAGTGCCTCCCTTATGTATTTTTTTAGTTCTTCTCCCTGTTTAAAACCCAAAAACTCGATATTTTTGATTCCCGACAATTTGTATTCCAATTCTCCCGACCCTGCAAAGACAAATTTTATGTGAGATAGCCTTGAACAGGCTTCTATCAGCGTACCTATACCTTTTCCAGCTGATATCCTTCCGAAATATAAAACGTACGGTTTCTTTACACTGCCTGCTTTTATCCTTTCATCCACAAAATTATGCAGCACAACAAATTTTTCGTCGGGGAGACCTGCATTCATTTCAAAAATTTTATCTTTTAAAAATTTGCTTGGAGATATAAAGTAATCAATCAGTTTATATGTCTTCAAATTCCGGTATATAAAGCTTTCAGCGGCTCCAATGGCACTTTTGGAAAAAGAATTATCAATGCATTTTTGTGTGATGCAATTTCGGAACTCCCCATCGCCGCACTTCTCACATATCTTGTTGTCTATACTGTTAAAAAGCTTGTGATTGGGGCAAACAAGCTGTGGATCATGGAGGGTCTGCACTATTGGAATGTTGTATTTTTTTATAGCGTATAAAATAGATGGTGTGATCTGATAATTGTAATTATTGAGATGAACTATGTTTGGTCTGAAATTGCGTATTACTTTGTCAATTTTCTTTTTTGCTTCAACCGAATAAATAATTTTAATGGGATATAGACCCTTCTTTAAAACATTGCCCTTGAAATCAAGATTTTTTATACCCAGCCCCAGACTGTTTCCTGCAATATTTTTCGGATCTTCCATTCCAAAAAATTCAACTTCATGTCCCAGTTCTCTCATCCGGTTGAAAAGCTTGAATATGTATGTTTCACTGCCACCTTTACTAAACAGGAACTTGTTGACAACTAATATTCTCATTTATTACTCCCCTGTATTTTAAAAATTTTGCCGGAACTCCTCCTACAACTGCGTAATCCGGTACATCTCTATTTACAACTGCACCGGCAGCAACAATACACCCGTTTCCTATATTCACACCATCCAGAATAATGGCTTTTGACCCTATCCAGCAGTCTTTCCCTATTTTGATACCCTCTCTTGTCGCTCCCTGGGTTCTGATTGGCCTGTACCTGTCACTGAAACAATGATTTTCCGAATGAATGCTCACACCGGGTCCAAAAATAGTATTTTTACCAATACTTATACTGCCTCTGACAGCAATAAAAGCATTCGGAGATATGCCAACATTATCTCCAATTTCAATACCTTCTCCCAATTCTCTGATAACCCCCGTACATTCAATAATGCTATTTTGTCCTATTGAAACATTTCTTCCCAGCCTGACACCATTTCTGCTCAATGCATTAATAAAAACATAATCTCCCAGGATTATGTTTTTATCTAAGTAAAGCTTATTTTTACCTTTTATTTTTACCTTTTTTCCGCAAAACAGCATTCCTTTACATTTCTTTATTCCTATTCTTTTAATAAATCCTCTCAGAACCTGCATGCCCCGGTCAAACAATATGCCGGCAATATCGGCAGCATCCATTCCCCTGTCGACCTCATATTTTTCACCCTTAAGTTTTGAAATAATATTTGAGATAATATCAATCAATTTTTAAGCCCTCCCAAGAAATTAAGCAGTATATGATTTTTTAGCATATTCCTCTTTAGACCTGTCTTCATCCAGGTCTAAGAAAGCATTTTCCTTCAAACTGTATCCGCCAGCCAGTTTATGTTTCAACACCCATAAGGCGGGTATCCAGATTTTCTGTTTCATTGCGGGTGCTGCACTTCCTATCATCCAGCAGTTTTTTGGACATCTTTTCACCATATTTCTCACTTCTTCAGCTTTTGGTGAATTCCATATTTCATCCCACTCTTTTTCCTGCAGGTTCCCCATTGACATTTTTTCCGCACTCCCGTTACAGGGCAGCACATCACCAAACGGATCGACAAAAAAGCCGTTGCTTCCCATATTGCAGGGCAAATAGCGCATATTGCCGTAAATGTAATTGATCAAACCGTGATTAAAATATGCTCTGAACCATTTTTTGGGAGAGCTTGATTTTAGCATTTTATTTATCAAATCTTCAAATGCCTTTACCACCTTAAACTTATCCTCTATTTTGTTATCAGTCTTTCTGAAATAAAAAGAATTATGTAAAGTAGCTGTAGCAAACTCCATTCCCAGTTCGTCAGACAAATCGTATAGAGGAAGAAGGTCCTCTGCATTCATTTCCTGTACCGTACATCCGAAGCCTACATCTCTATGCCCCTCTGCTACCAGCTTTTTCAGGGTTCCATACCCCCTCTTGAAGCCTTCTGGTATTCCCCTGATCTCGTCATTTGCCTTTTCAAGTCCCTCAATACTGATACGTATTCCTATATTGGGGTATTCACGGCACAATTGCAGTATTCTGTCAGTAAAATAGCCGTTAGTTGATATAACAATTCTTTTTGTTTTTTTATAAAGTTCACCGACAATTTCATTAATGTCTTTTCGTATGAATGGCTCACCGCCGGTAATATTTACAAATGACATTTCAGGGAGTTTTCTGATTATATCCAGTCCCAATTCTTCCTCCGGTTCGCTCGGGTCCCTGAAACAATCACACATGTTGCACTTGGCATTGCAGCGATAAGTTATGATTATGGAACCGTATAATGTAGCTTTCCTCATACTAAACTCCCTCCACTTCCATATTTCCGACAGATTTTTAATTTTATAAAGGTAACCCTGCAACCCTGTATAAAGCTTTTTTGAAATCAAATGAAGCCGGCATATAAACTTAATACTCACTCCGCACTTCAGGAGATATAGGGCAAACTTCTCCGACTTCCTCACAGACCGGCTTTGCATAGCTACACTGTAATAATTTAAAACGTCGGCCTTTAATTTATCAAGAATCTGAGGGTATTTGTTTTTACATATCCCGGCTTCATATATAAGCCACAGGCTGCACACTGCCAAATATGTCTGTGATTCTCTGTCATAAAGCCCTCCCCTGCTTTTGGAAAAATCAACGATCTTTCTGCACTGTTCAACGAACTGCAGCTTTTTTATATTAAAACCTGAGTTTACAATGCTCCCGGCTCTCTGGACATAATAATATTTGGGCTTACTCTCATATATTACGGTTTTTGAACTGTCCAAAAGTTTATACATTATGGCAATATCCTCAAACAGCTCATTTTCAGGAAATCTTATTTCATCAAAAAGAGTTTTTTTATAAAGCTTATCCCAAACGTAGTTTTCAAATTGCTTTGTACTCAACAGAGTTTTGATGGCCTCCTCCTTGCCCATGCATCTGCATATTCCCTCGGGCTTTGTATGGCGAGTACGCCCATCACCATATGCAAAATAAAATGAGCATATGGAAATGTCGGCCTTATATTTTACAAGATTTTTATACAAAAATTCGTACATATCCGGAGCTATGTAGTCATCTGAATCCACAAATCCGATGTATTCACCTTTTGCAGCATCCAGACCGGCGTTTCTGGCAGACGAAAGTCCGCCGTTTTTTTTCTCGATAATTACAATACGGGGGTCCTTCTCTGCATATTCCCTGCAAATTTTTCCGGAATCATCGGTTGATCCGTCATTCACAAGTACAACCTCAAAATCCTGAAATGTCTGAGCCAGTATATTATCCATACATCGTCTTAAAAATTGTTCCACATTATAAACTGGGACAATTATACTTATCCTGGGCATTTTCAAATCACCTTTCCTGTATTATTGGGAAATTATCATTATAACAGTAATGACACTCAGCTGCCGTTTCAGGCATGCTTGTCTGGCTTACAGCTATTCCTATAATCATAAAAAGATTTACACTGTAGTAATTAGCAAAACTTGATTCCGAAGTACTGGATATCAGCAAATAAACAAAAGGAATCAAACAAAAGAGCGGAATATTTAAATTAATTTTATGCAGCTTCTTTATTAACAAGAAAAATTGTATGATTATAAGGGTAAACAGAAATAATCCGGCGTATCCGAATTGTCCAATAATCATTGGCCAAAAAGTATCAGAAATAAAAAAAGGATTATTCCTTGTCAGTCCCCAGGTACTGTTCAGATTATATATATCATATAGAGGAGAATAAACCGCCCCTGAAATATAAGACCCAAATGTACCAAAACCCGAGCCAATTGGAAAATACTCATTTGCAATTTTAAAACCGGTTGAAGTAAGCAGATTCCTAGGACTGTCTCCGCTGTCGAAATAATATACATTAATTTGAGGTATTATACAAAAAATTGCTATTATTACTGCTGCCAGGATGATTATAACTTTGAAATTTTTAAGTTTTTTTACCGGAAGTAAAAAAATGAGATAAACAAGTATCATCCCGATGGCTTTTACCCTGAAGGTACTGGCGCATACAAATAAAATTTGTAATACAAAAATGTAATCAGTCAACTTGTTTTCAAATACAAGGGTTAAGTATGAAAGTACAACTACACAAAATAAGGCTAAATACGTCGGGTGATTAAAAAAAAGTTTTTCAGAGTACATAAAATATCTTTTATCCCCTTTGGGGAAAATATTAAATGCAATATCCAAAATTGTCAGAGAGAATGTAATAGCCGATATTACCATGAAAATTACCCGTATGTGCTTCTTAAAGTTTACCAATATGACATCACCGAAACATATCCTTGCAAAAAAGTATCCTCCCAAAAATTTGGATACTATTATGAAATCGGATATTGCTGCAGTTAAGTCTTGAAATTTATAAACCATGGACGAAATTATGCCGGTTAACACAAAAATCATATATAAAAGAATGATGATCTGCTCTTCCTTATACAATCTTTTATTTTTATAAATATACAAAATAAAAACCGCGGGCAGCAATGCAACTCCGATAAATTCATCAATTGACCTGAACACTGTAAAATACTGCTGCAGCATATCTTGATACAGCAGTAGCAGTGTTATGCCCATAAAGAGAAAGAACGACTTATTTCTGTTCCGTTCATAGTATAAACTATTCATATTTTGCCCCTTTATTGATTATTGAGCCCTTATCCTGCTTTTGACTGCTGATATAAAGATTGAAGTTTCCAGGATAGTATTTTTCTCCTTTCCAAAAACAAAATAATTTCTCACTATCCTGATAATACTTATTCTTCGAAAACATTAAGCCGTCAGCTCCGTTAAATCCGGCATCTACATATATAATGAAAAACTTTGCATCCTGCATTGTATTATTTGTAATAATCAGTTTGTCGACCTGTGCTGTGTTTGGATACAGACATATATGAACACCTGAGGGATCCGGCCTTTCCTTGTGCCCCCACCCCCCGCCGGCATTGCTGCAGGTATTTTCAGTAAACAGAATATTACCCGTATATGATCCTGCGGGTGAATTCCAGTATTCAAAGCTATACTCGCAGTTCCAGATCTTATTTTTTCTGTATGTAATATTGTATTGTTTTTTTATCTCTCCGCTGTTCTGGTTGGTTACTCCTGCATCATATATCTCCCATATATTGCAGCCTTCAACAAGATTATCATAGGCTTCCCCCCAGAACTCAATCCCATTTCCGTACCTGATCCGTCTTCCATCCGCCAAAAGCTCCCCGCCCCCAATATAACTGATATCACAATTTCTCACGGTGATATTATGTGTACTATAGCCGCCAATACCATGTGCCGCTCCGTATTTCAGTGCCAGACCTTCATATGTAATATAACTCTTATCGGATTGATTTATAATATATCTGTTTACTGCACATTCTATGCTATTATATTTTCTTGAGGGGTTTTCATATGAAAACAATAGGACACTATCTTTTTCGGCATCATAGAAAAACTGATCCTGACTTTTTAGTTCACTCTCCTTCCAAACCTTTTGACCACACAGAGAATTATCAAATATGATATTTCCTATATCCAATTCCCCTGCTGTCGTTTTCCAAATATTCGAAGCAACCTGCTCCCAGTTATTCTCATTGCTTTTTTCTATAGACCCCAATATTACGGGCTTGTTTTTACCCGTTCCGTAGCTGGTGTACCTTATATTATGTTTTATGCTTCCGCTTTGCGGAACCAGCTGGCCTCTCCATACATCACCTTTTTTAAAGCAAATGGTAGCCCCCGGCTTGAAAGTATAATTGTTAACTTTTTCAAGACTCTTCCACGGAGACTTCCTGCTCAGGCCGGAATTTTTATCATCTCCATTATTACTGACATAATAATGTACCGAACCCCCAAATTTAATTCTATATAAAAAAAATAAAACAATTATGGCAGCTATGATGATGATTGCTACAGCATTTCTTCTAGACATTTATATTCTCCCTCTGCCCCTGTTATCTTAAACAGATTTGCACAACGCCGGTTTCCCATATTTGAAATAATTTGATGCCGAGAATAACTTTTTATAAAATTTCTTACTGGATTGGTTAAGAACTATCCCTAATACATTTGCATTTATTGTATTTAATTGTTTTTGAGCTTTTCTGATATCTTTAATCGTAGTATGACCCATTTTTGCAACCAGGATTGTGGCATCCGACTTTTCCGAAATAACAAGTGCATCAGTGTTACATTCCAGAGCAGGAGTATCAATTATTACATAATCATACTCATTGCCGCTTACTTCAAGAAAAAAGCTCAATTTTTCAGAACATAACAGTGCTACAGGGTCACCAAAGTACTTCCCTGTATCCAGGAAATACAGGTTTTCAACATTTGTCTTGCACAGGGCATCACTAAGTTCCACATCCCCTTTTAAATAATTGGAGATACCATACGTTATTGTATGATATGGCATTTTACCAGACGTATCTTTTTTTCTTAAGTCCAGGTTGACCAATAAAGTCCGTTTGCCGATTTCTGACAAAGCTATTGCAAGTGCTGTAGAGAAAGTAGTTTTTCCTTCCTGGGGATTACAGCTTGTGATGGTTAAGGTTTTAAAGCTCTTATCTTTTTCAAGCATATACAGTTTACTGATAAGTATGGAGTACGCGTGCATAAGCATATTGTTGTCCTGGGCTGTCCCGGTAAAAACCTTTGTCTGCATAAATCAATCTCCTTTTCGAATAATAGCTTTGTACCTAGTGCTCTGTTGAATTTATACTGTACTTTGGTATGACTGCAAGCATCGGAAGTTTTGTAAAATGTTCTATGTCCTCTGCGAACCTTATTCTGGTATCAAAAAAATCCACAATGTAAATTATTATTACTGCTGTACCAATACCAATCAGCAGACCCATTAATATATGCTTTAAGTTATCCGGCTGTACCGGAGTTGAAGGAAGCTCAGGTTCATCTATAATACCGACTATATCGGTCTTTGTCAGTTCCTCAAGAGTTGAAATAAAGCTGTTTGAAACAGTTTGTGATACCTTTCTGGCTTCTTCGGCATCAACTGAAACTGCTCTTATGACAACTATGCTGGAATTATCCTGTGAACTCACGCTTATCATGCTTTTCAGCTGATCCAGGCTTATTTTCATGTCGCTTAACTTGCCGTATGACATTTCAATGACCTTTTTACTTTTGATAATATACTGATAATCGTTTGACAACTGCCTGTTGGTAAGAATGTCCTGATAATCTATTTTATCCTGAATTTTATCGGGACTGCCTTTCGAAAGTGTAAATATCTTTGTATCCGCAGCATAGACAGGTGCAGCCCTATAGCCATACATATATATGGTTGTTCCCAGACCGATTGCACCCAGTAAAATAATCAGCCAGATCATTCTTATAAAAGTATGTAAAAACCTTTTTAATTCCATATTGTCCTCCGTTGTTATGTGCCCTGTAGAAATTGGTATACTATCCATCATCAAATTTCTGAAAATTGCGTGCTTCGCCATCCTGAACAGGAAATCCTGTTCCGTTACATAATTTACTCAATATATCCCCCATATTTACCTTCCACGCCGAAACAGCAAAAGGTTTTTCCGGAATCCTTACGCCGATTGAACCAATGCTACACTAAGTTCTACAAGCCTCTGTTCATTCATTAGATTGAGCAGTACTTTAACTCTGCCCTTTCTTTTATCAATGGACTTGATGGAGCCCTCCATGCCATACAACGGCCCATCAATAACCATTACTTTTTCGCCTGTAACATATACTCTGGAATACCCGATAATTTCACAGTCACAAGTCAGCCTGCTTATAACTTCAATTTCACTTTTATGAATCTGCAGCGGACCGTCCTTATCTCTCAGGAACCTGATAACTCCGGGTATATCTCGTACTAAATCATAAATGTCATCACTGATTAACCCACTTAAAAGAATATATCCAGGAAAGAGTGTCCTGATTTTATCCTCCCATTTGCCATCCTTCCGTTCCTTTAACCTTCTTTTTGGAACTATTGCCCTTAGCCGGCCCTGCATCCTGAAATTTATTCTGGCTTTGACCTTATCCTCTTCACCTGTAGCTACAAACACTGCATACCAATTTACTCCATTTTCATAAATCATAATCCAAATTTGCCGCACCTCACATAGATATTAAAATATTTGTTAATTTATTCCTGCTAATTTGAAATTATACTCCTCCCCGAAATTTTGTAAAATCAAAACCTTCGCCATTTCCCGTTCCAAACATCAAAGATTTTACATAATTTAGTAAATTAACGTATTAATCCTTGTTATAATTAGTTGTCCGCTGTAATTTATTGATATAAAATAATCAATATTTCTTTTTGCATTTTTATACATTTCCGATATAATAATTTACAGCATAACTTAAATGTGCACTGCAAAAAGGGAGTATCGATAACTACTTTTTTAAGCAGTTTTTCGGTACTCCCCTTATTTTTATCCTGTACTTATCCCTATTTTCTTATTACTTTATCAGCTGCGCCGCCTTTGAATAAACCGGATCCTTGATCACCTTCATAGCTGCGAGCCGGTCATTCAAAAGCTTTTGAGTGCAATAATCCAATACGCCGTAACTGTAAACTTTGTGATCCTTCTGGAATTTCTTTACAGCGGCAACGGTCTTATTGTCAAGAATCATATCCGGCTCATCCACATTATATTTCAAAAGCTTTAATATATGTTCTGCGTTATATACATCAAAATACTTTGATCCTGGTTTTGGCTTTACCGTCAAAGTCAATGGATTAATCAGGTTTACCGGCATGTTGCTCCCGGTCGGTTTCTGATCGGTAACCTTCACATTTGGCTCTATACCCTTAAGGTCTATGCAATCCCCATTGGGAGTGTAGTACAAACCGGTGGTCATTTTGGCCCAGCCTGCAAGCTGCGTATCATCAAGCATATAAATAAATTTATTTGCATTAACCGACTTGGTTTCATTATCCCTGTTCAGGCTTTCAAAAGCCTCAAGGCTTAGAACAGGGGTAAAAGTCTGTACTTTTGCCTTGCCGAAAGTCTTTGTCCCCACTATCACTCCGGCCTTTGTATCCTTTATGGCACCGGTCAGAATTTCCGAGGCACTTGCAGAATTTTCATTTACCAGAACAGCCAGCTTATACTTAGACTCGGCCAGGGTGGAATAGTATGACTCATCATTTATTCCTTCTTCTTTGTAATCCAGCGTTGTAATCAGCCCTTCCGGTACGAAACGCCTTGCCACCTTCACCGCCTGATCCACATATCCGCCGCCGTTATTTCTCAAATCCAGTACGACTCTGGTAATATTTTTGCCGTCGAATAATCTGAGGGCTTCATCCACTCCGCTGTATGTATTTTCACCAAAGGAGTCAAGCAGTATATATCCGATATTCCCTCTTATTTCATAGTGTACCGAAGGAACATCTACTTTAGCTCTTGTCAGCTCCACTCTTACAAGGTCCTTTGAGCCCTGCCGTATCAATCCCAGCTTAACTTTAGTGCCTGCGGTGCCTTTAATTTTGTCTGTCACATCCTCAAGCGACTGTCCTGCCACGGATTTCCCATCCACCTCTGCAATCTGGTCTCCAGTGAGCATTCCTGCCTTGAAGGCTGGCGAATTCTTGAAAACTTTAATTACAGTTATGTACTTCTCCTTTTCCAGAAGAGCAGGTTGAATACCTATACCCTCTACAGAACCCGATAGACTTGAAAGAAACGCATCGAATTCCTCCGGGGTCATAAATTCGGAATAATCATCCAGGGTATCAAATATATCTTTCAATGTTGCGGCTTTTTTCAGGTCCTCTTCAGGAATTTGCCCGTTGTATTTTTGCCTGACAAGCTCTCTGACACTTTCCAGATATTCGGCCTGATCGGTATCGGTAAACTGTGTTTGATGGGTTACCTGTGATTCAGCAGCAAAAGTACCGGTTGTAAAAGCGGTAAATATAATAACCAGCGTCAGTATAACCGCCGTAAATCTTGTTGATTTGATCATTAGCTCAGTCCTCTCCCATGTTGTAATCTGTATAATTGACAATTGTTAGCTGTAGCTGTTAGTTCCCCGGGACTGTCTCAAAATTAGCTGTACAAATTTCAGGCATGTACTTTATGAGCAATCGGCTAATAGCTTATCAGCTTTTCCATATACTCTTTTCGTAAATCCTTGCCCATATAGTCGATATATGTTCTCATCATATCTGCAAACCTTGCCTTGGTTATTTTATTTTCGGGGTATATATAGCCCTTTGCGTCTCCTGAAATCAAGCCCAGTCTCTCTGCTACATACATGGGACCTCTTGCATAGGAGGGTATCTTGTCGTTGTCCCTGAAGCCGGTAACAGGGACGGGGTTTGGTGCCAGACCGTTGAGTCCGAGGGTATTGACCATCATTGCCACAGCTTCGGCAACTGTAATAAGTTCGTCCGGCCTGAATTTGCTTTTTCCGTTACCGGAGATTATCGCTCTTTTTACCGCATCATCGATACTTGTAAAATAAGCATTGCTGGTTGCAACATCTGAAAAAGGTGATATAACCTCTACTTTTTTTGTATTCCTGGTTGGTGTTTTCTTAGGTTTGAAGGCAGGATCCAGAGGCACTGCAGGTGCCACCTTCAGGAAAGCGTCAACAAACTCAGCCCTGCTGATATATTCCTGCGGATCAAATGCTGCCGGATTTTTAAAGGCTTCAAGTCCGAACAATAAAGCAATGTTTTCCTCCGAAGCATGGCCTCTGATCTGATTCAGGTTTGGAGAAACCATTCTTGTGGAAGTCGGAAAGCTTTCAAGCTTAAAACTGTCAGTGTGTTTGACAACCTTCGTTGTCGGATTTTTTTTACTGTCCAACTCGCTAAGATCAGCAGTAAACTTTAGTACGTTTTCATTTGCCTGTGTCTGGACATATCCGCCTGCAATACTTGACTGTTCAGGCAGATTTTCATAGTATTGCAACGCTTTTTTAGTAGTAGTTGAAACCTCCATTGATATATCTCCGACCTGAACAGGAGCTTTTCCGGTTCTCTGCTGTTCTATTGTCTGCTTGATTATCTGAGTCTCGGCAGAGCTCCAGTACTGGTCATAGCCGGTATAGCTGGTGGTGGAGTTAATAACAACATAATCCGAGCCTGTTATCGCCGTACCAATTCTATATCTTTTTTTGCTCATTATCTCGCCTGAGTAGTAGTTAACAGCAGGCTTTATATCGTTGAGAATCGACTTTGTAAGTTCATAATCATCGACTGATGAAATTATAAAGCTGGTACCACCAACTTTTATATTTTCCGTTGCAGAAGTCAGCTGAGTGGATTCCACTTTTTGCCCGTTGTCTTTAGGTGTTATTGTGGTAACAAATATAAGCTTTCTGGACAGAGTATTTTGTGTACCGTTTTTGAGTGAATAGGTATATGTACTGGTCAAAGTCTGTGTTTTAGTCCTGGTATCGTCTTTAAGCTTTTTGGACAGGGTCAGCGTACCGCTCAGTATTACAGGTACTCCCGTGAGAAAGCACGGTTCCTGATATTGGAATTCGTACTTGCTTGTGGAGGACAGATTGGTCATACTCGGAGTTTCTCCTGAGGAGATTCCTCCTTCATAACCGCTGTCTCCCTGTCGTGCATAAATATTGCCGGGACTCAGTGACAACAAGATGGCAGCTGACAGTACCGCACTTATTACAGCCCGCCTTCCGGCTTTTCCATGTCTCTTGTATTTTTCAATTTTTGATCCTTCATATAATTTATGCAAAATACCTGACCTCCACCTGATTATTGTCTATTCTTCAACTATTATTATATATGCATCGCCGGTAACAGCAGTATCCTTCTTTAATACTCTTACTTTATCACCCTTCTTAAGCTCTGAAGGCTGAATTCTGGTATTGTTCCTTATTATAAATGAATTAACCGGCAGATTGAACTTGCTGTCTGCCATATTCACATAAAGCTTGGTAGAAGTATTATAATATTTAACATTCCTGAGCTCTATGGCTGTGGGCTGAGTGAGAACCTTGCCATTCTCATCATATGTGGCCCCCGAAGCTGTAATAACAGTACCGGTTATATTTGCATTTCCGTATGGGGCGGTACTTATTTCAACAGCATTGGTTCCGTCACTGAGTACATAAACAGTTCTGTTCTTAAAGGTAGTCGTACCGTTATAGCTGTTAAAGTCACCCTGGCCGACTATACCACTGGTATCGGTGATTCTTGTATTGGAATTCAATGTAAAGGTTATGGGAGTGTTGGCAAAATCCCAGTTTACACCGTTAAGCTTTGAATAGGACTGCAGCGTAACACTCTTGTACTCATCTATGCCGGAAATTCTTCCTCTGAAAAGCTGCAAGGTATCAGCACCTGCTCTCTTCTCTATTGATACCACTCCCGCCACCAGAATTCCGCTGTCGGCATCTCTGTTTGCAACAACATAGGTGTAATCATCGGCAGTTACACTGCTTCCCTGTACAAGTCTGCCATCCTTGACAACAATAGTGCCGTTGTCATATGAAATACTTGTCTGCGCCTGCTGTAATGTAAACTTGCTGGCACCGGCAGTATATACCCTGTCATTATATGATACCTCTTTTTCATCAGTAAAGTTTGCCATTACAACATTTTCAGTGTTGCCGTAATCGTTCTCGCTTACGATATATACCACAGACCCGTTCAAGTATTTGTTTAAATTCTTAACAGGCTGAGTGGTACCCCCATAATATGCAGTGAAATCATCCCCGAGCTTCAATGTCTTCAGCGGCTCTGTTTCATCTTTTACCCAGGTGCCTTTTCTGAATACCCATGGGTCCATTAAAACAATTTGATTTGAAAGGTTGTTAAAGCTTTTAAAATTGCCCTTGTATATATTTGCAACGAGCTTGTCTCCACCCTCAATAGTTATCTCCTTCAGCCTTGTCAGATTGGGTGCCTCATTTATCAGCAGTTTTACTCTGTCGCCGTCCTTCAGCTGGGTCAGCTTCGACAGCTTTCCGCTTTTAATGACATTGACTCCGTCGGTATTGTACTGCAAAACACCTTTATCTGTTTCAACGGTAATTGAATTAATCTTTCTGGAAATAACCTTTCCATACCGTACCGAATAATTGTCAACACTGCTGATTGAAGAAACAGCTCCTGTATCATCTATTCTTACAAATACGGTATCCCCCGGTTCAATATCCTCCAGGCCGGCTGGTTCGTGGTTTTTATACACTTCAACACTGTTCGGATCGGCATAGTTGAAAATTCTCAGTGTTGAGAGCTCCAACGGGCCGGAACCGTCCACTTTATACATGGACAGATAGCCCAGCTGAGGATTGTTTTCTTCAACAATACCTGATGCCAGACCTGCCTCACGCGGCTTCTTTACGGTGACCGGTGCTATCTCTTTTACAACATTCTGTTGGATACCCACTACTACCACCATATCAGGTTTTATAGAAGTCATATCTACAGGAGCTTTGGTTATTGCATTTAAAATATTACTGGAATATGAATGGTTCTCATAAACAATGTTTCCGTTTAAAGTTTTCTTGACAGGATTCGAGATATCCTGATCCGGGTACTTGATAGTCTGTGTAAGCGGAGTGTAGTTTATGGTTCTGCCGGTAGTACCGACACTATTGACAATAGCTGGCACATAGCTCATTTCAGCGCTGTTTGACAATACTCTGGCATACCTTACAGCCTTGTCTTCCAATCCGACTATGTATTCCAGACGATCGCCCTTTTTCAGGCTCAGAGAATCTGTAATTGTTCCGTTTTTATAAACAGGTATTTCGGTCTTGAATGAGGCCTGGACTTTTCCTGTCTGTTCATTTGACGTAGTGGGGGGAGACTGATAACGTGTTTCAGTTATGAGTTCTTCCAATAAACCGTCCGAATTTCTTACAATAAACGAAGTAAAATCTATTCTGTAACCCTTTGAGGTATCATTTGTTTTCTGGATGTCCTCTATGGTAGCCGTTCGCTTTTCCATACTCTTCAGAGGCAATATGATATTTTCGGCATTCTTAAGAATCCTTGCTGCCTCCTCCCTGGTCACAGCCTTAGTGGGATTGAATTTCCCCTTTCCGTCACCGCTCATTATATTGTTTTGCAGGATAGCTTCTATGTACGGTACGTTTTCGGCAACGGAACTGTTCCAATCTGTGAAGTTATTAAACAACTCCTGTTCTTCATATGCCGGCGGCAGCATCAGTGCCTTTGCAAGCCAGGTGGCAAATTCCTGTCTTTGTACTGCTGAACTTCTTCTGAAATCACCTGCTGCCAGGGTGCTTTGATCAGCATTCAGAGCATTTGCAAGATTCTGTGGAGTTATAAGACCTTCATTGGCTGCCAGTTGAAGACTTCCGTCATACAGTACGGCCTGGAGACTTGTTTTTTTCTGTCCTGCAGGTCTGGCTGCATTCAGGGCCTGTCCCAGAGCAGTAATGTCCTGTACTCTGTTGGCCGCCATATATGCCAGGTACAAAGCCATTTCCCTGGATACAGTCCCATTGGGATTGAACTGTGTATTTCCAAAGCCCTTTAACAAATCCAGCGCACCGTTCTGGTAAACAGCATCCTTTAAATCATATGCAGCTTTACTCATATCCGTATATTTAAGGTTATTTATCACAGCCTGTCCGTTTTGAGTGGCCGAATAAGAATTTACCGTAGGTTCATTACCAACTGCAGCAAGTACAAAACCTGACTGGATCAAGATTGCAGCGCTGACAGTTAAAGCTATCAATTTACTGATTGATCCTGAAATGGATCCAGATTTCTTTTTGAAATTTAAAGATTGAAAAAGATTCATTTATTTGACCTCTGTGTTAATCAAATTTTATGTATATGCTTATTATATCGGCTTTTTTTGGATATTTATTATTAAAGTTTCATTACAATATACCTAAATTTTCAAAAAATCCCGGATAAGTCAGGACTTTGTTCCTATAAAAATTATGAGCGTCAGGACGATAAACTTATATCAACAAAACTTGATTTTCGGGATATTTCAACATTTTAGCTTATTTTTTTACTTTTTCTATTAATTTTTATGTTATCATGTATCATTGCACGGGTATTTTATAGTTGTTAAAGAAATCCCCAGGATAAGGAAGAGTATACCAATATGAGGAGATGATTTTATGAAAATCAAGGCAAAATTGATTGTATCTTTTACAGGTATCTTGTTGCTTTTTGCTCTCACAATTTTTTTCCTTGTTTATTTCAAAGTGTCAGGAATAATTACTGAAAATTATCAAACAAACATCGAAAAAAATGCGAATTTATCTCTGGCTTTCTTTGATGAAAGATTTACCGGAGACTGGAATATTAAAGACGGAATACTCTTTAAGGGAAATGAAAAAATCAATGACTCTACAGAATTTGTTGACACCATCCAAAAGGAAAGCGGATATCTGGCAACTATATTTATGAATGATACCAGAGTATCGACAAACGTGCCTTTGGAAAACGGATCAAGGGCAACAGGTACCAAAGCCTCCGAGGAAGTCGTTAATACCGTCTTAAAAGATGGGAAAGATTTTCACGGTGCCGCCCTGGTTGCAAATAAGAATGTATTTACGTATTACACTCCTCTTAAGGATTCAACAGGAAAAATAATAGGTATGTGGTTTGTCGGAGTTGAAAAAACTGTTGTAGACAAACAGATATTTAATATTGTCGGAACAATAGCAATTATTATAATTCTTGCTCTTCTCGTCGGTTCAGCTCTTGCTTTTAACATAGGGCATGTGTTGAGTAAGTCAATACGAAAAATAAATGTCCAGCTGAATAAGTTTTCAGATGGGGATTTCAGCCACAGACTTGATGACAGCAGCTTGAAATTGAAGGGTGAGCTCGGCGAAATATCCAGGGCTTCCAACCAGATGCAGCAATCCGTCCAGGGAATAATCAAATCGGTTATGGACGAATCGGCTAAAATCAATGAAGCCATGCTTCATACCGTGAGCAGGATTTCAGATCTGAATGGGAATATTGAGGATGTCTCAGCCACAACAGAGCAGCTCTCAGCCGGCATGCAGCAGACTGCGGCAACAATGGAGGAAATGAATGCTACCTCCCACGAAATAGAGTCTGCGGTGGAGAATATAGCCAAAAAAGCACAGGAGACTTCCTTTGCGGCTCAGGAAATCAGCTCCAGAGCAATTGCATTAAAGACAACTGCCAAAGACTCAAAGGATTATGCATATGATATCTATAAATCAACTAACACCGAACTTACACAGGCCATCGAACAGAGTAAGTCAATTGAGCAGATCCGTATGTTATCGGATTCCATCATGCAGATTACCAGTCAGACTAACCTGCTGGCTCTAAATGCTGCCATTGAGGCCTCCAGAGCCGGTGAAGCAGGGCGTGGTTTCGCTGTGGTAGCAGATGAAATCAGGAAACTGGCCGAAGATTCCAAAAAAGCTGTAGGAGAAATCCAGGGTGTTACCAGTAACGTACTCGGCGCTGTAGAAAATCTGGTCAACAGTTCCAAAAACATTTTATCCTTTGTTGAAAATACTGTAATCACAGATTATAACAGTCAGTTGGAAACCAGTGAACAATACAGCAAGGATGCAACACATATCGATGAATTGGTGCTGGACTTCAGTTCAACCTCGGAAGAACTTCTGGTTTCCATTAACAATATGATAAAGGCCATAAACGAAATCACCATTTCTACAAGTGAAGCAGCTGAAGGCACAACAAATATAGCTATCAAAGCCTCCGAAATTCTTGATAAGGGAAATGAAGTAGTTCAGATATCCCGGAATTCAAAAGATGCATCCGATAATCTGAAGGTATATGTTTCAAAATTTAAAATTTGAGTTTAAGAGGAGCAGCACAAAATTGGACATTTAAAATATGTGATTTACTACTGTTTATAGTGCGCGAGTACAACTTCAATAAATGGTGCTCAATTAAAAGTACATGCCCGAAGTTGCAGGTGAAACACAGGTGTTTTAGCTGACAAATCGGCAGGAAGCCGATTTGAGCAGCAACCCGAGACAGGAGGTCAAGTGTTGTGCGACAGCCAAAACACCTGTGATGAGCCGTGCAAAATTCAGCATGTACTTTGGGAGCAATCCATT
>JAEWJR010000014.1:0-9370 GCA_023386445.1 Bacillota bacterium | reverse complement strand
TTTTGTTCCTCTGAGGAATTCCAATTCTTCTTCTAATTTTTTTAAGCCTTCGTAGGTTAAAACGACTTCTTTTGCTGACATTTGAAGCCCTCTCCTTTACCGTTAATTTTTTCTGCTAACCTAGCACAATTAAAAGCATCCTGTTATCTTATCTCCATAATCATGCTGTAATATCCATCATATTTCACAATATAGAAAAAATTTTAAGCCGTAGGTCAGCTATATTGCTAACTAATTATAAATTACATATAAAATAATGTCAAGAAGCCATTCACCAATATTTTACAGGCAATTATAACCTATGCATCCTGTATAATCCAATATTTTTGTCCTTGGCATAAGTACAATTTTTACTCAAGATATATATTAGAATATGCATGGTACATTTTTTTAGACCTAACTTTAATTGTTTATATAAATCATGATGACGACAATTCCTTATCCTTCAGGATAACGTCATGAGCTCCGCCTTCCTTGATACTGGTAGCCGATACAAGTGTAAGTCTTGACTTTTGCTGAAGATCGAAAACCGAAAGTGCACCGCAGTTGCACATGGTAGATTTTACCTTGTGTATGGTGGTGTCAAGATTATCCTTGAGTTTTCCAGCATAAGGCACATATGAATCTACGCCTTCCTCAAAGCCAAGCTTTGAGTCTCCTCCCATATCATATCTTTGCCAGTTTCTTGCACGGTTTGAACCTTCACCCCAATATTCCTTAACAAAATTCCCGCCAACTTTTATTTTTCTTGTGGGGCTTTCATCAAATCTGGCAAAATATCTTCCAAGCATTACAAAGTCCGCTCCCATGGCAAGTGCAAGTACAATATGATAATCATGTACTATCCCGCCGTCGGAACATATTGGAACATATATACCCGTTTCCCTGAGATATTCATCCCTGGCAGCAGAGACCTCAATAACAGATGAAGCCTGGCCTCTGCCTATACCTTTTTGCTCTCTAGTGATACAGATTGAACCTCCTCCGATACCTACCTTTATAAAATCGGCTCCGGCATTTACCAGGTATCTGAAACCTTCTCTGTCCACTACATTACCTGCACCCACCTTAACTTCACCATTATAGGTCTCTTTTATCCATCTGATGGTGTCGGACTGCCATTCACTGTATCCGTCCGAGGAGTCAATACATACCACATCAACACCGGCATCAACCAAAGCGGGAACTCTTTCCTTGTAATCCCGGGTATTAATGCCTGCCCCCACAATAAGGCGCTTGCTTTGATCCAGTAATTCGTTTGGATTTTCCTTGTGACTGTCATAGTCTTTTCTGAATACCAGGTACACCAGCTTTTGTTCGTTATCAATTATAGGCAGACAATTTAATTTGTGCTCCCAGATCATGTCATTTGCTTCTTTAAGAGTTATTCCTTCCTGTCCGTAAATCAATTGTGAAAAAGGAGTCATAAACTCATGAATTTTTTGATCCAATGATGCTCTGCTAAGCCTGTAATCCCTGCTTGTCACTATACCCACCAGCTTGCCGGTAGGTGTTCCATCCTCGGTAATTGCTATGGTGGAATGGCCTGTCTTCTCTTTTATATCGACCACATCTCTGAGGGTATTGTCAGGACTCAAATTGCTGTCACTAACAACAAAGCCTGCTTTGTACTTCTTTACCTTCCTCACCATTTCAGCCTGGTTTTCTATTGTTTGCGATCCATATATAAATGAAATACCACCGCATTTTGCAAGTGCAATTGCCATATTATTGTCCGAGACCGACTGCATTATAGCTGAGGCTACGGGTATATTAAGCTGTAAAGACGGTTTTTCTCCTGCTTTATACTTAACGACGGGTGTCTTTAAATCCACATTCCCTGGCATACACTCTTTTGTACTCAGGTTGGGAACCAGAAGATATTCACTGAATGTTCTGGATGGTTCACTATAAAAATAAGCCATTTTTCCAAAATCCTCCTTGATCGGAAATAAATATTTGTTATAAAATTATATAAATACTGGATACCGTTTTAATCGGCTCCAGCACTATTTATCATTATTTAAAAGGCAAATGGCTGTAATGATGCCATCTGCCTTGTTATCTACTTTAGTATTATTCAAATACTTTCCTTGGTATATATTTTTTGAAGGACTCTATCATTTTGGGGTGAGGTTCAAAAAACACCAGCATTTTATTCCCCTCCTTTACAGTAGTAAGGAAATATACATCTGGGGAATCCATGGCAGTAACAGCATTTATGCGCTTTTTGATGCTATCGGTATTATTGTTGAACTGCCCGCTGGTCATTTTTGCAACAACCTCAAAATCCTTGCAGTTTCCCGAAAAAACTCTCTTTCTTTTCCTTTGGGCTATTATCATATCTATGTCAAGATCACCGTTTGTTACAATATACTCGTATTCAACGCTCCTGTTCCTGATAAAAACATATCCAAGATAACCTATTCCCACTATTATTAATGGTGCAAAAGCCGACAGAAACGGTAATGAGCCTATAAACATTATAACAATTAGTGCAGATAAAACTATACTGGCAATTACCACTCCGTCAACCACGGTTTTCTTACGCTTTACAATTTTCTCTAAAAATATATCCACGTAGACCCCTCCTGAGAAGTTTATTCTACAGTCTAATAAACTTACTTTTAAGCTTAAGCTTTTTATACATAATAATAAATTACTGAAATAATATCAAGTATTATTTTTAGGATTTCTAATTAATTTTAAAATTATTTACAAATTTCATCCATCCGGAAATTAAAAATTGCAAAATAGAATTTTTTTAATAGTTAAAACAAAAGAGGATGGCCTTTTGCTGCTCTGCCACCCTCTTTATTTTTATTTGGATCCAAGTAGTTTGGAACATCTGAAACATATATTGTTCTGGAGAATTTAACCATGGGCAATATATGAAGTAGATGATACAGACTGCTAATACATGCCGCCCATTCCGCCTGGCATCCCACCTGGCATTGCCGGAGCTTCCGGTTCAGGTTTGTCGGTAACAAGACTTTCAGTTGTCAAAACCATGGATGCTATAGATGCCGCATTTTGAAGTGCATATCTTGTAACCTTTGCAGGGTCAACGATACCACTTTCTATCATATCAATATACTTTTCATTGAGAGCATCGAAACCAATACCCTTATTGCTTGCCTTTATCTTGTCAACTATGACTGAGCCCTCTAATCCTGCATTAGCTGCGATCTGTCTTACAGGCTCTTCCAATGCCCTCAATATGATCTGAACACCGGTCTTTTCATCGCCTGAAGTTGTTTCAAGTAATTTCGCAACATCAGGTATTACATTTATCAATACGGTACCACCACCTGCTACAATACCTTCTTCAACAGCAGCTCTTGTAGCAGCAAGTGCATCTTCTATTCTTAATTTCTTTTCCTTCATTTCGGTTTCAGTTGCGGCACCAACCTGGATTACAGCAACACCGCCCGACAACTTTGCAAGTCTTTCCTGCAGCTTTTCCCTGTCAAAGTCAGATGTTGTATCTTCAATCTGTGATTTGATTGAAGCAATTCTGTTTTTGATTTCCTGCTGGCTTCCTGCTCCGTCGACTACAATGGTATTTTCTTTCTGAACTATTACCTGTCTGGCTCTGCCAAGCTGAGTAATCTGAGTTTCCTTAAGGTCGAGACCCAATTCTTCAGTTATAACTTCTCCGCCAGTCAATATTGCTATATCACGGAGCATTTCCTTTCTCCTGTCGCCGAAACCGGGAGCTTTAACAGCTACACAGGTGAAGGTTCCTCTTAATTTGTTTACGATAAGTGTTGTAAGTGCTTCACCTTCAATGTCTTCAGCAATTATTAACAGTTTCTTGCCCTGTTGAACTATCTGTTCAAGAATAGGGAGAATATCCTGAATATTTGTCAATTTCTTATCGGTAATAAGTATATATGGATCATCGAGAACTGCTTCCATTTTCTCGGTGTCAGTTACCATATAAGCTGAGAGGTATCCTCTGTCAAACTGCATACCTTCAACTACTTCAAGGTTTGTACCCATGGTTTTGGATTCTTCAACAGTTATAACACCGTCGTTGGTTACCTTTTCCATTGCATCGGCAATAAGTGTTCCTACTACATCATCATTAGCTGAAATTGTAGCAACTCTTGCGATGTCTTCCTTACCCTTGATTTTCTGGCTGTTATCCTTAATTCCGGCAACAGCTATGTCAACTGCTTTCTGTAAGCCTTTTTTTAATATCATTGGGTTTGCACCGGCAGCTACGTTTTTCATGCCTTCTCTGATTATTGCCTGTGCTAAAAGAGTAGCGGTTGTAGTACCGTCGCCTGCAACATCATTGGTCTTTGTAGCAACTTCTTTAACCAGCTGTGCACCCATGTTTTCAAACTTGTCTTCGAGTTCTATTTCTTTAGCTATAGTGACACCATCATTAGTTATCAATGGTGCTCCGAATTTCTTATCTAAAACAACATTACGACCTTTAGGTCCAAGAGTTACCTTAACGGTATCAGCTAATTGATTAACGCCTTTTTCAAGCGCACGTCTAGCTTCTTCACCAAACTTTATTTCCTTTGACATGTTCTATTGCCTCCTTGTAATTAAATACTAAATTCTTTAAAAGCCACAAGCAAGCTGCGCTTGCTTAGTGCAGTGTTTTGGATATGCGAGGAGCGGTAAACACTATTACGCTCTTTCTTTGACACACATTTTATTCAACAACTGCCAGGATATCGCCCTGCTTCAATATTGTATATTCCTGTCCGTCAAATTTTACTTCGGTACCGGAATATTTGCTGATAAGAACCCTGTCTCCAACTTTAACTTCCATTTTGATTTCTTTTCCGTCAACAACAGTTCCAGGACCAACAGCAACAACTTCAGCAACCTGTGGCTTCTCCTTTGCGCTGCCTGGCAATACTATTCCGCTCTTGGTAGTTTCTTCGCTTTCGAGCATTTTAATAACTACTCTATCACCTAATGGTTTTATCTTCATCGTTTTACCTCCTCGAATTTTTGTAACATTTGTTAGCACTCACTACTAACGAGTGCTAATTACATTTATTATATTATATATTGGCTAAAATATAATCAAATATCTTTTTTGAATAAAATTAGCTATATTCTGCCATCTAGCCCATTCTTGTTATTGATAGCTATGGTTCTCTTCCAATTGCTTTAATTCTCTTGTGCTATTTATATTCAATAAATTTATTGAGCAATTTTTGCTCTAATTCTCTATGCTATTTGTATTTAATAAATTTGTTGAGCAATTTTTGCTCTAATTCTCTATACTTTTTACATTTATAAATTTATTGAGCAATTTTTGTATTGAAACAAATTCAGAATGATATGTTTAAAACCTTGAGTGCATCATTTAATAGCCCTGAAGTAATTTTATACTTGAGTATAATTTCCCCTTTATCCATTTCAATATGAAATAATCTGCAGTATGAATATTCCAGTGCAGCAGAATACATAACATAGCTTCCGTTGATAGGCTCGATTGGTTGTTTTAAACCTTCGGCAGCATTATTCAATATACTGATTATCTCCTTTTTGTACAAACTGCTATACATTATTTCCCTGTTCTCAAGAGCGCCTTCAATTACTGGTGCGTATTTTTTGGGAAGTTTTACTTTATAAGGCTCATTATCCTTTAACAGACCATAATACTTGCCAGCATCGTATTTAAACTTTATGGGTTCCTGATTTACCAAGAATATATTTGTATACTGTTTTATAACATTGTCTGTTATATCTGCCAGGTTATTCTCATCATTCATATAATGGACCCAACCTGCCAGCGATGCATGATCTGCCGCACAAGTGTTTATTACTTCCGATAATTCTTGTGCTTTTGAACGCCTGCCGGTTATTATGTACGACAGCATTAAAATTGAATATATCAGCCGGTCTCTGTACTCAACAGCGTATGTTTCCACAAACTTAATCAGTTCTTCGATTTTATTGAATATGATAAGCACAGTTGCAACACAAAGCAGCTCATTCCTGTTTTCTATGGGACGGTAAGGAAGAAGCTCCAGGGCGCGTTTAAATGCAGCATTCTTTTTTGATCTTGATAAAAGATAAATATTCAGACAGTTTCCCCAAATATTTTCATTGTCAATAATATTTACGGTAGAATTGATATATTCCGCCCGGATAAACTGCTGCTTTTCCATCAAAACCAATGTCAGCAGATTTCTGGCCTCCAAATTGAGAGGATTTGCCTGAATTGCTTTGTAGAGACAACCGGCAGCCTTTTCAGAATTATTTTCCTGAAGGTATTTCTGAGCTTTTTTAAGATTGATTGCAGATGTTTTTAGAAACTTGTTGTTATGTGAGATTTCGCTGTATAGCTTTAAATAAAAGGCCATCTCTGAAATCTCATAGCTGAATTCCCCTTCGGCATCAAAATAAAGATATTTGTCAAAATATTCGGCAGCTTTTTCATTGTTTCCCACTTCAAAACTATTGCAGCCCAGGCCAAAAAAACAGTCGAACATTGTAGGATCAAAGTTTACCAATATGTCGTTGAACAGCCTGTTAGCTTCCCTGGGTCGTTGGAGTTCAGACAAAAAGCAAGCCATATTGAACTTATACTCACTGTTGTCAGGTTCCAGCACCAATGCCTTTGTTAAGTTCCGGTATGCCTCGCTTAAATTTTTTTTGTTAGCTAGTCTTAATCCCTTTGAAAAATAAAATTCAGGATTATTTCTATATTCACTTATACTTAGGATATTATTTTTCACTTATCTACGTCCTTTTAATTCACCATATATATCTTCGAGAGTTACTCCTCTTTCAACCATTAAAACCATAAGATGATACATCAGGTCGGAAATTTCATATCTGATTTCTTCCCTGGACTTATTCTTGGCAGCTATGATTACCTCTGCCGTTTCTTCCCCGACTTTCTTTAATATTTTATCAAGGCCTTTTGTAAACAGGTAATTTGTATATGAACCTTCCTTAGGGTGAATTGTCCTGTCAACAATAACATCATAAACTTCCTGAAGTATTTTTGCAGAAATCTCCTCTTTCTCCTCCGGTGCCTCCTCTGTCCATTCACCGTCTGCAAGTGTTCTGAAAAAGCAGGTCTTATTACCGGTATGGCAGGCCGCATCAATCTGTTCGGCTTCAATGAGAAGTGTATCTCCGTCACAGTCAAGTTTTATGGACTTGACAAGCTGGAAATGTCCTGAAGTTTCCCCCTTTATCCATAGTTTACCGCGGCTGCGGCTGTAGTATGTGACCTTACCGGTTTCCAGGGTTTTATCGAAGGCCTCTTCGTTCATATATGCAACCATGAGTACTTCCTTTGTTTTATAATCCTGCGTAACAACCGGAATAAGTCCTTTATCGTCAAATTTAACTGCGTCCTTTAAATTTCCCACCATAACGCCTCCATACATTTTTATTCTTAAAGCTTGTTTTATGTTCAATTTTTCCACCGGCCATTGCGCCGGAATGTTTCGCTGATTATATACACAACTATCTATTATAATCTAGTTTCTATTCCATTACTACCCAAATATCTTTTTAAATCACGGATTTCCATTTCTCTGAAGTGAAAAAGCGACGCTGCAAGTACTGCATCGGCCTTGCCGTCAACCAGCGCCTCTTTGAAATGCTCCAGTTTGCCTGCACCGCCCGAGGCGATTACAGGTATTTTAACATTCTCAGATATTGTTCTGGTAAGTTCGATATCATAGCCGTCCTTCGTACCATCCTTGTCCATACTGGTCAGAAGGATTTCTCCCGCACCAAGTTTTTCTGCTTCAATTGCCCACTGAACCGCATCTTTTCCCGTATTTACCCGGCCGCCGTTCAAATAGGTATCCCAGCCCGAACCGTCCGGCCGCCCCTTTGCATCTATGGCCAGCACTACACACTGGCTGCCGAATTTCCAGGCAGCCTCGGATATAAGCTCGGGCCTTTTAAGTGCTCCCGAGTTGACTCCGACCTTGTCGGCTCCGGCCTTGAGAATCTGTCTGAAATCCTCCACCGTTCTTATACCGCCGCCTACGGTGAATGGAATAAAAACCTGCTCGGCCACCCGGCTGACCACCTCCACCATTATGCTCCTGGCGTCTGAGGAAGCTGTGATATCCAAAAAGGTCAGTTCGTCGGCTCCGGCTTTATCATAGAAGGCCGCAGCCTCCACAGGATCTCCAGCATCTATAATGTTAACAAACTGAACACCTTTTACCACTCTTCCTGCGTGTACATCCAGACACGGAATAATTCTCTTTGTCAGCATATTAACCTCCATGAGCCGCAATAGCGGACGCAAAACTGTAATAAAATCTCTTCACTCCCTCATCCGCTGTAAGGCGAATAAAGGAGGTTAATTGGCCATGTGCGCTTTCAAAGTATTGGCAAATACTTTGAATATTTCGCACGGCCATAAATTCACAGGTTAGTTTGGAAGACGAAGTCTTTCAAACTAATCCTCCAGAAAGCCTGTCAAAGGGCTTGACGCTTCTGCCCTGTGGTCCAAAACCCTTCCCGGGCCGGCCAGATATGCGTCACGTCCGGCCTGGATTGCCAGCTTGAAGGCTTTCGCCATGAGGGCTACATTATTTGCCGTTGCAACGGCAGTGTTGCACATTACAGCATCAACCCCCATTTCCATAGCCTCACATGCCTGGGACGGCCGGCCGATACCTGCATCCACGATAACAGGCAAATCTATTTCGTCTATGATAATTTTTATAAAATCCCTGGTACTCAAGCCCTTGTTGCTGCCTATGGGGGACGCCAGCGGCATCACCGCAGCAGCTCCCGCATTTGCCAGGTCTCTTGCGGTATTCAGATCTGGATACATGTACGGCATAACAATAAAGCCTTCCTTTGCCAGCATTTCCGTTGCCCTTACGGTTTCATGGTTATCCGGCAGCAAATACCTGGTATCACGTATTACCTCCACCTTTACAAAGCTGCCGCAGCCGATTTCACGTGCCAGGCGTGCAATTCTCACAGCCTCTTCCGCATTTCTGGCACCCGAAGTATTCGGCAATAATGTGATTTCTTTTGGTATGTAGTCCAGAATATTTTCTTCTCCGCCCATATTGGCCCGGCGCAAAGCAAGAGTTACCATTTCCGCTTCTCCATGTTCGATTACCGCTTTTACAATTTCAAGGGAAAACTTTCCCGAGCCCAATATGAACCTTGAATTGAACTCATGTCCTCCAATTATTAATTTATCAGTCATATTAACCTCCTAAGCCATATTTATGGCTTTGAGCCGCCTAGCGGCCACAAACTGTTATGTAAGTAATTATCCTTTATCGCAATGTGGCGAATAAAGGACAACTATACTTCTTCTATTCCCAGCAATAATCTCAAAACCATATTCGCCTGGTGTCCGGCACAGATCAGAACTCTTGGCGCCATCAAA
>JAEWJR010000131.1:0-21081 GCA_023386445.1 Bacillota bacterium | reverse complement strand
AATGATAGAAAGGTTCATGGACCAACACCCGGGAGGTTATGAATTGCTTGAAATACCCAAAACCGGCGGCATAGAAGGTGGCCGCAGGGAGTGGTCGGCCGGGATATACGATTTTTCAAAAGCTGCCAGACTATGGCCTCACAAGCTGAATGGGGAAGGACATTTTGCCGCCCTCATAAGGAAACTTGAGAATAATGACAGGAATGGAGACAATGATAACAATTCTATTGCTCTCCAAAGGGACAGAAGCTGGGAAAAGTCGCACCAAATCAACAGCTTTGAGGACTTAAGGAAATTTGACCTGGAACTGGCGGACTTTATATATAACAGCACAACCTTGGGCATGAAAGGGTTCGCTTTTCAAAAAGGGAACAATTTTTATCACCTGCCCGAAGCCTGTCCTGATCTGTCAGGCCTGAAGGTGGCTAAATTCGGCTGGTACCTTGGAGAGAACAGTCCGAAGGGTTTGGTTCCTTCGCATTCTCTTGCAGTATCCATGAAAAGTGAGGAAATGAAAAGAAAACTCAACTTTGCTGCCGATGCCAGGGAGACAAACAGCTACCTGAAGGGGGAAACTATAATTGATTCGGGCGAAAAGGGTTATACCGGCATTTGTGTCGACGGATACTCTCTAGGTTGGGCAAAGCAGACCGGGGATATGCTGAAAAACCTGTATCCCAAAGGCTGGAGAAAAATGTCGTGACAAAACATCGATATGTGATCTGTTATTTCAAGGAGGTTTGACTTTTGAAACAAAAGCAGAGGCTGGACAAGGTGTTATCCAATTTTGGATTTGGCTCGCGGACTGAAATCAAGAGTGCCGTAAAAAACGGTTTGGTTACGGTTGACGGCACTATAGTCAAAGACAGCGGTATACATGTGGATCCTGCGGATAACACTATCCTGATGAACGGTGTAAAACTTGAGTACCGTAAATATATTTATCTCATGATGAACAAGCCCCGCGGAGTTATTTCTGCGACCACCGATACCAGGCAGAAAACAGTATTTGATATCATGCCGGAGCAATACAAGTGCTTTGACCTGTTTCCCGCAGGCAGGCTGGATATAGACACCGAAGGGTTTGTTCTTATGACTAATGACGGTCAGCTGGCACACGAAATACTGTCTCCCAAAAAGCATGTTACAAAACAGTATTATGCACATGTACAGGGGCGGGTGGAGCAAGGCGACATTGAAGCCTTTGAAAGAGGAGTTACACTTGATGACGGATACAAAACCCTTCCGGCAAGGCTGGAAATACTCAGGTCGGATGAGATATCAGAGATCAGGCTGTCCATCGTGGAAGGTAAATTTCATCAGGTAAAGAGAATGTTTGAAGCTGTCGGGAAAAAAGTAATTTATCTGAAAAGGCTCAGTATGGGCAGGCTCAGACTGGATGAAAATCTGGGTCTGGGGGAGTGCAGGGAATTGACCGAAGAAGATGTTGAATTGCTGAGAACTTCTGTTCAAAAGCACTAATAGTGGAGGTAACATGAATAAACAAAGTATTTCAAAGCTGAGTCTGTTTTTAACGGGACTTGAGCAAAGAATAAATGAAAATGCGGATTTTTTTAAAAAGATAACGATCAGTTTCAAATCCGGAACAAAATTTTATGAGGCAGTTGTTACCTTAAAGGAAAACAGACTGTTTCTACAGTATAACGGCAGAAATGACAAAATGGAGATTTCCTGGCTGGGAGCCAGAATTACAAAAATAGCCGAGCAGTATGATGCAATGAATCTGATTTATGAAGAACGCGGCACGGCAATCCTCATTGATGCCGATGATAAGGGCGTTAAAATGAAGACAAAGGACCAGGAGACTGCTGATGCCTGTAAAGGTCATAACGAGACCTCCCAGATAACCAACAGGGATTATTTTATAAAAGTGGGACATGCCGACGCTGTTCTAAAGGCAATAGGCATACTTGGAGAAAATGGGAAGATTAAAAATGATATGATCAGAAAATATAACCAGATCGACCATTATATCGAACTGGTGGATGATATGCTTAAAAGTCTGTGCGCCAGGTACGGCAAAATAAACGTAGTTGACTGCGGCTGCGGAAAATCCTACCTGTCCTTTGTTCTGAACTATTATATAAAAGAAGTTCTGAAAAAGAACTGTCATTTTATCGGTCTCGATATCTCCAAAACAGTTATTGATGCTTCAAAAAAGATTGCGGAGCAGTTGGACTATAAAAATATGGACTTTAAAGTAACCGATATACGCAACTATACTGCCGGCGAGGAAATACATCTGGCAATAAGCCTTCATGCCTGTGATACTGCAACCGATGAGGCAATAGCACTGGCTGTTAACAACAATGCAAAAGCAATTGTAATGGTTCCCTGCTGTCAGAAGGAAATACTGAGCCAATATTCTTTTGATATACTCCAGAATATAACCAGGCATGGTGTTTTGAAAGCGAGACTGGCGGATGTGCTCACTGACGGAATAAGACTGATGCTGCTTGAGGCAATGGGCTATAAGGTGTCAATAGTTGAATACGTGTCCCCTCTCGAAACGCCGAAGAATCTTATGATAAGAGCCGAAAAAACAGGCGGTGTTAATAAAGCTGTGATCGAAGAATACAAGCAATTAAAAAAAGTTTTAGGTATCAACCCCACCTTGGAAAAGCTTATAATACCATATATGTAATTAAATTACATATATGTAAAATTGACCAAATTTATTGACCGTGGTATAATATTAAAAAAATTCCATTATAATGTGAAAATGCAATCAGAATGGGTATAAAATAAAGTACGGAGGTGATTAAATGGCAATAAAATCATTTGAAGAAAATGGAGTCGGTCTATCGAAGAAAACCTTATATGGCGGAGACAGGCTTAAGATAACCTATAACGGATTACTTGCGGGGTCGGGGGCTGAAAACATATACCTTCATTCAGGTTATGGCAGTGAATGGTCCCACAGTACATATACTCAGATGCATAAGGAAACTGAAGGGTTTTCAGCCGAAATACAAATTCTTGATGAAAAAAGTCTGCAATTATGTTTCAAAGACTCGGCCGATAACTGGGATAACAATTCAGGAGCAAACTATGTCTTCAAAATATCCGCAAGGCGTTCAAAAAAGGCCAAAACAGGAATATAAATCTTTCCCAAAGGGTACATAAATGTTAAAAAAAATATTGCATAAATTCAACATATATGAGAAATATAACAGGTTGATTACAGAGGAAGGCAAAAGAATATTTATCCGTACCGTCTATACTTTATCCGTATGTACAGTGGCTATAATATTGATATGGTACTGCGGTATTGTCAATATGGCATCAAAGAATCAGAAGGGACTTATTCCTGACTCATTTCTTAAAAATACCGTTCAGACTGCAAATCAAAAAATAACTCTTTCTGCCAGGGAAACCGGAGAGGTGACTCCGGAAGAAAACAGCTTACAGGCATCTGCCGACGAGTTATCTCCGGATGCGGGTAAAAACGAGTCCGGCAGTAAAAAGTCCGAAACTGCACCTGCAAAGGAATCTGTAATCACACCTGAGGGCAAATCTGAGAGCAAACCTGAAATTAAAACAGAAAATAAACCTGAGACAGGTAAGAATAATAAAAATACTCAAGTGCAGCCTGATATAAATAAGGATATAAATAAAAATACCGGCAATAAACAAACTGATAAAAAGCCTGATACAAAGAGCGGAGATAAGGCTCAAACCGAAAAGAAAGCCAATACAGTGCAAAAAACAATTTTCAAGGGAGCAAAAACACCCTATGTGGCTCTTACCTTTGATGACGGCTATAACGAAAAGCTGATAATAAAAGTATTGGATGTTCTTAAAAAAAATGATATAAAGGCAACTTTTTTCATTATCGGAAGTGTACTGGACGATTATCCTCATGTATGGAAAAGGGCAATAAACGAAGGACACCAAATATGTAACCATACGCTGAATCATGCCGCACTCACAAAACTGTCCGACCAGCAGGTAAAAAACGAGATATTGGGCTGGGAAACCTGCGTAAAGAAGGCCCTGGGAGAAGAGTATCTAAAGAAGATGAAGAGTGAATTCCCTTACCTGAGACTACCGGGCGGAGGCGGTAACAAAAGCGACAGAATACTTGCCATTGCCCAGGACTGCGGCTATAAGGTAATCGGATGGAGTCTTGAAACCAATAGCAGTGTCATAAATCCCATGAGAAAGAATTATTCTGCGGATGAAATAGCAAAAAAGGTACAACAGCATGTAGTAAATGATTGTAACGGCGGTTCAATCATCCTTCTTCATTTTAACCAATATGACATAACCTATATCGAGGGGATAGTTTCAGGTATTAAAAACAGGGGCTACAGCATGGTGACAGTTACTGAATTATTGAACAAGAAGTAGGGTTTTAAAGCTTACATACCCTCTATTGACAATGTACATTTTTAATATAGGGTAAGAAAATGCATAAAAATAAAATGTTGAAACACGCTATAATGTGTCATATAATTTTAATGGTAAACAAACACAGATGGGGGTTATTATAATGAAAAGTGTTATACGTGATATTTCATTGGCCGATAAGGGAAAACAAAAAATCGAATGGGTCAGAAGAAACATGCCGATCCTTAGAAGCCTGGAGGATGAATTCAGAGCAACAACACCGTTTAAAGGTGTCAGAGTAGTTGTTTCAGTGCATCTTGAAGCTAAAACTGCATACCTGGCAAAATTATTTGCAATAGGAGGCGGGGAAGTTTCTGTCACTGGAAGTAATCCCCTCTCAACACAGGATGACGTAGCTGCAGGTCTTGTAGCCGACGGATTGGATGTTTACGCCTGGTACAACTCGACCAGGGAGGAGTATGAAGAACATCTCAATCTTGCGCTTGGCTACAAACCAAACATAATAATAGATGACGGCGGAGATCTTGTCAATCTTCTGCATACAACAAGGAAAGAACTTATACCTCATATTATGGGAGGCTGTGAAGAAACCACAACAGGTGTTCTGCGACTAAAAGCAATGGAAAAAGAGGGTGTGCTCAAATTCCCCATGATCGCAGTAAATAATGCCAATTGCAAGTATCTTTTTGACAACAGATACGGTACCGGGCAATCTGTTTGGGATGGCATCAATAGAACCACCAACCTTATTGTTGCCGGTAAAAATATAGTAGTTGCAGGCTACGGCTGGTGCGGAAAGGGCATTGCCATGAGGGCAAAGGGCTTCGGTGCAAACGTGATTGTTACCGAGATAGATCCTGTAAAAGCAGCAGAGGCCATAATGGATGGTTACAAGGTGATGAAAATGTCGGAAGCAGCTAAAGTCGGAGACTTGTTCATAACTGTGACCGGCTGCCGCGACGTAATAACAGCCGAACACTTCAAGAGCATGAAGGACGGAGCAATTCTGTGCAATGCAGGCCACTTTGATGTGGAAGTTTCAGTGGAACAGCTGGAAAATATAGCAGTTGAAAAGCAGGAACAGAGAAAGAATATAATGGGTTACAGGCTGGACAACGGCAGGTGGATAAACCTTCTGGCGGAAGGAAGACTTGTAAATCTTGCTGCAGGAGACGGACATCCAGCCGAAATAATGGATATGAGCTTTGCTTTGCAGGCACTTTCCGCAAAATACATGCTTCACAACTTCCGCAAGCTTGGAAATAAGGTTATAGATGTGCCTGCCGAAATAGATAAATCAGTGGCGGAAATGAAGCTGAAATCCTGGGGAGTCAAGATTGACAAGCTTTCTAAGGATCAGAAGAAATATCTTAACAGCTGGGCGGAATAAGCGGGGGTATAATGAATCTGGATTTATTAATAAAGAATGTTGATATAATTACCATGGATGACCGGAATATGGTCATCCATAATGGTTTCATCGGAGTTTCGGACAAAAAGATCTGTTTTGCAGCTGAAAAACTCCCTGAAAATGTTTCCTTTGAGAAGGAGATTGACGGAAAAGGCAGGCTTGCACTGCCCGGGCTGGTAAATGCCCACAGCCACAGCGCCATGACCCTAATGAGAAATTATGCTGATGATATTGCATTGGAGAGCTGGCTTTTCGATAATATTTTTCCCATAGAAGCAAAGCTCACAGACAGGGATGTATACTGGGGAACCATGCTGGGTATAGCTGAGATGCTGAAGTCAGGAGTTACTGCTTTTGCAGACATGTATATGTTTATGGATGAAGTGGCCCGGGCTGTAACCGAAACTGGAATCAAGGCAAATCTTTGCAAGAGTCCGGTTCAGTTCTTTGAAGGCGGAGAGTTGAAACGCCTGGATAAGAGCCAGGGAACGGTAGATTACTACAATCAGTATCATAACAGCGCCGACGGCCGTATAAAGGTATTTGTTGAAATTCACTCTACATACATGTTCAATGAACAAACTCTTACAAATGCAGCTTCTCTGGCAAAGCAGCTCAATACAGGCATTCACATCCATATTCTGGAGACGGCTACCGAAGTTGAGTCCAGTAAAAGAGACTATGGTATGACTTCGGTAGAAATATGCGAAAAGACCGGGGTATTGGACGTACCAGTTTTAGCGGCACACTGTGTACACCTGACCGACAGTGACCTGGAGATAATGAGGAAAAAGGGCTGCAGTATCGCTCATAATCCTTCCAGCAATCTGAAACTGGGGAGCGGTATTGCAAGAGTTCCCGAGATGATCAGCAGGGGCATTAATGTATGCCTGGGCACCGATGGTGCAGCCAGCAACAATAACCTGAACATGTTTGAAGAAATGAATCTGGCCGCACTGCTGCACAAAGGTGTTGCCATGGACCCGCAGCTGATGAAGGCCGATACTGTTTTAAAAATGGGAACCTGTAACGGGGCAAAAGCTATAGGCTTTGATGATACCGGAAAAATTTCAGAGGGTATGAAAGCGGATATAATACTTATAGATACTGATAAGCCTCACTTTTACCCGAAAAACAATCCAATGTCAACCGCAGTTTATTCAGCTCAGGCATCGGATGTAGATACAGTAATTATTGATGGAAGTATTGTTATGCAGAATAGAGCGTTTACCGGTATAGATGAAGAGAAAATCAAGTATGAAGTACACTCCTTATCAAAAAGGTTACTGGGAAGGTAATCATTGATAGGTGACATAACATATAAAAAATTATATAATTAAACTCTGACAACCGCAATTGTCGGGGTTTTTTTAGCCTTTGCTACTGTAACAATTTACATAAAGGGTTTTTAACCTCAACGTCAAATAATATAATAGTTGGACAATTTTAAATGATCATGGGGGAAATACGATGTCGGTAACTTTGAGTTTGTGGTCAACCAAACAGGGGGAAATACGAAGATTTTTACATAGTTTTTATCAAAAGGATTATATAAAGGAACAAAATTCACGGCGATGGGTCGAAAGTTTTTTTAACCCGCTGGATTCAATAGATATGATAAGTGCCTTGATGGATAATTATGAATGCTTTGATGTTACACTTTACATACATATGGAAAATGGTTATTTACATAAAATTACTGTAAAAAATTATGACGATGTTATAAAAGGCCTGGTCGGGATTTATTATTTACCTGTAAATTGTAAGCCGGGTCTTGAAATTTCGTAGTGGCATGTAACATACAAATTCATAATATCCCATTCATAAGCTGTCTGCGGCTAAAAATAGATAAATAGTCTTATTTCTATTTTGTCACATTATGGTATAATATCACTGATAAAGAGGATGGCTCATGGAGGTTAATCGGATGGAGCAGGAACATATACAGGAAGAAATAAGCGAAGTTAGCGAAATTAGCGTTAAAGATGTTAATGAAGTAGTTAATGAAGTGAATGAACACCAAAAGATGCAAAATGTTTCAACTGTTTCACAGTCATATAATAACAGCCAGCAACAGCTTCTATGGGCAGACAGACAGGTTACGACTCTCGAAAGACAGTTGCTTCTGAACAATTGTGCACCGGCTGCCGGTGGAAAACTTATGAGTAATTGGACAAAAGTATTTCTTTGTGCATTAGCTGTAATAATTCCCGGCATCGGTCAAATAATAGGTATAATATCCGGCCTTGTTATGGTTTCAAACGACAGTGATTCTGATAAAAGATCCTATGGAGCTGCATTGTTGACAGTCTCTTTAATAATCTTTGTTATACAGTTAATCTTTTGGTTCATATTTGCGTTGACCGTAGGACCAGATTTTTATTATTATTAAAAGCGGATTGGGACCGTTTCTGTTATATTTTTCGTTATCCGGCAAGTCTTTCAGGGGGGAATTATTATAACAAAAAGCCAATTACGAAAACAATACCTTGAATATAGAAGCAATATGGACGAACATAAATTGCTTGACTGGTCCCGGGGCATTGCCGGGAGACTATCCGGAATGCAAGCTGTTATTGAGGCTGAGAATATTATGTGCTTTGTCAGCTTCGGAAGTGAAGTTGACACCCATGTCTTAATAAAGGAATGGATTTTACAGGGTAAAAATGTAAGCGTACCCTGCATGGAAAAGTTACCAGGCGGGGACTGGGTCATGCATGCTGTTAATATTAAAGATTTCAGCGATTTGAAGATCAAGGGCTGTTATGGTATTCCTGAACCTGAACTGAAAGTCAGCAGTATTGTTGCTCCTGAAAAGCTTAATGTGATAATAGTGCCGGGCAGTGTTTTTGATGTCGAAAGAAACCGCATAGGCTACGGCGGCGGTTTCTATGACAGATATCTGATGCGCACGTCCGGCAGGTGCAAAAAGCTTGGTGTGTGCTATGACTTTCAGGTATTGGAGCAAATACCTCACGAGGATTACGACATACCAGTGGATTTGATTATTACCGAGAAGAGGTCGGTATGATTGATTATGTCGGAATGAAATTGAAAGCTGCCTCTCGATAGAATTTTTAATTTCTATCAAGAGGCAGCTCTTTTCTTACATTACCTTTATAATTCCGACAGTCCTAAAAGATATCTTTTCAGCTTGAGCAGATCCAATGCATCCACCGAAGCACTGGAATCCACATCCGCGGCCTTAAGGGCATCTCCGGTCAGAACCTGGGTTCCCAGAAGATGCATTTTCAGGAGTGTCAGGTCCAGAGCGTTTACTTCCTTATCTCCGTTTAAGTCACCTTTTATGACTGTTACTGGCCCGGCAGGCTTAGTTCCGTCGGGTTCGGTACCGCCCACCAGAATACCGGAGTCATAGACACATATATTGTCTGTTTTGACAGGCGTACCTGTCCAGTTGCTGTTTTCAATTCTCAATCCCTGATAGCTCCAGTCGTCAGATGGATTCCAGTAATTCTGCCACGCATATGTACCCAGTGCGAACTGGTATTTTTTGTTGGAGTTGGCTATGTTAAAACCGTTCCAAGCCACTTCTACATAGTAAATATTATTTTCTCCCAATTTGCTGCTGGTATATTTATGAGGCCCTGAAAGTACACCGTCATATTTTGTTTCCACATAGGTCTGATCGTACAGCTCCCTCATCTCAATTCTATTTGGATCGAGAGAAGTCATTCCTGTTGCATCAAAATAATATCTTACCGAAATGTTTTTTGAAGACTTTGTGGCGTCGGAACGGACATACATGGTTACTTCAGTAGCTTTTGGCCCATCAGACTGAACTATATCCACACCGAAGGCTTCAACCCAATATGAAGTACCGCCCTCTTCACCTCCTGTTTCTTCAGGGGGAAAATTGGGAGTAATCTGCATTGAGGAGTCTCCGAAATAGCGGTAAAGGCCGGCACAGGCTCCCACAAATGCCGCATTATAGTCTATAGTTACTTCATTATAGACATAGTCCGACGTAACATCCTTGTGTTCATCCTTTGAACCGGGGCCGCCCACCAAAGCGCCATAAAGCACATGTTTGTGAGGAGCAGGGTCTTCAGCCATGGAGGTGCCCGAAGCAGCCCTGTGATGAGGGTATTTCACCGAATTGTCGCTGTAGCCTACTATGTAGCTGCGGCTCAAAGGATTGTTTCCCATGAGGTAATCCATTTGTGATTTTGCCCACTGGCTGTATCTGGAAGGAGTATCCCCATGCTGCTTGTCATAGACAAGGGCCAGCAGCTGGGTAGCGGTGTTGTATCTGGCGGACCCCCACTGGTTTAGAAAGGCGTAGCCTCCGGGTGTTATAATTACCGATTTGCCTGTCATCCAGCCATCTACAGTTTTGGCTATCTGACTCCAGAAATTAATCTCCTCATAGGGGCTTTTATTTGTCAATTCCCTATATCTGTCCTCAAGCACCTGTCCGTCCTTATCATAAATATCATTTATCTCGGCAATTATGCATGCCGTACCGGCCCAGACGTCATTCCAGCAGTGAGTCCAGCTGGATGGCGCGTAATAGTCGAAATATTTCAGGGCCTCCTCCAGGTAATGGTCTTCCTCAGTTGCCAGATAGAGCCAGGAAGCAGCCCAGCAATAATCGTCCTGCCATTTTGAAGATACATAGTAGCCCTTGGGTCCGTCTGAGTTGCTGGATTTGACAGGACATCTTTCTGCGAATTCAAACAGAGCTTTTGCATATTTAAGGCTTTTAGCCGCGTATTGCGGGTCTTCATCCTTAAAATTCATATAGTTGACCGCAAGTGAGGCCGCAGCAGCCGACACGCAATCCGTAGAAGGCAGTTCCTCGGTGGCAAACCAGCCTCTTCTGAACATTTCATCATTTTCAGGAGAGTTCCAGTAAGCGTGGTCCACATCACCGTCGCCTACCTGATAGCAAAAGGCTATTGCCTTGCCTGAACTGTCCAGATAGGTACTCTTCATAAAGTAATCATTAAAATTTCTCAGGATTGTTTTGGCATGGTCATCCTGGCCTGTAGCTTCGTATTGTTCCCTGAATTCATAAAAACCCCAGCCCAAGGTGGAGCCTGAATATGCTTCGGGCATACCGAATTTTACATGGTCGCCCGCATCGTGAAAACCGCCTGATACATCAAGTTTTCCATCTCCGTCAGGATCGAGTATGCTTTTGTTTTTGGTGATAAAGCTTTGTGACATATTAGTGTTTGTGGTATCAAGTGGAAGTTGTGCATCGTAGACATGACAGTCATCTCTCCATTTGTATTCACTGCTTTCGCCGACGCCGGTACCACACATGTTTGCATCATAGAAATACTGGGAATACTGCAGTGCTTTTGCATAATTATACTCTGTACCGGCTGCACTTACATTCATATTTGCGGCAGGACAGGCCAGTACAGTTAAAATTACGGCACTTATGACCGAACAGCCTGCTCTTCTTAAGAAATTAAGTTTCTTATTCATATTGGTTATTCCTTTCGGTATTATTTCAATTTTAATTTTTGAGCATATAAATTTATTTTTATAAATTTATGCTTTGAAAAAATTGCTCTTTATTGAATTCACTTATTATTGACAGGAAATTGGGTTATTTGCCCAAGCAGATATTTTTTAATGAGGGATAGATCCAAGGCATCAGTTGAACCATTACCGTCCAAATCAGCCGCTTTGATTTCCTGGTTGTTATCCAAAATACATTTTTTCATCAATGCCAGATCCAATGAATCAATTGACTTGTCCGAGTTGAGATCGCCGTATAAAATATCCTGGCCGTCAGGTACCGGGTATGTTTCCAGGTCGGGAAGCTCATCGAGGGTGATGCAATAGTCACTTTTATATATTTCGGTAAGCCAGTTAACAGGATTGTTCTGTTCTCCTGTAAGATACCAGCCATACCATGGACAGAAATACAGCCAGGCGGATTTTTCATTTACAAGATTTGAAACCTGCGGAATAGTATCGTTTTCGCTCATTGTCACCAGCTTTTTACCGCCTGTGGACTTTACAAGGTTGTAGAAGGTGGAGGTTATGGCACTTCCGTTTGGCAGACCGTCCTTGGCGTTGTATTTGTCGTAACCGACAATGTCTACCACATCATCGCCGGGATACCATTGGGGTGACGTTTCGTAGGTATAGGAAGTCCACACCCATATAAGATTGTTAAGCCCGTATTCGTTTGTGAATTTATCATAGAGAAGTCTGTAAAGCTTTACACAATTCTGGGGACCTTCGGCACCCCACCAGAACCATGTGCCTTCTGCTTCATGAAGTGGTCTGAAAAGTACGGGGACTCCCGCGTCCTGAAGCTGCTTGAACTTTCCGGCCATAACTTTAATATCATCAAGTAATGCAGTGTTTTCTGCAGTTCCCGGCGTCAGGGCTTTGGATATGCTGAAAGTGGTGCTGTCGGTGTAAAAGCTGTTGTCGGCTTTTTTCCCGATGTTTCCGGGTGAGAACCAGTGCCAGCAGACGGTTGCGATTCCCCCTTTGCTTTTGTACCAATCAATAACCCGTTCGGCACAAAGATCATCCCAGAGTAAACCGTTTCCGCGGTAGTTCATAAAATCAAAGCCTCTTACCGCAGGCAGTTTCCCGGTTTTCTCCCTTATGTAGGTAAATTCGGCCTCAGAACCTTCATAGTTGTGAGAACCGCACAGTTCCTGCTGGCCCGAAAGTACATGTTTGCCATAAACATCAACAAGATAGCTCAAAAGAGCTTTGGCTTCTTTTGTAGCATTAGGATTAACCAGTTTCTTTTCAACCTTGAGACCGGTGATGCTATCATCTGCAGGCTTTACGATAAGGTAATCAAAGAAGGTATAACCCCAATAGCTTTCAAATTCAATATTGTTGATACCCTGATTCAGTTTGATGATTCCTGCCGGCATCTCCTTCCAGGTAAGTGTGTAAGGAAAACTTACCTCTCCCTGGTTGGAATCGTTAATGTTGAGATACTGCACCTTTTTGGTCTTGTCAAAGGGTTGGGCATAGCGGACAATCAGTTCATACAGCCCGGCCTTGTCAATCTCAACATTAACAGAAGTACTTGTGCCCTTCTGAGCGATAAAGGTGCAGGTTGCCCCGGTAAGGTCAATTGTCTGGCCATCTTCGGTTTTACCCACATAGTCGGTATGAATTTCGGCATTGTTTTGAATACCGTTCTCAAATTCATACCTGACACCCTCCGGAGGTATGGAAACTGCCGCAACTTTGATGAATGACACCACAGGTATTAATACCGACAATGCCAATATTAAGAAAACACTTTTTAATGTTTTCCTACCCATATAAACGCCTCCTTTTCAATATTAATGTATTTATAAGTATTTTATTACATTTAACATAAATGTAATAAAATACTTATAAATACATAATATTACATTTTATTCCAAGATACAATTAATTTATTTTTAACTGTATTTCTTAAAGGATATTTAAGGGACAAATTTTAATATTCAGTTGTTATGAATATAATTTATATAGAAATTCTCCAGCCTCTCAGATTGATGCAGGTAGTGAAAAGAGGTTACGTACATGCCAAAAGTTAAACCCAAACGCATTAGAAGTGTTTATAGAGGAAAAATTGAGGTAAAAGACCTGATATTCAAAATAATATCACTGACAGCAAGGAGATAGCGCCGGCTTCAATAAATGGATTGCTCACAAAAGTACATGCTTGAAGTTTACACAGCTATGTATAAATGCAAAAGCTGTAATTTCAGGCATGTACTTTTAGTGGAGCTTTCCATTTCTTTAAGTTTTACTTGCACACAGCAATAAGTAATTTATGTATTATGACTACAATATTTTCTGTTTAGAAAATGTATCAGCATGCTGTGATGAACGGATCCCACATTACAACATGTGTCCCGTTTATCAATATTTTTACCTGATAGGTTTGGGTGCCCTGATTGATGGCACGGGCAAGCCAGTAGGTGTTATCGTCCGTTTGGGGCGTGGGATAGCCGTCTCCTCCGAAGACATTGCCGTTGGAAACCTGGAAGCCTGCTATGGAAACAGTGTCTTGTGTATCCGGGTCAATTGCTTCTACCAGCCATGAAATATAATCTCCTGCAAAACATTTGGTGCTCAATTCCGGTGTGCCCTCATTTGTGCTGCCAAACTCAGTTCTGTTGTCTATCATATATATTTCTCTGGTATCTCCGCTGATAACCCTGGAAGTATCAACAGTTATAACTATCTTGGTCTGCGCTCTGACCTGAGCCTGAATTTCTTTATACGAAGTCATTAAATGAACCTCCTTCTTAAAACTATATTTATTTTTAACCGCAAATGTTAAGACTTGGACTGATTTTTAACTGAACGGGGTTTTTTCCGTTTTCAGAAATCAGCAGGTTTATGGGAGTCTGATAATTTCCGTTATTTTCTGCCCGTCCGACCCAAACATTGTCAGCTTCTGCAGTTGCCTGACTGGGACTTCCGCCGTAGCCCCAGGCCAATGACTGATCATAGCTTGTAATAGCGACGGTGTCGTGGGTGTCCGGATCTATGGGCAGAATCCTCCAGGCGATATAGTCGTTGGTATTACAGTATGTATTGAGAACAGCACTTCCTTCATAGGTGCTTCTCGGTGCGCGGTTATCAACCATATAGATTCCCTGTGTAGAGCCTGTTCTTGCCTTTGCGGTGTCGACGTAAATTACAATTTTAACATTGCAATCGGAAGGTGACGGTTTTGTATTCTGTACCATTTTTTTGCTCTCCTTTCAAAATTTAATAATATTTTGTCATAAATGATATCATTTGTTGATGTAATTATATGTCATTAAAAATGACGTGTCAATAAAATAATTTCAAAATATTGCCAGGCTTGTGTAAAATTTATATTAAATTAACGACAGTGATACAGTACAATATATGTAGTGAACATTTTTTAAAATGTCATATATAATGAAAATATAATTGATTAATGAGAATATTTGTAATATTATTATTATAAAATATGTTAAATTTATATTTATAACTTTTAATATCTTTTATTAATTTGTTTGGAAGAAATTTTTAGCAAAGCGGAGGATAAATGGAAGAGCAATTTAAAATTATTATCATTGACGATGAACAGGGGATTATTGATGCTATTAAGGCAAACCTGCCGACGGAGTACGTGGTAGACGGCTTTTTAAATTCAAAGGAAGGCATTGATGCCATCAGGGACAATAATTATGACCTATTGATACTCGACTATTTCATAGATTCCATGAACGGAAGACAGGTTACAGAAAAAATCAGAAAGACCAATGATGAGATATACATTATGCTGCTCACAGGAAGGGCGGAAGATGCTCCGGGGATGGAAACCCTAAAAACTATGGATATTCAGATGTATTGCGAAAAATCGGCAAATTTTGAAGAAATTTTGATCATGATCGAATCTGCCAGAAAATCAATAGAACACTCTCAAAAAGAAGGAAGTTTTGGTATCCGGCTCAAAAGGCTGCGGAAAATACACAATATCAGCCAGGAGGAATTGGGAAAAATACTCGGCGTTGGACGAACTGCAGTAGCCAACTGGGAAACCAACCAAACTGAACCAACCGGAGAAAACATTAAGAAACTTGCAGACCTTTTCAGGGTTACGACAGATTATTTGCTTTGCTATAATGCAAATTTTGGAGATACTCCGAGTTTGACAAAAAAATAGAGGTTTTTATGATAGAATCAATAGCGAAGATTTTAATATACCTTTTTTCGTCGGCTATACATTTTACCCTCCTGATAATGATCAGAAATATCAAGCATTCAAGATTACTGCACCGGATATGTGCCTTAAATGTTTTGATATTACTTATCTGGACGGTTTTAAGGCTGATAAATAATATTATCTGCTGTTTTACAGGACATACCACATATCTGATATACATTCTGGGCTCCATATGTATATTCTTTCTTCCTGCCACATTAATATTACTTTCCATACTATTAGTAAAGGAAAAGGTTAAAAACAAGATATCATATGTATTAATATTCACTCCCCCTGCTATAAGTACATTAATGCTGGTCACAAACAGCTTTCACCATTTATTTATAAAGGGTATTTTGCCAAACGGCAGTTCATATGTTTTTGGCAGCTACTATTATATACATTGCACCTGGCAGTTGGTTTATGCAACCTTTGCAGTAATATACCTGGTGTACTTCAGCCTGAAATATACCAACTGTCTTACAAAACAGATCCTCCTTGTTGTTTTGGGTATTATTACACCCATAGCAGTTGATTATCTTGTGTATGTAACTTATTTTTCAAGTCTTCCGCTTTCAATGCCCGACAGTATTTATACTTTTAGCTACTGTTTTACAACAATTTGCATAACATTTGCCATTCGGAGGTATAAATTTCTGGACATGCTTCCCATAGCAATAAGGAGTATTGTCGATTATATCAGCGACTACTTTGTTGTTATGGACTACCAAAGCAATATCCTTGAAATAAATAACAATTTCAAGTCAGAATTCGGACAACTAATCAATACTGATGAAAATAACTTCATTAAAGCCTTAAATGATGCAAATCTTAACGATCTGGCAGAGCGGATTTCAAGATATACATCCAGATCCGGCCAAATTCATTATAACGACAAATTTGAACATAAATTTATCTTAAAGGATGAACCGCGTTACTTTGATATTGAGATCATACATATCTACGCACATAATCAGTTCATTGCCATACTTGTTTTTTTCCGGGATATGACCGAGCATAAGCAGGTATTAAAGCTTATGGAAGAAAACTCGAAACAGATGATGGAAAAAGCACGGTTGATTTCGCTGCACAATCTCATAGGAGGTATTTCGCATAACATCAAATCACCGCTTATGTCGGCATCAGGAGGTATGCTGGCACTGAAAAATCATACAAAGAAAATAGAGGGTTTGATGGCGGGTCTTAATACCGACGGAAGTTTTAAGGAATACGTCGATATAATTGAGGATATGAAGAAATGGGAGAATTCAATCAGACATTACCTTGTTTATATATCTGATATAATCACGGCTGTCAAGGATCAAACAACCAGTATGAATGGAAGTCAGGATAAAAGATTTACTGTTGATGAGGTGCTGAGTAAAATAACAATTTTATTGGATTTTGAGCTGAAAAGGTCAAATTGTAAATTAAATAAGGTCTTAAATATTAATACCAAAACGGAAATAGAAGGCGATATCTCCGTTTTAACACAGATTTTAGGTAATGTCATTATTAACGCTGCTCAATCTTATGACGATGGCGGAATTATAGATTTGGAAACAGTTAACAAGGGGGAGGAGGTACTTTTTATAATTCGGGATTACGGAAAAGGTATTCCTCCTGAAGTAAAAAGTAAAATATTCAACGAGATGATAACAACGAAAGGCAAGGACGGTTCCGGTCTGGGATTGTATTTTGCAAGTATTGCAGTCAAAAGCAAGTTTATGGGAGTTATAAGTCTTGAATCTGAAGAAGGCAAAGGAACCTCAGTATGCATATCCATTCCGCAAAGGATTAATTAATATTATATAAGGAGGTCGATTTTTATGTCGTTTATGGGTGCAAGAGTAGCTGTTAAACCATGTAACGGAGAGTATTTAACATTTAAGAGAAAAGGCGGTTTAACATCTGTAATTTGTGATGATACGGCACCGGAGATTATATTCAGTGTACCATTGACATTAAATAACGCGTACATACAAACTCATACAAGGGATTTGATCACTGTAAAAAGTAATGGTCTGCTGGGGATAAAATCAAACAGTGAGAACATAAGTGAAAACGATTTGTTTGATTTTATTTGTCTTGGATTGAACAGAGTTGCAATAAGAGCGCATAACGGAAATTTCGTAAGTTTCAGACCTGACAGAAATAAGTCACTTTGTGCGTGCAGCGAGACAATAGGACCAAATGAAACATTCGAAGTCATAGTTATTTTCAGGTAACAGAGAATTTTATAATTAGATATTATTTAATGATTTGCCGGATTTTACTGTCTATTGTTTTAATAGCTTGAATCCGGCAATTTTTTTAGATTATAGGAATAAGCAGATTTTTTGATAACCTTATTTTTGATAATGAATATATTGATTTTAGATACTAAAGGTGCATACCAAACATATTATGATAATGAAGTTACTATTCAACTTAAGAAATTTTTAGAGAATGGAGATAGTTATTATGAAAAATGAAGCTGCAATAACTGAACATACGCAGGACAAAATGCAGTCAGCACTGACAAATGTGCCGGAGCCAATCGTTGGTATCGGATTGGGCAGTGATTACCCGGAAGTAACAAGAAAGGCTGTTGAAAACGCAGGTGGTCTTGGAGGTATTGTTAAGGAAAATGATACTGTAGTAATTAAACCTAACCTGGTAAAGCCATCCTCACCGGAAGATGGGATAGTCACTGACTACAGAGTTGTACTGGAGATAGTTAATACGGTTAAGAAATGTGGTGCCGGGAGAGTGGTTATAGCAGAAGCTACACCCTATGGAAATGTATTTGAGCTGGCAAAGTATAACGAAATTTCTGGTGTTGAACTGGTCGATATGAATGACTTTAGTAAAGACGACTGTTATGAGCTTATACCGCAAAATAGTTTAACAAAGGAAGTATTATTTATTCCTAAATTATATATGGATGCGGATGTTGTTATTTCAGTTGCAAAATTGAAGACTCATTTTGAATATGATGCAGGTGTCACATTAAGTATAAAAAATTCCATGGGCGTACCTCCAACCAAATTTTATGGTGTGGATTATAAGGAAAAGCTTCATCTTGTGGGACTTAAGGAGGCAATAATTGATCTGAACAAAATAAGAAAGCCGGATTTCTCGGTAATAGATGGAATAATTGGAGGCGAAGGCTATGGGCCGCTTTTAGTCAGACCTGTTAAATCAAATATTGTATTGGCAGGAATAGATCCTGTGGCCGTAGATACTGTCGCATTGAACTTTATGGGTTTTACACTTGAAGAAGTACCCCATGTCCTGCTCGCTGCTCAAGAAGGCCTTGGAACGGCAGATTTAAATAAAATTAAAATCGTTGGAGCCGATCTGGATTTAATAAAAATGAAGTTTGAGAGAGTGTAACAACAAAGTGGTAGTATGTCTATTTTAGTTGTTTTTTTAAGCTTTCAAAATAAATATCCTCCAGAATAAAGCATAAAATGTAACCTATTAAGGAATACGGGAAGGGTCTCCAGCCATGATAGATTACTATAGTTGCAGGTTTTAAAATAAATAGTTCTAAAGCGGTGAGTAAAACAGACCAAATAATAATATACAGTGCAATTTTTCCAGGTGATTCAGGTATAAATTTTACAAATATAATGCCCAGAGATGGAGCTATTATGAAATTTGCCCAGAAGCTGTACCAACCTTTATAATCAGTATTTACATAATTATATAGGTTAAATTGTTTGCAAAATAACATATCTAATGACATGGTGACAGCTATTATCATTATAATTATTTGAAGATCAATAAAGGTTATTTTTTTTATCCTGACAGATAATAATGCCAGGGAGACAGAAACAGCTAAAAAAATCCAGAATTGCAATTGAAACACAGCTTCACCTCTTATTAATATTTTCCAGACAATAGTTTATGTATTATAGAAATACTCAATATGTTTCCCTAAAATAATCCGACATATTCCACCTGGAAAATAAATAACTTTGCCGGTGGAAAAGAAGTCCGGTATTATGAGAAAGACATAAAGTACCCGCCATTGGATTGATAGGGACATAATTGGTATACAGGAAAAAGAACAGGCTGGCTTCCTGCCTGGGGAGTCAGCCTGTTCCTCATACTTCTTTATGCACCATCCTTCTTCAGACAGGATAATCCAATGCTCTGATATTTGAAATACCATGAGTATTGCAATTAACAGCAATGACTGAGTAAGCAGTGCACAGCCTAAAAAGCAAACAAAATATGCCGCATACATGGGGGTGACTTTGCCGCTTTTGTTCGTAATAAAACCAATTACCAGTCAATGGAATCAACATACATTGTAAAATTACCTTGCTCGGAGGTTTCAACCTGAATGCCGAACTGGCACTGTGTCAAATTTACATCTGATGTAAGAGAACGGGTGACCACAAACTCGTTCCATTCACCCTTCTTTACCATGTCATAGCTCTTCCAGGCAGAAAACCATTCTATTGTCGCCCATGAAGGATCATGAGGCATGACAAATGGTTGAATTGTTTTTATTGGAGCGTCTGCAGGTATCCAGACTCTGAAGGTCATAGTTTGTCCGGGCTCTATTACCGGTACACTGTTATTTACTACAGCATCCAGCTTTCCGTCTGCTGTGGAGGCAGCCTCCCATTTAAGAGATTTATTTCCCTGGAAGGCCTTTTCCGAGGTGACAGATAGAACTGATGCAGTACTGTTGGAGAAAAAGCCGTTAAGAGTTCCGTCCTCAAAATTAACATTAGCGTTGTCGCCCGTAGCGCTTGATATGGATACAGAGTCTGTTGCCGAGGCTGACAGGCCTTTGTCATCAATAACTGTCAACCTTACGGTATAGTTTCCGGGAGCCTTGTACTTGTGAATAATCTTTGCCCCCGTACCTTCGGTACCGTCACCGAAATCCCATGAGCAAATAGAAATATTTCCGTCAGGATCGGTTGAAGCTGTGGCATCGAAACTAATATCATCCCCGGTAAAGGCGTCCTTTGTTGATACACTTATAGCCGCTACAGGCGGTTTATTTTCTGAAGTGTAAGGCAGACTTTGAATTATATTAAGAAGATATTGTTTCATAATGCTGAAATCCACTGCGTCTACAGTCCTGTCAAGATTTAAATCCAAGGCTTTATTATATTCAATATCAGGGTCCAGTAACAGTTTTTTGAAATAAGAATAATCCAAAGCGTCAACTGTTCCGTCATTGTTGGCATCACCATACAGTATCGGAGTAGCATCAGAATCGAGAACAATATGGCATACGGTCAATGCAGGAATCGTATAAGTTAATCTATTGCCGCTGATAGCTTCTATGGGGGCTTTTTCAGTAATATTTGCACTGCTTCTGTCAAAGGACCATACCCTGCCGGCAGAATAATTTTTGCTGCTGCTGATATTAAAATTAACTGTTTTAGGACTGTCATAATTTTTATTTATTAATATGACATGCAATTTTGAGTCGTCATTTTCATCAACTGATGCGTAAACTGAACTGTTTTCAACATCCGAGGTTTCTGCTTTTACCTTTGTATTACCATATGCCGCACCATTTCCGTCATAGTTGGTATACATATTTATGCCGGCTGCCGTGTAGCTTCCGCCGCCCCATACCGTG
>JAEWJR010000112.1:0-10031 GCA_023386445.1 Bacillota bacterium | reverse complement strand
GAATACCTTCGTTGGACAAAAGCTCCTGCAGCTGATTTGCTACTTCTTTGCTTTGGGCCATGTATACCACTGTCCACATTATCATCTACACTACCTTTCAAATTGTTATTCACCGCATTGAATAGTGCCATATCTGCAATAAACAGTGGCTTTGCCTCTTATTTTTATCGCAGAAGTATTTTCAGTAAATTGTGCTAAAAGCAATTCACCTTTATCCAGCTTCTCGGTATGATGAAATTTAGTATCCCTTCCACGTGTTAAACCGATAATTGTAACTCCGTTTTCGTCCGCTTTTACAGCAACGTACTCACCGGATATTTTATCTTCCAGGTTGTCCATTTAACCACCTCGACATTTATATTATATTATTTTCCACCAAAAATCAATATTAAGCACGGTTATTTTAAACTTATGTTTTCCTTACCAAGCCGAGATTCCAGTTCTTCCAGTATATCATTATTGACATCTATCCAGTATTGCCTGTCTAATTTTTTAAACTTATCTTCATTCTTTTTTCTGATAAAAGTTGGAGTTGATCCGTTAAAATATTTCAGCAGGGCAATCAGTGAAACGCTCTCCTCCCTGGTCATTTCCTTTTCAAAATACATGTACATACCCTTTTCATCCAGGCTTTTCATTGGTAAAACTTCTTCACATATTATTTTTGGCTGTTCATCCTCTCTCAAACTTAGTCTTCCGTTGACAATTACTATGCTTTCCTGCTGAAGCAATTGAGAAAAACGCTCATATATAGTCGGAAAAACTATTAATTCCATAGTTCCATACAGATCTTCAAGGCCTATGAAAGCCATGAGATTGTTATTTTTGGTAGTCTTGGTCTTTTTTGATACGATTATCCCTCCGACAGTTACTCTCATTGAATCTTTAAGCTTTTTAAGCTCAAGCTCAATATCACTGTTATCATCTTCATTTCCGCCAATGAGCATATCCTTGCTGTACAGATTTACATTTTTGTCAAGAATACTCTGATGCTCGCTTAATGGATGCCCTGAGACGTATAGGCCCAGCATTTCCTTCTCCATTGCCAGCATCACATTGGGCGGATATTCCTTTATGTCGGGGTAGTCCTCCTGAAGCGACTCCTGCGGTTCCTGCATCAAATCAAATATTGAAAGCTGACCTTCCATGCTTTTCTTTTTTGCCTGCGCTATACCGTCAAGAAAACGCTCATATACTGCCATCAGTTTGGATCTGAATACATTTAAGGAGTCAAATGCACCGCTCTTTATCAGACTTTCAATGCATCTTTTATTTATTTCCCGCCCCTCTATTCTTTGACAAAAGTCTAAAAAAGTCGTAAACAGTCCGTTTTTGGTGCGTTCAGCTATCATTGACTGTATGGCATTTTCTCCGACATTTTTTATTGCTGCCAATCCAAAACGTATTTTCTGATTGACAACTGTAAATTTAACATTGCTTTCATTTACATCCGGAGGAAGCACTTTAATATTCAGTGTCTTACACTCATTCACATACTGTGAAACCTTGTCACTGCTGCCCAAAAAGCTGTTCAACGAGGCTGCCAGAAATTCAACCGGATAGTAATGCTTCAGCCATGCAGTCTGATACGCAACTACGGCATATGCGGCAGCATGTGATTTATTAAAGGCATAGCTGGCAAAATCCATCATTTCGTCAAATATCTTATTGGCTGTGAACTCATCTACACCATTATTCACAGCCCCTCTCACAACTTCATTTCCTTCCCCGTCGGTAATTCCATATATAAAATTCTTACGTTCCTGTTCCATTACAGATACTTTCTTTTTGGACATTGCTCTTCTCACAAGATCGGATCTGCCGTATGAATATCCTCCAAGCTCTCTGACTATCTGCATTACCTGCTCCTGGTAAACCATGCAGCCATAGGTTACGTTCAATATGTTTTCAAGCAGCGGGTGATGGTACTTTATTTCCTTCGGATTGTTTTTATTTCGGATATATCTGGGTATCTGATCCATAGGCCCGGGCCTGTAAAGGGAAATACCCGCAATTATGTCTTCAAGCGAGCTTGGCTGGAGTTCCTTCATAAACTGGGTCATTCCTGCACTTTCAAGCTGAAATATACCAACAGTCTTGCCCTCACCTATCATTTTATATACATCATGGTCATCATAATTTATATTGTTAATGTCAATTTTTTTGTCATGACCCTGTTCTATAAGGTTTACGGCATCTCGTATTACAGTAAGTGTTCTCAGTCCAAGAAAGTCCATTTTCAACAGACCAAGTTCTTCCAGAAGCCCCATGGTAAACTGGGTTGTAACGTTGTTATCATTGAGCTGCAGCGGTACATACTCAACTATGGGCTCTTTTGATATAACAACTCCTGCCGCATGTGTCGAAGCATGCCTCGGCAGTCCTTCAAGGCTTCTGGCCGTGTCAATCAGCAGCCGCGTATCATCCTCAAGTTCATATTTCTTTTTCAGTTCAGGGTTGATTTCCAGAGCTTTATCTATATTCATTCCTATCTGGAAAGGAATCATCTTTGCTATGACATCCACTTCACCATACGGTACATCAAGTGCCCTGCCAACATCTCTTATAGCAGCTCTGGCAGCCATGGTACCAAAGGTTATTATCTGTGAAACCCTGTCCTTGCCGTATTTGCTTATAACATAATCTATTACCTCCTGCCTTCTTTCGTAGCAGAAATCAATATCTATATCAGGCATGCTGATTCTCTCGGGGTTCAGAAATCTTTCAAAGAGAAGATTGTACTTAAGGGGATCGATACTGGTAATGCCAAGGCAGTAGGAAACAAGGCTGCCGGCCGCCGAACCTCTGCCCGGCCCAACCATGATGTCATTTTCTCTTGCATATCTGATAAAATCCCAGACTATAAGAAAATAGTCTACATAACCCATTGAAGATATGACGGAAAGCTCGTATTCCAGCCTCTGTCTTATCTCTTCACTGCAATCTTCCCCAAACTTTTGAATCAGGCCGTTATAGCATTTTTCTTTAAGATATTCATAGGGAGTATAGCCCTCTTCCACAGTAAAACCAGGCAAATGAAGCTTTCCGAATTCCAGCTCCACATTGCACATTTCAGCGATTTTCATGGTATTCTCAAGGGCCTGCTCCACATTCCGGAAATTCTCATACATTTCTTCAGGAGATTTGACATATACCTCGTCGGTGTTAAACCTCATTCTGTTTTCATCGTTTATGGTTTTTCCAGTTTGTATGCACAAAAGTATCTCATGGGATTGGGCTGCTTCTCTGGTAAGAAAGTGGGCATCGTTTGTGGCGACCAGAGGTATGCCCAGCTCATTGGAAAGCTTGATAAGCTGCTGATTGACCAGATTCTGGTCACTGATACCGTTGTGCTGCAATTCCAGATAAAAATTATCCTGTCCGAATATGGTATTCAGCCGTTTTGCCAGTTCCGCAGCTTTCTCATAGTCGTTATTGAGAATTGCAGCAGGAATGTCTCCCGATAAGCAGGCACTCAGTGCTATTATCCCCTCTGAGTATTTTTCCAGAGTCTGATAATCAACTCTTGGCTTATAATAGAATCCTTCGGTAAAACCCAGTGATACTATTTTCATCAGGTTCTTATAGCCCGTCTGATTTTTAGCCAGCAGTACAAGGTGTCCGTAATCCGAATCCAGCCCCGGCTGCTTGTCCTGCATATTCCGCTTTGCCGTATATATTTCACAACCCAGAATGGGTTTTATTCCATTTTTCTGCGCTTCCTTATAGAACTCAACAACACCGTACATAACTCCATGATCTGTTATAGCCACACTGTTCATTCCCAGCTCTTTTACCCTTTGTATCAGATCCTTTATTCTATTTGAGCCGTCCAGCAGGCTGTATTCGGTATGTACGTGCAAATGTACGAAGTCTTTCATGCTTGTCTCCAATTTATTCTGATTTCTTTTCTCTTTTCAACAGTCTAATTATATCATAACAGCAAAATAATTGACGTTAAAACTGAATTAACTTTTAAGGAAGATTGTATAAAGTTAAATTATTCTTGGCAATTGGGAAATATAGTAAACTCTGCACGGTGTATGGTAAAATATTGCAGAGGTGAAAAGATCGTACGAAATTAAAAATTTATCAAAGGAGGTACCGTGCCCATGCCATTTCTATCATTGTATTTTGTGAGAAATGCGGGGCATGGGCATAATAATGGAATATATAAAAAACAGAATAAATATAATAATAAGATTCCTGAAAAACAAAGGTTGGCTTTCAATGGACCTGCTTTACAGATTTTATTACATGAATATTTTCGGTTCCAAGCTTTATTACAGGCATAAAATAGAATCCTACCGTTCCTGTGCCTTTTGCATGCACCTTTCCTATGACAAGATTATTAAAAAATATGTATGTTCCTGCGGGGAGTACGAAGCATGCGCCTCTCTTGTCCCCTGTATTGTGCCCGATCCCACTCTGATGACAGGTCCCTCATATATTGAAGAGGAAGAACAGATTCCATGGCTTTTTAAGTCTCCCTGTCTGAACTTTGAAGTTCTTGATTCAAGAAATTACTTCAGAAATTTTATTTCATCAAATATAAACAGCAGTGTTACAAGGCTGGAAGCTTTAGAAGGAATAATGATGGGCAGCTGCTCAGGAAATGTTCCCTGCCACATTTGCGCCACAGTCAACAAAGATGCCTACACCAGGTGCAGATATCTATCAAAAGCTGGTGAACTTGGAAAATGCAATATTATTCATGACAGTCTTGGCCATATTTATAATTCTTCAGCCCAATTGTCAAATGTGTCATGAAAGTCAGATTATCTGTGCAGGTCTTTCTGCTTTTCCTTATAAGCCTGGCAGTCTTTGCCCGAGGATTGAAAAACAACCAGAGAAGGTATTTGCCTTGATTTAAAGCCAAAAACCTTACATCCGTATGGCATATTACTGTCCCATGTTATATAGTAGTATTTACAATTACGGCAGTTAATTTTCTCAGTCATTGGTCCCTTTCAGCTACCTCCCTTATTCTGAGCCATCTCCGATATGTCCATAATTATATGGCTTGGGGAATCTGTTTCGTGGTTATAATATCGGCACCTGTCCCCAGAATATCTGAAACAATCACCTGGTGGAAATCCACAGGGGCGGTCAGTTCAATCAGCCTCAGCGTATTAACGGCCTCCTGCAGTTTTTCTTTCGGTATGGGCGCGCTGCTTCTGACACTTACCAGCGGATGCGTTCCCCCTTTTACTTTAATGGTGGAGGTTAAACTTCTCGTGGGGCACTGAATTTCATTTTCAGCATAAGTCCTTCCATTTCTGCATAATGCATTCTCAACACGCGTGACCCGGTTTTGCCCATCAATAAAAACATTCATTCTGCAGCCGTTGGGACATACAATGCACACTATTTCCCTGTCAGTCTTCATATATACATACCTCCAGTCCGGAAACGTCCTTCAGTTCATTTTGGCTTAAGTCTATTCGTATCATCTCGGCAGGATTCAATGCGGTATATTTCCTTTTCTTTATGATCCTGCCTCCTGCTTTGAAGCAGACGGTCTTTTCCCTGTCAGGCTTTACAACCCTCATGGAAAAGGTTATAGCGTTGTCAGGCCTTATCGTCTGAGGCAATACATATCTGATACCCCTTCCTGCCCTGACGGCTATTTCATCTTTTCGGCCGGCAACTGCGGCACTTTCCCTGTCACTGCCGGTAACCGTGTTATTCCTGAGACTGTCCTCAATATATGTAACTGCCGAACAGGCTGCAAGTTCCCCCTCTGCCGACACATAGTCCACCAGATCATGTACCTGGAGCACATTACCGCAGGCAAATATTCCGGGAATACTGGTCTGAAGCTTTTCATCCACACATGGGCCGCCGGTCACATTGTCAATTTCTATTCCCGCATTCAGAGATAATTCATTCTCGGGAATGAGACCCACCGAAAGTATCAAAGTGTCACAAGCATATTTTTTTGAAGTACCCCGGATAGCATTGCCCTTCTCATCAACTCTGGATACTGTTACTGCGGCCACCCTCTCCCTGCCTTCAATATTGGTAACCGTATGGCTGAGCAGCAGCGGAATCCCGAAGTCGTCAAGGCATTGGGTAATATTCCTTTGAAGTCCGCTGGAATAAGGAAGCTTTTCCACTACCGCCAGAACATTGGCACCTTCAAGAGTAAGCCTTCTGGCCATAATAAGCCCTATATCCCCAGAGCCCAATATTATGATTCTTTTACCGATCATAACATTTCTGATGTTTACAAGATTTTGAGCCACACCGGCAGTAAACACACCGGCCGGTCTGGTGCCGGGGATACATATGGCTCCTCTGGTCCTTTCCCTGCAGCCCATGGCAAGAATAACGGCTTTGGCCTGATAGGTTCTGATCCCGTCGGGACTGATAGTGGTCACAACTTTATCACCGCTGAGTTCCTGAACCATTACGTTGGTAATGAGTTCTATACCCATTTTCACCGCATTATCCATATATTTTTTTGCATATTCTGGCCCGGTCAACGCCTCATTGAACTTTATAAGCCCGAAACCGTCATGAATGCATTGATTTAAAATACCTCCTGCAATTGGCTCTCTTTCCAGGACCAATATATCGTCAATGCCTCTTTTTTTTGCCTCAACTGCCGCAGCCAGGCCGGCCGGACCGGCGCCGACTATTATCAAATCCTTATTTATCAACATAATAAGCTCCATTTCTTTGTCAGAAACCCTTCAGTTCATTTAAGTCTAATCCCTTCTATTTGACCCGTCCGGTAAAAAGCTTTGAATTATTTCCTCTCAGGTTTACCTGTTCGGGTTCGATACCTTTTTGCTCCTTCAGAATATCTACAATCCTTGTAAGGCAATAGCCGCCCTGACATCTTCCCATCATAGGCCTTGCCCTGTATTTGATGCCAGCCAGTGTAGTCACTCCCAGGGGGTTGTTTATGGCGTCCAGTATCTCCTTCTTTGTTATGCCCTCACATCTGCAAACAATTTCTCCGTATTCCGGACACTCTTTTATGAGTTTTTCCTTCTGTTCCAGCGACAGTTCCCGGAAGGGCGTTATACCTTTTCTCCCGGCAATGAACTCCTTTTTAGGAACAAGTTCCTCTTTTCCGGCGATTATATCCCGTACCATACTGCCGATGGGCACTGAGGATGTCAAACCTGGGGACTCGATACCGATAAGATTTACAAGCCCCGGAACCACGCGGGATTCCTCTATAATAAAGTCTCCGTAGCCGCCGGTTTTTGGTCCCACCAATTTCGATCTTATACCTGTATAACTTCTGATAATATGTTTCATTTCGAGGGCCGGAAGCAGTTCCTTTGCCTCTTTGAACAGCTGATCCATCACACCTTTTGTTGCGCTGTAATCACTCTTTGACTTTATATATTCGGCACTTGGCCCTATTAATATGTTTCCTTCTATTGTAGGTGTGAGATGTACGCCCAGCCCGCCTATGCCCGGTCTTGGAACAGGATATACCGGCATACTCAGGAATTGGCTGGTCCTTTTGTCCAGTATGAAATATTCTCCGCGGCAGGGATAGATCTCATAACCCTTCTCACCTGCAAGTGCAGCTATTCTATCGGAGTAAAGCCCTGCACTGTTTATAATGTACCTGCTGAAAAAATGCCTTTTTCCGGCAGTCAGCCTGAATAAACCATCCCTCTTTGTTATGCCGTTCACTTCCGTCTCAAAGAAGAATTTAACTCCGTTTTGAGCAGCATTTTCCGCCAGTGCCACAGTATAAATAAAAGGGCTGGTTATGGCAGTGTTGGGGGACAGCATGGCGCCGATTCCTCCCACATGAGGTTCAAGCTTTTTAACCGTATCGGCGCCGACGAATTCAAGCCCTTTTACACCATTTTTACGGCCGTTCTCCATCAGTTTATCAATGCCGGCAAAATCACTCTCATCAAAGGCAATGATGAGCTTTCCGGTCTTCTTATATGGAACCTCCAGCTCGGAACAGAGCTTTTCAAAGCCTTCGCTGCCTTCTACACAGAGCTTTGCCATCAGGCTTCCGGGCTTGTTGTTGAAGCCGGCATGGACGACTGCACTGTTCCGGCCGCTGGTTCCTGCTGCAACATCACTTTCTTTTTCAAGTACGGCTATTTTCAAATCAAATCGTGACAGCTCTCTGGCAACTGCGCAGCCAACGGCTCCCGCTCCAACAATAACCATATCAAATATATTATCTGTATTTGCAGTCATACTACCTCCAAAAACGATGTTATTTATTGTATTTACAATTTATCTTCTCTATCGCTTTGCTAAACCAAAAACTTTTATTTGATTATAGCACAACGGCTGATGTAATCAAGCTTTTGAAATCCTGTTAAATAAATTAATGAAAATAAGAAGGAACAATAAAAAGGTAACAATGCCGGTTAAAGTAATCAGACGCTGGTAATTTAAGTATTTAAATAATAAAAATACCTTTTCTGATGCCGACAATGTGTGTTATAATAATATCAATAATTCTCCAGAAAGAGTGATGATTTTGTATTCCCTTAAGGAAAAATACTATGATGGTCAAAGTATTTTGCGGAATCCCGGCGAAAGCTACTTTGATAGTGAAGGTATTTTACGTGATCCCGGTGATGATTATTTTGACTTTATGGGTATTTTACGGCAGGCTGACGAAGAATTTTATGACAGCCAAGGCATTTTAAGAAACACTGATGAAAGTTTTTATGACGGCTCAGGAAATTTAATAGAAAGATAAAAAGTGCCCTTTCATCGGGCACTTTATTTTTTAAAATAATTTCTTTTTATACAGTGTATAACCCACTACCAGGCACATAACCAGAGATAAGCCCAGAATTATAAAAAATGCATAATGGTTTGTCAGCGGAATATTCACATTCATTCCAAAAAAGCTTGAAACCATTGTTGGTATAGCCATAACGATGGTAACGGAAGTCAAAAATTTCATAACTATATTCAGGTTATTTGATATAACTGACGTAAAGGCATCCATTGTCCCTGACAAAATACTGCTGTATATGTTAGCCATCTCAATGGCCTGTTTGTTTTCTATAATGACATCCTCAAGAAGTTCGGTATCCTCAGGATAGTTCTTTATGTGATCATATTTCATTAATTTTTCAAGAACAACTTCATTGGATTTTAAAGCCGTTGAGAAATACACAAGGCTTTTCTCCAATTTCAGCATCTGGATAACTTCCTTGTTTTTCATTGATTTATATACTTCCTGCTCTATCCTGCTGCTGGTCTTGTCAATGTGTTTCAGGTATTGAAGATACCTGGTGGCATTCTTATAAAGTATCTGAAGTACAAATCTGGTCTTAAACTGGGTCAAAAAGGATTTGACCTTATTGTTGATAAAATCGCTTAAAAGAGTATCTTCCTTCAGGCAAACAGTTATAATGATATGCTTTATAAGTATGATTGCCAGAGGGATAGTTGTATAAACATTCATTTTACCCTCTTTATCAACTATGGGTATGTCAACGATTATAAGAGTTTGTCCGCCGTCACTCTCTATACGCGCTCTTTCTTCTTCATCCAGTGCGGCTTTCAGAAAATCCATTTCAACATTCAATGCACTGTTAACATTATTAATCTCATCTTCGGTAGGGTTCACCATATTGACCCAGGAGCCTTCTTCAAAGGAATTAACCCGTACTATTTCATTGTTTATAGTCTTAAAAATATCCAGCATTCTCTCACCCTCTTCTAAAATGTGTTTAGGAACAAGGGTTGATTTTCCAGACTATAAAATATAGTACTTAAGACATGCAAAGACATGACGGCATGAAAAATAAACCCATGTATGGTTATTATTAAATTTTAAGCTGCTACTATCAGGGTCACAATCCATACCATTCACCTACCTTTACAAAAAAATAAAAGAAAATAAAAAAACCGACACCACGAGTGACGGATTATAAGCATGCAAAAATCACCTTCACTCGTTGAGTTTTAGCACTATACAGCTTAGGAAAAACAAATCCAGCTACATTAAGTAAAACCTTATTTCGGTAGTACCTGTTGACCCATTGGCATCTCTCGATGTTTCCGGGCAGCAG
>JAEWJR010000097.1:0-97915 GCA_023386445.1 Bacillota bacterium | reverse complement strand
CACCGCTGGTGATATCATAACCGATCAGGATGTTGAGATATTAAATCCCGAGCTCCATATTGCAACATTAAACGGTGACCACAGATTCTATATGGAACTTGTAATCAGCAAGGGCAGAGGATATGTTTCAGCTGAAAAGAACAAACAGCCGGGGCAGCCTATCGGTGTAATACCTGTTGACTCGATTTATACTCCTGTCAAAAAGGTTAACTACACTGTTGAAAATACCCGTGTTGGTCAAATAACAGACTATGACAAGCTTACTTTGGAAGTGTGGACTGATGGCAGCATCAATCCTGACGAGGCAATAAGCCTTGGTGCAAAGATATTAAGCGAGCATCTGAATCTGTTTGTTGATTTGTCAGATCAGGCTAAGCACACAGAAATAATGGTAGAAAAAGAAGAAACCAAGAAGGAAAAGGTTCTTGAAATGACAATTGAAGAACTGGATCTCTCAGTAAGATCCTACAATTGTTTAAAGAGAGCCGGTATCAATACTGTTGAAGATCTTACCAACAAGACCGAAGAGGACATGATGAAGGTAAGAAATCTCGGCAGAAAATCTCTTGAAGAGGTTCTTCAGAAACTACAGGCACTTGGGCTGGTATTGGCTCCAAGTGAAGAATAAACGGATATATCGGTATTTACAGGTCAATTACGGCTAGAGTATTTATAATCAGAAGTATTATGCTAATAAGCCGTTTTTACCTTAGGTGATATTCACCAAGAGGAATTGACTTTTACATTAGTTATTAAGTAAAAACATAGGGTAAGGAGGGATAGGTAATGCCAGCTCAAAGAAAGTTAGGGCGTGCAACTGACCAAAGAAAGGCAATTTTAAAAAATCTTACAACAGCTTTATTTGTAAGCGGAAGAATTGAAACTACTGAAGCGAGAGCTAAAGAAGTTAAAAATATTGCAGAAAAACTTATCACTATAGCAATCAAGGAAGCTGACAATTTTACTTCAAAGCAGGTAAAGATCAGTTCGGCAAAGGTTGATGCTAAAGGTAATAAGCTCACTGATTCCAAGACTTCCAAGAATGGTAACAAGTACTTGGTTATCGACAGGGAAGAGAAGACCGACATGGTTTCAGTCGACAATGCTTCAAGGCTTCATGCAAGAAGACTTATAATGAATTGGGTATACAGACCGTCAACTGCTGATGGAAAAAATGTAAACATCACAGATAAGCTTTTTGATGAGATTGCTCCTAAGTATAAGGGTAAGAACGGTGGTTATACAAGAATATACAAGCTCGGACCGAGAAGAGGCGACGCTGCTGAAATGGTTATCCTTGAGTTAGTATAATCCAGTATAAATAATTGAACTAAAATAATAATATAGGGGATTAAACATGTTGGCAGTAAATTTTGCCGGTGTGTTTGATCCCTATATTTGTATAAATTTTGTGTTTGATCTTTCTTGTCACGAAATTGATAGGTGAGGTTTTGCATCGGACACAAATTTTACGCGTATTAATCATTTGGCATATTACAATAGTGGATAGAAGTAAGTTAACTCGTTTTACTAGTTGAAATTTGTTTTGCTTTACAGATAGAATTATTAAGAATCGAACTGGTACGCGAGGACAACTTCATAAAATAAGATGCGCGGTTAAAAACAATTACGATAAATTGTCGACGACGGCTAAACCGCTTTAAATGAGGCGATACAATTTGCGTAATTGTTTTGGGTGCGTTCTTATTTTATGAAGTTAGTCCGGAAGTTACCAGTTGATATAAAAATTACACAAGTAAAGCAAGAATGAGTTCATGCCAAATAACAAATTGTAATATGCATAAAAAATAATAGAGGTCAGCGTGAAAGTAAAGTTTTGTGTATAATGGTTGTTTTCACGCATTAAAAACCTGCAGGCAGGTTTTTCTAACTTTTTATAACGCTGCTTCACAGCGGGATGGAGATTGTAATGAGTATATTTTTCGATGTTCAGGAAGTGAGTTTCGCTTATAGTTCATACGGCGAAGTGCCTGTGGAAGTTCCGGCCCTGGAAAACGTTTCAGCCAGAATAGAAAAAGGGGATTTTGTTGTCATTCTGGGCAGGAACGGTTCAGGTAAATCTACATTTTCCAGACTCCTGAATGCTCTTTTAGTTCCCGGAAAAGGTGTTGTACTTGTAGCCGGGAAAGATACCTCCGATGAAGATAATGTCTGGGATATCAGGAGTACGGCAGGTATGGTATTTCAAAATCCGGACAATCAAATAATTGCTACAACAGTAGAGGAAGATGTAGCTTTCGGTCCTGAAAATCTGGGTGTTGAACCCTCCGAGATAAGAAAAAGAGTTGATGAAGCTCTTGAAACAGTCGGGATCAGTCAATACAAGCGAAATGCTCCTCATCTGCTGTCGGGCGGGCAGAAACAGCGTGTGGCTATTGCAGGTATCCTGGCCATGAAGCCTGAATGTATTATACTGGATGAAGCTACTTCAATGCTGGACCCGCTGGGACGCAGAGAAGTAATCAAGGTGCTCAGGAAGCTGAACAGGGAAGAAAATATAACAATTATTCATATAACTCACCATATGGACGTAGCTGCAATGGCAAACAGACTGATTATTATAGATCATGGACAGATTGTCCTGGATGGTACACCGCAAGAGGTTTTCAGTAAAGTTGAGAAAGTCAAGAGCCTTGGACTGGACGTACCCCAGGTTACCGAGCTGATGTATGACCTGAAGAAGCAGGGGGTTAATATTGATAAACTCCCATTGACAGTGGACGAAGCATTCGAAATAATAAAGGCTTTGGCAAGGTAGAAGGTTTATATAAACTTAGGTATAAAAATGGAATTGCTTCAATAATTTTTTAATACAAGACGTAATGGTATGCGAGGACAACTTACCTGAATGGCAGCTTGGTTAAAAGTAATTGCTGAAATTATAGGCGAAACACACTTGTGATGAACCGTTATATTTCAGATAATTACTTTGCAAATAATACATTCAGGTAAGTTTGTACGGGAAAACTATATAATTAATATGAAAAAAATATTATATAAAAATGTCCTATTTTTTAATGGCTTTATATACCCTGATACCGCCGCTTTTATCAATGTCTGTAACATTCCCGAAAACATTTTTCATTATATCCTTTAGTGTTGAACCGCCTTTATTATGAAAGGCTACCAGCCATAAAGAACCATTTGCCGTTAAGTGCCCATAGGCTTCATTTATAAGCCTGGTATTCAACTCTTTGCCTGCAGCAAAGGGAGGATTTGATACTATGTCATCAAAACACCTGCCCTGCAGGGCTTCATAAAGATTGCTGTGCTGAACTTCATACTCCAGCTTGTTGGCGGAGGCATTTTTTCGGGTATAATCGAGGGCTCTGTTGTTAATATCAATCATTGTAACTGTCCGGGAGGAAAAAAGAGCCTTCAGAAACAAACCGATAGCTCCGTAACCGCAGCCCACATCCAGTATTGAGGAACCGCTGGGACTGAAATTTTTTATAAGGTTATGAGATACCTTGTCAATTTTGCTTTCAAAGGAAAACACACCGCTTACCGACGTAAAGCTCAATTCTTTTCCGTTTAAATTTTCAGTAAAGCTTTTTTCTTTTATCTCGGAATCGGGATTCTCAGTAAAGTAGTGCTGACTCATGGGTTTTGTACCTCCAGGAACAAAAGTAATAAGATTTTTATAATAACTATTATTATAACACATAGGTTCATATATATTTTTTCGGTTGTAGAAAAATTTCTTACCTCATGTGCGTTTCAATGAGGCGGGAGACGTCTATTATCGCCTCGTTATAATATATATTTGGAAATAATCCATATAATTATGCTGTCATGGGCAGGCGATGTTCCACAGCAGCATGTAACGGCTATATTTAAGCATTTACATATACTTTTTTCTATTCACTATTTATACGTAGTTGTGGTAATATTAATTGATATATAATTATTTGATGAATTTAGAACCAGGAGTAAACTATGCCAATCAATATAGAAGGTCTGAAATTTACTTATTCGAATGGAGGACCCTTTGAAAAAAATGCATTGCACAATATAAATATTAACATACAGGACGGAGAGTTTATCGGGATCATCGGACATACCGGCTCGGGCAAATCTACGCTCATTCAGCATTTAAACGGGATACTGAAGCCAACGGTTGGAAGGGTCATAATAAACGGTATAGATACTAAACAAAAAGATCTGAAGGAATTAAGGCGCCAGGTGGGAATAGTGTTTCAATATCCCGAACATCAATTGTTTGAGGATACGGTGAAAAAGGATATTTCCTTCGGACTGCTGAAACAGGGGCTTTCGGAAGAGGAAATACAGCAGAGAGTTATTTCTGCGCTTCATTCGGTAGGTCTTGGAGAGTCAATTCTTGAAAAGTCACCGTTTGAACTCTCGGGAGGTCAAAAGCGCAGAGTAGCGATAGCAGGTGTTGTTGCTATGATGCCCAAGATCCTGGTTCTGGACGAACCAACGGCAGGACTGGACCCCAGCGGACGTGATGAAATATTCGGTTACATTAAAAAGCTCCATAAGGATTTCAATATGACCATAATACTGGTATCCCACAGTATGGAGGACATAGCCAGGCTGGCCGGGAGAGTAATAGTAATGAATGAGGGTACGGTTTTTATGGATAAACCATCGGGAGAAGTATATACCCGGCCCGATGAGCTGGAGAAAATAGGTCTTTCAGCACCGCAAATAACATATCTGATGAAAAGGCTGAAAACCATATTACCGGATATTGATGAAAACATATTTACTGTTGAGGCGGCAGTTAAAGAACTGCAAAAGCATTTGAAACAATAGCAGACAGGACATGGAGGTTTAAATGATACGAGATATAACAATAGGTCAGTATGTACCGGGTGATTCGCTGCTGCATAAATCGGATCCACGGACAAAGATCATACTGACATTTGTAATGATGATATTCATATTTTTAATAAATACCTATTGGGGTTATCTGTTGCTTACACTTTTTACGGCATTGATGATTGTGACGTCAAATGTCCCGGTCAAATTTATATTAAAGGGGTTAAAGCCTGTCATATTTATAGTTGTTTTTGCGGGTGTAATCAATATGTTTACCGTCGGAGGCAGAACAATTTTTGAACTTGGTTTTCTAAAGATGACCTATGAAGGCGTGGATATGGCCGTTAAAATGGCTATAAGGCTTTTCCTGCTTATTATTATAGCCAGCATGTTAACATACACCACAACACCAATCGCATTAACAGACGGAATTGAAAAGCTTCTGGGGCCTTTAAAAAGGATCAGAGTACCTGTCCATGAAATAGCTATGATGATGACAATAGCTCTGAGATTTATACCAACGCTTCTTGAAGAAACCGATAAGATTATCAAGGCTCAATCCTCCAGAGGCGCTGACTTTGACAGCGGTAACATGGTGGAACGTGCAAAAAGCTTCATTCCTGTACTAATACCTTTGTTTATCAGCGCGTTCCGAAGGGCCGACGAGCTTGCCACCGCAATGGAGGCGAGGTGCTACAGAGGCAGTGAAGGCAGGACAAGGATGAAGCAGCTGAGACTGACCAGGTATGATTTTTTTGCGGCAGTAATAACTGCGGTATTTATGGCCTGGGTGCTGGTAATGCAGAATATGGTATTTTAAAAAGGAACAGAGAGGTATTTTATTTCGTAGTTGGATATTTGATCAAATAAAAAGGACCAAGGACATGAAAAATATCAAATTAACAATAGAATACGACGGAACCAATTATCACGGCTGGCAGATCCAGAAGAATGCCGTTACAATTCAGGAACATGTTGAAAAAGCCTTATCCCGGCTTTTGGGTGTGCAAACCGGGGTTACCGGCTGCAGCAGGACCGATGTGGGTGTTCATGCCTATGGTCAGGTTGCGCATTTCTTCACCGAATCAACAATCCCCGGTGAAAAGTTCTCCTATGCCATAAACAACCTGCTGCCTGAGGACATAGTGGTTCAAAATTCCGAGGAAGTCCCTGAAGACTTTCATTCGAGGTATGCCTCAAAGGGTAAAAAGTACAGGTATCTCATCTGCAATTCGCCACACCAGTCTGCCTTGATGCGCAGCAGAGCCTGTCATGTGAGACCGGAACTGGACTTTGAACAAATGAGAAAAGCTGCGGCACATTTTGTAGGGGAGCATGATTTTGCAGCTTTTCAGGCCACAGGCGGGCAAGTCCGCAGTACTGTCCGTGAAATCTACAGTATGAGCGTCAGCAGGAAAGAAGATAAACTGATTGAGCTTGAGGTGAGCGGAAACGGTTTTTTATACAATATGGTCAGGATAATTGCAGGTACCTTGATATACGTGGGAATGGGAAAGCTCAGGGAAAGTGATATTCCCGGAATCATCGGCGGGCTTGACCGGACGAAGGCCGGGAAAACAGCTCCGGCGCAGGGCTTGTACCTGATGGAGATATACTATTAAATTAACCCCAATGTGACCGGCGGATCAATTATCCGGCACCTTGAGTACATGGAGGGCATAATGTATATTGCGGTTGCGCAAATAAGACCTGTAGACCGGGACATTGATCAAAATCTAAAGGCGCATTATAAACTGGTTGAAGCGGCTGCACGGCATGGCGCCGGTTTGATCGCATTTCCCGAGATGTCTGTCACCGGCTATGTAAGGGAAGAGGCAAAAGAGCTTTCTTTTACAGAAAATGATCCGCGGTTAAATAATTTACGTGAATTGGCCTGCCAATTTAATATCATAATAATTGCAGGTGCACCTGTAAAATTGGACTCAGGGTTATATATCGGTTCAGTTATAATATTTCCGGATAATACTGTTTCAATTTATACCAAGCAGTTTCTGCACAGCGGAGAGGAAGAATACTTTTCTTCTAGCTTCAGTTACAATCCTGTCATTGAGCTTCAAGACGAGAGGATCGGTCTGGCCATATGTGCCGACATCAATAACCCCGAACACGCACGGAATGCAAGCCGGGCTCAATGCAGTATTTACCTTGCAGGTATATTCTTTTCAAAGCCTGCCATGGCTGAAGCCCATAGTCTTTTGAGCGGTTACGCGGAAAAACACTCAATGGCCGTATTGATGTCCAACTTTTGCGGGGAGTCCTGGGGGCTTGAGGCAGGAGGAAAAAGTGCACTCTGGTCGGAAGAGGGCAGTTTGATAGCGGAAATGAATATCTCGGCCGCAGGGATACTTCTCGCTCGGAAAATTAATGGAAAGTGGACGGCAGAAGTAGTAGCAGAGTAAAGAATAGTTTTATAGATTTTAAATGTAAGAAAGATGGCTACCCTCTATTGACAATGTATAACACGCCTCACGCCGGATATTTTTGAGTGAGATAATTTGGCTTGCGGCAAGGCAAAGGCGTGCAGTAAGGCTTTGTGCCTTGCAAGCGGCTTCAACGCGGCCGCAGGGCAAATTAACCACTCAAAAACGTATTGTACATTGTCAATAGAGGGTACTGGCTTTTGAAATGTCAAATAGCCCTGCAGCTATCCGATACATCTTTAAGTATTTACCAAATTCTGTAGTTTCCGCTAAGAGCCAGCAGTGCAAAGAAATACAAAAGGTTGTCATAATATCTGCGTTCTCCTGTTCGCAGAGGCTGCTCCCAAAATTTTCTTATAAAATATTCCCGAAACTGACCGTTTGAAGCAAGTGATGCCTGTGCCAGAGTTGCAAGCAGCCCCACAGGATGTAGCACTCCCGCCGGGGTACCGTCAGCTTCATGAACCAAATCATCCGGATTGGTAACAGGTGTTCCGTCAATATAATAAACAATATCTTCCTTGCCCTTTACTGTCCATCCAAAAAATCTCTGGATATTTTCAGCTTGTGTACACGACCACTCATCAGCAGCAAACCACTCATAATCCAATGCAATATTGGCAGCAGTACGGTAGGCATCGCTGTAAAACAGATTGTGATTTGCCCGGCTATGGGGTGTACCGTCATACTCGGCATATTCGGCCGATAATCCGGTTACGGAGTGGCATGCTCTCTTCAGATACTCCCGGCTAAGCCTGGAAGCTTCTCTAAAAAATCCTGCATCTTCGGGATTTCCCCAAAGCGCAAATAATTCATAAAAATGTGGAAGATGATAAGATGGATCTGAGAAATTACAATTTGGAATAAAACGAATCAGCTTTGTCTGAGGATCGAACATAGGGTTTTTTATTTTATGCACCATTTCGTGCAATATACTTCTGGCTTCCCTGGTATAATTAAATATACCTTCACCGTCTCCCCACCGTCTTCCGGCAAATAGAAGTGCCATAGCAAAAAATTCTTCACCGTCAGGTGCGGGACCGTCGGAATTGCGTTTGCCATTGAGTTGTGCCGACCATCCGAAATAACCTTTATTTTCGCCGTGATCAAGATGCATATAGGTTCTTGTCCATTTCCATATCCGGTCGAAAATATCTTTTCGGTCCATTTGAACGGCAATCATCATACCGTAGCTCTGTCCTTCAGTGCGGACATCCAGGTTACCGGTATCCACCAGATAACCCATATCCTCACCGACTTCATAGTAGATACGCTGATCCTCGCTGCCATAAAACAGCGTATTAAAAGTGGAATAAATACGTTGCTGCACCTTGGCCTTAGAGTAACCATACTCGGTAAACAAGTTTGAATAATTACCTGTCTGAAAAGAATTTGGCATATAGTATTTCCTTTCTTAACGAATTAAAAAACTACTATGCTATCGAAAGCCTTTCCATTATCCCTTAACTCCTCCCAATGCAAGACCATTAACAAAATATCTTTGCAGGAACGGATATATCAAAAGTATTGGCACCGCAACAACAATAGTAATTGCAGCCCTGATAGACTGAGGCGTTGTTACATTTCCGGCCCCGGATTGTGCAGCTGCTGAACCGACACCTGCGGAGGTGTTGCCCGCATTCATTGCACTTGCAAGGAGTTTCTGAAGTTCATACTGCAAAGTGGACAAACTCTGTTTTCCTGAATTGTACAGGAAGGTATCGAACCAGGAATTCCAGGACCCGACTGCAACAAAAAGAGCTATGGTGGCCAAAGTCGGAACACACAGAGGTAAAACAATCTGGAGGAAAATCCGCATTTCCCTTGCACCGTCTATTTTAGCCGACTCGATAAAACTCTCGGGTATTGACTTGATATAAGTTCGAATAACTATAAGATTAAACGCACTTATAATATTCGGCAGCCAATATACGGTAAACGTATTGATCATATGAAGATCTCTAATAAGAATATAATTTGGAATCAAACCTGCATTAAAGTACATTGTCATAACAAAAAGGACTGTTATTGACTTTCTGAAAATAAACTCCCTACGGCTTAGGGCATAAGCCAGCATAGAAGTAAAAAACAGGTTTGTAATCACTATAACTATAGTTTTTAAAACACTTATCATAAACGCTCCATAAATCGTATCCATGTGGAAAACAACACGGTAATTCTGGAGAGAGAATATTCTCGGCCATAGATATATTCCTCCGCGGACCGTATCCATACCTTCATTGAAGGATATGGCAAGGGTATTAAGCATGGGATATACCATTGCGACGGAAAGAAGTATCAGAAAAGTAGAGTTCAATGTTGTAAATATAATGTTTTCAGCGCTTAGATTTTTTTTGCCTATTTTCATTCAGCTTCCCCCCCTATATCAACTTTTCTTCGCCAAGACGTCCGGCTATAAAATTCGCGCCGGCAATCAGTATTATACTTACTCCGGTTTTGAATATACCAGCTACAGTGGCTAATGAATAATTACCCATTTGTATACCATATTTGAGAACAAAAATATCAATTGTCTCGGCCTTTTCAATAACAAGACCATTTCCCAGGAAGTATTGAATTTCGAAACCGGCTTCCAGAATCCAGCCTATACTCATAATAAGCAGGATAACAATGGTTGGCTTTATTGATGGCAGAGTTATGTTCCACATTTTACGATACCTGTTTGCCCCATCAATTTCGGCTGCCTCATACATCGCCGGGTCTATTGCGGTCATGGCGGCAAGATAGATTATGGTATTCCACCCCAGTTCCTTCCACAGGTGGGAGCCTGCTACCACACCCCAGAAATAATCCGGATTGGACAGAAACTGTACAGGTTCGTTAATAATGTTAAGTTTCATTAAAACTATATTAATAATGCCTGCGCTTGACGGAAGTGCGAGAGCGGAAGAAACCAGTCCGGCAACTATGATCCACGATAAAAAGTGCGGCATATATGTGATATTCTGTATTATCCGCTTAAAACCCACATTCCTAACCTCATTCAATAGCAGTGCCAGAAGTATTGCACCGATATAACCAACCACAAGTGTAAAAAAACTTTGCGCCAGCGTGTTACGTATATCTCGTATAAAGCGTTCTCCATTTATGCCGGTAAATAACTTTACAAAATTATCAAATCCAACCCATTGCTGATCAAATGTATTCCTGACAGCGGGTTTAAAATTTTGAAAAGCCATAGTCCAACCGGTTATCGGCACATACGAAAAAAGTATTTTGTATAACAGGAGGGGCACACTCATAATAATCAGTTCACGCTGCGAAATTATGGTACCCCAGATATTCCTGCGATTTTTTGGAAGAGCCAGCGTTTTTGCCCGCATCTTTTCTACCTCCTGTTTATCTAAAAAAAGGGGACTTGCATCCCCTTTTTCCAGATTAATTATTGTTAAAACGTTAAGACTCCAATATCACTTAATTTATTTTGTAGCCAAGTTTTTGATTCTATCCTGAATTCCTGTATTTATAGCATCTTCATATGCTTTTACATTGATTTTGCCGATTGCAGCTGTATACTCTGACCAAATACCTTCAAACTTATCAGGGCTGGCCATGATGGCCTTTGGCAGGAACTGCAGTGCAGTATCCTTCAACTGCTTATCTGCCATCTGAGCATCACTTCCGTCAGGAAGAGCTATGTTCCAGGCCGGATAGTAAACGGGGTTTTCCGGCGGCTGATTGTTAAAGTCTCTCCAGGTTTTTTTGTTATATTTGGTCAGGAAATCCTTATCGTACTGCTTTAATGTAGCAAAGAATTCTTCAGGCTGATCATCAGGACTATATGCATTTCCGTCTGAATAAGTACCGTTATGCTTTGGCATTATGTCTACAAGAGCCATTAATCTGTTGGAAGATCTCCATATAAGGTCTGTGGAATTTGCACGCTGCTGTTCGTTTCTGATGAATTTACCGTCGGAGCCCTTCTGATAATCTTCACCCTCAACACCCCAGGCCAGGACCTTCTGCCAGTCTTCCTTCATAATTGTATTGATAAAGGAAACTGCTATTTCAGGCTTCTTGCAGGATACCGATACACCCACACCCTGATTGATGTTCATAACATCTCTGTCTGCGTAATAAGGAGCCTTGCCATCAACTGTAGGCATTGTTGCTACATAAGTACGTTCAACCTTATTAGCTGCAACAAGAGCATCATGTGCATTGCCATAGCTCCAGCGCTGGTCATACATACCGAGTACACGGCCTGTAGCAAGCTTTGCAAGGTACTGGTCAAGGGTCTGTGTAAAGCTTTCTTTATCAACCAAACCCTTAGCATTCATTTCATTCAGGTACTTATAATACGTCTTGGCAACATCCTTATCGGCAAATATTGCTGCAACATTGTTTTCATCAACTATAACACCACCATTGTTTGGTGCTCCTGCAAGATATTCAGGAGGATTTGTCAATCCCCACTCTCTTCCCTGGGCACAAAGAATTTCAAATCCAATAGTGTCCTGTCCGTCAATCTTTGGATATTTATTCTTGTAATCTTCCAGCATCTTGAAGTATTTTTCAAGCGTCATGTTTGAAAGATCCGGATAACCCTGATCTGCAAGAAGCGCTTTCTGTATCCAGAAGCCGGATGCACTGTAGTTTACTCCACCTACTATTTCTCCATAAAAACGGTTATAGTTCGGAATCTGATATATGTGCTTTCCCTGTCCGCCATCGTAAGCCATTTTATTCCAGTAAGGCTTAACATGCTCATATAATGCGTCTGCTGCTTCCGGCTTTAAATAATCATCCAATGGTATGTAAGCACCACCGGTAACCAAACGTGCATTTTGGTCAGTTGAACCAATAATATCCGGATACTCTCCGCCTGCAAGCATAACGCCTATCTTCTGGTCCTGGTTATCAGGTGTAATTATCTCGTAATTAAGAGTTACGCCCAGCTTATCCTTTAACATCTTAGTGAGCTTGTTATCGGCTGACGGAGCCTGCTGGCTTGTAGTAATCCAAATGCTGAGTTCTACAGGCTTATCCGGGGAGAGCACCGGTAAAGTGCTGCCGGACGCAGCTTCTGCTGTTGTTGATGGCGCGCTTCCTGATGACGCCGCAGCTTGAGTACTACTTGCCGAGTCACTGCCGTTACCGCATGCGGACATTGCAACTGCAACAGCCGCTGCTAAAACTAGTGATGCAAACCGTTTCATAAATCATCCTCCTTAAAGTTTTAATGCGGGTACTAATAACAGCCTATTTGACTGTTACACCCGCTTCTTGTATAATTGCATTATATTTAGAATTTAATTTAAAGTAAATTATCAAATTGGGCATAAGTATAGGACATTTTTTACAAGGGGCTGGTCAAAATATTCAAAGTAGTGCTTGTAGATGATGAGCCATCTGTGATTGAAGGATTACGCATTTTTGTAGATTGGGAAAAGTTAGGCTTTGAAATAGCAGGGGAAGCACCTGACGGTGCAGCCTCTTTTTCTGTTATACAAAACATGCGGCCCGATCTGGTTATATGTGATATTCGGATGCCCGGACTGAACGGTCTGGAGCTTATAGAAAAAGTAAATAACGAAATAATCCCGGCTCCAAAATTTATCATTCTGAGTGGTTATAACGACTTCTCCTATGCACAAAAGGGTATACAGCTTGGTGCACTTGGTTTCCTGACCAAACCTTTGGATTCGGAAGAAATTGAGCGGGAATTACTGCGAGTCATAAGTGTAATAGAGAATGAAAGAACCGTCAGGCAGGAAAATCTTGAGCTTATCCGTTATGCTGCCAACCAGCTTTATAATGATATTATGGATGGCAAACGCAGTGAGAAAATCAAACGTAAAACCCAGTTTATCTTTGATATTCCCGATAATTCAAAGATTTGTATTGTTCAATTCATAACCGGTAACGGCGATAATACAGTTAATTACCCGGTGAGTAATATTTATGATCTGCTTATGCGGGTTACAGGAATACAAAATGAGAACTGCCTGTTTTATAACGGTAACGGCAGTTATATTATTATTATACATGACGGTATGGAAATCTTTACATCGGAAGCAGCTCTTATTGAGCGGCTGGAAAACCGGTTAAGCAGCCTAAATCCAAAGAATTATGGCTTTAGTTCTTTTTGGACATTGGTAAGCGGTGCAAGTGCCGCAGAAGTAATCGACAGTATTTTTAACTGCGGCAAGCGGCTTGAGCAGCTTCAAACCTATTGTCTGCTCCACCCGGATAAGAAAGTCGTTTATTATAATAGAGGAAATGACAAAAATATCCTGACTGACAATATAAAAGCGTATGCCGAGATTGATTTTCCCGAACTCCCCTTTGACAGAATAATCAATTCACTTAAAGGAAATGACATAAACCAGGTATCAAACTCAGTTAATGAATTTTTTGATAAACTTAACCACAGCGGTATATCCCGCCGGCTATATTCCATTTGTCTTTACAGGCTGGCGGATTTAGTCAGAAAAATGTCCTACGCGTATGGAGTTGACGGCAACAGTATAATTCTGAAGTTTACCCGGTCTATTAACAGTATGAATCCAAACTGTAAAATACTGGCTCATGAAATGTGCGACTTTATTTTTAAAAAACAAAATATCAGCAATGAAAAACCATTACTTCTGCTGGAAAATGAAATTATTGACTTCATAAAGGAAAATTACAGGGAAAGCCTCTCTTTGCAAAGTATCGCCGAGAGATTTTCATTGTCACCCATTATTATCAGTAAAATAATTAAAAGGAAAACAGGCGAAAAGTTTAATGTTTATTTTAATTACTTGCGCATAGAATACGCCAAAACACTCATAGCCTCCGAAGATATGAAAATGACCGCAATATGTGGGCAATGCGGATATTCCGATTATAGTTATTTTACTGAAAAGTTCAAGGAGTTTACTGGAGTTTCACCTTCGGAATATAAAAAAAAATACACCTGATTATCAAGTGTTATAATTGAAAATATAATAAATACATTCCGGGGAGATGCAAGGGATATGAGAAAATTTTTTCTACAATTTGACAATGTCAGTATAAGACGTAAATTCATATTGGTTTATATTTTCTGTATATGTCTTCCGGTTGTTGCCGGAACTATCATCTGGATGGCTTTTACTTCACAATCCATGCAGCAGAATGTGATTCATTACCTGGATCAGACCTTTGAGGGAGCAGCCAGCGATTTTAACATATTAACACAGACCGCTGTTAATGTGGCCAATCAGGTAAACGCGGACAGTTCCCTGCTTAACGACTTGTCCAAAAGCTTTTCTACTCCGGTGGAGCATTATGATCTTTACTGGAGTTCCCTGCGGAAAAGATTTAACATGTACCTTGTGAGTAATCCGGAAATTGCAGAAGTATCACTGTATATCGATGATCCGCATTTTATCAATACAGATTATTTCCGTGTTTTGGATGATAAAGCTCGAAAGACCGAGTGGTACAAAATGGCTTCGCAAATCAGCTCCGATATAGTTGTATATCCGGGATCCACTGCTATAGCTATTACCCCTTACAGCAACAGATTAACAATTATCCGAAAAATAAAATCCCCCACATATTTAAACAATGCTACAAATTACCTGCTTATTGAATTAAAGCTGGACAGAGTTATTGCAAAGGTCCAGGATGAAGGAGGAAGCATAGATGTTTACCTGACTGCTCCCGGTGACCGGATAATCTGGAGCAATCAATTCTCAAATAAAATCAACCTTAAAAATTCCCAGGCGTTAAAGCTTCCTCCAGACAATAACTACTACATCCTTCAAAAAAACATTGGACCTGCTCCACAATTTGAAGGCTGGAAAATAACCGGTGTTTACGACAAATTTGTAATTTTTAAAAGACAATTTGTTGTTCTTGTTTATATTTTACTCATCACCCTGTCATTATCGGCTTTCTCGGTCTTTTTAATATGGGCGGTCTTGAATTCCATGCGCTACCGTTTATCGGCTTTATCCCGCCATATCAAAAAAGTAAGCGAAGACCATCTTGAACCATTAATGCTGGAGAATACAGGTCAGGACGAAGTCGGTCTGCTTATTATTACTTATAACAAAATGATAGCTGAAATTAATGACCTGATAAATGTTGTGTACAAACTTGAAATGCAAAAAAAGAGCATTGAAGTTGAAAATATACGTGCCGAGTATCAGTATCTGCAGGCACAGGTGGATCCTCATTTTCTTTTCAATACACTCAATGCAATACTTGTTTTCTGTGTAAAAAACGGATACACCGAGCTTGCCGGTGTTATATCAAGTCTGTCAAAGCTCTTTAAGAGGATGCTGACTACCGGAAGCGATTTAATCCCTGTAACCGAAGAACTTAATTTTATAGAAAAATATCTGGATATTGAGAAGTTCAGATTCGGTGATAAATTTGAATATGAAATTCAGATTTCGCCCGAAGTAATTGAGTCAAACCGTCAGATTCCTAAAATGAGTGTTCAGCCAATAGTGGAAAATGCCTGTAAACATGGCCTGCAATCATCAATTGAAGATAACCGCAGATTGCTTATAAAAGCAGATATTATAAACAAGGCACTTGTTATCTCTGTCAGAGACAACGGCTCGGGTATGGATAAAGAAAAAGTTACAGCTATTTTCAACAAATTGGAAGATCCTAAAGCCGAACTGAACCTGGAAGAAAACAGCTATGATGATACCGAGAGCGGCGTAGGCATACAAAATGTCTACCGGCGTATGATGATGAATTACGGTGAAAGATTCCATTTTAAAATATATAGTGCACCCGACCAGGGAACAGAAATTATTCTCCGTATCGAGGAGGTTTGATTTTCTATTTACGCTCGTATTGTGTGGGCTTTTTATTAGTGATCCTGACAAAATGCGAAAAAAAGTTATTGTAATTGTTGTAACCTGTTGAGGAAGATATATCGCTTAATTTCATATCAGTGGTTTCAATCAGTTCAATGGCTTTTTCAATTCTGAGGCGATGCTGATATTCACTTATGCTGACGCCAAACTGCTTATTGAAGGCATCACCCAGATATCCCGCTTCAAGAAAAACCATATCTGCGAGGAAAGAAACACTTATTTCTTGCTGATAATTCTTATCAATATAGGACTTTACTTCATAAAGAAAACTCCGGGAATTTCTTTTTCTCTCCTCTAGCATTAAACTGACTACCTGTGAGACAATATCCGTTATATAATTTTTCAAGTTGTCAAAATCCCACTCGCCGCTCACTCCGGACGGTAATACAGTATCAATTCCTATGTTTCTTTTATAGGCAATGTGCAGCATACGGTATACGCAGCTGTTTACCATAATACATGCATTATTGATATTTATATTTTGGGAAACAAATATGCCAAACAACTCATCAATAAGTTTCATGGCATCCTCATAATTCATGAGCTTAATAGCTGTGGTTAATTCCTCGTCAAAATTGTCCCGGACGGATTTCCAGGCATTGTCTATTTCTTCATTTACAGAATCATTATTTTCATTGGAAGAGAACATATTGCGGCTTGATTTAAAGGTTTTAATATCGGTCTGTGAAAAGCCGTACGTGGTCAGGAACTTTTTATCAAGTTTGTCCTTGATTTTACGCAGTACCATAATTATTTCGTCTTTGTCCAGCGGTTTTAACAAATAGTCCAGTACCTTATGCCGCATTGCTTCCTGTGCATAGGTAAAATCCGCATAACCGCTTAAAATTACAAATTCGGCATCAGAGTTGATTTTTTGTGTTTCATAAATAAGTTCCAGGCCGTTTATGCCCGGCATCCGTATGTCGGTTATTATCAAGTGCGGGTGCAGTTCTTCTACCCTTAAAAGAGCTTCCTGCCCGTTGGAGGCTACCCCGCACAGCTCAAAGTCAAGCTCGTTCCAGGGTATCATAAGTTTCAGTCCTTCAATTACTGACGGTTCGTCATCAACTATAAACACTTTAAACATAAAATGTACCTCCGGATAAAACCTGGTAGTCTATAACATATAAATTCATATATTGCCGTTAGTCACTTATAATCTATACCATCATAATACAAATTTCAACTCAAAACTTAATTTTTCATCAAATCATCTTCCTGCAGAATAGCAGCTTCCATATAATTAATGAATTGCCGCAGCTTATTGGCGGTTTCACGGGTTATTTCCCCGTTTTCGAATAACGTCTGAACTTCATTTCTTTCAATTTGAATTGCTCTGAACTTAAGCTCTCTTTTGTTATTGCTGAATTTTTTTCCTGAACTTCCCTTACCGCTGACAATCCGTTCAATAGCCTCATTGTAACGAGTAATAACAGCAAGAGAATATTCGCTGTTTTCTTCATTTATTTGTTTTTTTACTGCCTGTATAGCAGCTTTTGACATTCTGATTCTTATTTCACATACCGCATCCCAATCACGTGCACTAAACATCCCGGGCCTTTTACGCTTATACCTGAGCCCGTTTACGGCTTTTTTTATTAATTGTACATAAATCAACATCCTGTACCTGTATCGACGGGTTATAAGCATCTCTCTGTGATTTAAGGATTCCAGCAGCCTGTAGGACATTTCCCTTGTTATCAGTCCTTCCTCAAGCATATTATCAACTTCCTTTTCCTCCGCCTTCAAAGCAGTAACCCATATATGAGATTCAGCAGAATTGCCCCCGGAATCCCATCCGGTACCGGTTTCTTTATGAGTTATCTGTCTGATAACCCTGTGACAATCGGATATGACGGATAAGGCAGCCGCCTGGTTTTCAGTATTTGTTTCCTCTTTCATTACCTTTATAACAGCTTTCATCAGTCTTATTCTGGCAGCCTGTTCGGGATTGATTTTCCTGGAGGTTTGATCAGAAACATCCCTGCTTGAAAGAAGAGGAAGGAAAATGCTTGCAATAATCAAAGACGTTAAAATGACTCCTGCCCCAATAAATATAATAAGATCTCTTTGTGGAAAAGCTATGCCATTCTGCAGGGTATAGGGAATAGAAAAAGCAGCAGCCAAAGTGACTGCTCCTCTGACTCCGGAGATTGATATAAGCAAAAAGGATTTAGGCCCCGGGATATTCTTTTTAGAACCCTTCCCCATTACATATGCCGGTTTCCAGCAAAGATAAATCCAGATATAACGGATAGCAATCAATGCGACTGTCAGCATTAAAACATATCCCAGGGCAATAGTGTTGCTTATTTCATTGTTAAAGTATATTACTCGCATGGCGTCCGGAATCTGAAGCCCCAACAGTACAAATACAAGACCATTGAGTATAAACATAATGACAGACCATGTATTTTCGGACATAATCTGCAACTCCAAAGTTGAAGACTCCACATGACGCTTTTCTATAGAATGGACAAGTCCTCCTGCTACAACCGCCAAAATTCCCGAAACACCTGATTGTTCTGCTGATATAAAAATTACAAACGGTGTCAGAATCTGAATCAGCATGTGGAGCGTGACATCTTCCATACCGAGCTTTCGCAAAAATATCCTGAATTTGATTATAATAAAAGCTGCCAATATTCCAACAGCAAGTCCGCCAAAAGCTACAATAAAAAAGCTGATGGTTGCGGCTTTAATTGAAAAAGCCCCAGTGACAATTGCAGCAACAGCAAACTTAAAGGCAACCAGTCCGGAAGCATCATTCATTAATGCTTCTCCTTCCAGAAGTATCATAATATTTTTATTTATATGAGCCTTTTTAGATAAAGCATTAACTGCTACAGCATCTGTAGGCGATAAGATGGCGGCCAGTGCAAATGCGGCAGCCAGTGGTATACCCGGAATAAACCAGTAAATTAAATACCCCCCTACTATAACGGTAGCAAATACCAATCCCAGTGCCAGCAATAATACCGGCCCCTTTAGTTTCCATAATTCACTCTTGGGTATCATCTTTCCGTCATTAAATAAAATAGGGGCAACAAACAACAAAAAAAACAATTCAGGTTCCAATTCAATATGTATTCCTAATGGAAGGATGGCAAGAATAATACCGAGTAATATTTGTATCAATGGTACAGGGATCACCGGAATAAAATGATTGATCACATTTGAAACTGCAATTACTGCAAGCAGTACTAATATAACATTAAACAAATCCATATGCCTTTGAATCTCTCTTTCAGATTACAATTCAGCAAACTTTCCATAATATTTTACCTAATATAGTATACTACATTATGTGTTTTTTTTCCATAAATGCCTTTTTTATTATACAGTCTATAATATTCCTATAAATTTTGGGCAATCTAAAAATTGGATGCCTTGAATTAAGCGTTCCTTAACTATATTTTTAGCGTGAACAAACTTTGCAGTACTCACGCAGACGGGAGTAATAAATGCAGAACCTGATTGAAAAAACCCTTTTAAAACCTGTTGAGTCTTACTGGATCGGTACAACCCCTGCTACAGATTATCCGTCCCTGGAGGAAAATATAAAAACAGACATTCTTGTTGTAGGCGGAGGAATAACCGGATTAACCAACGCATATCTGCTTCAGAGGGAAGGTTTCGATGTAGTTGTAATTGATTCCTTCCGGATAGCTCTGTCCACCTCCGGACACACCACAGCAAAAATAACTTCGCTCCACGACTTAAAATACTCATCACTTGAGAAAAAAATTGGAAGTGAAAGTGCCAGAAGATACGGTGAGATAAATGAAAAAGCAATTTCACTTATTGAAGCTGTAATTAAGGATAATAATATAAACTGTGACTTCAGTCATCAGTCTAACTACGTATATACACTCGATGACATGTATCTTCAAGCTATAGAAAATGAAGTGAAAACGGCCCAGACTCTGGGTCTGCCTGCCACTTATAAGACTTCCCTTGATCTCCCCTTTCAAGTAAAAGGAGCAGTTTGCTTCAAAAATCAGGCACAATTCCATCCGCGAAAATATCTTCTGGAATTGGCAAACCTTATTGTAAAAAATGGAGGCCATATATTTGAAAACACCACTGCTATAGATATTCATGAAGACAAAGAATGCAGAACCTCCATCAGAAATGGCTTCACAATCATGTCAAGCAAAGTAATTATAGCAAGTCATTTCCCCTTTTATGACGGCGGCGGCTTCTTCTCTGCCAGAATGTACCCCGAGCGCTCCTATGCGCTGGCTGTAAAAGCAAAAGTAAAGCTTTCAGGCGGAATGTACATTTCTTATGAGGAACCTACCAGGTCATTGAGAATGCTGCCCCTGGAAGATGAAGAACAACTGCTGATCATTGGTGGAGAACATCACAAAACAGGTAAAGATGATGATGAGAGTGAACACTATAAAAATCTCATAAAATATGCCGAAGATACCTATAAAGCTGTAGAAGTCCTCTACCGCTGGTCGGCGCAGGATTATACGGCCATGAATGAAATACCTTTCATCGGCCACATTACCGGAACAAAATTAAATATATTTATAGCAGCTGCCTATCAAAAATGGGGTATGACCACAAGCACAGTCTCTGCAATGATTATCAGGGACATTCTGACACAAGGTAAAAGCGAGGTTGAGGACATATTCAAGCCTGCCAGATTCACCCCGGTTGATTCGGCTAAAAATTTTGTAAAGGAAAACCTGGATGTTGCAGAGAGTCTTATATCCGGGAAAATCAATATGCCTCCCGAAGATGTGAATATTGAACCCGGCGAGGGTAAAGCATTAATGTATAACGGCCATAAGGCAGGGGCTTATAAGGATTCCGACGGCAATTTATATATCGTGGATACAACCTGCAAACACCTGGGATGTGAAGTCCATTGGAATTCTGCCGAACATACCTGGGATTGCCCCTGCCATGCCTCGCGCTACAGTGTGGACGGAACCGTAATAGAAGGCCCGGCGCTAAAGCCCCTGGACAGGTTGCTATAGAAGAAGCTATCTCAAAACAAGGCAAATGATATTAAATTCTTAACTTCATCATTACAATAAATTAGCATAAAGTTAACGCCATAATGCTACAATTAATGACAAATACTATTATCTGAAGGTTGATTTATGACTAATAATCGAATTGAGGAAGAAATATCAAGGATACTTGATAAGAAACAAATTAAAACGGTATTCCAACCCATCATTTCTCTGCGTGACGGCTCTTTGCTGGGATATGAAGCCTTGAGCCGTGTTAAAGGTGATTCCTTTATAAAAAGCCCGGATGAATTATTTTTTTATGCAGGGCAGTGCAACAGACTGTGGGATCTGGAGCTGCTCTGCCGTACCAAGTCCCTTGAGTCGGCCTTTTTGAACAATGAGCATCCCATGGATACAAAATTATTCGTTAATGTCAACCCTAATATCATGCATGATGTGAAATTTCGTCAGGGCTTTACAAAGGAATATCTGAGCCAATATGGCATAACTCCTGAGAACATTATATTTGAAATAACCGAACGCAATGCGGTAAATGATATGAGCAGTTTTAAAAGTACTGTAAACCATTACAAGGAACAGACCTATAAAATTGCAATTGATGATGCTGGTGCCGGTTATTCAGGGCTTAACCTTATAAGTGACATAAAACCCCACTATATAAAACTTGATATGAACCTGATAAGAAATATTAACGAGGACAGTATCAAGTTTGCATTGGTAAAGAGCATGATTGAATTATCGCACATGGCAAACATTCACCTGATAGCAGAAGGGATTGAAACCAGGGAGGAAATGGCAACACTGATAAATCTGGGTGTTCACTACGGTCAGGGCTACTTTATACAAAAACCCATTGAAGAAATGACAACCATACCTGCTGAAGTCATTGAAACATTAAAGGATATAAACAGGAAAAAAAATCATACCTTCGGTAATCAGGTAAACAGTATTTACATAGAAAACCTTACTACAGATGCATATACAATCTCACCGTTAACAAATGTTGAACAGGTATTTGAAATATTTAAGAAAAATCCCTCAATACTTGGTTTATGCATAGTAAAAAACAATACGGTCATGGGTACTATCTGCAAAGCAAGGTTTACCTTAATGCTAAGCGGACAATACGGCTTCAGCTTGTATCAGAAAAAACCGATAACTTATCTTATGGAAACGGATTTCCTGGCAGTTGACAGCCAGACTCCCATAAGTGCCGTATCACATATAGCCATGTCCAGGACGGCAGACAAGCTTTACGACTTTATTGTAGTCACAAAAAACTCAGAGTACCTGGGTACTGTGACAATCAAGGATCTTTTGCAAAAGACCACCGAAATAGAAGTGGTAAATGCAAAGCATCAAAACCCGCTTTCCGGCCTTCCTGGCAATCTGATCATTGAACAGAAGATAAATAAATGTATCAATTCTGATGATAAATATAGTATTTTATATCTTGATATTGATAATTTCAAAGCTTATAACGATGTTTACGGTTTTGAAAACGGTGATTTGATAATAAAGCTGCTTTCCTCAACGATCATGAAAAATGTAACCAGCAATCAATTTACCGGCCATATCGGCGGCGATGACTTTGTAATAATCCTGGACAATTACGAAATGGAATCGGTATGTAAAACTGTCACTGAAGATTTTGAAAGAGACGTTCTGAAATATTATACGGAAAATGATATTAAAAACGGTTTTATAATAACTCAAAACAGACATGGACAAATTGAAAAATTTCCTCTGATATCATTGTCCATCGTAGGAATTTCAAATAAAAATAATAAATATACGGATCAATATCAAATATCGGAGCAGCTGGCATACCTTAAAAAACAGTGTAAACAGCATAAAGGCAGCTGCAACTATTTGATATAGCAAATAACCTTATTTTTAGAAAGAGCTATTATCTCATTAAAGCGTGCTCCCTTTTTTCCTCTGCCACTGCAGCCGGTATTTTTTCAGGGACTTTCACTCCTGATAACCTCAAAACGATAAACGGCATATAAAAAATTACCCACAGTACACACCCCAGCATAAAGGTGGGTATCAGATACCAGGGACTTCCCACCATGGCGTCAAAGCTCTCCATGGGAGAACCAGCCGCCGGATATCTCAAAAAGAAGTAATTCCCGTTGGTAACATGGTTAACCGGTATCATCAGCAAGGCAAAACACACGAGAATGGCTATGACCCCTGGAAGTTTTCTGATATCCGGCCTGAAGTCCATGCAGAAAACCATAAACAGCGGAATGAGACAGATAATGCCATGCACCAGCATTGTCTGCATATATATGAAAGATATGGCGGGATAATAGAAAACATCCGGTGTCAGCAGAGTCATCAAAGCTGATGCAAGACCAATGGCGTAGGCGTATTCCTGCAGAAGTCTGTTCCTTGTGAAAGCCATTACCGGCAGGATAAGTGACATCAGGCTGCACAAATGCAGCGGTAGAGTATAACCCCAGGAAAACTCGCCGATACTTTTATACCACAGCATTTGAGCCAGTTCCAGCAGCGGAAGCAGCATGGACATACATTTTATTGCCTTCCACTTGATTTCTGCAGTTTTATTTTTAAACAATAATATTATTATAACCCAGGCACAGGCAACCATGGCTAAAGCCAGCAGGTGCTGAGCCGAAAACAGCTCATTTCTTGACCCCTTTGGTATCTGATCAATATATGTAAAAAAGTATTTGAACATAGCGCCCTCCTTGTACATGCCTTCTATCGATATATATTCCAGATCATTAAAAATTATTATAAGTAATTGCATTGATTGACACCGGCAAATATATTGCTTAAAATAATTATAGCATTTTGAAAAAATAATATTATGAGAAATCTCAATTGTGTCATTCAAACATTTGCTGAAGCTGGATGGTTTGAAAATGCACATTTGGGGCCTGGAGGTTAAGATGAGACGAGATGAGATCAGTAAAGTAATCCTGCCTGAAAGTGAAATTCCGAAACAATGGTACAATATCATTGCGGATATGCCCAATAAACCGGCACCCTATCACAGCCCTGCAACACTTAAGCTAATAGAACCCGGCGATATGAAAGCCATATTTCCTGATGAGATTATAAAACAGGAAATGACTTCCGAACGTTATATAGATATCCCTGATGAAGTTCGTGAAATGTACCGCCAGTTCAGGCCCAGTCCGCTGTATCGTGCCAGAGGTCTTGAAAAACAGCTGGGTACCACGGCACGTATTTATTACAAATATGAGGGAACCAATGCCACGGGCAGCCATAAGCTGAATACGGCCATACCTCAGGCATATTATAATAAGACAGCCGGAATAAAAAGACTTGCCACAGAAACCGGAGCAGGTCAATGGGGCAGTGCTCTGAGCCTTGCAACAAGCCAGTTTGGTCTTGAATGCTCCGTATATATGGTAAACGTAAGCTATCAGCAAAAGCCCTATAGACGTTCCTTCATGAAAACCTTCGGGGCAAGCGTCGTTGCAAGTCCCAGCAATCTGACTAACTGCGGCAGAAGTATTCTGGAAAAGGATCCGGACTGTTCCGGAAGCCTGGGTATAGCAATCAGTGAAGCCGTAGAAGATGCCGCAGCACATTCAGACACCAACTATGCACTTGGGAGTGTATTGAACCATGTCTGCCTGCATCAGACCATAATTGGAATTGAGGCTAAAAAGCAATTGGAAATTCTGGATGAGTATCCCGATGTTATCTTTGCCTGCTGCGGAGGCGGAAGTAACTTTTCCGGTATTAGCTTCCCGTTTCTTCAGGATAAGTTCAAAGGAAAGAAACTGAGAGCAGTTGCAGTTGAACCGACAGCCTGCCCTACTCTCACCAAAGGCGTTTTTGCCTACGATTACGGGGATACCGTAAAAGTAGCACCTATAACCAAGATGTATACTCTTGGTCATGACTTCATACCTGCCGGTATACATGCGGGCGGACTGAGATATCATGGAGATTCCGCCATAGTCAGCCAGCTCTACCATGATAAAATTATAGAGGCCAGGGCTTACGGACAAAAATCCGTATTTGAAGCCGCCGTCACTTTCGCAAGAGCCGAGGGTATTGTACCGGCTCCCGAGTCTTCGCATGCCATCCGCGCGGCAATTGATGAAGCAATCCTGGCAAGAGAAGCCGGCGAAGAAAAAGTAATCCTGTTTTGCCTGAGCGGCCACGGTTATTTTGACTTTACCGCCTACGAAAATTACTACAGCGGCAAGCTTGACGATGTGGAGTATTCACCCGAAGCAGCAGAAGCCAGCTTGAAGAACCTGCCCGCCATAGAATAAGCCTTCACGGCACATCTGTTGAAAACCCTGCATCAATACCAAAGCACAATTTAAAATAATTTGGAAGTACGGTAAAAAAGGAGTAGGAAAAGTTATTCAGGCTTTTTCTACTCCTTTTAGTGCACAAGAAATTATTTTAAATTAGTGCGGTATACTTTTCCCTGCTCAAATGATTTGGTTCGTCTACCTGTCCATGACCAGGGATTTGAAAACCGCCAGGTATTCCCGCAGGAATACGTTGGGGTATATATACCAGGGAGTACCTGCGCTTATACCGTAAGGTTCCAGGCCTGCCCTGCGTGCCAGCAGCTTTGATCTGAACATGTGAAAATCGTTTGTTATTATCATAACCCTGTTTAGTCCGGTACCAAGCTCCTGCTCATACAATTTCTTTGAAAATACCATATTCTCATATGTACTCGTGGACTTTTCCTCTTTGATTACAAGCTCTTCCGCAATACCGTGCCTTACCAGATATCTCTTCATGCCCTCGGCTTCGGTTATAGTCTCTCCGGTTCCCTGTCCGCCCGAAACAATTACTGTTGTGCCGGGATTTTCAGCAATATATCTAAGAGTACTGTCAAGACGCTGAGCCAAAACCAGGGTTGGTGTTTCCCCATTAAGTCCAGCCCCCAGAACAATGACACAGTCGACTTTTTCATCCTTCTGCGAGATTGCAGAAGTTATCAGAACAGTTGAAACTATCATGAAAGAAATCAACCAAACTGTAAATGCTGCAAGTATCAATTTTCCTATTTTGTCATATATCTTTTCTCTTTTTTTATACAATTTGCTGCTTGTAAATATAAGTCCTGAAATTAAAGCCACTCCGCCCAGACCGGGAAGTATTATTCCAATATCCATACTCCCGCTTCTGCTTCGAATAAATAACGTATCAAAAATGCCTGCAACAGCAACAATAAACAAGCTTATTTTTATAAGCCTTTGCTTCCTCACCGCATCACCTTTCCCCATTACCTGAGAGCCAATTTCCGTCATATCTTCCGTGCCTAATTTGTTGATAATTCATACTTATTACCATCGGCAGATTTGACAAATATACCGTTAAAGCTGAAGTGATCGCTTTCCATATCGGGCACTCCTTCAACAGTAACTTTAAGCTTGCTTATATCCGGCAGATTAAGTATGGTCATTGCCAGTATATTTGTATAGGTTATACCTCCGGCACTTCCTATATTAAATTTGGCCGCTGTCTCTCTGGATAAATCAACAGTAACAAGGCCGTCATTCAATTCCGCTTTTTTTATACTCAGTCCTGTTGTTTCAAAAACTTTATTGACAGCAGCTGTAATATCCTCCTGGTATAACTTCTTGTCCACAGTTACATTTACTATTTCCTTCGGATTGTCGTAATCATCGGCATCATAATTATATAGCTTAAGGTCCATGGTTTCCTTGGCCTGTCCGGTACTTTCAGATCCGGTTTGCCCTGATGAAGCCGGGGAGGTTGAAACTGCACTTCCGGAGTTTGTTGCTGCAGAAGTGTTTGAAGCAGGCTGGTCTTTGATTTGGTCATAAACCGTTGTGGTATAAACCAGAACACCTACAAGTATAATAATAAAAATGAACAGTATTAAAGCTATAAACCTTAGTTTTTTATTGTTATTCATAAAAATCCCCTCTTACATATTATAATTTTTATTTTAATGTAATACAGGCCTTAAAATAAGTCTTTGCTCCGGCTTCATCAACGCCCTCCACATACACAACTCCGGAGTCAAGTCCGGAGATATCTTTGTAAAATACTATGGAATCCCCTGCCAGGGCTTCACCTATATAACTTACCTGAATTGTATCAACGGTATATTGCCCGTGTTTTTCTATAGAAAAGCAATCTGTTATATAATCAATATATTTAGAATTGTTAAGATGTCCGTTTATATCAATGTCACTGTATCCGATTGTTTTTTTATAAACCTGCTGAAGCTGCCCGTTGGCCTTTATTTTGCCCATTCGCCCATCTATGGCACGATCCTGGCGGAAGGGCGGGAATCTTCCCGGAAAAAGCTCGGTTCTTCTGATTTCCCTGGACTCTACATCCATTATAACCCAGCTTGAAATGGCTCTTCCAATAATATTACCCTCCGGATCCTTTACAAAAAAATCTCTTTCAAACTCCAGCTTTTTAGGTTCCACCGGCCAGGTCTCGACTGTTAATTTTTCATTGAGGGTCGGAAACCTTTCCATATGAACCAGTATTTTAACCAGTACCCAGGTTACACCCTCTTCTGCAAGAAGCTTTTCCACACCCAATTCCAGGTTTTCGGCATGAAGACTGGCAGCATCCTGAAAATAATTAAACAGGGAGCTCAATTTCAATTTTCTGTAATAATCCGCATCCCCATAGTCAACATGGTATTCCTTCTTATATATTGAAACTGTATCCATATCTCACCTAAAACCCTAACCGTAATAAATACTTTCCAAAAACATGATCCATGGGGACACATCCGATCACTCTGCTGTCTTTGCTTTCATTTCTGTTGTCACCCATTACAAATATACTGTTTTCCGGTACGGTTATTTTTTCATCCGACTGGTATACCATTGGCTCTTTTATGTAGGATTCGTCCAAGGTCTCCCCATTTCTGACAACCTTTCCTTCTTTAAATTCAAGTACGTCTCCCGGTTTGCCTATAACTCTTTTTACCCAGAAAATTTCATCCTCATTACCGGTTATTTTTGATACTATAAGGTTATATTTGAGAGGGTCCATAATGTTATCTACGAATCTGCGTTCCCTGTCTACCCTGCTGTCAATAATAACAATATCTTCATAGTCCGGGGTTCCGTGAAAAATATTTTGAGTTTTATTTATTATTATTTTATCTCCGTCGTGAAGTGTATTTTCCATAGACGGACCGTTTACACTTGTCGGTTGGAATAAAAATATTATTACAAGCAGAGCCACGATTATTGAGATAAGTATTGTTCCTATCCAGCTGAATATTTCCCTTAGAATTTTCATATTATCTCCATTTCCGGTATGGGGAATTGTTTCTATACCGTTTATTGTTATTTTGTCTTTCTCCCCATTTGAACAAAAGATAGTTCTCAATCAAAAATACGCAATACTTAATATACGTAAATATGACAGAATTGTTCGAATTCTGCTGACTGAGTTTATCCAAATTATCCTAATTATAATATATTCGAACAGCTATTTATACACTTAAACTATTAATTTTTTTTTAATATTTGATGTCAGTATTATTATTGATTATACCGGTACTTTAAGATCTGTTCACCTCAAGGCAGCAACCATCATTTTACTTTTATTCCAAAGATTTTCCTTGCGTAGCTTCCCACCACGATTGTATCGTTATATATTGCCGGAGAGGATTCCACATTGCCCTGCAGTGAAACAGAATCAAGAGTTTTGCCGTTCATGGGATCTACAAGATGAAGATATCCGGAAAAATCACTATAGACCATATAGGTTTTTCCGTCGGAGCTCTTAAAGTCCAGAGGAGAGCACCAACTGTAGGAGGCAAGTTTTTTCTTCCATATTTCCTCTCCTGTCTTCTTGTCCAGTGCTACCATCGTACCGTCACTGTTTGAACCGGTAAAACAGATATTGAAAATAACCATATTACTGATGTCGTCTTTGCCCAGAACAGGGGTTCCAAGTGCTCCTCCGTTTATATAGTAATTATATACACATTGGTAATCCTTCTGCCATATCAATTCACCGGTCAAAGCATTGAGCTTTCTTATATTACAGTCGGCAACCGAAGCTTTGCCGTTCTCTCCGCGTTTGTCAACCTGATTTGCGGTATAAAGGAATACTCCTTCACTAGTTTCCTCAACAACTATTGTTGCATCTGTATCGTCCTTTGTCTCATAGATCCACACCGGTTTCATGGTGTTCAGGTCAAGGCACTGGAGTGTTCCGCCGTTGTCACAGAAGTACATGTAGTTTTTGTAAACGGCAGGTGAGTTCTCTATACCCTGTTCATCGTTAAAAGGACTTCTGTAACGGTATTTAGTCAACTGAGGAGCCATGGAAAGAGTACCGGCCGACTTGTTAAACTCAGTGTTGAGCTTTACCCTGTATACCAGGCCGTTTTCTCCTACATTCAGCAAGGTATCGGTTTTGCGGTCCAGAAGTGCTGAAGCATCATTTGCACCCCAGCCTCTAAAGGCAACTTCGTCCCTTCCGAATATGGAGTAAAGTTCCTTTTGATTCAGCAGATTTATTATTCTGAATTTGTACTCCGCAAACTTTCCGTTATTTTCGTTAATACCCATTCCCGTGTACAGTACCGGATATCCTCTCGGGTCTATCATACCGGTACCTTTAATAGGATATCCGATTTGGATTTTGTTTCTTGTGGATTTCCCCGTATCAAGATCAAGGAAATAAATATTACCGTCCAGAGCCGGGTAAATAACTTCCACCAGATCCTTGGACTTCATTTCCTCGTTAATATTCATCATTTTTCTGATATTCTCAGGCCAGTGAACCAGAAGCGGCTGCCCTGTCCAGCCCGTTCCGGGCCAATAACTGTTGTGGGCTGAAATAGCACCTAACCCCTCTTTTTCCCATACTATCTCAAGTTTCTTCTGACTGACTGTTCTGGTGCCAAAGGAAGCATTGTCCCTGTAATTGTTGCCCCTGAAGGTTGTAACTCCTTCCAGCTCCGAATACTCCCTTGATGCGCCAAATGAAATTTTTTCCTTTTTCCTGGGTGTGTATTGTTTTAATGGGGTATTATTCCTGAATATCCAGGATTTCATATCCAGACCGCTGGCAAAGGTATTGTCAATGGCAAATTCAGGGTATGCCTTTTTGCCTCCGAAATCGGACTTTTCAGTCCAGGAGGATTTTAATTTTTCCGGATCGGTCATCTCTTCAGGCATCGGATCTGCTACCGCTTTTTCTTCCGGCCCTTCATCAATCTCTCGGGTTGAATTGGAAGCATCAACAGCTGTCGATGAATTTGATGACGTTTTTACAGTACCCGGATCAAGGTTAAACACCTTGCTGAGTCCTATCCACACTCCAGTCATAATCAATGCCAGGACCAATATAGTCAATATTGCCCTTAACCTGTTTGTTGCCCTTCTTCTGTATCTTTTCATAACTTCCTCGCTAAACCGTTTATTTTATTTTTACACCATATATCTTCTTTGCATAGGTTCCTACAACCGCCATATCGTTGTAGACCGAAGGAGAAGCCTCCACATTTCCGCCAACCGAAATCTTATCCAGATCTTCACCTGTCTTGGGATCTATCAGATGCATATCTCCTTTAAAGTCACACAGCAGCATGTAGGTTTTCCCCTCCTCAGACATAAAATCTACAGGGGAACTCCAGCTGTATGCCTCCAAATGTTTCTTCCAGACTTCCTTACCGGTTTTCTTGTCCAGTGCCACCAGAGTACCGTCACTTGTTGAACCGGTCAACGCAACATTAAATATTACAATGTCACTTATATCATTTTTGCCAACTACAGGCGTCGCTAACGCACCACCGTTAATATATGACTGGTAGGCACAGGAATAATCCTTCTGCCATACAAGCTCTCCGGTCAAAGCATTAAGTTTGCGGATATTACAGTTTGCTCTTGAACCTGCCTTGCCTCTTTTATCTATTTCATTGGCAGTATAAAGGAAAACTCCCTCGTCTGTTTCTTCAAGTGTAATGGTACTGTCGGTATCGTCACCGCCTTTATATATCCACAACGGCTCCATTTTATTAATATCCAGGCACTGAATGGTACCGCCGTTGTCGGCAAAGTACATCAGATTGCGATAGAAGGCAGGAGAATTTTCAATGCCCTGTTCGGAGCTGTATGAACTCTTGTAGCGGTATTTTGTGAATGAAGGGTTTATTGATATTGATCCGGCCTTCTCATCAAATTTCGTGTTCAGCTTTGCCTTATACACCAAACCGTTTTCACCGCAATTTATAAGCGTATCTGTATATCTGTTCAGCAGGGCCGAGGAATCGTTTGCTCCCCAGCTTCTGAAAGCAACGGGATCATTTCCGGGAAATGAATAGATCAGCTTTTGGTGGATCAGATCAAAAATCCTGTATTTAAAAGCACCTGTCCTGCCGTCATTCTCATTGAGTCCCTGCCCCGTATAAAATAGAGGATATCCCCGTGGATCCACCATTCCCGTTCCTTTTACAGTGAATCCGATATTCATCTTTGGTCTTGATGGCTTTCCGGTCTCCATGTCAAGGAAATATACATTTCCATCAAATACCGGGTAAATTACCTCTACGAGATCCTTGGATTTAAGGTCTGCATTTATGTTCATTATCTGTCTTACTTCATCCGACCAATGAACCAGCAAAGGCTGGCCTGTCCAGCCGGCACCCGGCCAATAGCTTCCCACGCCGGAAACAGCACCGATATCATGTGTCCACACTATCTCAAGTTTTTTTTCCTTAACACCGGCTTTCCCCCAGGATGGAGCCGTGCGGTAATTATTTCCTCGAAACGCTGTAACCCCTTCCAGTTCAGAATAGTTTTCAGGAGACCCGAAAGCTACGTTATAAGGCGGAGCGTAGTTTTTTACCGTCTTGTTGTTGACCAAAGCCCAGTAAGTTATTTTACCGCCATCCTTGTAGGATTTCTGCCATGAACCGTCGCCCAGAGCTTTTTTACTGATCAGGCCGGCAGGATTTTTCCATGAAATCAGCAAGTCGTCAGCATTTGTGCTTTCCGCAGGTTCCTTGACAGTTTCTTCAGCCTGGCCCGGGCTGGTTTCTGATTGCGACGGATCTGTTGGTTTTGTATTATCAACTGTGTTAACGGGTGCTTTTGATGAATTTGCGGAATTTGAGCCCGGTGCTGTATTCAGCCAGGGCAAATTGCCGCTGAACATCAAATAAAGAGCTGTTAATGCAACTAGCAATATTGTAAAAAAAACTGTTACTGCCGGTAACAGACTATTCTTTTTTCTTCCTTGTGAACTCATTTCTACCTCCGTAATAACGCTTGTCATGTTAAATTTTACTTGACAAACCCTTTTGATATTATATCAGAATAGACATCAAAATTATATTTCTTTTTTACTAAAAATTTCTTAAGAATCAGTACGCATTTGTTAAGGTTTTCTAAAAGAAATGCCTGACTTATCCCATAAATTTTTGTTAACTTATTGTAAATTGTTGCCTTAAAAAATTGTTAAAATTCACCTTTTTATGTATAATAATTTTATCTTTCTATCCATTTCCGAATACATTTTCTTAAAAGAGTACAGATTAAAAATATCCTGTTTGTTTAAAATTATTTGTCATTTGAAATTGATAAAATTTATACATTTAAATATATTAATTAGTGGTATGTAACATCTAAAACGTACATTGTCCGGCGAGGAAAATTTTCTCAGGGCCAGGCGGAGGAGGGCGGAATAATTACTTTATTCCAACTGATGACAACGCAGTCCTGGGGAAATTTAACCGCCGGCAATGTGTGAATTTAGATGTTTCAGACCACCAGAAGGGGAAGTCGCATGAAAAATTGTTATAATTACTCGGCAGAGGAAGTTCTGAAGGAACTGAATACAAACCTGAACGGTCTATCTGATAAGGATATTGGCAGTCTTAGAGAAAAATACGGTTATAATGAACTACAGACCGGAAAAAAGGCAGGAGTCATTAAGATTTTTTTGGGGCAGTTTAAGGATTTTCTTGTAATAATCCTGTTGATTGCGGCAGCGGTGTCTCTTTTCCTTCGGGATTATGAAAGTGCAATCGTTATATTTGCAGTTACAATTTTGAACTCTATTTTAGGGACTGCCCAGCATTTTAAGGCTGAAAAGTCTCTGGAAAGTCTTAAATCTCTTTCTTCACCTGTTGCAAGAGTTATAAGAAATAAAATGAGGATTGAAATCCCGTCCAGGGAGGTTTTAACAGGAGATATTCTCTTGCTTGAAGCCGGAGATTTTATAAGTGCAGACGGAAGGATTATTGAAAATCACAGTCTGCAGGTAAATGAAAGTTCCCTTACGGGTGAATCCGAAAGCGTTATGAAGACAGCCGATATAATCCCGGCAGCCGATGTACCCATCGGGGACAGAAAAAATATGGTGTTTACCGGCAGTCATGTAACTTACGGTAGGGCTGTGGTAGCTGTTACAAATACAGGTATGTCCACAGAGCTTGGAAAGATAGCCTCTCTTATGGATGCCGCCGAAAACAAGCAGACTCCGTTACAGGTCAGTCTTGACAAATTCGGTAAAAAACTGGCAGTGGCCATTCTTGTCCTCTGCGGAATCATTCTGGCAGTTAATATCGTAAGAGGTTATCCGGTCATTGATTCCTTCATGTTTGCAATAGCCCTTGCCGTTGCGGCCATTCCAGAGGCACTCAGCTCAATAGTAACAATAGTACTTGCCATAGGAACTCAAAAAATGGCGAAGGAAAATGCTATCGTAAGAAAGCTTCACGCCGTAGAAAGTTTGGGGAGTGTGTCTGTCATATGCTCTGATAAAACAGGTACGCTTACTCAGAATAAAATGGTTGCCAAAAAGGTATTTGTGGGCTGGAATACTTTTGATTCTGAAAAGCTGGATATGGAGGACACACTCCAGAGTTCAGTGGTAAAAATAAGTATTCTGTCCAGCGATGCCACCATTACCGACGGAACTGCCGTCGGAGACCCCACCGAGGTTGCCTTTATCAAACTGGCAAATGATTATGGCTACGAAGAGGAAGATGTCCGGGATGAATATGCCAGATTGTCTGAAGTGCCCTTTGACTCCGACAGAAAGCTGATGAGCACCCTGCACAGCATTGACGGACAGTTCATGATGTTTACCAAAGGTGCTCCCGACGTTATTTTAAGCAGATCCAAAAGCGTTCTTACAGAGCATGGCGATAAACCCATAGAGCAGGAAAATATAGAATTCATAGAAAAAATAAACAGGGAATTTTCCCAGGAAGGTCTGCGCGTACTGGCATTTGCACGAAAGATCTTTGACTCCCGCGTAAAGCTTTCGGTTGAGGATGAAAAAGACTTGACCTTTGTTGGCCTGGTAGCCATGATCGACCCTCCAAGGGAGGAGTCAAGGCAGGCGGTGGCCGATTGCATACGCGCCGGTATAAAGCCTGTGATGATAACAGGTGACCATAAGATCACAGCATCTGCAATTGCAAAGCAGATCGGCATTATGGATGAAAAGAGCCGTGCAATTGAAGGTGTAGAGATAGAAAAAATGTCCGATGAAGACTTGAAAAGCAAAGTCCAGGATATATCAGTATACGCCCGTGTATCACCGGAGCACAAAATACGCATTGTTAAGGCCTGGCAGGATATGGGCAATGTTGTAGCAATGACAGGTGACGGCGTGAATGATGCACCGGCACTTAAACAGGCTGATATTGGAGTCGCAATGGGCAAGGTGGGTACTGAGGTTGCCAAGGACGCAGCTTCAATGATTCTTGTGGATGACAACTTTGCCACAATTGTTAAGGCAGTCTCAAACGGAAGAAGCATATATACCAATATCAAAAACTCGATTAAATTCCTGTTGTCAGGTAATACGGCAGGTATTCTGGCTGTGCTGTACACGTCGATTTTAGCTCTGCCTCTGCCGTTTACAGCCATGCATTTGCTGTTCATCAACCTGCTGACAGATTCAATGCCGGCAATTGCACTTGGTCTGGAGCCATACAGGAAAGATGTTCTGAATTCAAAGCCAAGGGATATAAATGAACCCCTGCTGAACAGAGGTTTTCTGCTGCACGTAATTTTTGAAGGTGCAGTAATAGCCGCAAGTGCACTTGCAGCCTTCTATTACGGTTTGAGCACAGGAAATACAACTCTGGCAAGTACCATGGCCTTTTCTGTTCTGGCGCTGGCCAGACTGATACACGGTTTTAACTGCCGTTCCAGGTATCCCCTGTTCAAAATCGGCTTCTTTTCAAACAAGTATCAATGGGGTGCGGTGCTTCTGGGAATGCTGCTCTTATTCCTGGTTCTCACTGTTCCGCCGCTCCAGCATCTGTTTGAAATAGAACCCGGTGTTATCAATCACCTTGGTATCATAGGCTTGCTGGGACTGGTTCCCTTTGTTGTCATTCAGCTCTATAAGACAATAAGAACCATTATCACAAAATAAAAATCATACAAATCAGGAGGAGATTATGGGAAAGAATAAAAGTACAAAAGCAGACGGAGTAAAGAATTTTGCCAATACACAGGACCTGGGCAATAAAACCCGTTACCCGGCAGGTGCCGAACCAAATGTAAAAACCTCTTCAACCAAATAGTATGACAAAGACAAATGCAATACACGTTAAATTCTATTGTGACGGTGCTCACGCACCAATTTCAATATTAATTCCTGTATTGCATTTGTCATATCAGGTTAAAAGCTTTATTTTCCGGGCCATCTCCACAGCTTCCACACGGTTTCCCACATTCAGCTTTGAATAGATATTGATAATATGAGTCTTGACTGTTGATACAGAAATGCACAGGTTATCTGCTATTACCTTGTTTGTAGCACCTGTAGCCATTTCATTGAGAACTTCCACCTCTCTTTCACTAAGAGGCGTGCTATCGATTTTATCCTTTTTCAATAACTCCTCCAATTGGTGTATAAAAAGCTTCTCACCGTTTTTCAAGTCATTAAACCGTTCTTCCCTGACTGCCGCCAGATACTTTATTATATATTCCCCTTCATAGATATATGGGGACAATATTCTGTTTCCATAACTGTAATAAATTGCTTCACGCATAAGGTTTTTTATCTCTGCTGTATCCTGATTTGTAGTGTGCAGGACACTAATTTTGAAAAGCAAGGCTTCCACAAGCTTAAACTTTATTTTCTGATTTCTCGCCGCCGGAAGGATTTCATCCGCCAATTCCAGTGCCATTGAGGCATTTCCTTCATAAAGCATTACCTTCGCATATGCCAGCTTGTCTTCAATCCTTATAAACCCCGTATCGCAATCCATGTACTTTTTTTTATAATTCAGACTCATCTCCTGAGTGATACAGCCTGCGTAAATCAAAAGCTTTATTACACCGGACATAAAAAGAATATTTTTATAGGCATCGATATGCAGCAATTTTTCCAGCAGCTGGCGCGCATCTTTCAGATTTCCCTGCAAAAGTTTTATCTCAGCAAGATTGTACAGGTAGGCAGCATCCATATACAAATTGTCCTCTTTGCAGAGCTCTGCGGCATTCCCGATGCACTGCAGCGCTTTTTCAATCTGATATGTTTTGATATATACACCGGTAAGTCCAATATAGTAATTTGTTTTATAATCACTCAGAAGCTTAAAGCTTTCAAGGCGCCTGGATATATCTTCATATAGCCGCTCACACTCCTCCAGGTCTCCCAGTTCCTCTTTGACACCGCATCTTAGGGATAATACGGTCAAAGTGATAAAGGGGTTTTCACCCAGGTCATAAACTGCTGCTTTTTCAACGAAATCCAAAGCTTTATTAAGATCAAATTTAATATATAAAAAGGCTGCGGTTTCTAAATAAAGTATTGATTTTGCAGTATCACTCACGCAAATCCGCTCAATTTCGTCCACAGTCAAAAGCTCTGTGCAAAGATCAAAGTCTACAAGTATTGACTTTATAATTTTAAGGAACCTCCAGGTTTTCTGATCCTCCATTTCCTTGCTGCAGGCATCAACTATCAGTTCTATTCCCTTAAAGTCGGAATTATAATAATAGTAATAAAACAGCTGAACAATGTAATTCAAGTTATTCTTCAAATATGACACAGGAATCCGGGACAGATATGACCAGGACTTATAGGCAGGCTCCAATAAATCCAAAGTCTCAAGCATTCCTTCATAATTCCTGTTGTGAAGCTGGAGCCTTGCACTTTCCTCCAGGTCTCCGATTTCTTTAAATATGGCCGCAGCCTTTTCCATCAGATTACTTTTTTCCTGTTCATCCAGTGTTGAAAATCTCAGCTTTAAAAATTCCCCGAAGACATTATGGTATCTATAAAGCTGCCTGTCTTCATCGATGCACACCAAAAAGAGGTCTTTGTCCAGCAGTTCACTTATTATGGTATTACTGTTCCGTATGCCTAAAAGCTTGTCGCAGATATCCTTTCCAAAATAGCTGAGTACACAGGTTCTTATCAGGAAACTCCTGTGCCTTTCAGGAAGTGAATCAAGGATTTCTTTGGAAAGATACTCTACAGTGTACTTATTATTGATTTTTATTTCCTTTATAACCTCTGCAGAATTATTTATGCATGCCAGAGCTATTAACTGAAGTCCGCCAACCCAGCCTTCACATAACTCATTCAGTTCGTTTACCGTTTCCGCAGGAAGCTCCAAGCCCAATGAATACAATAAAAAATCAATGCCCTCCTGCCGGCTGAATTTAAGACGGGTGTCATCTATGTGGAGCAGCCCGCCCCCCATAAGCAGGTCACTGAGATAGATTCCAGGCTCATCTCTTGTTAAAAGCACAATATGAATATTTCCGGGCATGTATTTTATGAAGTACTCAATAGTTTTTAATAGGTTTTCATCCTTCAGATGGTGAAAATCATCAAGGACAACGGCAAAAGAGTTTTTTTGATCAAGCTGGTTAATAAGTATTTCAACAATACGGTCAATATCCTCCTTTTGGAGAACAGCATCAAAAAGAGCCATGACAGCATTTTTTGCATCTCCCAGGTAATCAGAAACGGCTTCAACAAAATAGTACCAGAAGGAGAACACATTGTTGTTATCGCTGTCCAAAGTAAGCCATTTAAATTGTACCGAAGCATACTCTCTTATAAAGGATGTCAGAAGCGTAGTCTTGCCGCTGCCCGCAACACCTTTTACTAGTATAAGCCTGTATTCATCAAGTTCCTTAAGCTTTTCAAACAGTTCACTGCGCAATAAATAATTTTTTCGGGGAGCAGGCATTTTCAGCTTTGTTGATATAAATTTAATTTTGCTGTTCATGTGGGCCTCCTGCCTTCTGTGAAAATAACACAAATTGTTTGCTCATACTACAAGGTACAAACCTTCTGCTACTTATGACTATTGTATATCAAACAATGGTACCGCATCAACACTCATCCTTTTTGAAATTAATCTTCACTGCTGCCGCCGCCAGAACAATCATCACTATTGAAAATGCTATCAGGTAAGTAACTTTCGGTACCAGTGAGTTAAAATTTTCTCCGTGTTCGATCCCCTGAACCAGACTTATTAAATTCTTCTGGGGCAGGAAGGATATAATTTTCTTCATCACTGCATTTCCATTGTCGAAGCTGTAGAAACAGCCTGCCAGCAGAGATGTTAAAACTGCTGTTGCCTGCCCCGCCATATTGCTGCTTTCAGCCTTTTTAAAAAGTGAACTGATTAAAAGTGAAAAACCTGTTGACAAAAAAGTGAGTACTCCTAAAAGACCTGCATACTGAATGAAGCTCAAACCAATATTGACATTAAATATGATTTTTACAGATATTATCAATAAATAGGTTGGCACAAAAACCATAAAAAAATTGAAAATTCCATGACCTGCGAGATATACTCCTGCCGACACCGGCGATACTCCTATCCGCTTAAAGGTACCGTTTTCCCTGTCCTCTGAGTACATCAGCATGTACAGGAGTCCCTGAATAAAAACAATCATAATCATATAACCCAAAATATTTGATGCAACACCACGGGAATTATCATCCCTGAAGGAAAACGAACCGGGATTTTTTATTATCTTCTCCAGCTTGTTCTTAAAATCGTCACTTTTTATTGTCTGTATCTCAAATTCTCCGTTACCTTTGTCAATCACTACCGCATCGTATTTATTCATAACCAGTGAAGCTTTATCAGGCACTTTATCCACTTTTTCAATGTTAAGAAATTTTGAGCTTATGTAAAAACCTCCATTATCTGAAAAAACCGCTATATTGCCTTTTACCTCCAGCTTTGCTGTAAAAAATACGGCAGCGGTTATTGTAACTATGGATATGCAAAACATCAGAATAAAATAATTTTTACGGCTTACAGCTCTGTAAAAGTTGTTTTTTAATATATTAAACATATTTTTCATATGTAGTCCTCCGTTCTGAACGTCATTCCGCAGCCAAAAACAAATACTGCGGTAAGTACCAGGAACACCACCGATATTGGCATTACCATGCTCAGATCACTATCATAAATAACTTTCATTATTGCCTCAAGCACCCATTTTGCAGGTGAAATACATGAAACAATACTTGCTGCTTTACCAAAACCATCAATTTGGAAAAAAAGTCCGCCCAGCACACCAAATATATTATTCATCATACTGAGCACCTGACTTGCACCCTCTTCACTTTTAAACAGACAGCAAAAGAGCACTCCCAGGGCAGATGACATCAGGTCAAGCAAAAGGACGAGCAGTATTACATAACCAATGCCGGCTCCTCCGAAATTGACGCCCAATACCAGACTACAAAATACTATTACTGCAATATAACACAGGGAGGTGAATAAAAAGGTGGCAACAATTTTGGATATGTATATAAACGATGTTCTGACAGGTGAGAATACAATCCTCAGATTGCTGCTTTTAATACTTTTCTCCATAAAGCTGTTTGCTGCTGAAACCGATACATTTAAAACGGTAAACAGCAGCATGGTTACACCATAGTAATCGTAGGAGCTGACACCGCCTCCCCCGTAATTTCCCTGGCATAAAAATCCCAGGATAAGGATCAAAGCTACAGGAAATAAAGTATTGTATTGTACCAGAATAAAACTTTTTGCAAGATTGGATAAATCCATTTTTAATATAATAAAAAATTGTCTCATAACTTAGCCTTCCTTTAAATTTCTAATTTCTCAGAGTCCTGCCCGTAAGCTTGAGGAATACCGTTTCAAGACTTGCTTCCTCACTTGTAACATTATTTATTTTAATTTCTTTCCCGATAAGTATTGAGATGATCTTATCAAGATTATCAATGCCTTTTATGACCGATATCCTGATATGATTACCCTCCAGGTCTACATTTTTGACTCCGGCTATTCTGTATAATTCCTCCTTTTGCAGTCTGCCGGTTCCTTCCACCTCAATCAGGTACTGCTTTTCTTCAGCAAGTTTTTCTTTCAGGGATTCTTTTGTTCCCCCGGCAATAATTTTTCCGTGATCAACTATTATGATGCGTGTTGAGATCTCTTCAACCTCTTCCATATAATGAGTTGTATAAATAACTGTCGTACCTTTTTCTCTTAATTTCTTTATGGATTTTAATATATGGTTTCTTGACTGAGGATCTATGCCTACGGTTGGTTCGTCCAGAATAATAATTTTAGGGTTGTGAGCTATAGCACAGGCTATATTCAGTCTTCTTTTCATACCTCCTGAAAAGGTTTTTACCCTATCCTTATTCCTGTCCGACAACCCGACAAAATTCAGTGCATCGTCCACTTTTACCTTTAATTCCTTACCCCTTACCCCGTATAACGCTGCAAAAAATGCCACATTTTTTTCGGCTGACAGTTCTTCATACAGAGCAAGTTCCTGAGGAACAATTCCAAGGTTTTGCTTGTAAGTCCTGGTAATTTGATTTATATTCCTTCCTTTGAAAAAAACATTTCCTTTTTCACCTTTTAAAGCTGTCGTAAGAATGTTAATTGTTGTACTCTTTCCGGCACCGTTAGGCCCAAGAAGGCACAAAATTTCCCCATCATGCACATCAAAAGAAATTCCGTCCAGAGCTTTATTCTTTTTAAATTTCTTTTCAAGATTTTCCACTTTGATAATAGTCTCCATTTGCACTCACCTTTCCGTACTGTTTTCATTATATTAGCAGTTGACGGCATAAAAAAAATCAACCGTTCGGTTGATTTGAGCGGTTGATTTTTAATTTTCAATTATGCTTTGGCTTTTGCACATATTATTTTTACTGCAAATTTGCATACAATCGCCATTAAAATATATATTGGAAAACCGTAATAGCTTTTCCAGCTAAGCAATTGATATATTCCTGCCCGAATAAACAAAGGTTCCAGAATGAAACAAAAGATACCCGCCATAAACACTGTTGCAGCAATAAAGCCTTTCCACTTTTCAAAACGCTGATATATCTGGGAATAAACCAGAGGCAGGCAGGCCATATCAATTGAGGACAATGGAGGAAACAATGGTATTAAATCATACGGGTAGTCCCAAAGTGTAAATTCTTCTCCGATTTCATCCAAAACTAAAGTCAATATGATAATCAATGAAACATATAGTATTATTTCGCTTAATCTTCTTTTATCTACAGTTTTCCACCAGAAAGTTGCGGAAAAAAGGACAATAGCCAACAGAAACCACCATCTCCCATGAAAAACAATTCTTTCAAGCCAATCGTCAATACGTGTAGCCGATAATTTTTCCTGAACCTCAACAGCTGATTGAATAAATAAAACTGTATAGACCATTTTATTCTCCCGGGATATATTTTATTAAAATTTGCTCTGACTTTTTATACTTTTTTCATAGCCCTTTCAATATTTATGATTTTATTTGTCATGTACCAAACAACTGTAGAAGCTATGACGTATAGCGGAAAACTTAGATAATACTTCCATTTCAGCAAGTGATAAAAACCTATCATTGAGAGCACCGGTTCCAAAATAAAACTGACAACAGCTGAAGCTATTATTGAGGCAACAATAAACTTTCTACCGGTTCTAAAATATTGATATACGATGGAATAAACCAAAATCAACAGAATCAGGTTGATTGATGACAAAGGAGGGAATATGGGAATAATGTCTATGGGATACTCCCAAAAGGTAAGTTCCTCGCCGTATTCGTTTATACCAAGAGCTATAATTGACATCAAGCCTGCATAAAGGCAAATACTACGTAAGCCTGACCTCACAGCTGTCTTCCACCATATTATCCAAAATAATACCAGAAGTATAATTAATAGCCACCATTTTGGATGAAAAACAACATTATTTACCCAGTGATCAATATGAATCTGCGTTAGCTGTTTTTGAATTTCTACATCCTTCGGTATGCCGGACATTTTTGTCTCCTTATACGAATTTTATAAAATTATTATTAACTGAAGTTGCATTATCTATTAATAAACCGCATAAGATACATTTGGGATAATACCAATTTTCGGATTATATAATCATGAAAAAAAGACTGCGGTAAAACCTGTTCATTCACCGGTTTTACTACAGTCTTTGGTCCTGCTGTATGTTGTCAATTATCTTGCTACATAATGAGTATGCAGCAGTTTGTGAGCCTTATGCGCACCTGCTTCACCCAGGTATTCGGCGTAAAGCTTCTGAATTTCAGGATTGTCATGTGACTTTCTGGTAACACATGCTTTGTCTATATCGTAAAGTCCTTTAATTCTTGCAGCTTTTACTTCCTCCGTGGTTGACTTGTCTTTTATGATGGGCTGCCCACCACCGTTTATGCATCCGCCTTCACAGCCCATTACTTCGATGAAGTGATAATCTGCCTCTCCTGCTCTTATTTTATCAAGCAGCTTTGAAGCGTTTCCAGTACCGTTGGCAACAGCAACCTTGATATCCATACCAGCTATATTCACAGTTGCTTCCCTGATACCTGACAGCCCTCTTACAGCTGTATATTCGATACTGTCAAGTGATTTGCCGGTCAGCTTGTCGGCTACCGTACGAAGAGCAGCTTCCATAACACCGCCGGTGTTACCGAAGATAGTACCGGCTCCCGAGTAAGTTCCAAGGATGCTGTCCCGCTCACCGTCCTGGAGTTCTGTAAACCTTATGCCGGCTTGACGGATCATTTTTGCAAGCTCTCTTGTAGTTATGACAGCATCAATGTCCTTCAGTCCGTCAACCTGCATTTCTTCCCTGTCCGCTTCATATTTCTTTGCAGTACACGGCATTACCGATACGACAAATACATTCTTGGGATCAACGTCAGCCTTTATCGGGTAGTAGGACTTTGCAACGGCACCGAACATCTGCTGCGGTGATTTACAGGTTGACAGGTTTTCAAGGAAATCATGATAGTTGTGTTCGCAGAACTTGATCCATCCCGGTGAACAGGAAGTAATCAACGGAAGTTTTCCGCCGTTCTTGATTCTGGTTAAAAGTTCATTGCCTTCTTCCATTATTGTCAGGTCGGCACTGAAGTTGGTATCAAATACTTTATCAAAACCAAGTCTTCTTAACGCCGTAACCATTTTGCCTTCAACATTTGTGCCCGGAGCGTAACCGAATTCTTCGCCAAGAGCAACTCTTACTGCTGGAGCAGTCTGAACTACAACATGGAGATCAGGATTTTCAAGCGCTTTCCATACCCTGTCCGTATCGTCTCTTTCCGAAAGGGCACCCACAGGGCAGATCTTTATACATTGTCCGCAATTGATGCATTCCTGTCCTGCAAGACCTTCTTCATATGCCGTAGTGACTGTCATGTGTGCTCCACGGTAAGCAAAATCAATAACCCCCACATCCTGCATTTTTGAACAGACACTTACGCATCTTCCGCAGAGTACACACTTGTTCGGATCTCTTACGATAGGACCCGATGTATCAAGACATCCCTTATCAACTTTTCCGCCGTAAGGAAGTCTGTCTATGCCATTTTCATTGCAAAGTGTCTGAAGTTCACACTTGAGATTTCTGTCACATGAGAGACATTCTCTGTTGTGGTTTGACATAATGAGTTCAAGAATATTCTTTCTGGCTTCTCTTACAGTACCGGTAGCAGTTTTAACCACCAGACCCTCGGACACTTTTGTAACACAGGCAGGATGCAAACCTCTCCAGCCTTCAACCTCAACTACGCATACTCTGCATGAACCAGGCTCATTTATGCCCTTCATGAAGCACAGTGTAGGTATATTAATATTCAGCTTCTTAGCCGCTTCAAGTATTGTAGTATCCTTTGTAACCTCTACTGCAATACCATCTATAGTAACATTGATCATTTCCATATAATTTACCTCCGTCTACGTGCATTGCACGTACTTCATAGAAATAGAAAGGTTAATTCATTTATGAATTAACTTTAGACATATGACATACACCAGTTCTGCATTTACCGTTTATATGCTCCAGGAACTCTTCTTCAAAATACTTTACAAGAGTTAACAGCGGTACGGGAGCACTTTGACCAAGACCGCAGAAGCTGGAAGTCTTCATAGTCTGTGCAAGGCTTTTCATTTTATTGAAGTCCTCCATGGTTGCAGTACCTTCTGTAAACTTTTCAACAAGCTCTACCAATCTATAGGTGCCTTCTCTGCAAGGAGTACACTTACCGCAGGATTCTTCTTCAAAAAATTCCATGGAGTTTTTGAGGTAATCAACAACGCAATGACTGTCATCCACTACTACAACAGCACCTGAACCTAAAGAAATACCTGCTTTTTTAAGATCATAGTAACAAATTTTTGTGTCTAGCAAGCTCTCAGGGAAGCAGCTTCCCGATTGTCCTCCAAGGTGAACGAACTTTAGCTTCCGGCCGTTGGTAATTCCTCCGCCCAGGTCGTAAATGAGCTCTCTTAAAGTCATACCGAAAGGAATTTCATAAACTTTTCTGTTCTGAACATTTCCGGAAAGACACATTAACTTTGTACCGCCGCTGAATTCGGTGCCCTTCTTGCTGAAGGTTTCTCCGCCGTCCTTAATTATCCATGGAATACAGGAATAGGTTTCAACATTGTTCAATATTGTAGGCATCAGATACAAACCGCAATTCTTGATGTATGGCGGCTTCTGTCTCGGTCTGCCTGTCTTGCCTTCGATTGATTCAACAAGAGCGGTATTTTCACCGCATACATATGCGCCTGCGCCTGAAACAACCTTAAGTGTAAAATCAAAACCTTCTCTTCCCAGAATATTCTTTCCGAGGTAGCCGGCTTTTTCAGCATTGGCTATTGCACTTGTAACTATCCTTTGAATAGCTGTGTATTCGCCTCTAATGTATATATATCCCTCTTTGGCGCCCATGATATACGCACCGATGGTCATACCTTCGATGAGTTCAAGGGGGTCTTCTGAAAGAATGTGCCTGTCTTTAAATGTACCCGGTTCACCTTCGTCACCATTACAGACCATGTATTTAGGACCTCTTTTGATTGCGTAAGCCTGTTCCCACTTGATACCTGTCGGATAAGCAGCACCGCCTCTGCCAAAAAGGTTTGCTTTCTTTATTTCTTCAATGGCATCCACATGCTCCATTGCCATTGTCTTTTTAAGACCTTCATAACCACCTGCCGCAATATATTCTTCAACACTGTCAGGTTTGATTTTACCGAATCTTGCACTTAATACCTTATCCATTATGACGGCCCTCCCTATAAGAGTCTACTATCTCATTCAGCTTCTCAGGTGTAAGATTTCCATAAACCTTTTCACCTATTTTTATTGCAGGTGATATGTCACATGCTCCAAAACAAGCTGACTGTATTAATGTGAAAACTCCATCTTCCGTTGTTTGACCAGGCTTAACCTTCAATTCCTTTTCCAACATTGCTAATAAGCTGTTGGCACCCGTTACATGACATGGAGCACTCTTACAGACTTCAACCACATATTTTCCTCTGGGTTCGGTCCCAAACATTGAATAAAATGTAATAACACCGTATACCCTGCTTAAAGGCATATCCAGCTCGGCTGCTACAAATTCAACCCATTCGTGTGGCAGCGAATTTGTGCCCGAAATATTCTGCAGCTCCAACATAACTTGAATAAGATTGTCTTTTGAATTGCCAAAGCGATTCAACACTTCTCTAACCTTCTCCATCTTTGCCTCCCATGAGCCGCAACTGCGGCATCAAAATAATAATTATATATAAGCTCCAAATCCGCATCAGGCGAATAAAAGAGGCTAAATAGCCATTTTTAAACTCTGTTACAGGTACTTTGTATACAATTTCATCTCATAAAAAAATGAGCTTGTTAAATACCGTATCTCTAATATGCGAATTTTTTAACATTCTCAATTATATTGTAAATTCTTAAGTTGACATTGTCAATCAGAGTTTGATATTTTTTTCACAGGATTGAAAATTTTTTAACATTTATTTTAGTTTTATTTGTTATTTATTTATCATTCATAATTCCCTCAAACCCTGATGAAATCTCATGTATACATGCGTAAAGTCTTTACTGTTTCTAAAAAATGTATTAAAATAAATACATAATAACTGATTGGAGTGGTGGTCAATGTGCAATACTTGTTCGACTGAAACTAAACATCGCAATTCACGCCATACCGAATGTTGTACCTGCATGAACGGATATCCGAAGAAATGTGACTGCGGAGGTCTGATACATGTGGAAGAAACCGAGAGTGAAAGCTTTGGAACTCTGCTGGTTTTCAGATGTGATAAGTGTAATTTCGTTTTTGATATTCAAGAGGAGGAATATTGATCTTGCAGTACAAATTAGGGACTGATCACAAGAAATAGCTAATTATTTTTCTTGTGGCAGTCCCTTGTTTTTCTCTTTATTAATTCACTAATCAACAGCATTGCTTATTTTTATAAGCTTTCCCCTGTCGGGAAAAAACCTGTTCCACTCATACTCCAGATTTAAAGTGTTTTTATGTTTTTGATCTTTTAACAGATCACATATTTTAGCGATGTCTTCCTTGGAACATTCCAGTTCCATATTCAAAGCCTTTATGAAAATTTCATGGCTTTCACTTTTAAAAACACCTGATTTTGAATAAATATTATTTGCTTCAAACTGGTTCTGCTGGTATACAACAACTGTGTCACGCCGCAAATTGAATATGTACACTACTTTTATCATTGAAATGATCAATGCAGCGACTACCAAAAATTTTACTGTCTTTTTTATCAATACCGCATTTTCTTCTTTTGTTCTTTTAATTGGATTTTTTTTAAGTGTTCTTATGCCTCCTAAAGCCACCATTGCTCCAAGCCCTGCAAGTAAAATAAAAGTCAGAACCAAGCCAAATAGCTGGTCCGGTCGGTCTAAATCATCCACATCAACTTCATTCAAAAACAAAAATACCATAAGGCTAAAAAAGAATGATCCAACTATAATAGTCACCCATCCATCAAACCTTCTATGGTTGATCAAAAGCTTTTCAAACTCTCTATTTTCCTCATCGGTCAGACCCATATCCATAACCCCCGGCAATAAATAAAATATTACTCTTCTTCCACCTTCACGCCTGCCATCTTCATGAGGAATATGGCATTTCTTGTGTCTGAAACACCTTCACGAAGCTGATAGTCAAAATAAATGCTGTTATCCCTGTAATACTCCTTGAAATGATAATTACGGATTCTTCTGCCGCTTTCCCGCTCCATGTCTGCCAGTTCCAGGTCATGAGTCGACACCATCCCCCAGGCTCCCTTTTTGTCCAGCTGGCTTATAAGCATTCTGGCACCGGTATGCCTGTCTGCCGAATTGGTTCCCTTAAAGATTTCATCCAGAAGAAAAAATACCCTTTCTTCCCTGTCAACTGCTTCAACAATCAATTTAACTCTCAAAAGCTCGGCATAAAAGGAGGAAACACTCTGTCCAAGATTATCGCTGGTCCTCATGCAGGCATAAACCTTCATGACAGGGCAGCTGAAAGCTTTTGCGCAAACCGGCAGTCCGATATAAGCCAATATCAGACTCAGTCCCACAGTTCTCAGGAACGTGCTTTTGCCCGACATATTTGAGCCGGTGATGAGAAGTATTGGCTGCCCCTGATCTATGCTGATATCGTTGCATTTTCTGCCTTTGGTAAGCAAAGGATGCCCCAGCTGTTCCGCAACGATTCCGCCTTTGAGCTCTTCCGACACCCTGGGCATAATAAAGTCCGGATTATCGTGGCACATAACCGCCAAACTGCTTAAAGCTTCAACTTCTCCTATAATGTCAAACCATTTTTCCACATATCTGCCGCTGGACATCTTCCATTTTTCCAAAGCCACCAAACAGTGGAAATCCCACAAGGTAATAGTGTTAACAACTATATAGAGAAAATTATACCTGTTTGCAATCAGTTCCCAAAGCTTCGATAACTTTTTGATCTGCTTCCAGGCAGGTACCTGGGAAGCCCCTTTAAGCTGCTCCCTTAAATCCACTATATACCGGCTTTCGAAGCTCTCGGCCTCAAACTGCTTCAGCACCGAACTGTAAACTTTAAGTGAATTGGAATATTTTTCAACCAATTCAAAGCTTTTATTTCTATAATTGATTTTATACCCCAGCATTAGAAACTGGATTACAAATCCGGCAACCGGCAGGTAAAAGGGTACTATCCCCAGTACGGTCAAAACAGTTAAAAGCAAGGTGGCTATTGGAAGTGCAGTTATCAGCAGCTTAAACCCAGGGGCGGAATACAGGCTGTTAACATCTTTTGCCCAGGCGAATACATCATCAGGTTTACCTATAATATCAATCAGAGACCTGGTATGTTTTTTATCCTGAATCTCAGCATCGGTCAAAATGATATTTTTGTTGGACATAAGAACATTTGAGTACATACGGTGCCTGAAGGTCAACTTTCGCGCAAGTTCCTTCACAGCCTCCTGCCGCATGGCTATATCCGCAGTTTTATCAAGCGGCTGTAAAAACATATCCGCAAGTTTTTGCCTGCCTGAAAAGGTGGTGGTCATATTTATCATTTGAAACAAGGAACCTTTTCCGAACAGGTCAAGATCATGGGTGTAACTGTGGCCGGGGTCCTCAAATTCTTCTCCCGTATCTGAAAATGCAGTCCACAAACCTTTTGCCCTTTTGAGACACATATTATTTATTTGCTGCATTGCCTCAGCATAGTTCTTATTCATTATTATCCTGTTGTGTATTATTGACAGGTATACAAACACGGCTGCAAAAAGAGCAAGCACTGCAAACATCAGAATGTATTGCCTCATAATATATAAAACTACCGCAAGCGCCGCTCCGGCAAAAAAAACCAGCAGCTTATAGTTGCCTGCGGTATTGCTCCTGCCTGCATATAAATCAAATTTTTTGCTGTAGGCTTCGACTCTCCTCTGATATTTACTTTCAGGCGTATACATTGGTCCCTCCTGTATGCTTATTAATCTTTTGCCGCAATCAAATATATTATAGTTCCGACAGTACAAAAAAATACCATCAGGCTTGACTTTGCTGCTTAACGTAATATTAGAGCAGATTTTTAATTATACCTGTCCCTGCGATAAAGGTTCCTATCGAAGCACCGATATTGGACATTATCACAACCAGCAGGGTTTTTAAAAAACGGTTTTTTAAAATACCCTTTAAGCTGAAAATATCCTCCTGAAGATTTTGAACATCCTGCACTGTAGGTTTTTTTATTGTAGCTTCCACCAGACCTGCAAACCAGCCGCAAGCCAGCATGGGATGGAGAGTTGTAATTGGGGCTACTACAAAAGAAGTAATGATGCTGAGCGGGTGGCCTAATGATAAAGCAGTAAACAATGCCGCCAGCAAGCCTGTCCATAAAACCCATGCAGATAACTGATTCAAGCCTGTTTGAATGTTCATGATAAAAGCATAGACAAAAAGACCTGTTATCAGAGCAGGAATGATCCATGCCGTAACTTTTGAAATTTTACTTTTTGGTGGAATAACAGAGATACTGTCAATATCCTGTTCCTTGAATATTTCCTTTTTTACTCCGGGAACGTGAGCACCACCTAAAACGGCCACTATCTTTTTACCTGGAGCATTTTTGATTTTATAAGCCAGATATTGATCCCTCTCCGAAATGAGAATTTGCCCTACGACGGGAAATTGCTCTTTTAGTCCTGAAACGGCCGACTCCAGCATATCTTCCTTTAACAGCTCCTGCAAATCCTGATCGGATATTTCAGTATCTTCTCCAAAGGAGAATGTCAGGCTGAAAATTAATTTAAGCTTTTCCCACAGGCTTAATTTGCGCCATATACGCATCAGGGTGGTCTGAATATTGCGGTCGGCAAGCACCAGTTCTGCGTTTGCGGCTTTTGCGGAAGCTATTGCCTCCAGCATTTCTCCGCCCACATTTGTTCCGAGTTTTTTTGCAAGCTTTTTCTGATAACCGCTTAAAATCAGATTTGCTATAAGAAAGCCGACTTTTTTTGCTTTTACCACCTTGACAATATCGGTGCTCTCCCATCTCTTTGGATTTTGAATGCTGTCATACCTTTGTTCGTCAAGTTCGATGCACACGCTGTCAGGACTTTCTTCACCAATAACCTGCCGTACAAGTTCCACACTTTCCTGCGATACATGAGCAGTCCCTACAAGTATTATTTCTTTATCACCATACATCAGTCTGGTTACGTTATTGTTATCCATATTAACCTCCTGAGCCGCATTGCGGCCACAAAATGTAATGAAAACCTTATATCCTTTATCGCAACGTAGCGAATAAAGGAGGTTAAATAATTCCATTTGCACATAGCTTTCATACAGTTTTACACCAGTATACTTTTATGTACATTTTAAGTCAAGCATCAATTTGTAAGTTATTGGGAATGACGCAGCGCTGTAAAAAAACAGCGGCCAGTTTGACATTAATTAACTGACCGCTAAATACTCTGTTTATTGCTTTTCACTGTTTATTACTTTTCACTTTTTATAGTCTCCATAAGCTCTGCGTGTATATGGCCGTTTGTTGCTATGGCAGCATGCATATGTATATAACTCAGCTTATGGCCCGACCAATCCGTCATACAGCCGCCTGCTTCCTCCAGAATAACCGATGCTGCCGCATAATCCCAGGGACGAAGCTCCATTTCATAAAAGCCATCCGTACGGCCGGCTGCAACACCGCATATATCAAGTGCGGCAGAACCGGAACGCCTGATATCTCTACATTTAAGGAAAACATTTTTTGTTACTCTGAAGGTTTCGTCAGCCTTTCCCTTGTCATATGGGGAAGTTCCGATAGTAATCAAGCTGTCTTCCAGTGTTTTGTTGTCTGTCACTTTTATTGATTTTCCGTTTACAAAGGCTCCCTTGCCCTTTAATGCTGAAAACAGCTCCTTCAGATAAGGGTTATAAACTATTCCGGCATAGGGACTGCCGTCAACAACAAGCCCCAATGCTATACATGAATATTTATAGCCATACATTAGATTTGTCGTGCCGTCCACAGGGTCCAATATCCAGGTGTACTTCCCCAGAGAAAAATCATTTGCTTTTGTTTCCTCGGCAATAATACTGCTCTCCGGCAGTATTTCCTTTAAGCGTTTAATCATAATCTCCTGGACCTTCAGGTCTATTTCGGTAACAAAATTGGCATCTCCGCTTTTTGTCAAAACCTTTTTATCATCCATATCGCATAACAGATATCCGCTTACTTCCCGAACCAAGCTGACAGCTTCATTTATTGCATTGTCCAGTATCTTATCCATACATATGCCCATGCCCGGCATTTCTCACAAAACATAATGATAGAAGCAGCATGGGCTCGGTACCTCCTTCAGCCATTTTTATAATTTCTTTCAACCTCTAACCTAACTCCTGATATCTTTTTATCTTTCTGGTTGTTGTCTTTTCAAATTCCGTATCCCGTAAGGTAAATTCCTTAACATACTTGTAAGTAACCAATTCCTTGTTGATTCTTTTAACCTCTAAACTGATTATTGAATTTACATCATTATGTTCAATAACACCACTCTTTACATCCTCATCGATCTTCTCCCTGTCGGGCACTATCTGGGCGCAGACAACCATATCATCTTTTCCGTCCATGCCGTAAACAAGGGACTCCTTGATATAATCACTTCTGTTCAGAAGGGTTTCAATTTCTTCGGGATATACATTCTTTCCGTTTTTTGTAACAATAACATTCTTCATCCTGCCGGTTATGTGTATGAACCCGTCGGCATCCAGAAAGCCCATGTCTCCGGTATAGAACCAGCCATCCCGTATAGCTGCATCGGTAGCCTCTTTATTTTCATAATAGCCCGACATGACACTGGGACCCTTGACCTTGATTTCACCGATATTCTCACTGTTGGGATTGTCTATTACAACCTGCAAACCCGGAAGAGGAAGGCCTGCCGCATCATCCTTGAACCAGCAGTCTCTGTTGAGGCCCACTATGGGTGCACATTCAGTAAGCCCATAACCCTGCACCAGTTTTATGCCTATTTCACGGAAACCTTTTGAAACCATCGGATCAATTGCAGCAGCTCCGCTTATAAATAATCTCAGGTGACCGCCCAGGGCATCGTGAATTTCAGCAAACAGCTTTCTTCTGATATCGGCACCGAAAACCGCGGCTATTTTGCTCAATCTGATTCCCAGCTTGAGCTTTCCTGTTCCTCCGGGCTTTTTGGCAACCTGATTCATAAGCTGTTTGTGGATGGATTCAAATACAAGGGGAACTCCGTTCATAACGGTACAGCCTGATTCCCGCAGGTTTTTTACTATGTGGCGCAGACCCTCGCAAAAAGCCACCGTACAGCCTCTGTACATCTGGCACAGGAAACCGCAGGTACACTCATAGGTATGGTGCATTGGCAATACAGATAAAAACACATCCTTATCATCTATATACAGCATGGAACACATGGCCATCAGATTCTCGGCTATATTTCTGTGAGACAGCATAACCGCCTTTGATTTATCAGTTGTTCCTGATGTAAAAAGAAGAATATTCATAGCCTCATTATCTATAACAGCATCCAGGAATTCTCTTCCGCCCTGTTTCAAGAGCTCGCTTCCCCTTTTTATCAGCCCGCCGTACGAGAGCTGTCCATCGGAATCTTCCTCAATATCCATATTTATAAAATATTTGCAGCTGGTTATATTCTTTAATATGTTTTCAATATTATCCGATACCGCCCCTGAAAAAATTATGGCGTCCGCATGGCAGCGCTGCAAGCAGTTCTCTATCTCATTCTGCGGGAGTTCCTTGTCCAGCGGAACAATTATGCCTGTTCCGTTGCAGACAGCCAGATAGGAGGTCGCCCACTCATATCTGTTCTCGCCGATCAAAGCAATTTTTTTACCTTTAAGATCCAGACTCAACAAAGCTGTCCCCAGGGCATCAATATCTTCCTTGAATTTTTTAAAGGATACTGGAACATAATCCCCCCCTGTTTTCGGTTTGACAAGGAAAGCAGCCTTGTCCGCATAAAGCCTTGCGCTCTGTTCTATCATATCCTTGAGATTAGAGATTTTTCTTACATCATACAACGGTTTGTTTTTCATTGGTGGTACCCTCCAATATGCAAATTATTCCGCTTTTCGTAAAACTCCGTAAAACATTGTATCATATTAAATGTAATCTTGACAGCAGAATATAAAATTATCAGCCGTTCTTCTGCCCTCTGAAATAGCCAAGATACTCCATACAAAATTCATCCTTGCCCGCAATCATTTCTGCAATGAATATAGTACTTTGTATTTGTTCGTTTGTTATATCCACAATACCGCTGTCAAGTCCGGCATAAATGGCTGTGTTAAGGAAAGCCGCATTTATGTTTGATCTTTTAGGCAGACCGAAGGATACATTTGAAACTCCGCAGATAATATGAATATCCGGCTGTGCTTTCCTCAAGGCTGTTATGGAATCTATGGTAGTTTTCGCATTCTCATTCTCAACTGCAAGGGCTTCTGCCAGAACATCAATATAAATTTTATCCTTTGCAATCCCTGCCTCCTGAAGTAGCTTAACCAGCTTAAGCGAATTTTCCACTCTTTTTTCAGCTGTTTTCGGAATGCCGTCCTTATCTATGGGCAGACATACAACTCCGGAATTATAGGACTTTACAACCGGTAAAAGCTCATTTATCCTGTCCTGAAGAGTTATTGAATTGATTATAACTTCTCTTCCGGATATGAGCCCGATGGCTTTTTCAATCACTGCCGGGGAAGGTGAATCCAACATAATACCGCATTCAGTATTTTCAAGCACTATACTCAGAACATATTCCAGCATTTCCGTTTCCTGTTCTCTGAAAATTGCGGTATTGATATCAAGAAAATTTGCTCCGGCGTTCTGCTGATCAATGGCGATTTTCCTGAGCTCTTCAGTATTTTTTTCCTTCATAAGCTCAAATATCTTCGGGATTGAACTGTTTAACTTCTCACCTACAATTATCATACCTTTTTCTCCTTATCCTTAATCCTTTTTATTAACTCACAAACTACATGAATCCTCTTCAGAGGTGTCATTATATAAAATCCTGAAACATATTCATATAATTTATTTATACACTTCATTGAGTATTCTATTCCAAGTAATTCCGATTCTTCCCTGCTCTTGTCCCGGAAGCTTTCAACAGTGGCTTCATCTATGTCGATTCCCGGAACCTCGTTATTAATAAACTGTGCATTCTTGTATCCCACAATTGGCATTATTCCTGCAAACACCGGTACTTTTAAGACTTCAACAGCTCTGATCACATTATTAACGGCAGTTTCAGTATATGTTGCCTGGGTCAGGAAAAAGCTGATTCCATTTTCGAGCTTTTTAACGGCACGTCTTAATTCAGCTTCAAAGTTAGGCGCATTTACGTTCAAGGCTCCGCCTATTTCAAAGGAGGCCTCGCCGAATACGTTGTCATTCAGGCTCGATACGTAATTTGCCAGATTTGAGGAGTTCATACTGTAGACGCCCTTAACATCCTTTCTTTCAATAATGGCAATGGGGTCACCTGTGACAAGCAGTATGTTTCTGATACCCTCGATACTTAAGCCCAGCAGGGTTGCCTTAATACCCAGCAGATTCTTATCCCTGCAGGTAATATGAGGCATTGCCGGCAAACCCGACTCACGCTGCAGCCTGGCAGCCAATATTGAACTGTCGGCTCTCGCTTTTGCCAACGGAGAGTCGGCGATGGTAATCATATCGGCTCCGGCTGTCCTTAGCAGAAAGGTATCCCGAAGCATATACTCCCAATTTGTATCGAAGGGAGGATCTATTTCAACCAGTATGGGCTTTTTTTCAGTTATGAGCTTTTGAATTAAAGGCTTTTTATTGACAGTTAAAACCGGGTTGTCGGCCTGCCGGTCTGCTTTACCTGCTGCGTTCCTGCTCTCGGCCAGCAATTTTGCGGCAGCTGCTATGTGATGCGGTGTCGTTCCGCAGCACCCGCCCAGTATCTTCACACCCAGATTTTTCAATTCCAGCAGCTTTCCTGCGAAATATTCGGAATTGTCAACATAAACAGCCCTTCCCCGTTCTGAGGAAGGATATCCCGAATTTGGCATGACAGATATGAACCTGCCCTTAATATCCAGCTGACTGACCAGCCTGCACATATGTGCAGGACCGCTGATGCAGTTAAAGCCACAGGCATTAATCAGTCCGCCTGCACTTACTCTTTTGAATATATCCTGAAAAAACAATCCGTCCTTGGAATACCCGTCGGGGTAGACGGCAAAGGACGCGATAATAACGGCATCGGGTTTTTTAAGTCTGATATGGGCGGCTAGTTCAAGGACAATATCATAACGTGAAAAAGTCTCAAACAGAAAATTTTCCGCACCGCATTGAAGGAAAATATCTACCAGGCTTTTGTATTCCGGCTCTTCCTCCCGGCCCTGTGTTGAGGGTATTGGGCCGATATCCGCAAAAACAGCTACTGCCTTGTTCCCCACAGCATCATTGGCTATTTCCCAGCCTTTTTTAATTATTTGCTCCACCTCTGATTGCTCACATGCCAAAGAAAACCTGTTAGCCGCAAAAGTATTTGTCTTTATGGCATTGGCACCGGCTTCGATGTATTCCCTGTGTATATGGAATATTGCCTGACTGTCATATAGGTTGGCAGTCTCACATGCAATACTGTTGTTACGCTTTGAGGAATAATAGGTACCCATGGCACCGTCAAACAGAAAATAATCCTTGTTTTCAAATAGCTTCATAAAATTCAATTCCTTAAGATAATAGGGATATGGGAGCCGAGCCCTGCGGGCTCAAGTCCTATACCCTTTGGAATATTATACGTTTAGTTATTGTGTCAGTCAAGAAATACATTGGTAAAGCTGCCGCAAAAATTAATAACATATTGTAGCTTATTGTAAAAAGGTGTAAAATTATAATATGAGTTTTATTTTGACATAATTAAGGAGTGGTTTTGAAATGGATATTGATGCTTTATCGATGTTGAAGTCACAAGCCGCAGTCAGCGAGAAAGTTGGCATTGCCGTAACAAAACTTGCAATGAACGCTGCTGCCGAGGATTCACAGGCTCTTACAAAAATGATGGAACTCAGTGTCAACCCCAGTATAGGAAGCAATTTTGACCAAAGTGTTTGATTATTTCAGTTAAGCGTACATACAAATCCCATATTGTTAAGAAAAACGATCTAAAAGCAGTAAAACCATAAGCCCGGTTCCAATCGGTCTTATGGTTTTTTGTTGTGCAGGTAATCAGTTTAACGCTGGCACTAGTGGTCTGTACCACCTAAAAGTCACATATTGCTATTTCCTGAAAATACGGTCAGCTATTTTTCTGGCAGTTTCAGAGGCCGCTATTCCTCCCATGGCTGTTTCCCTTAACTGATATGGAAGCATTTTTCCTACTTTGTACATGGCCTCTACAACCTCATCAAAGGGCACGTTGCTTTTTATGCCTGCCAGGGCCAAATCTGCAGAAGTCACTGCATTTACTGCCTGTGACGCGTTCCTTTTGGCGCAGGGCACTTCCACCAGGCCGGCAACAGGGTCGCATATGAGCCCCAGAATATTCTTCAAGGCTATAGCCGCAGCATTAAGGCTCATCTCGGGTGTGCCGCCGGCCAGCTCAACAACCGCTGCTGCGCTCATGGCTGCCGCTACACCGCATTCAGCCTGGCACCCCCCCTCTGCTCCGGCTACAGTAGCATTCTTTACAATGATGGCTCCAATGCCGGAGCAGGTGATCAAGCCCCTGATGGCGCTTTCCTCATCCAGACCCAGCTTCTCGCACACCGAGATTATGACGGCAGGCACTATTCCGCAGGAGCCGGCCGTAGGAGCAGCACACACTCTGCCCATGGAAGCGTTTACCTCGCAGGAGGAAAGCGCTCTTGCCATCATCCTGCACATAAAGTCGCCGGATATAGTCCTGCCTTCCTCGGTAAAATCATTTATTCTTTTGGAATCACCCGCAATCATGCTTCCCACTGTCTCTTGAGGCTCGGATAGAGCCTTTTGGGAGGATTCCTTCATGACATTATACCTTTTTCTCATTCCATCTTTTATTTCCTGCTCCGACCTTTCCGACAATTTCATTTCATTTTCAAGAATGACATCGTAAAGCCTCAGGTTTCTGCTGTCTGTAAGTTCTAAAAGCTCCCGCCCGTTACTGTACATAAACTCTCCTTATATTTTATAATCCCTTATTCTCCATGAAATTCATTACCTTTACATCGTCAACATATTCAATTTTAGCCAGCTGATCTATGATTGTATGAGATATTTCGTCATCAGTTTCAATGATAGTTGAGGCCTCTGTCCCCTTTTCCTTACGGCTGACCCTCATGACGGCGATATTTATGTTATTTTGAGCCAGCAGTGAGGTTATCTCACTGATAACACCCTTCTTATCCTTGTTCCTGGTTATAATAACAGGATTTTCAGCTGCTATTTCCACCTCAAAATCATCTATATTCGTTATCAGTATTCTTCCTCCTCCGATAGACGCACCTATCACCTTGTGATACTTGTTATCGCTGTCTATGATTTCAATCAGTACGGAATTGTCATGTGCGTTGGTCAGATCAATTTCCCTGAACTGGTAGTCAATGCCGTTTAATTCGGCAATTGTAAAGGAATTCCTGATATTTTCGTCATCCTCCTTCATCCCAAGTACCCCTGCTACAAGTGCCTTATCGGTGCCATGCCCTTTATAGGTTTTGGCAAAGGAACCGTGGAGTCCGAATACGACCCTTTTGACATCATCATTGGCCACAGTCCTGGCAATCCGTGCTATTTTTGCGGCACCTGCGGTATGTGAGCTGGAGGGGCCGATCATTATGGGACCCAATACATCAAAAATACTAATTTCTATTGTAATCACCCTTTCAAGTTATGAACTCAAACCCATATATCAATTATATAAGAAATATATAAGAAAATCCAAAATAGTATTTGTATTTATTGATTATTTAATAGTGAACTGGCCGGATTTTTCGATTCCTCTCAGATAAGCAGCTATGCAACCGAGGCTATGGCCGCAATGGTTAAGAACGGGATCATCAGCGGCTCCGGCAACAGGCTCAATCCAAGAGCCCAGGCCACAAGAGCCGAAGCTGCTGCAAAAACTTTATTAGTCTAGCCGGGATGTGTAGTTCTTTTACTTTTTGAAATACTTGCTCATGACCTGTGAGGATATTTTTGCAGCTGCCGTTCCGCCGTAACCGCCCTCCTCCACTATGACCGCAACAGCTATCTCAGGCTTTTTATACGGTGCAAAGCCGATAAACCAGCTGTGGGGAGTTTTACTTTCAATATGCTGTGCCGTACCGGTTTTGCCGCACACCTGAATCCCGTTGACCTGTGCCCTTGTACCAGTGCCCTTTGCAACAACATCTCTCATAAACCTTTTTATCTCGGCAGCATAGCCCGGAGAAGTAATATGATCGATTTCATCAGCCCTGACTTCTTTAACGGTGTTTCCGCTGTAATCAACCACCTTGTCCACAAGTACAGGCTTCAGCATAACGCCGTCATTTGCTATGGTCTGTGCCACCAGTGCCATCTGTACCGGAGTGGCCAGCACTTCTGCCTGACCAATTCCGGCCTGGGCGAGATTTCCCTTTTCAGAGACATCATATTGGGGAAATCTGCTGTTGTCAATGACTATTCCGTCGGCCGGAATAGGTCTGTTGAATCTGAATTTTTCCGCCGTTTTGAATAGATTCTTCTCCAGGCGAATCCCGAGATTTCCGAAGAACACATTACTGGATTTAATCATAGCCTGTTCAAAATTTATTTTTCCCATAGCCTTCCCTTTGTCATTGCTCAGCGTATAATCCCGGCCTAGAACCAGTTTACCCTCATCATTGAAGGTTTCATTTTCTATTCCGTCTATATTTTCAAACGCACTGACACCCGTAACTACCTTAAAGGTCGAACCGGGGGGATAAAGCCCGGAAACTGCTCTGTTCAGCAGCGGCCTTTGTTCGTCGGTGCTTATCTTCTTCCAGTTTTCCTCCAGTTTGTTCGGGTCATATGAGGGCTTTGACACCATAGCAAGGATTTCCCCCGTATCAGCCTTAATCACCACAACTGAGCCACGGGAGGAGCCAAGGGCATTATATGCCGTCTGCTGAAGTCCAAGGTCAAGAGAGGTATAAACATCATCACCCTTTTTGTCCACTTCCTTGAAACCGTTTCCCACCCACGCCAGAAACGATGCCGATATGTTGCTGGACAAATAACTGTCATAAAGGTTTTCAAGCCCGGAGATGCCGTACTGGGGGTCGTAATAGCCAAGCACATGTGCAGTGGCCGCTCCTCCCTTATATGTTCTCTTATACTGATTGTTCTTTGCCTTTTCACTGACAGACAGTTCTTTTCCGTTTTTATCATAAATAGTACCTCTTACCACCTTGTTTCTTATGTCCCACATTCTCCTGTTGTCCGGCCTGGTGGAAATCTCAGGTCCTCTGAAGAGCATGAAATATGAAAGATAGCTGATTAAAACGATAAAAACTATCAAAAAAATTATCATTACGCGTTTTATATTGGTTGTCAGATTATCCATTTACTTATCACCTTACATCGACTCACTTTTTTATTTTAAAAATTATTACACGTAAAATTGCTTAAAATATATACCTCATGTCTCAACCGGTTTCTTCATCACCTTCGGATACCTTTTGAATAATACTTAATGACAAAAAGCTGATCAACAGTGAAGTCCCGCCATAGCTGACAAATGGCAGAGTAATGCCTGTCAGCGGTATAAAGCCGGTAACTCCCCCCACGATTACAAGAGTCTGAGTGGCGATCATTACACTGAGCCCTGCCGTCAAAAGCTTTGTAAAATTGTTCTCGGCATGGATGGCGCTCCTGATCGATCTGTAAAACAGGAGGAAATGCAGAATTAAGATGGCAAGTCCCATCAATAGTCCCATTTCTTCACAAATAACCGAAAATATAAAATCCGATTCATTAACTGCTACATAACCCGGATGACCCATGCCCAGACCTCTTCCAAAGAGACCTCCCATAGCAATTGCATACATGGATTGTACAAGCTGATAGCTTTCGTTATAAACATAATCCCATGGATTAAGCCAAATCATAAAACGTCTACGGATATGGCCGAAAACCGCATAGCTGGCCGCTCCTCCTGCTCCGAACAAACCCAGGGAAATCAGGACATAAAGCTTTTTTGAGGTTGCAAGATAAACCATTGTCACCGATACTGCAAATATAATCAGAGCCGTTCCAAGGTCCTTCTGCAAAACCATAAAACCCAGCGAAATTATTATGACTATTCCAGGCTGAATAAGCTGTTTTCTTGATTTAATATCCGAAAGAGCTGTTGACAGGTAAAGTATAAGAAATATTTTACCGAATTCCGATGGTTGGAAGCCGTAAGGTCCGATTTTTACCCAGTTTTTCGCACCGAGTATTTCTACGCCGATAAATGTGGCCATTGCCATAAATGCTATAGTTCCGGCCAGAAATACATATCTGTACCTCGCATATTTTACAAGTCCCTTTTTGAGATAGAGCACAACAAATAAAAACATCACTATCCCTATTACAAGCCATACGAGCTGTTTAAGAGCCGTTGTCCTGTTGAGACGGAACAACATTATCATTCCGATGGAACAAAGCAGCATTGCAAGCAGGAATATAAGTCTGTCGCCCATGGGATAATACTTTTTAAGGACCCAGGCCGTCACGGCTATTATAACAGTTATTACCGCAAAAAACACTCCTGCCATGGGGTCAATGGGCTTGCCTAAAAAAGCCAGATTAAGAAATCCAAAAAATATAAATAAATATATCATAAGCTGTAAAGTTTTCAGTCTTTTTGTCAATATTAACCTCCATGAGCCACATTTGTGGCCACAAAATGTTATGAAAATTTATATCCTTTACTGCTATAAGGCGAATAAAGGAGGTTAATTGGCCATTTCAGCCTTACTCATCATCAGTTACCGTCAGCACCGTTTGAGAAATACTTATCTCATCTCCGGGCTGGAGGCTTTTTTTGTCCACCATGATACCGTTAATAAAAGTACCGTTGGTTGAGTTCAGGTCCTCCAGCATATAACGGCCGTCTTCAAAATATATTTTTGCATGATAGTTTGATACGGAGGGTGACGGCAGCACCATCTGATTAAACTTGTTTCTGCCTATGGTAAGTTTGTTTCCGATAGGTACACTGTCTCCTTCAACGAAATTCCCGCCGTCCCCGGGATAAACTATTTTAAGTTTCCAGCCAAGATTCTTCCCGCCCGCCAGGCTGCCCCTCTTAACATCCTTTGACATGATTTTCAGGGCTTGAACAATAATAATATATATAATCACAATAAGTACTATTTTCAATAATATACCGAAAAAACTTAAGTCCAGTAAGTCAAATCTCATACGTACCTCCTTTAACCGGATTTTAAACCTATTATATACAAATACTCTCCATTTTACAAATTGTCTGCAATGCTGCACATCGAACCATTAAATAAACGTGTTGTGCTGGTTAATTTAACTTGTATCCAAACAGCAAAAAGGCATGTCATCGTTAAAATGACATGCCTTTGGAATCAATTACTTAATTAATATAAGAGCAGCAATAATCGGTCAATTCTTTTACGACAAGTTTGAACTTTGAATTTGCTTTTACTTCAAACTCCTGTCCCCCTTCAACTGCCAACCAGTTTTCCTCTCCCGGGAGCAGTACTTCAAGCTTGCCTGCCATTATCTCCATAATCTCCTTGTCTGCTGTTCCAAACTCGTACTCTCCGGGCATCATTATACCCAGTGTCTTTTTTTCACCGTTCTCAAAAATTACGGTTCTGCTTGTAACCTTCCCGTCAAAATAAACGTTTGCCTTCTTTATGATATTTACCTTTTCAAATGTATCCATACCGGTCTCCCATACAGTTAAATAATTTACACATTAACGCATTAATTTACAAAATTTATTTATGAAAGATTAACATATATTTGTGATAGTGTCAATTAACGGTGCACTGGTAAAAAGTTCATTTTTACATAGTATTTGAGAAAAAAACTAGCACTTTTGAGGTATAATATTGTATTATTATAGTATAATACATCTTTGGATATTTGTTGAGGTGCGTTTATGCAGAATTTTATTATACCATTATTGATAATTCTGAATATATTTGGATTTATACTGGTATCATTAGATAAATTTAAAGCTAAGAATAAATTGTGGAGAATACCTGAAAGATCCTTTTTCATCCTGTCCATACTTGGAGGAAGTATCGGGGTATACGCAGGATTATTTATATTTCACCACAAAACCAGAAACTGGTATTTCATGACCCTTATGCCGTTTATAATTCTGGCACAAGCTGTTTTTATTTATTACCTGCTCAATAAATAGAGGATCTTTTGTAAAAGAAAGATACCTCTTTTTTTCTGTCCAAATGAAATACAGCCAGTAATAAACCTGTCTCATGATGAATAGCATTTATAATAAGGCTTAAACGATAATAAGACATAAATGGAGCTATGGTTAAATGGGACTGGACAAATTTTATAAAAACTCTGCAATTCTTACAATGTCAAACTTAATAACAGGATTCATCGGATTTGCTTTTTCCATAATTCTTTCAAAAAAGCTTGGAGCTGAAGGGTTGGGATTGTACGGTCTCATTATGCCGGTATATTCCCTGCTGCTGTGTCTCACAGCCGATGGACTGATTACCGCAGTCTCCAGAACCTGTGCCGTGTATAACAGTAAAAAGGATTACCGTAATCTCATAAGAACAGTAAAGGTTGCAATTGGTTTTATAGGGTTATGGAGCATTTGTGTAGCTTTCCTGGTCTTTCTGAACGCCTCCAATATCAGTAATTTCTTTATAAAAGACAGCCGGGCTGCAGATGCAATAAGAATAATCTGTCCTGCTCTGGTTTTCATACCCATGTCTGCCATATTCAAAGGGTTCTTTTACGGCTTTGAAAGGTTTACAATTCCTGCCGGTATCGATATCCTTGAAAAATGTATCCGGGTAACCATCCTTCTCGCCACCATGGCGGTACTTTCAGTCAAAAACATAAAAGGAGCCGTAACAACGGCATATTTTGCACTGGCCGTAGGAGAAGCCATCAGTATGATAATGCTGTTTACAGCTTATAGGCTGTTTTCCGGCAAGCTGGTTCCGGTAAAGACAAAGGTAAAAAATCCTTTGCAGCTGCTGGTTGATATATTGATGATATCATGCCCTTTGAGCTTGAATGGATTCCTGTCCTCAATACTGAATACGGCATCCACGCTTATTCTCCCAAGAAGACTGGTAAGTACGGGCATGAGCTATGATACCGCGCTTGAGATGATAGGAAAATTTATAGGTATGTCTTTGACAACAGTAAATCTCCCCTTTATAATTGTGGGGTCAATGATGACGGTAATGATTCCCGATATGTCACTGAGCCTGAGTAAAAAGGATTCCTGGAGTACTGAAAACCGTATCTCCCAGGTACTGCGCGTATCCTTTCTGGTTGGCCTGGGCACACTGATCGTATCGGTCTGCATTCCTCAAAAGCTGGGACTTTTATTCTACGGCAGGGACGATCTGGGACAGATGATTATGGTGGCCGGAGTCTGCAACTTCATAAGCTATATTACCGCCGCCACCTTTGGTATCCTTAATGGTCTCGGAAAACAAAACGCAAACCTCAGAAATTCCATAATCGTTTCTGTGGAAGGTCTGCTTTTAGTAATACTGTTCACCGGAATTCCCTCCCTGAACATTTTTGGTTACGGTATTTCACTGGTAATTTCTTCGGTCACCGGACTGGTGCTGAACTTATATGAAATCAGAAAGGTCTGTGAGTTCAAGGTATCATTCTTACGGGGTTCGGCCTTTGCTCTCTTCGGCCTTGCGGGCTACCTCTGTGTAAAGCTCATCAGCAATATCATTCCCGACAATCTGATAGTATTTGACGTCCTGCTTTCCACAGGAGTTTGTTTCCTGGTGATATTCTATCTGACCAAAATGTATAATTTCAGGCATAACCTTCTGTAACCTCCATATTTCTTCAGTTTTCACAGACCTGCGGCAAATATTCATTCACAGGGCCTCTATTAATGCTATAATAACAGATATGTTAATATTTTTATATTTATATGTTGGAGGCCAATATGTTTAAATACGTTGTATTCGATGTAGACGGAACTATGGTAGATACTGAAGAAGCAGTAATGTATGCCTACCAGAGTGTCATTTTCCAAAAACACGGCAGATATTTCACCGAGGAAGAACTCTTAAAGGGCTATGGAGTGCCAACGCCGCAGTCACTTGAACGATATGGTTTCACTGATATTGAAAGTGCAATGGAGGATTATTATAAATATCTGGTTGAGGGTTTCAAACGCTGTAAGGCTTTTGAAGGCATCAATGAGCTGATAGACACTCTGAAGGCAATGAATCTGCCTCTGGCAGTCGTAACCTCCAGATGTGACTATGAAATCAGAATCGACAGTTGTTTCCAGGGCTTTATAGATAAATTTGATGCGGTAATATGCTCGGATGATACCGAAAAACACAAGCCCGACGGCCAGCCGCTGCTGAAGGCCATGGAAAGGCTGGGTGCTTCCCCCGAAGAAACAATATACATCGGGGATACTCTCTTTGACAGGCTGTGTGCAAAAAATGCCGGCGTAAAGTTTGCCCTTGCCCTCTGGGGATCAAATAACGCAGATAATATTGATGCCGAGTATTATTTAAAGACTCCTTCACAATTGCTCGGCCTGCTGGAATAGCATTCTACGCTTTTTCAACTGCTGATCTTTTTCTGTTTCTGATAAGTCTGAAGGCCGTCAGCGCTGCTCCTACCAGGGCAATGAGTCCTGCACATATATAGGTTACCCGCATGGCAAAAGCAAATTCCGCCTCTTTTCCGGCAACAAAGGTTGTAACTGTATATCCCAGCTGACGGCTCATAACACCATATAATATCAATGTGGATACCGAAACCCCCACTACCAGCCCAAGATTTCTGACAAGTGCATTTATGCTTCCCGCAATTCCAACCCTCTCCCTGGGCACCGACGACATTACCAGAGAATTGTTGGGGGACTGGAACATTCCATTGCCCAAAGCCATTACCGCTATAATCAGCACCAGCTTTACCGGCTGAAAAAACTGGTTCAGGGTAGCCATCATGAAAAAGGCAAAGCAAAAGATCAGAAGACCTATCAGTGTCAGAAGTTCCGATCCGATTTTGTCCGAAATATGCCCGCTGATTGGAGCCACAACAAACAATACCAGAGGGTATGTCATAAGATAAAGCCCCGACACCGCCGGTGACAGTTTGATCACATCCTGCAAATAGAAGGGCAGGAGTATGTTTGAACAGTTCATTGCCACAAAAAGCAGAAAACCGCATAATATACTCAGTGAAAAAAGCTGATTTTTAAAGATATTCAATTGCAGCAGCGGACTTTCCTCTTTTATTTCTACCTTTATGAACATTATGAAGGCTATGACTGCCAGAGCAAAACCTGCCAGAACCAGAGGGTTTGTGAAACCAACCTGTTCACCTGCCAAAAGCGACGCAAATAACGCTACAATAAACAGGAGAAACAGCAGTGCCCCTTTTACATCAAAACGGGCTTTCCTGCTCTCTTCATCCCTGGGAAGAATCTTTAGACCAAGAATAAATGCAAAAACACCTATTGGTATGTTTATAAGGAAAATATACTGCCAGGCCGCAGCATCTACAATAAACCCTCCAAGAGGAGGCCCCACCAGGGTTCCCAGTGCAACAAAAGATCCGGTTATACCCAGCGCCTTTCCTCTCTCACCTGCCGGAAAAACCCTTGTAATAATTCCCTGATTGGTTGCCATAAATCCGGCAGCTCCCACAGCTTGAATAATTCTGGCAAGTATGAGTATATATAATGAATTGGATATGGCACAAAGTAAAGAACCCACCGTAAAAATAACCGTTCCGATTTGAAATATCTTTACCGTACCTTTAATATCTCCCAACCTTCCGAATATAAGTATGGTTGCCGAAATGGCAATCAAATACACAGATACTATCACCGAAATGGAATTCATTCCAACCTTGAAATAACCTGCCATAACCGGTAAGGCAACATTTACTATGCTGCTGTCCAGACATGCCATAAAGGTCAGTAGTACTATATTAATAAGGATTAATCCTCTGTTTTTGTATTGAAGCTGATTCTCCATATGTTTCCGATCTCTCCATCCTGTTCATATTTTTAGTCTAAAAATCTCTGTAAATCCTGTATTCACAATAAATTCATATTAGAATAGCACATATTCCTCTATATGGCAATCGGCAAAAGAAACGAATGTAAACCAAAGACATCCTAATATATTTTGTCAAAAATATTGTTAATGTATTACCTTGAATGAATCCGATTTCATAATATTATGTACAACCACAATGCCCGAAAACAAAATAATTCCCGCTATAAGGAATATCATCTGCATACTCCCCACTGACAATTTCCATGCCGTAAACTCAAACTTTTCCGAAACGGTCAGAAAGTATGAACCTGCAAGAGTACCGATAAAGCCTATAACTCCATTAACAGCCGACGAAAATCCCAGAAAAACCGTCTTGTTATCAGGAGGAGAAAAACTGTACTGCAGGTTATTCAACGATATGTTGATGCCGCCAATAGCTGCCCCTCCTAAAATATGGGCTATGGGAAGAAGGATGGCTACCGTGCTTTTATTAATGAAAAACCATATGAAAAAGCTTGTTATTTGAATAAAAATCATTAAATTCATTAAATACAGCCAGGATTTCCTGTCGGCAAGCCTCCCCCAGAAATATACCGAAATAACACTTGCCAATGACGCCAGCACAGCCATTATGGTTATTAATCCGTAGCCCAGCTTCAGAGTTGAAACCATGTATACAGACGTAAATGGAAATGCAAACTGGTAGCCAAAATTCCAAACAGCCATCAATATTGATATGGTCACATACTTTTTGTTTTTTAAAGGTATTCTGAATATGTTAATCACAGATATGTCTGTTTTTAATATTTCGTTGGGCGGCTCCTTCATACCGGAGAAAACAATAAAATTGACCAGTGTTATAATTATTACAAATATATATAATATAACAAATCCTCCGAGCTGATATCCCGCCCTGTCGAATTTGTCAAGCACCTGGCCCATTACGAGTGTTACGATTGTCACAGCACCCAATACTATTGCTTCACGGCGCCCATAATATGTTCCCCTTATGCTCTCCGGGGTAATCTTTAACAGCCAGGTCGTAGCTGAAGGCATTATGGATGCCAGAAACAGGTTTGCAACCAGGAACATTCCTATTAATAATACGATTTGAAGCGAATTTGGTATATCAATAAACGGGATTACAATCATTGTTCCCAGCATAAGCCTGCCGATAAGGCAAAATAAAATTGTGATAAATTTTCTGTTTACCATTCGTTCAAACATGAGAGGCGAGAATACCGTAACGATTCCTGCGAATACCGGAATTGCTGAGACAATACCCAATATCTGGTTACTTGCCCCCAGATAGTTGGCAAAGCCCACCAGAAAAGAGCCGCTTGTCAGAGTCAGTATACTTCTGGCGGTGCCGCCTTCATAAATTGATAAATATCTCGAGCGGGCCATTTCTTTTTCGTTAAGGTCCGCTTTATTATAATAAAGGTTACTGATTTTTTCCGACAGTTTCATTAAATTCCCCCGACTACTTCAAGCGATTTAGCCTCAATTTTTTCTGCAAAAAAATATAGCAAAGCACATGTTTGACACATGCTCTGCCATATTAACATAACACATTTACCCTCTATTGACAATGTACAATACGTTTTTGAGTGGTTAATTTGCCCTGCGGCTGCGTTGAAGCCGCTTGCAAGGCAAGGACGACAACAAAGAAAAGTGGCAAAATAGCCGGCGTGCTGCCTACCCGACTACCGCGCCTTTTTTTAAGATAATATTGGCATAAAGTGCAGCTTCACTTGTAAAAACCTCTTATTATTTATACAATGGGCCATAGGCCTGGCAAGCCCTGTAATCCGCTCCTTCCAGGTCCTTTGTTCCAAAGGCGGCAAAGCTGTGAGGTCTGTAAATGTCCTTGTCAGCCACATTGTGCAGTGATACCGGTATCCTGAGCATACTGGCAAGTGTTATAAGGTCCTTTCCGATATGGCCATAGCTGAAGGCCCCGTGATTTGCCCCCCAATTGGCCATTACAGAGTAAACATCTTCGAAACCCTTTGAGCCCAATCTTGGGACAAACCATGTTGTCGGCCAGGTTCTGTCCGTTCTTTCATCCAGGATTCTATGGGTTTCGTCGTCCAGAGTGACAGTATGGCCCTCTGCGATTTGCAGCACGGGGCCCACTCCCTGCACGAGATTTACTCTTATAAGAGTTACAGGCATCTCATTCTGTGTTTTAAAGTGGGATGAGAACCCGCCTCCTCTGAAGTACCCCAGATTAGCAGGACACCAGTCTGTGGCAGCCGTAAGATTTTTTATATCCTCTTCGGTAATTTTCCACCACTGTTTAATCAGCGCCTTACCTGTTTCATCCTTGGCAAGCCCGGCTCCATCCAGTGCTGCGGCTCCTGAATTTATAAGATGTATAAATCCGTTTTGTGCAAGGCCTTCCGGTTTCCTGCCCGTAACCCTTTCTACCGCTTCAGGACTCCAGTAGGTCCTTACATCTGCAAATACGCTTGCCGTTCCGGTGAGCAGTTTTCCAAACAGCATTGCCATACCGTTTAAAGTATCATTTTCGGTAGCAAGGATTGTGGGCTCCTTTTTGCCGTTCCAGTCAAAGCTGGAGTTAAGTATTGCTTCGGTAAAATCTCCGTTAGGAAGCCAATCGGTCCACATCCTCTGCCCCTGGAAACCTCCCACAATTGCATTTCTGCCCATTGCTTCCTCATGGAAGCCCATTTCGTCCAGCACAGGATTCCCATAGAATATATCCCTAACAATAAGGGTCATTTTAGCTATAAATTCCCATTCCTTATCTTTTTCATCTTTGGAGTGTCTCACACCTTCCAGATTCGGGTCATATCCTTCCCTGCAATTTTCCTTGATCCAGGCCAGTGCTTTATCATATTCCTTATGGTCATAAATTCCCTTGTCAATTCTTCTGAGAATTTCAGTTAGGTCCACCCATTCCGCCCTGATACCAAAGTACTTTTGCAGAAAATCCGGATCGCAGAAAGAACCCATAATGCCCATTGATACCGAACCAAGATTAACATATGCCCGGTTCTTCATGAGCCCCACCGCTATTGCACATCTGCCGAATCTGAGGATCTTTTCCTTAACATCCCCGGGGATTTCAGTATTCTCCATATCCTGAACGTCCTTTCCGTATATGGAGAAAGCCGGAAGTCCTTTTTGTGCATGTGCTGCCATTACAGCGGCCAGATATACCGCTCCCGGCCTTTCGGTTCCATTGAAGCCCCAAACCGCTTTTACTGTCAGAGGATCCATATCCATGGTCTCGCTGCCGTAACACCAGCAGGGAGTTACAGTGAGAGTTGCACAAACACCTTCTTTTGAAAATTTTTCAGCACATTTGGCCGCCTCCAGACCTCCGCCAATTGTGCTGTCGGATATTATACATTTTACCGGTGTACCGTCCGGGTAAACCAGATTTTCCTCCAGCAGTCTGGCAGCAGAATAGGCCATATTCATCGTCTGCTTTTCAAGACTTTCTCTGACGCCTCCCCATCGGCCGTCTATTGTTGGTCTGATACCAATTTTCGGATAATTCATATCTTCTCCTCCTGAGTTTTGATTATTGTATAAAATGTCATTTATTTAAAACTCCCATGTATACGGAATAATTGCTATTCCAGATCTCATGCTGTTTAGGCTTATATTCAACGGTATCAAAAGACGACCTTATCACTTTTCTTCCTTCTTTAATACCACTTATTTCGCCTCTTGCTATAAGCTGAACTACTATATTTCCAATAGCTGTGGCTTCTACAGGGCCTGCTGTAACTTCAAGACCTGTGGCTTCAGCCGTCAGCTGACAGATGAACCCGTCTCTGGAACCTCCGCCCACAATATGAAGCTTATTGTATTTCTTTTTCAGACACGCCCGCAACTGATCATAGGTATACCTGTATTTCATGGCAAGACTTTCATATACGCACCTTATAATCTCGCCATCGGTTTCAGGAATTATCTGCCCGGTTTTATAGGTATATTCTTTTATTCTAAGCGGAATGTTCCCCGGTGACATGAATATGTCTTCATCGGTGTCTATGAAGCATTTAAAGGGTTCCGCCGCTCTTGCCATCACTTCCATGTCATCATAGGAATAGCTTTTCCCTTCCTTTTCAAATTGCCTTTTGGTTTCCTGCAGCAGCCAGGTACCTGTAAGGTTCTTTAAAAACCTTGTTGTACCGTTTACTCCTATCTCATTGGTCAGGTTATACTCCATGGTTTCCCTGGTTATTACCGGTTCTTCCAGCTCAGTACCAAATAAAGCCCAGGTTCCGCAGGACATGAACAAAAAGTCCTGATCGGCCGGAACTGCAGCCACTGCACATGCAGTATCATGTCCGCATACTGCTATCACCGATTTCCTTTCAATATTCAATTCCTTTGCGATATCTTCCTTTAACAGGCCAATTTCGGTTCCGGAACTTATGAGTTCAGGAAAAAGAGTTTCTTTCAAGCCCAGACTGTTTAAAATATACCTGTTCCACTGCTTGCCATGGGGGTCAAGAAGTCCGGTGGTTGATGCTATGGTAATCTCGGCGGCTTTTTTACCTGTCAGGAGAAAATTCAGCAGATCGGGCATCAATAAGAGCTTATCAGCATTTTTAAATAACTCCGGGTTGTTTAAAACCTCCGAATAAACCTGAAAAATCGTATTGATTTCCATTATTTGATTCCCGGTTAAATTATAAAGCTTATCACAGCTTATAAGTTCCGACACACGGCCAATGATACCCTTTGTCCTTGGATCTCTGTAATTCACAGGCATCCTGACAAGTACATCATTCTTATCAATTAGTCCGTAGTCGACTCCCCAGGTGTCTATACCGATACTCTCGTAATCCCTGCAAATGGTGAGCGCCTTTTTTATTTCCCTGAGCAGCAGATCCATATCCCAGCATAAAAACCCGTCATCATTTACAGGCTCATTTTTAAACCTGTGCACCTCTTCCAATGTAATGCGGCCATCGTGATAACTGCCTTTTACCGCTCTCCCGCTGGAAGCACCAAAGTCGAACGCCAGTACTCCTTTTGACATATATTGACCTCCTACCTGTTAAATTTAACATAACCCGGATGCCGGCCTGTGACCCTGTACGAACTTCTCATGTTTATGAGCCTGTCTATATTTCCCCGTGAAATCTCCTTTTCACCTCCAAGCATCTGTGCCACAAAACTTGTTTTTGCCCATAACTCAAGTGTTTCCATTCTGTAATAGGCCGTGGTGAGATCAGAGCCCACAGTCAGCGCTCCATGGTTTTCAAGCAGAATAACGTCGTGGTTTGGGAGTAAAGGAGCTATTGATTCAGGCACTTCGTCTGTGGACGGTGTTCCATAGGGCGCTATGGGAACAGCACCGATTGCAATTACGCATTCTATGAGAGAGTATGTATCCAGGGGCTTATGCGCAAGAGCAAAACCCGTTGCCGTAGGGGGATGTGCATGAACCACCGCACCGACATCAGCTCTCTCCTGATAGCATCTCAAATGCATTTTGATTTCACTGGAGGGTCTGTAGCCCTCCAACGCCTCTAAAATTTTACCTTTTCCATTTATTTTGACGAGCTTGTCGGGTTCCATAAAGCTTTTGCTTATACCGGTGGGCGTTGCTAAAAAAGTATCCTCATCCAATTTCACTGTGACATTTCCGTCGTTGGCAGCTACCCAGCCCTGCTGCCACATTTTATAGCAAATATCGCAAATATGTGCTCTTATATTTTGTTCGTTCATCTTGTCCTCCTATAATAATATAATTGTTTTGCATAATATAATTATATTTCCTTTTTTATATTTTGTTTAGATTTGAACACTTTTTTGATATAATTTAATTGAAATCGTATAAAATATTTCATTTTACTTCATAATCGTTCAATTGCAAACCATTCAGGAGGTTTCCATGTATTCAAAAGAGAGATTGGATAAAATAATAGAAATATTGAAAGTAAAAAAACATGTATCTGCCGCATACCTGTGCCAGCAGCTGTATGCAAGTACTTCCACCATCAGAAGGGATATCCTGGAGCTTGAAAAATCAGGTATAGCCAAAAGAAGTCACGGCGGAGTTACTTTCATCCCGGGCACCAATATTGAATACTCCTCCATATTTAGAGAAATGGAGAATAAGAAGGAAAAGAACTACATCTGCAATCTGGCTCTGGATTTCATATCAGACGGTTACGCAATATTTCTGGATTCCAGCAGTACCGTCAGCAATATATGCCCCCTGCTTCAAAACTATTCAAATCTCACAGTGGTGACCAACGGTGTAAAAACCGCCCTGGAGCTGGTACAGATGGACTCAGTGACCACCTTTATAGCGGGCGGTCAGCTGAAGCAGGGCTCTACCTCTGTTATCGGCGAACTTTCAGGCAGCTTTATAGATAACTTTCATGCAGACCTGTCAATCGTATCCTGCAGAGGCATAAACGAAAACGGAGCATATGAAGCAAATCAGATGCAGGCACTTGTCAAACAGCATATGATAAACAACTCTAAAGCAACTATACTGCTGTGTGACAGCAGCAAATTCGATCAGTCACATTTTTATAAATTGAGTTCATTTAAGGGTATTACAGCCGTTATAACGGACAAACAGCCATCCTCTAAGATACTGAACAGTATTCTTGAAAATGGCTGTGAGGTATTGTATTAATAAATATGAATGAAAAAATAATTTATTCAGCCTGCAGTCCTGCCATGTTAAGAATATTCCAGGGCTTGTTGTAATGGGGCTGAAAAAAGAAATCCATATAGGCCAGCTCATCAATGGTCATTTTATTCTGTATGACCACCGACATGGTATTGATTGACTGTGTCAGGTCGGCCCTGGACTGAATTTGTGCTCCGAGGACTATCCTTGTCCTGCTGTCGTATACCACTTTTAGCAGAGCCTCTTCATGCGTCGGCATGAACTCCGGCCTGTAATTTTCTCTGATTGTTACGGACTTTACATCCAATTCAAGGGCTTTTGCCATAGTCTCAGTTACTCCTGTGGCAGCGCAATTCAGATCATATATCTTGATTCCTGAAGTGGCCTGAGTTCCAAGCCCTTTTACAACCGGCCCCACAAGATTTTTGGCCACCAGCGTCCCCATCCTTACAGCGTTTGTTGCCAGCGGAATATATTGATGTCTGCCGGTAGGATTATATACGACGGCACAGCAGTCACCGGCAGCGAATACATCGGTGCAGCTGGTCCGCATATACTCATCCACCAGGATTGCACCGTTGGCCAGCATATCAAGCTTTCCCTTTAAGATCCCGGTACTTGGCTTAAAGCCAATACTGAGGATAACCATATCGGCATCATAGCTGCCCTTGTCGGTTATTACCTTCTCCACTTTGTTATTGGTTCCCTCGAACCTGATAACCGTCTCCGACAAAGCAAGTTTAATTCCATGATTTTTATAGGCTTCTTCTGCTGTATCGGTAAATTCCCTGTCAAAATATTTGCTCATTATCCTGTCTTCAGTATCTATCAAGGTTACCTTCTTGCCCTGACAGGCAAAAGCCTCGACAAGTTCCGCTCCGATATAGCCTGCACCAACAACGACAACACTTCCTGCCTTTCTGGATTTATCTATAATTTCATTTGAATGTTCATAGTTCTTTGATAATAAAATATTCTCCATTTCTATTCCCTTAATTTCAGGAACGATTGGCCATGAACCGGTAGTTACTATCAATTTGTCATAGTTGTCCTCAAACACAGAATTGTCTTCCAGGTTTTTTACCGCAATGGATTTTTGCTCCAAATCGACTTCAAGCACTTCATGTTTCATTCTGGTAACAATGCCAAGCTCTTTAAGTTTTTCAGGCGAAGAGTAAAACAATCCTTTTGGATCCTTTACCACACCCCCGACATACAAAGCAATTCCACAGGAAAGAAAGGAAACATTGTTATTCTTCTCATAAACCGTTATTTCGGCATCACTGTATAATCTGGCAATATTATTTGCAGCAGCGGTTCCCGCGTGCGTACAACCTATAACTATTACTTTCATATCCGGCCTCCCACTGGTCACTCAAGACCTAACAAATTTTAAATGTTTTGCCAAAAGCTATATACCACTTTCATTAAAAATAAAACAATTAGAGATTAAAATAACAACCCTATAGCAAAAAAAGAACATATGCCTTAACTGCAATCAGTTAAATATATGTTCCTAATTTCTCAGACAGTATTGAAACATCATTTTTCAGTATATGCCTTATCAGTTTTCAGAATATGCTCTGCTATCCAGTTTAAAACAAAATCCAGAATTTCAAGTAAGTATTGTTCATGATCCATATCAATCTTTTCCAGGTCAACATTATTTATCTTATCGATAAAGTCATCATGCTCTACTTTGTGACTGAACAGTTTTTTGTAACCAATACTCATCATATACTCTTCTTCGGAAGTAAAGTGAAAAATGGTATAATCCTTTAATTCAGCCAATAGCTTTAGTATACGGTCATACTTGTCAATAATAAGTTCGTTTCTGATAAGCTCATGAATATCTGTAGCTATCTTGAATAATTGCTGATGTTGTTTGTCGATTTCCTCAATTCCAAGCAAATAATCATCTTTCCATGTAATCATGTATAGACCTCCAATCTCTAAAATGTATATATGCCAAATTATACTTATATGTAATCTTTAAATCAACATCCAAATTACGACAGATTAATGCATTCAGAACTCGTGTTCAGTCCCCCATATCTTCCTTTTCCGGCTGTTTTTATGATCATACATTTTCAAATCTATTTCATGGATAAACTGCTCCATACTCATATCGTTTTTATATGTGCCGTATGCGCTGCTGTACTTCAGCATATATGGTTTCCCACACCGGATATTATATTTTTCAACAATTTTTGTCATTTTGGTAATCAGCTCGTTTACCTTTGCAGGCGGCAGATCGTATATCAAAATGAGAAACTCGTCTCCACCCATGCGGATAACTATTCCGTCGTCGGAATACACCTTTTGAAGAAGCCTTGCAAAGGTCTTCAATGCATGGTCACCCTCCATATGCCCATAGGAGTCATTTATATCTTTAAAGTAATCAAGGTCAATCAAAACAATGGATAATTGCTCCTCCGGTCTTCTGCCATACGAATCCAGGCATTTTTTCAGAACTACCCTGTTTCTCGCACCTGTAAGAGAATCCCTGTAAAGTTCTCTTTGCTGGAGCACAATAAACATCATAATTATTGTAAAGCTGCTGCTGCACCAGATAAATGCCGTCTTACCCAAAAAAAGCTGTACAAGTACACCCGCATTGGTCACAAGACTTATTGCCAGGATATAGGCATACTCAAATTTGAGAAGCATTTTTTTGCTCAGGACGATCACATACATGCTATATACAAGGAAAATAACTGAAATGGTAAAAGGAATTATGTACCTGGAAAAACTTGCAGCTTCGAAGGTTCTTGTTCTTGAGGATATGATTGACGTGACAGTATTAAAAATAAGCATTAAGTAAAAAGCATTTCGTACCGTTTTTTTAAATTTGATGGGTGAAAGAAAATAAGAACATATAAACTTCAGGAATAAATATGATAAAAGCGGAGAAAAAATACATAGCAGGCATGATAAAAAACGGACCCAAAATAGTCCTATAGCTGCTTCCGTCAACACATTCAACACTATTTCAAAGGTGATAAGCAATAAATTTAAGAATAGGGATGCAATGTATATCTTGTTTATCAGAGTCTTTTTGTCCAGCACACTTAAAGCGTATATCCCAAAAAGAAATATAACGGCACCGGATAAAATATTCATCTGCTGATGAATTAAAAATTGCATAAAAATTGCTCCTTAATCCTGCGCTTTTTTGCATAAATACAATAATATTTTACATGATATTTCAAATTTATTCAAACAAATTATTGTTACTTTTTACCACTTTAGGGGTATATTAATTGTGATCCGGAAAACAATATTCGACAGAAGTATTATGATGGAGAATTTAATCAATGTTTTGTGGCCGCTATGCGGCTCATGGAGGTTACTATGAAAAATAAATCAATAAACAAGATTGCAATAGTCGGTACCGGCTTTGTTGGATCAACCACTGCCTATACTCTCATGTTAAGCGGACTGATTTCAGAACTGGTACTTATAGATATAAACGCCAGAAAGGCTGAGGGCGAGGCCATGGATATGAATCACGGAATGCCTTTTGTCAGGCCTGTTAAAATATACAGCGGCACTTATTCCGATTGCAGGGATGCCGATATTGTTGTTATTACCGGAGGAGCCAATCAAAAACCCGGTGAAACTAGAATTGACCTGGTAAATAAAAATACCGCCATCTTTAAAGATGTTGTGGGGAATATAGTTAAGTATAACACAGACTGTATACTGCTGGTGGTGACAAATCCAGTAGACATCCTTACCTATGTAACCTACAAGCTTTCGGGCTTTCCCAAAAACAGGGTTATCGGTTCCGGAACGGTTTTGGATTCGGCCCGTTTCAAATACATGATAGGAGAACATATGGGAGTGGACCCAAGAAACGTTCATGCCTACATTATCGGAGAACACGGAGATACCGAAGTCCCGACCTGGAGCCTTGCTTCAATTGCGGGAGTGTCTATGGATGCATACTGCAAGGATTGCAATTCCTGTGACAGTGAAAGCTTTAAGGAAACAACCTATAACAATGTCAAAAATGCCGCCTATGAAATAATTGACCGTAAGGGTGCGACCTACTACGCAGTTGCACTTGCAGTCAGAAGGATCGTTGAAGCAATTGTCCGGAATGAAAATTCCATTCTGACTGTTTCCAGCTTGCTTGAAGGAGAATACGGCCTGAGCGATATTTGCCTCAGTATCCCAAGTCAGGTTAATTCCGAAGGTATAGCCAAAATTATCAAAGTACCTCTAAGTGCGGATGAAGCAGCACTTCTGAATAAATCCGCAACAGCGCTGAAGCAGGTCATTGGGGGGCTCAAACTATAACAGTATTTTCTTCAGTATCTCATTGCTCCTTAAAAGTTCCTTTGCCCTGTTCCTGTTCTCTTCAACATGAATGAAGGTGTATCTGTTGGGTTTTATGGAAGGAGCAATGTCGATTGCCTTCTCAAAAGCCTCAGCCTTCAAACCAAGTGTTGCAGCATGGTCAAAGAAGCCGGTATCGCCCAGGAACTTTTCTACACGCTCAAACCTGTGCTGCTGCACCAGGCTCATCAGGTATGTTGCAATTCCCACCTGGATTCCGTGGAGCTGAGGCTTGTCAAGTATTTTATCCAGAGCATGGGATATAAGGTGCTCACTCCCGCTGGCAGGTGAGCTGCTGCCGGCAATTTCCATGGCAATACCGCTCATGGTCAGCGAGTCAACCATCTCTTTCAGAAAAAATTGTTCCGTTATATTGGTGTAGGGCATTCTTACAATACTGTTGACCGACTTTTTAGCCAGCATGGCGGCAAAATCGTCAACCTTTGCCGCATTGTTGCGTTCTTCAAAGTACCAGTCAAATACTGCCGAAATTTTTGAAACTATATCTCCCAGCCCGGAATATATGAATTTCACAGGAGCATTTTTTATAACCTCAAGATCAACAATGATGCCAAATGGCATTGCAGCATGCACCGAGGTCCTTTTTCCGTTTATGATCAGTGAACAGCCGGAACTTGAAAAACCATCATTTGAGGTCGAAGTCGGAATGCTTATAAAGGGAAGCTTATTCAAAAAAGCAATATACTTTGCAGTATCCAGTACCTTTCCTCCTCCTACTCCGATAACCGCATCGGCTTTTGAAGGAATAGAAAAAGCATGGGGTATGAGCTTTTCAATGGTTATATCATCGAAGTCAAAGGTTTCCAAAAGTGAAAGGGTTGCTTTGTTCTTAATGGAAGAAATGATTTTTTCTCCAAATAGTTCCCTTATGCCCTCTCCGAATAGTACAATAACTCTTGAAATGCCGGCTCTTTCAATATATGAACCCACATTTTCATGAATGTTGCTGTTTACCTCCATTATTGCAGGAATATCAATTCTGTGTATGGCTGTTCCCATAACGCCCTCCAAACTTGTACTTACATAACGGCCATTTATCCAGGCACTTTTTGCCGGTTGTCTATTTCAGCATCCCCTGCCGGACCATGTACTCTTCAACCTCATTATATTTATTGAAAGGAATAAATGGTACATTTTGATCTGCTAAATGCTGTTTCAGATCATTTCTGGCAAAAGCGCAATCCGCTGCTTTCGCTGCTCCTATATCAGGCTCACTGTCCCCTGCAAAATATACTTTTTCATATTTTCCCTTCAAGGACAGCACCACTTTTGCCTTATCAACACCCCATATACTGGAATAAAATTCATCCCCGGGATCAGGCAATATGATAATTCCCCTGTTTTCATACCTGCCCTCCATGGAAATTACAGTGACATTCTGAATATTGAAATGTTCCAGCAGCTTTTTTATATAGTATGAAGTTCCGGCGCTTAAAATATAAAAATCCCCTCCGCAGCCCTCAACCTTTTTAATAAAATCTATTGCATAGGGATCAAGCGGCAGCTCCAATATATCCTCCAGGATTTCCTCCTCGCTCCTGTCCATGGAGCCGAAGATCCTGTTCAAAAATTCTACGTTTATCTTTTTAGTCTTTTTCCATTCCTCATAATAATCCCAGGCCCAATCTTTTAAATACTTATCCATGACTATGTGGTAAAAATCTCTGTCTGTGAGTGTTCCATCGAAATCGGATACAAATGCGAATTTTTTCATGACGTTTATCCCCCAATAGTTTGAATATATAATTGTTTGAATATATAATTGTTTGAATATATTATTGTTTGCTTATATCTGATTCTATATATCCTTTGTTGAGCTGTTGTTTCTTATGCAAATGATTCCCATTGGCAGGGCTGGTTTTACCATACTTTCCAGCGCTGCTCTTTTTGCTCCTGATGTTCTTATTATTTTGATTTTTGTTATCCCAATCCGGATTAAGCTTGTCAGGTGCTTTCCTTTCGGACTTTTTTGAAACCATTTTTGGCAGAGGCTTTATATGGTTTACTCTTGTTTTAGAATTCATTATTACATCCGGAGTATTGTTTGCGATTGAATATTTATGTTCCTCAATAACAGGTATGTGCTTTGATATCAATTTTTCAATACCCTTTAGATACTTCTTTTCCTCTTCATCACAAAAGGATATTGATACACCTTCCTGTCCGGCTCTTCCCGTACGTCCGATCCTATGAACATAGGTTTCGGGAGAATCCGGCAGATCAAAATTAAAAACGTGTGAGAGCTTTTCCACATCAATTCCGCGTGCAGCAATATCAGTAGCCACCAATACCCTTATTTTCTTTTCCTTGAAAGAATTTAATGCAAGCTGTCTGGCACCCTGTGATTTGTCCCCATGAATGGCCTGTGCCTTAATTCCGGCTTTAACAAGAGTTTTTGCCACTCTATCCGCACCGTGCTTTGTACGGGTAAATACCAAAACCGATTCAATAGTTTTATCCTTTAACAGATGTATCAGCAAGGCTCTTTTATCTTTCTTTTCTACAAAGTAAACACTCTGCATAATAGTATCAACAGTTGATGAGACCGGCGTAACCGATACTTTGACCGGATCTGTCAGCAATGAATTGGCGAGTTTTGCAATTTCCTCCGGCATAGTAGCTGAAAAAAGCAGAGTTTGCCTGTTGGAAGGTAAAATTTTTATTACTTTCCTTACATCGGGTCCAAAACCCATGTCCAGCATTCTATCGGCTTCGTCAAGCACAAAATAACCAACATGTGATAAATCTATATATTTTTGATTGATCAGGTCAAGCAGTCTTCCTGGAGTGGCTATTAAAACGTCTACACCTGCCTGTAATTTATCCGTTTGTGTTTTCTGAGCCACTCCTCCAAAAACAACACAGTATTTTAACCGGGTAAATCTCCCGTAAGCTACAAAGCTCTCCAAAATCTGCATTGCCAATTCTCTTGTAGGTGTCAGTACTAGAGCTCTTATGGGTCTTATTTTTTTTCCTGCAATTTCTTCTGAAAGCAATTGAATTATGGGCATTGCAAAAGCCGCCGTCTTGCCTGTTCCAGTTTGAGCACAACCAAGCAGATCCTTCTTTAATAGTATTGGTGGAATAGCTTGTTCCTGGATAAGTGTTGGCACCTCATATTTTTCATGCTCTATGGCCTTTAAAATAGGCTCGTTTAAATTTAAATCTTTAAATAACATATGTCTCCTTCATATATGCTGGTATTATTACCAATCTATAATACCCTCCATTGACAGGGTATATATCGGAAATAACATATATTTCCTTCATATTACCAATCTATAATAACATAGCAGTTATTTGCTGGCAAATAGTGTTCTTTTAAAAATTCTCACCGTCCGTGATTATTTTGTTAACGCAATCACAAAAATATACCAGTACAATATTCTGTATATTCAGGGCGCATCCTTTGAGCGAATTATGAACCCAATATGCAGAATATTGTACCAGGTTCAGGCCACCCTAATCATTACCATATATTGCCACCAAATAAATAAACATTGCAAAAACAGTAAATAATAATTATTATTGTATAGGTATGATAAATTATAAGATTATAAAGTAAAGGAACAAAAATGGAAAATTTAAGTTTTAAGGATCTCAACCTTTCAAATGAAGTACAGCATGCAATAGCCGATATGGGTTTTGAGGAGGCTACCCCTATTCAATCCCAGTCAATTCCTCCAATTCTTGAAGGTAATGATTTAATAGGCCAGGCTCAGACAGGAACAGGAAAGACCTGTGCATTCGGTATACCGGCCATTGAAATGATTCAGCCCGAAATTGATACCATCCAGGTTTTGGTGCTCTGCCCCACAAGAGAGTTAGCAATACAGTCCTCGGAAGAACTGAGAAATGTATTGAAATATAAAGACGGAATAAGAATTTTACCTGTTTACGGCGGTCAGCCCATAGACAGACAGATATTGGCACTGAAAAAGCGTCCTCAGATTATAATCGGAACTCCGGGACGTATTATGGACCACATGAGGCGCAGGACCATAAAGCTGGAGAATCTGAAAATGATAGTTCTTGATGAAGCTGACGAAATGCTGAATATGGGATTCCGCGAAGATATTGATACCATATTGGAAAAAGTTCCCGAGGCCAGGCAGACAATACTCTTTTCAGCTACTATGCCAAAGGAAATTCTTGATATAACCAGAAAATATCAAAAAGACCCCATTCACATAAAGGTAGCACACAAGCAGCTGACTGTTCCCAGTATTGAGCAGTATTATCTGGAAGTCAAGGAATCAGCAAAGCTGGAGGTACTTTCCCGCTTGATTGATGCCAATGATATCAAGCTGTCACTGGTATTCTGCAATACTAAAAAGAGAGTTGATGAACTGACCTCAAGTCTTCAGTCCAGAGGTTTTTCAGCCGAAGCACTTCATGGCGATATGCGTCAGGAGCATAGAGACAAGGTTATGTCCCAGTTCAGGAAGGGGAATTTCGACATTCTGATTGCCACAGACGTAGCAGCAAGAGGTATTGATGTTGATGACGTGGAAGCCGTATTTAATTATGACATTCCAAGTGATGAAGAATACTACGTTCACAGAATCGGCAGAACCGGCAGAGCTGGAAGAACCGGTAAGGCCTTTACCTTCATTTCTGGAAGGGAAATTTATAAGCTCAGAGATATTCAACGCTACACAAAATCTACTGTATCACTTATAAAGCCTCCCACAATAAATGATGTTGAAGAAAAAAAGATGTCTAATGTTCTCAAGTTACTTAAAGAAAACCTGGGACATGAAGGAATATCCAAATATGTAAGTCATATTGAGAAATTTGTAAATACACTCAATTCCGAAACGGAAGATCAGGATGAGAATTTTGCAACTTCTCTTGATGTGGCTGCCGCATTGTTAAAGATGTACGCCGAACAGAACGGAAACTTTCCAAATACGGTATCTGAAATAGATGAAACGTCTGATTCAGATGCGGATTCAGATAATGATATGGTAAGGCTGTTTATCAATATAGGCAGCGAGAACAAGATTCAGCCCAAGCACATTATTGAAGGCCTTGTGGAATCTTCCGGCCTTCCCGGAAAAATGGTGGGTTCCATAGATATTTTCGACAGGTATTCTTTTGTGGAAGTACCAAAGGAATTCGCTGCCGAAGTCTTGCGGTCCATGAAGAACTATACTATCAAAGGCAAAAGAATTAATGTTGAGAAATCAACTCCGCGTAAAAAAGGCGGAAGAACCGGTTCCGGTTTCGGCAGAAACAACAGCACCTACGGCACCTTTACAGGCCATGGCAACAGCAGCAGTCAGGGATCAAAAAGAAAGTCCGGTCATACGGGTTTTAAAGCTGCAGGTAATAAATCCTACAGAAAAGACCGGTAATATATGTTTGAGTTCGCATATAAGTGGTAAATCTTAATTATGTATAAACATTAAGGAGGATTACCAATATGTCAAAAGATTTTTATAATGCGGTTAAAGATAGACGTTCTTTTTATGGAATAAGCAAAGAATCACCTGTTTCAGATACAAGGATTCAGGAAATTATAAATGAGGCGGTTAAATATGCTCCTACGGCGTTTAACAGTCAGAGCGGCAGGGTAATGGTTTTACTTGGCGGGCATCACGATAAATTGTGGGATTTGACAAAAGAGGAGTTAAGAAAAATCGTACCTCCTGAGAGCTTTAATTCAACTGAAAGCAAAATTGATTCATTTAAAAACGGCTATGGTACGGTGTTGTTTTTTGAGGATCAATCTGTGGTAGAATCGCTGCAGCGCCAGTTTGAGTTATACAAGGACAATTTCCCCGTCTGGTCCCTTGAGTCCAGCGGAATGTTGCAGTATATTGTTTGGACCTCACTTGAGCTGGAGGGTTTTGGTGCTTCGTTGCAGCATTACAATCCCCTCATAGCTTCCGCAGTCGGCAGTGAATGGAATATTCCCTCCAACTGGAAGCTGATGGCCCAGATGCCTTTTGGAAAACCTGTGGCGTCACCCGATGAAAAACAGTTTCAGCCGCTGGATTTCAGAGTAAAATTTTTGAAGTAAACCTTTTTGCAGCACATATTATAAATTTTAATAATTTTTTATAAGACAGCCCGGCAAGTATGGTGCACTTCACATTGGACCACACCTGCCGGGCTGTTAATATTATTTTACCACTATGGATTAGGCTTTTTATGCCGCATTCTCAGTATAATCAACAGCATTGCCAAAAAAAGCACCACCATTACTGAGGTCCCTGCAAGTGCAAACAGCAGAGAGTTTCTGTTTTCCAGTATGCTCTTTGCCAGAGTGGGTCTGGTTTCCTTAAGCTCTTCATTCTGGAACTGATAGGATTTTATATTGCCCTTGCTGTCAATCAGAACAAAATCATTTTTCAGATTCCAACTCATCTTTTCATTGCTGACCAGCTTTGTCACACTGTTGAGAGCCTTGATATCAGGACCTGTCAGAACCAGAAGGGCTCGGCCGTCGGCATAGGGTGATTTCAGCAGCTGCAGCGTTCCTATTGATCTTGCATAATCGGAGGTAAGAATTAATTTATCATTTGTCATAAATTCCGACCCGCTGCTGTTATATTTAAAATACAGTTTGTCGTTAAGTTTTGATATGAGGCTGTTACCGGCGGGAGTTCCCGATGTAATTATATTATAATTTGCCTCCTGCTCGTTGAATTCGCCCGCCTTTTTAGCCGTCAGGCTGCCATAGGCATCCGCCGAAGCCGAATATAGTGAAAGTGCTCTCCCCAGCAATGTTAGTTCTGAGGAAGCCGGTTTGTCCGACAATACCAGCAAAATGTCGTTTAAACTGCCCCCTTTCTGAAAAGGAGCCGGCCTGCTGTTAAAGCTTAATTTGGTGCTGTTATCCAAAGGCAGATAGATGGTTGTATTCTTTGTAATGTATGCCCAAGGCATCTCATCACGCCTTGTTGTACAAAAAAGGTCCGGTATCTCCAGATCAAAAGCAAACTTCATACTGCCGGCTTTTGTACCCACAACATCAGCAGGCATGAAAAAGGTTAATTCGTCATTGTCGGCATTCTCCAAAGCCAGTTTTTTACTTCCCACAGGTATGTCTCCCCAGTATACGGTAAGCATTGATCTATTGAAATCCAGATTTTTGCTGTACCTGAAATTCACCGTTACCTTGCTTGCAGAGGATAGGGTATAATCGGCAGGTAAAGGTAAAAACAGAGTTTTTTCCTGTCGGAAGGGACCGATAAACTCAAAACCCCCGCCTGTCATTTCCTGGAGGTTATATCGGTCTGCTTTCATATCACTTTGTGCTTTGGCATTTTTCCTTATTTCTGCAGTACCCTTCCTAATAAAAGTTATATTATCGCTTTCCTGACTTATACGTTCATTATCTCCGAGGAAATAACCCGCCTCAGCCAGGCAGTCGGCATCATCGGAGGTTATGATGAGCAAAGGGTTACCCCGGTCATCATTTACAAACAGAAGCAGGACCTGCCCCTTTAACTGATTACGGTAAGGCTGTATATGTTTAGTCAGTCCGGAAGGCATATCCTTTGTCAGTCCGACCAGTATATTTCTGCTTTTTCCGCTGCTCTGAGCTTCCTGCCAGGAACTTACCGCAAGATTATTATTATCCTTTGTATTCTTGCCAAGTCCGGTCATAATCATCATAGCAGCAGCTATTTCTTCATTCTGAGCCGTATCTGCAACTGTGACAGCCGTATCCGCTCCGCTCTGGTTATCCGATGACAGGAAGGGATAAGGATAGTAGTCAATGCGGTTATGGTGAGCCAGCAGATCATAGCCTACCTCCACACCGGAGGCTTCGGAAAAAGTCACCCAGTTTGCATTGCTTTCATCGTCTATGCAGCCCTGATCATTGTAGAGCCTGGCATACCCGGATATGGTCAGGGTATTTGTACTGCTCTCCCTGTCATTTTTTATCAGTTTGGCCGGAATTAAAACATAAATAAAATTCTTTTCATTGTTTTTGTAAGTCATTTGGCAGGAATAAAAGGGTTGTTTGTTTATTGCAAAGGTCAGCGTACAGGGTATATTTTTTATTAGCTGGCTGACTCTGTATTCAAGCTTGACACAAAAATATTTCGTGCTCCAGTATTTAGGCAGGCTGAAATACAGGTCTGCCGAAGAGTAAATGCCCTTCAATATCTGCGGTGCATCCCATGTAAAATCCGCAGTCAGATCAGCTTTGGGAAGTACGGGTTTTGTCGATGCAGGTAAGCCTGCATTTTCAAGCATGCTGCTGACGCTGGACCGCAAAGCATCCTCGGAGGATATTATTTTATCCCTGCTATCCCGGCCGGAGACACCAGTGGCAGCTGCCTCGCCAATTGATGTTTTTCCGGCAGGTGCCATATAAACGTCTTGTGTTCCGCCTGCGGTCAAAACTACTGTTATCAATACAAAAATAAATACTCTGAAGAACTTACTCCTTCTTCCTTTTAACTTTAACATTAACATTAGCCTTCTCCCCCGGTTCTATATTATTTTCTATAGATCTTTCAGTTTTATACCATTTTATCTCTCTTTTAAATATGGCATCATTTGCACTTTGTATTACAGCACTTAACACTACAACCACCCATAGCTTTGAATAGGTAAAAAGCATCAATAGGATAAGCATTGCCGATTCCATATTGAACTCATTTTTCTCAACTGCCAGGGTTATCAGAACATTTAAAACAAATACAAGTATGGCCATAAGCCAAAGTACACTGGAAAAGCCGCCCAACGTGACATGTGCAAAACCCAAAACCGAAAGGAAAAATATCAAATCGGAGCAGACAAGAGAAGACAGCATCAGGATGTAAACCAGTCCGTAGTACAGTACATCCAGCCGCATTGGTCCTGCTTTTCTGTCAAAGACATATTTGAAGTTTTCCTTCAGTACATATATGTTCCCTTTTGCCCATCTGGTCCTCTGCTTGAGCCAAATGCGGAGCAGCTGGGGTTCCTGCTCCCAGGTTACGGCCAGAGGCATGAGTTTTATTTTATAACCCATTCTGTATATTCTGAAACTTATTTCGGTATCTTCAGACAGGGCTTTTGTGTCCCAGCCGCCAATGCTCTCAATTATACTCCTGCGCATGACAAAGTTGGTGCCGGGTATTGTGCATAATTTGAAGAAAAACCATCTGCCGGCCTGGTTCATACATTGATACGCCAAAGTTTCTATATTGACAAAACGTGTCATCAGGGAAGCATTTCTGTTTCTGGTTCTGAACTTCCCTATTACGGCGCCCAGTTTATCATCCGACATGAGATTTTCCACCAGTAGAGTGAGTGCATTGGGTTCAGGGGTATTATCAGCATCATATATCGCTATTACACTTCCGCTGCTTACCGAAAAACCAATATTAAGAGCATTGGACTTTCCCTTCCCTCCGGAAACATTATCGGTATTTATTACTATAAGCTTTCTGCCAGGATTTTTTCCCTGCATTTTTTTAAGTACCTCGGCAGAGTCATCAGAAGAATTGTCGTTTATTACAATAATTTCATATTTATCCTTTGGGTAATCAAGAGCCAAAAGAGCTTGAACAGTCTTCCTTATTACTATGCTCTCATTGTGAGCAGGAACCATTATTGAAACCATGGGGTATTCCTTCAGCTTTATGTGACCATCTGTACGATTGACCCGGATGTAATAAATAAAGCCCCCTATGGACAAAACAACATTAATCAGCATCAGTCCCCAGATAGCAATAATAGCATACAAGGACAATATATCTATTAGTGTCAATCTTCGCCCCCCTTACCGGCATCCTGACCTGAATTGCTTTTGTACAGGAACCGCCTTCTGTTTTGATAACGTGCAACTGCTATAAATATAATAAACATAATGGAAATCCCGGTAACAATTATCAGAAGCCTTCTGTTTTCCCTGGCCATGCTCTCGGCCAGCCGGCCTATCACTCCCCTGTTGTATTCAAAATTTCCCTCATAAGTGAAAGGAGTGTATTCCAGAGACTGCACTTTGCCGTTTAAAGTCAGTATATTTCCCTTAAGAGCAATCACTTTGTCATCGGTATAGACCGTATGAGATATGGACCTTAGACTTTTCAGCGGCACTGCAGACTCCTGTATAAGCTTTATCCTGTTTTCGATGTCTGCCGCATCGGCATTCATATCCAGGTACAGGGCCGTGCTATAGGTATTAACCAGGTTACTGCCAATATTTCCATTGAGCAGTGCCGGAGCTATAATATGGTGTCCGTCGGAATAAACCGTATTGTAGCCGTCAATGTCGCTCCAGTTGTTCTTTTCCTGGCTGTTATATAAAATAACAGTTCTGAATCTCCTCATTACATCCAGTCCCAATTTATCATGAATCCAGTTATTTGGTACTTCAATTGCCAAGGGATATACACCGTATTTATTATATGCCGTTACCGCAGAAGTCATTTTCCTGTTGATTTCCTCAAGTGAAGGCCTGGCAGTGTTTATCAACGGGGCTTTCAATATTATTCCGGCTCCCTTTGACTGGGCATATCTGAGTATCTCGCAAAAATGCTTCATTGCAGGGTATTCACTGTTCTGATAAACAGGCATTACGGTTATGGAATAGGGAATACCCTTTTCTGTTAGCATTTCAACCACCTTCAGCATCTTCTCACCGTTAAAGAACGGGTACACACTATCAAAAATTATATATTGAGGGTAACTGTTGGGCAGATTTTCAAAAGGCCATTTCCATTTTGAAATCTGATCTGAAAATGCAGCCTTTAAAATATCACTTTCAAAATCAAAAACCCCAAAACAGCTGAATCTTCCCTTACTGACAGTTAATTCGGATGATTTTCCGTCGGCCTCAATATAACCTGCACTGTATGGAAATGTACCCTGAATAATTGCCGCTTTATCGGCTTTAATCATTCCCGGTCTTTCTTTTCCGTCACTGAAAGCATAGGAAAACCGCACCACTGCATCTCTTACCTGAAAAGAAGCATAGTTCAGCCTCAAAGCCTTAAGTATATCCGTTACACTTCCCCCGCCCACAACCATGATTTTATTGTTTAAGCCCTGAAGCTCCCGTAAAAACCCAGAACTGATACTATCGCCTTCATGATAAAATAAAATACTGTCAAATTTGCCAAGCATTCCTCTGCTTTCGGTAACGGTACTGTAAGTAGTCCCATATCCCATGTACGTCAGTATATCTGCCATAGCTGCAACATTTTCGTAACCCTTTTGAGTCAAATCATCATCATAGACAAAAAGTATGTCCTTTGCTTTTAAAACATTGGTTTCAAGAGCATAAGCCGCATTCCCGGGCACCATATATATGCAGATACTTAAAATAAATATAAATATTAATGTTCTTTTAAACATCATATTGAAGTTCCTTTTCAACACTCTGTTTGAAGAAGACACCGTCATTTCCGATCTCATCCCTGTATTGAACAAAAGCAATCTGCACCTCAACTTTGATCGATGTATCGGTAATCCCGTCAAATGCATCTTTTTCACCTGCCATAGACCTGATTCGGTTGCGAACCAATTCTCCTCCGGCGTCGTCACAGGTCAATATAATTGCAAGACTTCCATCATTATCTATACTGTACTGGTTGTCCTCAATCCTGATTGCATCACCTATAATTTCAGCAAGCCGCTGTTTAAGTTTATCAAAATTCCTTTTTGAAAGTATTCTCTTTAATTCGTGGGCATAACGCAGCTTTATTATCATTAGTGTTAACGGAAGCTTATTGCGTCTCGTATACCGTATCTGCTTATCAATATCGTAGTAAAAGCTCCTCAGATTATAAAGGCCTGTCAGGGGATCTATCATCACAAGCTCCTCAACCTGCTGCCTCAACATGCCGTTTTCCAGTTCAAGCCTGTTACGCCCGAATATAAACAGCCTCATTGAACCTACAACCAGTATTGGCAGCACAAGCCAGGCAAAAGAATACACACTTATAACCGTACCCTTTTGATACAGCATAAAAAGCTTATAAGCCGTAAAACAGATAATTTGGGACCCGACAATTATAAACGAGGCCAGGTCAACCGAAAACGTAACAAGTATGATGGCAATAACAGTAATAAAAAGCATTACGGCATTTTCAGTCCGGAATTCCGAGCCTCCTGCAAATAAAACTCCCACACTGAAAAACATAGATATTAAAAATGTTAGCAATCCCAAATCCTGAACTAAAATTTCAAAACGTTTACTGGCCATTTCTCCTCCATATACCGAGCTGATGCCTCAGTCTACAATATTTTTAGCCTGTGCAGCACTTCTGCTAAACTGAAATATATTATTATATCCAGGGAAACGCTAAAAAGAAAAAGGTTCTGAATCATTTCAGCATCTCCGCTATTAACTATTGTTATAATGGCATTTGAAATTCCGATGAAGAATATTACAAGCATAACCTCCAAGGGTATTGAACTTCTTTGTCTGTAACTTCCTATAATCTTAACTGCTTTCTGCCTGAAAAGCAGAACAATTGCCGCCAGCAAAACTAAAAGAAAACCGATAGTCTTGGGTACGGAATTAGTTTTAAAACTGCTCCACAGTGACCAAAACAGACTTCTTCCCATTTTTGGCATGCCTGCACCTTTCTCAAAATTTCCGCTGAAATCCCTTCTGATATTAAATGCCGCTTTCACAGAAATATCCAGCATGGCAACCAGTGACTTGGGATGCTTCAGATAATAATAGGCTATCTCAGCCGGATTATATCTGTCGTAGAACCCTTGTTTCAAGTCTTTGTTCTCAGGATCCAACAGCGGATATTGCTCATTGCTGCTTGTATCTGCAAGTATTGTATACGAACTGTCAATACCAAATTCCCTCAGGGTCTCTTCAGGATCGGTTGACTGCAGCAGCACACCTCTGGTCATTGCGTTGTATTTACTTGACAGTGTATAGGCAGAGGGTGCATAACCGGCGGAAAACATTACGCTTAAAAAAAGCAGCAGCACCGAGACAATACATCCTGATCTCCATAATAGTCGTTTATCCACAAACATAAACTTAACACCCAGTATCCCTAAAAATAAGCCTGCTATGGCATATTTGTTTTCAATGGTCGTCAAAAGGATTCCAAAAATGGTATATACAATAAGGTAAAACATGTTATGTTTTTCCTGCTGCAATGCTAAAGCTGCACCGGTACAAAAAATTATGGAAATCAGCACCAGCGGTTCGGTATAAAAGGAACTGAAATAAGTTATGTAAGATACATCGGCAAATATAACAACACCTGCCAGACCCATAACTACACTTTCAGTAAAAGTTTTTACCCTGTATGCCGCCTGTTTTACCAATAAAACGATTGCAGGGATATACAACAATCCATATATCAATGCCAGAAATCTTAAATCAAAAATGCTGTCACGGGTGAACAGGCTGTCCAGCCCTTTTGCTGCAAATATTAAAGCGCGCTGGCCGGTTAACCCTGTAAAGAAACCGCTTTCGGGAGCCAGGGACAAATATTCCCTTACATAGTAATTAAAATACAGGTTTTCACCTGTGTCCTCTCTATGATATATCCCTGCCGGATTAATCCTGCGGGCGAAGGAACCGTCATCCGACATACCCAGAAAAGGCGGTACAAACAGCATGATTACAAGAAGCAGCAATGCCAATAGTCCTGCACCTAAGCCGATGACAGTTATTGAGTACTTTCCCTCTCTGTTTTTGTTTAACCCTGTTACGGTTTTTTTTGCGAAGGCGGCAAGTTTGCTCAAGCTTGAAAAAATAAATCTTGTTTTTTTCCATTCATCTTTATTTTTTTTCATATTCATAACGTCTACCTGGTATTTTTTCCGGCAACGCTGTAAGAGAGCAGTGCAATGCATTGGTCAAAAGAATATATTCCTGTTCCGTCAGCATTTCCAAATGCGCCGTTAACTTTGTTATCCGAATCAAATACACGCATTGTCTCCATTCTGGCTTGTGCCCTGTTTGCCAGCTCCTTATCGCCAGCCGAAGCTGCTATCATACTTACCAGCCCGTATATTGCAGTTGATTCGTAATTATAGCCGTCAGCTACTGTCCCGTCCGTTTTATATCTGGCGTATATTCCTTCACCTTCAACAGCTGTTTTTAACCACTCCAGGGTTTGAGGCTTTAATTGTCCGATTTTTGCAAGATGAAGAAGTGTAACCATTCCTTCAGTCATATTTATGTCCTCTTTTTTATAGGTTTTTTTGGCAATAACATATTCAGTATAATAAACAGGAAAGCCGTCACCAATATAACCGGCATTTACTATTGCCAGAGAATTAGCATATATTTCCCTCCAGCGGGGATTTAAATCCGCAAGATATTGCATGGCTTCAAAATCGGCGAAACATAGTTTTAAGCGGTCCGCCTTCTTCCTGTATTTAAAATCATATTGATTTATAAGGTTTTTCCTATACGTATTGTATCGATAAAGTGCACCCTCATAATTCTTTATTGTATCAGTATAGCCTCCCCATAATTTCTCAGCATTACACAAGGCCCTGAGTATTCTAAGATCATCCAGAGTTGAATTAACCTTTTCCGGCCCCTTGTCTGTGACCACCCACGCAGCCAGAGAATTATCACGCATATTTTCATTTACATATTTAAAACTTTTTTCAAATAGACTTTTATTTGCAGTATTTACGGCATATTCCATCAATAAACCCTGGGATTCGCTTAATACATCGGTATACTTCAAATCCGACACTTTTTCCGGAAGATAATTGGTCCTGACTCCGCCGTCCTTATTTATCATCTCCTTCTCCAGGAAATTAAAGGTTTCGTAATCACCGCCATGTACCGAGTAATCAATCATTGATTTCAAAACTTTTGGATTCATATCCTTCCCTGCATGCCACGCTCTTAACAACCCTCGCTCATCAATAACAAGGGTTGTAGGTATTACCTTGAGTCCCAATTGGTTATATACCGTTAAATCCTCATCATAGACATTTTCAAAGGGTATTTGATTTTTTTTCAAGTAATCAAAAGCCTGAGCTTTGGTCTCTTTATTATTATCAAGTTTATTTACCAATAATAACTCAACATTTGGGTATTGAGAAAGCTGATCCCTTATATCACGCCACTGTCCAAGCTCCTTGTTACAGTATGGGCACCAGCTGGCCCAGAAGTTTAAAATAACTGTTTTGCCCTTCAGACTTGACAAATCGATTACTCCGCCGTCTTCCTTTACAAAGGATAGCTTTGACAGATCCATATTAAGTGTGCATTTATCCGGAAGAAAATCCATTTTACCGGCCAGCTTAGTATTTGTTGAAACTTCATTTTGTTCTCCCGCTTTGAGTGAGACGTCATACTCATCCTTTTGCTTTGCCGAAAGCAGCCATGCTGATATCAGACTTACCGAGACAACAAACATAATAATTAAAGCAATTCTTACTATCCTTTCAAACTTATTTAAAGGATCCATTGTTCCCTCCATGTGACCTAAAGCTTTCTAACCGGTTTGTCACTCTTTTTTATCCTCCCGGAGCTTTTCTTCGTTTTTCTTCAGGTATGCTTCACTTACGGTAACAGTGACATGCCCCTTTTGTATAGCATCCAGGATATCGAAGCGGTGGTCGGCAGCAGCCTTTTTATCTTCATCCGTAATAACCGGAGTTTTACCTTCCTCAATATCTGATTCCTGTTTTTTTAATACTTGTTCTCCAATTGTCCTTTTTTCACGTTCCGGCACATCTGCTTCACTTTCATTCCCGAAGATATACTCTTCCCTGTACCGGTAAAACTTAAATATTTCTACCGCACCCACAGCCGCCAGTATTGCAAACACTGGCAATATACTGTAGTGATATCTGCTCTGACTTTCGACTACCATATGAAGAAAAGCAATACCAACAAAATACAATACCAATATATGCCCGGTACCTGCCTTTTTTCTGAACCACAGGAATATTCCTGCTATAAGTGACATGTAGACACATATGATGTAATATATATTATTCCAGATTGTCACACTATTTATAAATTCTTTTCTATCTGATGTTAAGTTGTTCTGCTGTTCCAGAAACAATAAATTCCAATAGGCACCATAATCATCATTTGCCCACAGGAGAGTATATTTTTGAAACAGCAGATTGACTATACCCTCGGGGTCATCCTTTATCCGTTTGACAGCCAGCTCCAATGAGGCTTTGTGAGCTTCCTCGGCAGAACCTGTTTCTATAAACTTATCGTTAAGAAACTTAGCATCCTGTTCATTCCAGGAACCTTTTGATTCCACATTCAAACCCACCATAAGGTTGTACCCGAAGGATACGGCACTTCCCGGAAGCTTTCTGTCAATTGCCCGGGCAGTAGCTCCGCTGATCAGCTGGGAGCAAATTAAAAACCCGGCTAATAAAAAAATTACCCTGATCCAGCCCCTCGACATACAGCTTTTTATTAATCCGGCTTTTTCATTTGAGCCTTCAACAGTCCCTGCCTTATAGGTTATTGTACAGATTACTATGGCTATAAGCAGCACCACCGACACCGGGCGTACCCCTCCTGCAACCGCAAGCAGAATACCTAAAAGGATGTTTAGTATAAATATACTGACATCTTTAGCTGATGAAGAGGCTTTGAACAAATATGCCGTAATCCATATGCAAAGTAGGGACAGGCACATGAAAACAGGTTCCGAGGCCATTTGATTGACAAAGAGTACCTGTGAAGGCCAGAAGGCAGCCAGAAACATCGCCAGAATTCCTGCCACCCTGCCGCATATGAGTCTTGCAATCCTGTTCACAAAAAATATACTAATAAGACTAACAGCTATATTAAAATATAAACCCGTGGCGACTGAGGTTCCAAACAGCTTAAATATCAGCGAGAGAATATACGGATAGCCAATGACATGGGGAAACTGTGATATATAATCGCAGTATCCGGCTCCATCCCTTTTAAGAGTGCCCTTTGCCAGCATATCTGCCACATTGTAATAGGTTTGAAAGTCAGATTGGGGTTGAACCGGAAGATACCGTACAATCCATACTCTGACAGCTCCGGCAGCAATAATTGCTGCAGCGATAATCACACCCTCAACAATGATGCCGGGTATCCTGCTCCGAAACTTGAATCTGTATATATCAAAATGAGAGAATATAATTGCCGCAGAATTAGATATGAGCCACAGACCGCCCATAGATAATAGAATTCCTCCATACCATAAAAACGGATATTTCGCTGAAATTCCTATGTTTAAAATTCCGCCGAACAGACTATAGCATACAAATATACCAAAAAAAGTCAAGTATATATAAGTAAACCAATTTCTGCGTGTCTCCATAATATACTTCCCCTAAACGCTTAATCCCAACAATTCTAGACAACAGTCTACCATAATTTGCCTAAATTGAATAGATTTAAGATTTGACAAAATTTTCTTTTTTAGCATGTCAAGTGTCTGATTTGCTAATGTTTTGTAACACTTACGCCTAAAACGTATCTATCTTTGACTCCAGTTCTGCAACCAGGTTGATATATCTTTCCTGAATATGCTCCCTTTCCGCTTCCTGTTCCAAATGCTCACCTTCCGCATTCAGCTCGTCCATTGTTTCTTTGACCAGATTGTTTTGGGCATACTTGTATACTACCCCATCCTCCTTGTCAATATGCCTATGAAGCAAGTGGGTGTAAGATATGGCATTTGCTATGACATCCAGCCTGGCTTCATCGTCGCCGTCCATCACCTTTTTGAGGGCAGCTTCAAGTTCCTGCATGTGAAGCCTTCCCAGATCATGCTCCACAAGCATCCCATGGCGGACAAGCATTTCAGCGGGGCGTCCCAATTCATTCATCATTCTGTCAAAAAGCAGTTTCTCCTCTTTACCGTGATGATGCTTGTCCGCATAATTTCTCACAAAATCAATCATTTTGAAAAAGTCCCCGTACTGAACCTGTTCACCCTTCATGACCTTGTAACAATACTTCCGCATCACCGCCAGCATCCTTTTGATATATTTATGCTCTTCCACCATTACTTCGATTAGATTCATTGCACCTAGCTCCTCTCTATGCTGTGTATTCCATCAGATTTTGTACTGTACCGGTAATCCGGGTTTATAGTGTTCACAAAAGCAGTGACCCATTCTTTCCTTAAATCATAAAAATGTTTTATATCTCCATTTACCCTTTCCCAGTAGGTAGTATGCAGACAGGTTGTCGTCCTCCAGACAAATTCCTTTTCATTTGAGCCTATCACCTCATTGACCCTGTCACAGGGCATGCCTTCAAGTATAAAATCATTCAAGGCATTGAATATCTCCTCCGGAGTAACAGGCTTGCTCTGATAAGCGGCAGCCGCACTTTGACCCTGTTTTCTGAACAACTCCAGAAGTTCATTTTTATATGCCATATCCTCCGACAAAATTGCAGTCACAAGTGAAGCCTGGCGCAGCTCGGCACTTTCTATCCTCTCCTGCAGCCAGCCGTGAATATTGGAGGTGTCAATAATATCTTCCAGAGGTTTCTTCCCCATGGAGGCACCATATTTTCCGCTGTTTTCTTCTGACCATTTTTCAGCTGGCAGACCTTTGTTTTTAGCCCATTCCTTAATATACTCCTCGATTTTTTCAGTCCAAAGGATTTTATTATATAGCCAGAAATGAATTTTTCCTAAAAATAAACTCATATTTTCCCCTCTCAGCGGATTTTTTTAATTACCCGTTCCGTCATACTTATTTAAAAAATACACACTGCCTATTTTTCACACAGTAATGTTAAATTATTATTTGATATTTGCCCTGAATTATATACCCTGATTTAATTATGCAAACCAGGCTTATAAAAATATAAACTTTCTTCCATACCCTCTATTGACAATGTACAATACGTTTTTGAGTGGTTAATTTGCCCTGCCGCAAGCCAAATTATCTCACTCAAAAATCACCGACCTCGCGCTGAGATATTTTGGCAATTTTAGAGGAGGATGGACGCAGCCTTGCTGACGCAAGACAAGGACGACGACAAAGAAAATTGGCAAAATAGCCGGCGTGAGGCGTGTTATACATTGTCAATAGAGGGTACAAATAATTCTTAAATTGAAATTATATATAACTATTAAGTACTGAGAAGGTGTTTTTGGAATATTATATTAGAACCCAGGCCTATGAAATAAGAAAAGTAGTAAATGCGCTGAATTTGCAGAGAGATGCTGCATGGAATCCATGACTGGATCTGCTTGAGTATCAGGAATTCGGTGTTAATTTATTTTATTGCCGGAATCACATAATCCTCCACCAACCTTTGAGTGTCTTCACCGTCTCTGGATCCGGCATTGATATTTGCAGTAACTACTATGATCATATTGGTTTCAGGAATGATAACGATCTTCTGCCCCCCTGCTCCGTCGGCGCGGTAGGTATGATAAGTTCTGCCTGTTGTTTTATTTTCCATATCCGCAATCCAGAACAAATATCCATAATCCACACCCTTATCTACTTCAACTTTCTTTGTAATTGAGGCCGCTATCCACTCTTCCGGTATAAGCCGCCTGCCATCCCAATTGCCCTTGTTTAGATATAAATATCCGAATTTAGCCATATCCCTGGCAGTAAGATATAACCCGCTGCCGCCTCCATAACAATCCGTTGAATCACGTTCCCATCTTTTGACTTCAATATTTAGCGGCTTAAATAAGTACTTATCTGCAAAGTCTTTTGTTTTCATATTGGATTTTTCTGAAATAATGCCGGATAGAATCTGGGTCAGTCCGGTGTTATAAACAAATTTGCTTCCCGGTTCATCGGTGAGCGGCTTGTCAAGCGCGTACCGCAGCCAGTCAGAACTTGAAAAATAACCGTTATAGTTATTATCAATGGACTCAAGTCCTCCTGTCATTGTCAGTACATTTTCGATGGTGATATCCCTTTTTTTCAGATTATCGCTGGAACCAAAATACTCGGGAATAAGTTCCGTCACCTTTTGGCCCGTACCGAAAATAAGCTTTTCCCGTATTGCTATGCCGGTCAAGGCAGACATCACACTTTTAGTTACCGAATAAACCGGATTGTAGGCGGTTTTGGCTGCACCATTGTAATATTCCTCAAATACAAGAAAACCATTTCTTATAACCAGCAGACTGTATACATTGGGATAATTATCTTTTATTCTTGTAACAATCCTGGTAAACTGCTGCTCATCAAGGCCCTGTTTTTCAGGAGTTGACTTGCTCCAATCCTTTGTCGGCCATTTTGCTGCAAGTGTGTCTGCAGCCTGAGTGCTCAAGCCCTCTGCCGGGACACTCCTGTTACTTTCCTTATTATCGCTGCAGCCTGCACATGTATAAACCAGGCTTGCCATTAAAATTATCAGGATGGTTCTTTTCATACCAACCTCCATGACCTTCAGCGGTCTGCTTTTTTAGCTCTAATTTAAT
>JAEWJR010000048.1:0-7103 GCA_023386445.1 Bacillota bacterium | reverse complement strand
AGTCGTTTTAACCTACGAAGGCTTAAAAAAATTAGAAGAAGAATTGGAATTCCTCAGAGGAACAAAAAGAAAGGAAGTTGCCGAGAGAATTAAACAGGCACTTTCATTTGGAGATATATCGGAAAACTCGGAATATGACGAAGCAAAGAATGAACAGGCCCAGGTCGAAGGAAGAATCGTCCAGTTGGAATCAATGCTTAAACATGCCCGACTGATAGATGAGGATGAAGTAAAAACAGATGTAGTCAGTCTGGGATCAAAAGTTAAGCTTTTTGACGTGGAGTTTGAGGAGGAAGTGGAATATCTGATAGTTGGTTCCACCGAAGCAAATCCGCTGAAGTCAAAAATTTCAAATGAATCGCCGGTCGGAGCAGCTCTAATGGGACACAAGGTAGGAGAAATAGTTGAAGTCCAGGTTCCGGATGGAGCAATCAAATTCAAGATTTTAGAGATTTCAAAGTAGTTTATATAATTTTAATTATGGGTTGCCACTAAAAGCTAAACTAATATATAATTATACTGACAGTTTACATTAAAAGATGTAAACTGTTTTTTGTAATAGATTACAATAGAAATTGTTGGAGGATATAATGTCAGAAGAAAATATGCAAGTAAATGCACAAAATGAAGAACAGGATTTAAGTGAAATACTCAAGGTACGCCGTGCAAAATTAAAGGATTTACAGGATAAAAACAACGATCCTTTTAAAATAGTCAAGTATGATGTAACAGATTCAACTCAGAATATACTGGATAATTTTGAAGCTTTGGAAGGTAAGAACACATCCTTAGCAGGAAGGCTTATGTCCAAAAGAGGAATGGGAAAGGCTGGCTTTTGTGATTTGCAGGACAGGGACGGCAGAATACAGCTTTACGTCAGAAAGGACGAAGTTGGCGACGAAAGCTATGAAATGTTTAAAAAGTATGATATAGGCGATATTGTCGGTGTCAAAGGTGAAATATTCAAAACCCATATGGGTCAGATATCAATAAAGGTAAAAGAGATTGCTTTATTGTCGAAATCACTTCTGCCATTGCCTGAAAAGTGGCACGGTCTTAAGGATACCGATTTAAGATACAGGCAGAGGTATGTGGACCTTATTGTAAATCCTGAGGTAAAGAATACCTTTATATTAAGAAGCAAAATAATCAAATCAATAAGAAAGTTCCTTGACGACAGAGGATTTCTAGAGGTAGATACGCCTTTGTTGAATACAATTCCAGGTGGAGCCACTGCAAGACCGTTTATAACTCATCACAATACATTGGATATAGATATGTATCTTAGAATTGCTCCCGAGTTATATCTTAAGAGACTTATTGTAGGCGGTATGGAAAAAGTATATGAAATGGGAAGAATGTTCAGAAATGAAGGTATGTCCATAAAGCATAACCCTGAATTCACCATGATGGAAGTATATGAGGCATACAATGATTACAAGGGCATGATGGAACTGACTGAAAATCTGATTTCTACAGTTGCCATGGAAACTTTGGGAACCACAAAAATAATGTATCAGGGACAGGAAATTGATCTGACGCCTCCCTGGAACAGGCTTTCGATGATAGAAGCCGTTAAGAAGTATTCAGGAGTGGACTTTGACAATATTAAGTCTGATGAAGAAGCAAAGTCGGCAGCAGAAGAAAAGAAAGTCCATGTAAAACCGGGAATGACCCGCGGTGAAATTTTAAGCCTGATGTTTGAAGAGTTCGCTGAAAGCAATCTTATCCAGCCAACCTTCATATATGATTATCCTGTTGAGGTTTCTCCCCTTACAAAGAGAAAGCCTGACTGTCCGGAATTGACCGAACGTTTTGAATTCTTTATAACCGGACGTGAGATGGGTAATGCATATTCCGAACTAAACGATCCTATAGATCAGAAGGAAAGATTTGTTAATCAGGTTAAGAAAAGAGATTCGGGTGATGAAGAAGCCAATATGATGGACGAAGATTTTGTTACTGCACTGGAATATGGAATGCCCCCTACAGGAGGATTAGGTATAGGAGTTGACAGACTTATAATACTTTTAACTGATTCAGCGTCTATCAGAGATATATTATTGTTTCCCACGATGAAGCCAAGAGATTAGTTAAAGTCAGGTATGGGATGTGCTAGGGGGGATTGATTTGAAGTATACTTTACAGGAAGCCAGAAAAATATTGGGTGTCACTAAAGCCTCATCCAAAGATGAAATCGAAAAAAGATATGATGTAATACTAAAAAAGCATAAAATAATGAAGATGGAAGGAACTCTGGACGACAATACAGAGAGTGAATTCCTGAAATCCACTGATGCTTACAGAATATTAATGGGATATGAGGTAGACGAGCCAAAGGTCGAAAAGAAGGAAACCTATACTGATAAGGCCTTTGAAAAAGCAGGTATCGACAGGAAAAAGGCTGATAACTTTTTCCACTATCACAAATACCATATTCTTATCGGGATAATTGCCATAATATTAGTAGTTTATTCCGTATATTCCATCGTCACACGGGTAGAACCTGATATAACAATCGGTTTATTGGGTGAAGTAAACTACGAGGCACAGGACAAATTTAAAGAAAAAATAATTAAAAATGTCCCAGAAATAAAAGAGGTGGCAGTGGATTCTGCTGTATTGTCAAGCAATTATAACGATCAACAATCATACGCCTATTTGCAAAAAGCGGTAGTACTTATCTCAGCATCAGATATAGATTTATATTTGGTCAATAAATATGCTTTTGACAATTATGCAAAAAATGGTGCATTTATGGCTCTTGATGATGTTGCCAGGGAGCTTAATATCGATGCAGCAAAAAGTGAGTCCTTGAAGCTGCGGGTGGTTGAAGAGTGGGAAGATCCCACAAGTCCCACCGATCAGCTGAAACCCAAAACCTATGCAGATGCCGAGCCCCGACTTTATGGAATTGATGTATCCGGAAACGAGTTTTTTAAAGATATTGATGTAATCGGTCCCGAAAAAATACTGGTTGTTCGTGTTCAACCCAAGAACTATGATTTGGTATTAAAACTGATAAAACTTTTTACAAAGTAGCATTACCCTTTATTGATAATGTACAATACGTTTTTGAGTGGCTAATTTGCCCTGCGGCTGTGTTGAAGCCGCTTGCAAGACACAAAGCCTTACTGCACGCCTTTGCCTTGCCGCAAGCCAAATTATCTCACTTAAAGATCACCGACCTCGCGCTGAGATATTTTGGCAATTTTCGAGGAGGATGGACGCAGCCTTGCTGACGCAAGGCAAGGACGACGACAAAGAAAAGTGGTAAAATAGCCGGCGTGAGGCGTGTTATACATTGTCAATAGAGGGTACTAATGCAATATAATACCTCCCAAGATTGCTGCAGCCGAGATATTGAAGGTTATGTCGGCTGCAGCAAAACCCCCGGAACTTCAATCGAAAGTCCAAACCTGCTTTAAAAACGAATTAAACAAATTTAACTTATTTCTAATGGACGTTTCAACTATCATCTTAGTGATTTAAAAATTTCTTATTATACTATCACACTATTAAGATCCGCAGGATAGTCAGTAACAATTTTTTTGGCAATATTGGTCACCAACTGGCATAACGCGTTAATTTAATTTTCATCACTTATATATTTTTTAGGATATGGTTATTAAATTTGTATTTACCATATGAAAACAGCAGTTGGTAAATACTCTTGATAAATATATAGTAAAAAAATTTAGAGGAGGCGGTTAAAGTTGAGCAGTACAATTTTAAGGAATTGGAGGAAGGGAGCAGCCATCTTTTTGGTGCTTTGTCTGGTTATTTCGCTCATGCAGGTTAACGGCATAGTGTATGCCGGGAGTACAACGGTTTACCATGAAACCTTTGCCGGCGGAGTTGGTAAAGCGATACAATCCGGGGGAGCTAAATTGACTCAGGTTACCGGTAAAGTCTTTGACGGCAATACCGACGGAACGGCGTTATATGTTGCTAATAGGGCGAATAGCTGGGATGCAGCCGATTTCAAGTTTGCTGATGTGCACTTGGAAAACGGCAAAACCTATAATATTACTATCAACGGTTATGTTGATCCTAATGTAGAAGTATCTCCAGGAGGACTTATAGTAGCACAAGCGGTAAATCCGTCACCTGAAGCATATGACAAATACATGGGTCAAGCTGTAATAACGACAGGTGCGGCTTTCACCATAACCTCTAGTTATACGGTTAATAACACGTATGATAGAATCAGAATTCAATCGAATGATGCAGGAGCAGCAGTCCCTTTCTATATTGGGGATATATTGATTACTGCCGAAAATACACCTCCGGTGACGACAGAAAAAGAGATATATCATGAAGATTTTGCAACCGGTGCTGGAAAGGCAGTACAGTCAGGCGGCGCCAAATTGACTCAGGTTACTGATAAGGTGTTTGATGGAAATGATGACGGAAAGGCTTTATTTGTAAGTAACAGGTCAAACAGTTGGGACGCTGCCGATTTCAAATTTGCTGATGTGGGAATGCAGAATGGAAAGACTTATACCGTTACTGTTAAAGGCTATGTTGACGCAGGTGAGGCTGTCCCTGCCGGAGCGCAGGCATACCTTCAGACCGTAGATAGCTATGACTGGCTTGCAGGTGCTGATATGACTGCCGGGGAAGCGTTCATATTGACAAAGAAGTTTACAGCCGATACGACTAAAGATTCCGCGGTACGCGTCCAGTCAAATGATGCGGGAGCAATGGTTCCATTCTATATAGGAGATATATTGATTACCGAAACTGTTACAGGTGGCGATACGGAAGAGCCTCCAAGAGACCCTGCTTTGCCGTTTCAAACAATAACCTTTGAGGATCAGTCTACAGGAGGTTTTGCCGGAAGGGGAGGAGTGGAAATTTTAACACCGACTGATGAAGCCAGCCATTCCGGCAATTATTCATTGAAGGTGGAGGGCAGAACCAAGACCTGGAATGGTCCAACATTACGTGTGGAAAAATATGTGGACAAGGGCAATGAATATAAGATTACAGCATGGGTTAAGCTGATAGAACCGGAAAGCTCGCAGCTTCAGCTTTCTACACAGGTTGGAAGCAGTAATCCGAGTTATGTTACTCTGCAAGCCAAAACAATTTCTACAAGTGATGCTTGGGTAAAATATGAGGGTACGTACCGCTATAACAGTATACCTGATGAAAATCTTACTATTTATTTGGAAAGTTCGAATAATGCTACTGCATCGTTCTATATCGATGATATAAGTTTTGAAAAAACACAATCGGGACCTATTGATATACAAAAGGATCTTGCACCTATTAAAGATGTATATAAAGATGACTTCTTAATCGGAAATGCAATTTCAGGAGAGGATCTCAGCGGCATAAGGCTTGAACTTCTGAAGATGCACAATAATACAGCAACTGCAGGTAATGATATGAAGCCGGGAAGTTTGCAGCCCACAAAAGGTAACTATACTTTTACTGCAGCAGATACCATGGTTGATAAAGTACTGTCAGAAGGAATGAAAATGCATGGACACGTACTGGTATGGCATCAGCAGACCGGTGAATGGATGAATACCACTACAGATGAAAGTGGCAATAAAGTAGCGCTGCCTCGTGAGGAAGCTCTCGAAAATATGACAACTCATATAAAGACAGTTGTTGAGCACTTTGGCAACAAGGTTATATCCTGGGATGTAGTAAATGAAGCAATGGGTGACAATCCATCCAATCCGTCGGATTGGCGGAGCTCTCTGCGCAATGATTCAATGTGGGGGAAGGCTATCGGGCCCGATTATGTTGAACAGGCCTTTTTAGCTGCCAGAGAAGTTCTGGATGCACATCCTGACTGGAATATTAAACTTTATTATAATGATTATAATGAGGATAATCAAAAGAAATCACAAGCCATTTACAATATGGTAAAAGAAATCAATGATAAATACGCTTCAACTCATCCGGGGAAACTTCTTATTGATGGAATTGGCATGCAGGGACACTACAATATAAAAACAAATCCTGTAAACGTTGAGCTGTCATTGGAAAGATTTATCTCTCTGGGTGTGGCTGTAAGTATAACGGAACTTGATATTACCGCAGGAGAAAATTCCCAGCTTTCCGATAAGCTTGCAGACGCTCAGGGGTATTTATATGCGCAATTGTTTAAAATCTTTAAAGCCCATGCTGCGAATATCGAACGTGTTACAATATGGGGAATGGATGACGGTACAAGCTGGAGAGCATCTCAGAATCCACTGCTGTTTGATAAGAATCTGCAGGCTAAACTGGCATACTTTGGCGTAGTTGATCCTGATAAATACATGTCGGAACATGAACCCACCACACCGGTAGGCGCAAAACAATCAACAGCTAATTTTGGCACTCCGGTTATAGACGGTGCTATAGATTCGATATGGAGCAATACACCTGCATTGGCAATCAATGAGTACCAGATGGCATGGCAGGGAGCTACGGGTACTGCAAAGACCCTCTGGGATGATAATAATCTGTATGTGTTGATTCAGATTAGTGATGAACAGCTTGATAAAAGCAGTGCAAATGCATACGAACAGGATTCGGTTGAAGTGTTTGTAGACGAAAACAATGGTAAAACTTCATTTTATCAAGAAGATGACGGACAATACAGAGTAAATTATGACAACGAGACTTCCTTCAATCCTGCAGAGATGTCGGAGGGCTTTGAGTCTGCTGCGAAGGTATCGGGAACTAATTATACTGTTGAAATGAAGATACCGTTTAGAACCGTATCCTTGCAAAACGATATAAAAATTGGTTTTGACGCACAGGTGAATGATGCTAAAAATGGTGCACGCCAGAGTGTAGCAGCCTGGAATGATAAATCAGGTACGGGTTATCAGGATACCTCGGTTTATGGTGTTATTACACTTACAGGCAAGGGAGGCTCTGGTGATCCAGGTAATCCAGGCGACCCAGGCAATCCAGGCGACCCGGGTAATCCAGGTAATCCAGGCGACCCGGGTAATCCAGGCGATCCAGGCAATCCAGGAGAACCAGGTAACCCGAGCAATCCAGGCAATTCCGGTGGCTCAAACACCGGATCGGGCGGCGGAAGCAACTCCGGCAGTTCATATAATAACACTCCGGCTGCAGGTACAAAG
>JAEWJR010000127.1:0-49111 GCA_023386445.1 Bacillota bacterium | reverse complement strand
TGTTTTCGCATAACTCAATTATACACTAGAAGCAGCTTCTTCGGAGGCTGCTTTTACTATTTTCTAGACAAAAAGAGAGCTGCCTCTCGATAGAATTTTAATTTCTATTTTGAGACAGCCCCTTTTTGTATTGGTCTGTAATAATATTCATCCACATAAAATATAAATAGATATAAGCATGGCCAATTAACCTCCTTTATTCGCCCTATAGCGGATATTGGAGTGAGAAGAGATTTCTAACTATTTTGTGGCCGCTATGGCGGCTCAAAGCCATAATATGGCTTGGGAGGCTAATATGGATGAAATAATTGTAAGACCAAAATACTCAAGACAGGCCGGTACACAAAGAAAAAACAGGAGACAGAATGGAAATGATTTGATGTCAACTGTCTTTGCTGTTAAGATGCTGGCAGTGGTAGTGTCTTTATCGGTGTTTGCCCTGTGTAAGGCTGCCGATACACCCGCCACAAACTATTTTATCTCAAAGGTTAAATTAATTACTACAGAGAATTTTGATGCAAACAAGTATTTATTGGGTGCGGCGACTGCCCTGGAGATCAAACTGCCTGAAAAAAATGCTGCAGCCCAATCGGATATTACAGGATCCGCTTCAGGTCTTGGCAGTGAATCGGGCGGGCAAACGAATTATAGCGGCGGGCAGGAGATAACCGATCCGAAAAAAATTGATCAGGGAGACCCGGATCAGAATAAATCAAATACCCTTAACCAAAGCAGTATCAATCAAAACGGTGTTGATATCAACAATTCTGTTCAAGACAGCCAGGCACCGGATTCAAGCCGTGAAAAGCTTTCCGGAAGTGAAACAGAGGCTGTAAGCAGTTCAATCAGTGATACAGTAAAGGCCATATCCCAGGTTCCGGTTCTGGAAGAAGCGGAGATAAAAGCTCTGGCAGATAAATATTCCTTTGTCATTCCAATAAAAGGTCAAATAGATTCACCCTTTGGTATCAGAACCGATCCGTTAAGCGGTAATACAGTATTTCACAGCGGTATAGATATAAAGGCCAACATGGGAACTTCAATAAAAGCGGCACTTGACGGTGAAGTAACCGAAGTAGGGTCAAGTCCTGAATATGATAATTATGTAAAAGTGAAACATGACGACGGGTTGTATACGGTGTATGCACACTGCTCCATACTGGTAGCCAAACAGGGGCAGAAGGTCAAACAGGGAGATGTGATTGCCAAGGTTGGAGACACTGAAGGACTTTCAGGCGCATACCTCCATTTTGAGGTATGGAAGGGTGACAAGGCTGCTGACCCGGGAAAGATACTTAATTTATTAAATCAATAAAAAATTAAAGGAGGCTATCTCAAAATGAGACAGCCTCCTTTAATTTGGAACAACACAATATCTACAGATTGGAGATTGGTTTGAAAGCAGCATTTTCAATACATAAAAATATAGGTGGTATAAAGGTATCGGTTAATATTTTTATTTTATTTTTTGTGGCTGCTGCCATAATTGCCGGAACCCTGCCCGAGTATTTGCTGACCATCCTGTTCATATTTGCGCATGAAGCCGGACATATGGCTGCTGCAATCCTTTCAAAGGCGGCAGTATATGGTATCAGGCTATTGCCGGTAGGGTTCAATGCCGAAATAGATGACGGTATATGCAGTAAAGGACAACGGATTTTTATATTTGGCTCAGGACCCTGTGTCAGTTTTTCTTTAGCTGTTCTGTTGACAATATTAGTGCATTTTAACATAGCGAATTCACTGGTTAGGCTGGGGATATACGCAAATCTATATCTTGGGATTTTCAATCTGCTGCCCGTTCTGCCTCTTGATGGAGGAAAAATAGCAATGGAGCTGCTCTCAGCGAAATTTGGAGTTCTCAGGACTGGCAGGGTGCTTCAGCTGATCTCGGCCTTAATCTCAGCAATTATTGTATTGACAGGTATTATTGTATTTATTGATAACCGCAGTAATGTAAGCCTTATAATAATAGGTTTATATATTTTGATGTGCATCAAAACAAACAAGGAGGAGACAGCCTTAATGAATATCAAAAGCTTATTGTTCAGAAAATCCAGGGTTATTAGAAAAGGTATTTATCCCGCAAGAGAAATTGTTGTGCTGAAACACGTGAAATTGGCTGAGGTTATCAAGGCCTGCGACTATATTGACAGGTTTCATATAGTAAATGTATTGGATGATTATCTGAAAGTGATAAAGGTAATGACGGAACAGGAGCTTATCGAGGCAATTATAAGAAACACGCCGGATACCACGTTTGATAATTTAATGCATATAGAGTATAATGTTCCTAATGAGGTCAATTAACATCTGACGCAAAATGGGGGTTATTTATGTACAAAATAGTTAGAAAAGAGATATTGAATCCTTCTGTTGTTCTTATGGATATTGAGGCGCCGTACATTGCCCGAAAGGCAGAACCGGGACAATTTATCATATTCAGGATAGATGAGGCCGGAGAAAGAATACCGCTTACCATAGCAGATTATGACAGGGAAAAGGGAACAGTTACAATAATATTCCAAATAGTAGGAAAGTCAACCCGTGTGCTGTCTGAAATGAATGAAGGTGAAGCACTTCTTGATTTTGTTGGCCCGCTGGGGGTAGCTTCACATCTTGAAGGCTATAAAAAGGTTGCTGTTATCGGAGGCGGCCTGGGGACTGCTATTGCTTACCCACAGGCAAAAAAGCTTCATACGCTGGGAGCTGAAGTTCATTCTATAACAGGTTTCAGAAACAAGGACCTGATCATTCTTGAAAAAGAGATGGAGGCTGTCAGTGACAAGCTTGTAGTTGCCACAGATGATGGCTCCAACGGTAATAAGGGTTTTGTAACAAACGTATTGAAACAGTTAATAGATGAAGGCAATAAATATGACCTTGTAATTGCCATAGGGCCGCTGGTAATGATGAGAGCTGTAAGTAATCTGACAAAGGAATACGGTATAAAGACATTGGTCAGCATGAATCCAATAATGATAGACGGTACCGGTATGTGCGGCGGATGCAGGCTTACAGTGGGCGGAAAAACGAAATTTGCCTGTGTTGACGGACCTGATTTCGATGGACATGAAGTTGATTTTGATGAAGCAATGAGAAGACAGGGTATGTATAAAAAACAGGAAGGTAAATCTACCGAACTGCATGTCTGTAAACTTGGAGGTGTTACCAATGCCTAATATGGCCTTAAATAAAATAAAGATGCCGGAACAGGATCCTGATATAAGAAATAAAAACTTTAAAGAAGTTGCATTGGGCTACGATGAGACAATGGCTGTGGAGGAGGCTCAGAGATGTCTGAACTGCAAGCACAAGCCATGTGTAGCGGGCTGTCCTGTAAATGTTAAAATACCTGAGTTCATACAGCTTGTAGCTGAAGGAAAATTTGAAGACGCTTATTATAAAATCAGGGAAACAAACAGCTTGCCGGCGGTATGCGGAAGAGTATGTCCACAGGAAACACAGTGCGAACAGCTCTGCGTAAGAGCCAAAAAAGGTGAATCAGTTGGAATAGGCCGTCTGGAACGTTTTGTTGCCGACTGGTACATGGCTAACTGTAAAGCAGATGAAACCAGGCCTGAAAGCAACGGTATCAAAGTGGCTGTTGTCGGTTCCGGACCTTCAGGACTTACCTGCGCAGGAGATCTGGCAAAGCTGGGCTATGATGTAACCATATTTGAAGCCTTCCACATTCCGGGTGGAGTTCTGATGTACGGGATTCCTGAGTTCCGTCTTCCCAAAGCACTTGTGCAGAAGGAAATACAGACTGTAAAGAATCTTGGAGTCAATATACAGACAAATATGGTAATAGGCAAGGTACTTACAATAGACGACCTTAAGTCCGAGGGCTTTAAAGCGGTATTTATAGGTTCGGGTGCAGGTTTGCCAAGCTTTATGTCAATACCTGGCGAGAACCTCAATGGTGTTTACTCCGCCAATGAATTTCTTACAAGAATAAACCTTATGAGTGCATACAAATTCCCTGATACAGATACTCCGGTATTTGTGGGTAAAAATGTTGCTGTGGTAGGCGGAGGTAACGTTGCGATGGATGCTGCCAGGAGCGCCAAGCGCCTTGGAGCTCAGAACGTATATATTGTTTACAGACGTTCAGAAGCTGAAATGCCGGCCAGACTCGAGGAAGTTCATCATGCTAAGGAAGAAGGAATAATTCTGAAGGTCCTTACCAATCCAAAGCAGATACTGGGAACAGAGGACGGCTGGGTAAAAGGTATGGAATGTGTTGAAATGGAACTTGGTGAACCGGATAAGTCCGGCAGGAGAAGACCTGTTGAAAAAAAGGGTTCAGAGCATATAATTGATCTGGAAACAGTGATTATGTCAATAGGACAATCTCCCAATCCTCTAATATCTTCAACTACTCCCGGTCTGGATACCCAATCCTGGGGCGGTATCATAGTGGAAGAAGAGACGGGTGCAACCAGCAAGGGCGGAGTTTACGCCGGTGGAGATGCCGTTACAGGTGCCGCTACCGTTATATTGGCAATGGGTGCCGGTAAAAAAGCTGCTGAGGCCATTGATAAATATATTAAAGGTTAGTTAAGAATAAGAAAATTTGCGTAGCATAGGCAGAGTACCTGATTGGGCGCGAAGCGGATTGCGAAGCAAATTCCTTGATTGGACAAGAATGGGACTGGTAAATGTCGCTGAAATGAATTATTATTTATATAAATTATGATTCAAGCAGTAAAGTTTTTAAGAAACAAAATGTAGAATGGAGTAAAAGTTTAATGAAGACATGGGTATTGTACTACAGTAAGAGCGGCAACACCAAGAAAATTGCTGACGCAATAGCTGAGGAACTTGAGGACGTACTGAAGTCCGAACAGATACCACCGGCATATCCGCCTGAGAATGTTGCCCTTTTGTTCCTGGGAACAGGAGAATATGCAGGCAAACCGGATGCCAAAATGATTGAATTCGTCAGAACACTGAACACAAACAGAGTAAAAAATGCAGCAGTATTTGGAACCAGTGGAGCAGGCACTGCCGACGGGAAGGCTGTTTCCGCATTAAAGGCCCTTCTCAGGGAAAAGGGCATAAATGTTGTTGATGAGACTTTTGCCTGTAAGGGTAAGAATTTTATCTTCTTTAACAGAAACAAGCCTGATGCGGATGATGTGAAGGCTGCAAAGGAATATGCAAGAAAAGTATACGGCAGCATAAAAGTTTAATTACCGAACAATAAAAACCCTCATTTGCGGGCTTTCTGCAAATGGGGGTTTTTATTTGAAACGGATACTATGTCATTTTGAAACTTTAATGTCCCCGTTTCGGGTTTCCAGTTCTATGAATATTTCAGGGGAAATACCAACGGTTCCGGCGGCAGTGTTATCAGTAACCGCAAGCTGGTTTGAAAAAGAGGTGTCAATAGAACCTTCTTTCGTTACTGCCGAAAATATGAAGGCAAGCTGGCTTGGAAGTCCCACCGCAAGATTTCCGTTTTTTGAATATGCGGAAATGTCACCCGTTACACCCGTAAAGGAAATATCTATGGAACCTTCCCCGGAAGCATTAAAGGAGCCGGAGCCATTAATACCGGAAGCAGTCAGCTTTCCTCCTGTCGATTGATAACTTATTACTCCGCTTGCTTGATTAAATGAGGTTGCGGCATTGGTGGTTTGTATCTCTATCGTATCCGCATCTATATTTTCAAAGCTCAAATTGCCGTTTGTGCTGGTAATCTTTATGTTGGATACTTTTGTATTCGATACATCAATCATGCCGCTTGTGGTATCAACGCTGAAATCACCCGACAAATTCAGAGCGGTTTCAGATTCTATTGTTCCGCTTGTGGAGTGGAGGGAAAGGCTATTGGTATAGTCCTGCGGAATATAAATTTCAATGTAAGAATCAAAATCGGAATGTCTTGGCCGATCACCTTCTGTTATAAGCAATTCACCATTTTGAGTGCTTGTTCTGGCATAGTACCTCTTTTTGTCCTCATTCATATACTCCTTCAATATAACCTTGTTATTATCACTTTCTAAAACATGAATATCATCTGCATCATAATCAAGTCGAAGGCTTTGAAAATCCCCAATGCCAAATGTAAGAGTGTTTACCAGTGTAATTGCTTTCTGGCTTCCGCATCCTGATAAAATCCCGGCAATTAAAAAACCTGCGCAGGCAAATGAGATTAGACTTTGTTTCATAATAAAGATTCCCCTTTCGATAATTGAACCATTCATTTAATAAAATCACATTTTTTACGGAGCCAATGCTCCGTAAAAATCTTATTGTTGATATGCGTGAAGTAAATTATCCATGCAGACTGCTTTAGCTTTTTCAATTGGAATATCTTTTTGTATTTCGTAAGCATCATTTGTAATATGCATTCCCCACCATGATAAAGTTTCGATTATCAGTCGGGTAATGTAATGAGGATGTTCTACCTGACGAACGGTTCCTTTTTGCATGTACTGTGTAATATATGATAAAACCTGACCATAAAATTTTTGCCGGTATTCTTTATAATAGGCTGTCAATTTTCTCAGATCGTCAGGATTCTTTTCAATCAACAAGCAGCCAATCCCGTATTTTGAAATAACGTCAAACGCATCGGACAACATTTGTTCCAAAGGATATTTTGTAATATCGTCAAGGTGGGAAGAAAATAGTTTTGTATTTTCTTCAAAGGCATTCATAATCTCATTATCCAGAGAATCGAATAGCTCAGAACTGATTGGTAGTTCAAATTCCTGCGTAATAAATGCCGGATCAATGGTACCTTTGAGAATGAAATTTAAAATATCCCGTTTCCCTGTAAAGTAAACATACAGCATTCCTGTTGACAGGCTAATTTCTTTTGCTATATCCTTCATTTGTGTTCTTGCATACCCTTTGTTGATAAATAGATGACTGGCGGCATCAAATATCAATCTCATCCTATTTTCCATTGAGTATCCCTCTCATGACTGAACCATTCATTCAATTTATATTGTAATACTTTTTCCCGTATCCGTCAACCGATTTACGGCATGAAAAGTAGGCGCAAGGGATGTTGCCGCAAAACGTAAGGTCAAAATTGTACCTTATTTTTATCCAGGCATTTTTCAATATCGATCTGTACGGGTACCCAATCCCCCTTCTTTTTAACAAGAGAGTTTATAAGCAGATCTGTTCCGTTTGTAAGTTTGGCAAATTCAAACATATATTTCCTGTTATCAACACCGTCCACTATTATTTTTTTAATGTAATCATCCTGGTCAGGAGCATACTGCTTCATTATAAGTCCGCACCAATTGCCATATACTGTTTCTACGTATGATTCGGCATTATGAGCCCAGCCGTGGTAAGCTGCACAGAAAAAATCCTCAGGCGTTAATGTCAGGGCATCTATATAATACAAATCGTTTACCTTTATCACATCAAGTTCACCGGTATAATAATTAAAAGTGGTTACTCCAACGCTGCTGCCTTCCAGTATTTCAAGCTCAAGAAAAAATTTCTTGGTATCCTTCGAATCAACAGTAATCGGCAGCAGCTTGATCAGGTTTATATGGCCTATACCTTCAAAGGATTTTAAAAAAACATCATAATTCATGGAGCTCTTGTTGTTTTCGGATAAAAAGGAGTACGCAACCGGAAAGGGCTCAAGACCGTATCCAACAGTTCCACAGCCCCCGTTTTTTTCCTGTGTAAGATTGGAAGCCTGCTGGAGTACACTGAAATAATTTATTGCAGCTTTTTCAGGTGTATTTAGGAATTCCGGAGGAATTTTCCCATCTTTAAAGCTTTCCGAAAATGTTTCAAAATTCATGAAATTACTGTTAAGGGCTTTTAGATTTGATGGACGGAAATAGGTTTCATTGAGATTTGACATCCGTTTATTCATTATTTGAATGGTCTGCCGTGACAGGCTTGAAGCAGCCAAATCTATACGTTCGTCCTGCTTTCTCTCTGTAAATATACCGCCCAGGACATAATACTTATGATCACTTTCCTGTTTACCGACTCTCAGACAAATTGCCCCAATGAAAAAAGCCAGTAAAAATATTGATATTATAAGTAACCGTTTTGTTAGTATTCTCATATTAACCTCCATGAGGCCGCAATAGCGGCCACAAAATAGTTATGATCCAGTGCCTGATCACGTAGTCAAGTGTAATTAAAGACTTTTTGTCTTTTCAAAGGGTGAATGAAATGTCCTGTAAAAAAGTGGACGACTTACTTTATAATATATTCAAACAAGTGCAGGTTAATAATTAAAAAATTATTGTAATAAAAATATAATTCCCTATTCAAACTTTATTAATAAATACAACACGATAACAACATATTCCATTGATATATTTATAGTTGTAGATTTGCAAATCTATAAACATACATAAAGGAGTGGTTTAATGAAAAAAACAAAAAAAATTATTGGGTTGGGTTTAAGTCTGGCAGTTCTGGTAACTTCAGTGGGATTTGCATTTGCTGCTGATAATCAAACTCAAACAGCCGATACAACCAAGCCGGAAAGCAGGAAAATGATGCAGTTCAAAGACCGGGGGAATGGCAAAAACATGAATTTGCTTTCCGAACTGGTCAAAGCCGGAACTATAACTGCCGATCAGCAAAAAGCTGTACAGGAGGCATTAAAGTCTCAAAAGGGAACGGACAAAACAACGAAGGAATTACTGGACAGCCTGGTAACAGCGGGAACAATAACCCAGGCTCAAGAGGATGCGGTCGTAAAGGCCTATGATGATGCCAGAGCAAAAGTCGAAGCTGAAATGCAAAAAAGACTGGAGGAAATGGCAGCCAAAAAGGGAATAACCGTCGATGAACTTAAAGCCCAGATGGAAAAGGCAAAAGAAGACAAAGCTCAGGCATCCAATAAAAGGAGTATTGGAAATATGGGCAGAAACCGTATGGATATTCTTTACGATCTGGTTAAAGCCGGAACTATAACCGCCGATCAGCAAAAAGCCGTACAGGAGGCATTAAAGTCCCAAAAGGGAACGGACAAAACAACGAAGGAATTACTGGACGGTCTGGTAACAGCGGGAACGATAACCCAGGCTCAAGAGGATGCAGTTATAAAAGCCTATGATGACGCCAGAGCAAAAGTCGAAGCTGAAATGCAAAAGAGACTGGAGGAATTGGCAGCCAAAAAGGGAATAACTGTTGATGAACTTAAGGCTCAGCTGGAAAAGGCAAAGGAAGACAAAGCTCAGGCTTTCGATAAAAGAGGTATGGGAAATGCGGGCAGAAACCGCATTGATATTCTTTCCGAACTGGTTAAAGCCGGAACGATAACTGCCGATCAGCAAAAAGCTGTACAGGAGGCATTAAAGTCTCAAAAGGGAACGGACAAAACAACAAAGGAGTTACTGGACAGCCTGGTAACAGCTGGAACAATAACCCAGGCTCAAGAGGATTTAGTTATAAAAGCCTATGATGACGCCAAAGCAAAAGTGGAAGCTGAAATGCAAAAGAGGCTGGAGGAAATGGCAGCCAAAAAGGGAATAACCGTCGATGAACTTAAGGCTCAGATGGAGAAGTTGAGAACTGATAAAACAAACAAGTAATATATAAAAAATCTTCCTGATAAAATGGCACTCCAGTCCGCTATAACCGGACGGAGTGCTATTTTTTTGCGTAGCAAATTTCTTGATATAAAAATAGCAGCATATTGTCAGTATAAGCCTTAATATGGTATATTTTCTTTAACTCAATGAATCAAACCAATAAATAAGGGTAAGTATTTTAATAGGAAAAAGGTAAAATATATGAATAAAAGGGGTTACATAATGCAATTTATTTTTATAGGAGTTTTTGTAATTATTTACGGGCTGCTAAACTACTATATCGGGATCAGAGGATACAACAGCATAAGTGCAAAAATCCCCGTAAACAAGGTGCTTTACTGGATAATATTTGTATTTTTTGCAGCTTCATATATAATTGGTATGGCGGCAAGAAATCATATACCTGAAGCAGCAGGACGGATATTCAATACCGTCGGAGGGTACTGGATCGCAGCCTTTGTCTATTTACTCGGCTTTGCAGTGATTATTGATATATTCGGTTTTCTAGGGAGAAAACTGAATATAATTCCGGGGATCATAAAAAATAATACCTGGTTTATTGCATTTGCCGTAATAGCAGCAGTGGCAATCCTGCTTGCTGTTGGAACATATAATGCCGTGGTACCCAGGATTTCAGAATACGATATAAAAATAAATAAAAAAGCGGGTAATATAAAGCAGCTGAAATGTGCAATGATCTCTGATGTACATCTGGGTGAAATTATAGGCAGGGACAGGCTTAAAAATGCTGTTGAATTAATTAACGGCATGGAGCCTGATATCGTTGTCATAACTGGTGATCTGATCGACGGTGCTGTCGGGCCTGTTAAGAACGGTAACATGCTGGAGGAGCTTAAGGGTATTAAAGCAAGGTTCGGAGCTTACTATGTAAACGGGAACCATGAACATTACTCAAATGCTGTAGATGAGATAACTAAAATGATAGAAGAGACCGGGATTACGGTTTTAAGGGATAAGACAGTAAAAATAAATGACAGCTTATATATTGTTGGAAGAGAAGATATGGATGGACAGAGATTTGACCATAAAAGAGCCGATATAACGGAGTTGCTTGAAGGAGTGGATATGAGCCTGCCTGTTATTGTCCTTGACCATCAGCCCTCTAAATTGGACGAGCCCAGGAAAGCAGGCGTGGATCTTCAGCTTTCGGGGCATACTCACGCCGGACAGTTCTTCCCTGCAAGCCTGGTTACAAATATGATGTTTGAAGAAGATTTCGGATATTTAAAGGATGGCAGCTTTAATCTGGTAGTTTCCTGCGGATATGGCACCTGGGGACCTACAGTCAGGATAGGCAGCCAGTCGGAAATTGTTAAACTTAATATTGATTTTGCGGAATGATACCCTCTATTAACAATGTAATACGTTTTTGAGTGGAGAATTTGCCCTGCAGCTGCGGTTGAAGCCGCTTGCAAGGCACAAAGCCTTTCTGCGCGTCTTAGCCTTGTCGCAAGGCAAGGAGGCAAAATAGCCGGCGTGAGGCTTGTTGTACATCGCAATAGAGGGTATAAAAGGTTGCAGCACTAAAAATAAAAAATTAGTGTGCAGCTTTTTTTATTTTCACGGGTTTCTTTATACGCACCGAACATTTCACCAAAGGCTCTTGACATATGGCCGGGAAACGCATACAATATTATACGACCATTATTTAAATTTAGTCGCATAATATTGTATAATGTTCGTAAGAGGAGGGGTTTTATGTCGCCCAAGATTTTTGCAATGCAGGAGAGGGAAGAGGCCAGGATAAAAATGCTGGACGCAGGATTTGCCCTCATCAAGGAGAACGGGATGACGCATGCCTCGGTGGAAAAAGTGACGCAGGCGGTCGGTCTTGGTAAAAGCACCTTTTACAACTTCTTTCCCTCCAAGGAAATGTTTGTGTATGAGATTATCAAATACCAACGGGACCGGGCTAAACAGATGTTCATGGACATGCTGGGCGGGCGGGAAAAGATTACGGCTGAGGAAAGTAAAGCATTTCTAAAGCAGATCATTTTCAGCAAGGACAGCATCTACCAATACCTGACTGCCGCAGATCAAGCCAAGCTGTGCGCAGCCCTGCCTTCGGACTACCGGATTGATCCGGCTGGCGAGGCTGAGGCCATGGGCGGTCTGTTTGGGCATATGGAGAGTGTACGGCAGGACATCGATTACAAGGTGGTCGCCAACCTCATCAAAATCATGGCTATCTCAATGTTCCATCAGGATGATCTGCATCCAGACGCTATGGAACTGACTCTGAATCGGATGTATGACCTCCTGTTTTCCTGCATTTTTGAAGAAAGCGTATAATGCGCTTTTTTTTGGCACGTCGGTTAGCTGTGGCTAACTAGAATTAAACCTATTTTGAAAGGAGTAAGTCCATGAATAAAAATAACAGTACGCCGAAGGAAAAAACCGGCGTCTTACGGCTGCTGGAGCTGGCCGGATCCAAGAAGAACAAGCTCCTTATTGCCTGCCTGCTGTCGGTTCTCACCTCGGCCGCTCGCCTTGTGCCCTTCTTTACGATTTATGGGGTGATCCGGGAACTGCTTGCACACTATGCCGCCATAGGAGACATAGATACAGTAAAAATTTATATGCTGGTGGGTTATACCTTTGCGGCCGCCCTGGTGTATGGCATCTGTGCCTTTGCAGCTTCGGCATTGGCCCATGACGCCGCCTACGATATCATCTATGAGCTGCGCTTAAAGCTAATGGAGAAGCTTTCCCGCATTCCTTCAGGCTATTTTACCGGCACCACACAAGGGGCCATCAAAAAGGTCATATCGGATGATGTAGAACAGATTGAGATATTCATCGCCCATCATATCGCCGATATGGCATCAGCTACAGCCACCCCGGTCTTTACAATAGTATATCTCTTCATTATGGACTGGCGTCTGGCACTGATTACAATGGTTCCAATCTTTATTTCCACATTTCTGCTTTCGGCAGGACTGAAAAATCCAAAGGGTGCTCAAACCCAGGTGAATATCCATGACACCAAGGAAAAGATGGAAGGAACCATTGTGGAATACATACATGGGATGCCAGTCATAAAAATATTCAACCGTTCTCTAAATGCTTTCCGCCGTTACGAACGGGATGTTTCGGATTATGTTGAAGCAGTAGAGCGTACGGCACATCACTTTGCATCCGGAATGGGTGCGTATTACGCCTTCTTTGGTGCACAGCTCCTATTCCTGCTGCCAGCATCCCTGCTTTTCATTCCTTCAGCCTCATCCTACCTGGATTTTTTGCCGGTTATCCTGCTGTTTTTCCTCGTTGGCGGAGGGTTGAAGGAACCGATGGAAAACATGATGCAAATGATGGTTAATTCAAGGCGTATTACCGAGGGCGTCAGCCGGATCGACAGAATTTTGAAACAGAAGGAACTTGCTGATGGGGATACGGGAAATCCATCCTCCTGCGACATCACCTTCAACGGTGTATCCTTTACCTATGAGCAGAACGGATCCCAAGCGGTGAACAATGTCTCTTTCCATCTTAAGCAGGGTTCCGTCACCGGCATTGTCGGCCCTTCCGGCGGGGGGAAATCCACGTTGGCACAGCTGCTGCTGGGCTTCTACGAGCCGCAGGCGGGCAGCATACAAATCGGCGGCGTGGATATACGGGAAATCCCGCAGTACCGTTTAATGAAGTTGGTATCATATGTGTTTCAGGATTCCTTTCTGTTTCACGATACCGTAGAGAACAACATCCGGATGGGAGACAGGCAGGTCACCAGAGATGAGGTGGAGCAAGCCGCCAGAAACGCAGGCATCCACCAGGTGGTCATGGCGCTGCCAATGGGCTATGATACGGTCATCGGCGAAAAGGATGCATACCTTTCGGGAGGTGAAAAGCAGCGTATCGCCATTGCCCGGGTTTTCCTCAAGAATGCTCCCATCGTTATCCTGGACGAAGCCACGGCATACGCCGATGCCGAAAACGAGGCCAACATCCAGCAGGCATTTGCAGGGCTGGCAAAAAATAAAACGGTGCTGATTATTGCACACCGGCTTAAGACGGTTGAAAATGCAAACCGTATTCTGGTGATGAAAAATGGTGAGCTGCTTGGAGAGGGCACCCATACCGAGCTGCTGGAGAACTGCCCTCAGTACGGAAACATGATTGCTGCCAACGAGCGGCGGGACCGCTGGACCATCCGGAAGGAGGCGTCATTGGCATGAAGAGATTTAAACACTGGTTTCAAACCATTACCTTTGGAGAAACAAAAAAGTATATCCGGCTGACCTTGTGGAACTTTCTGGACAGCTTTGCGGTGACCATTCCTTATGGGGTTATGCTTATGGCCATATATATGCTGCTGATACCGTTCTCGGAGCCTGATATGCCGCTGCCGTGGAACCGGCTTTGGATTCTGTGCGGAGTGTTGGTATTGCAGCTGATAAGCTACTATTTTATTCGCAGGAAAACGTACATCGACATCTGCGTAGGTTTTGCCGACACAACAAAAAATGCCCGGATTTCCATGGGAGAGCATCTGAGACGGCTGTCCATGGGTTTTTTCGGACGGAAAGATGCAGGTAACCTGTCCACGGTGCTGCTGCGAGATTACACAGAGGTGGAAAACCTGGCCTCGGGCCTCATTCCTCAGATCTCCGTGATTCTGGTTCGCCTGGCTCTGGCAATCATCGTACTCTCTGTCTTTGACTGGCGTATGATGCTCTCGGTTGTACTGGTTATTCCTCTGGCGCTACCCTTCGCATTTATGAGCTACCGCAAAATGGGTCGCATAAGCGGTGAATTGCTGGAGGCGCAGCAAAATGCCGCATCGGGCATCCTTGAATATGTAGGCGGCATTCAAACGCTCAAGGCCTTCAACATGGCGGGCCAGCAGTTTGAAACGCTGAAGAACTCCTTTAAAAGGCAGCACCGGCACTCATTGGGCATGGAGCTGGCGGCAGCTCCTGTCGGAATGGTCGGGCGCTTTATACTCAATTGCGGCATGGGAATAGTCATGCTTGCGGGTGCCTGGCTGCTGACGAAGGGTATGCTGCCGCCCTTCTACTACATCGCGTTTCTGCTGCTGTCTTTGAATATATATGAGCCTGTTATGATCCTGTTCGGCTTTATATCCGATTTTGCCCGCACAAACCGTTCAGCCTCCCGTATCAATGAGCTGAAAAACGAGCAGCCTTTACAGGAACCGGAAACAAGCACCAGGCCCGAGAATATGAATATTGAATTTAAAAATGTTTCTTTTTCCTATGGCAATCTGGAGGTTCTCCATGACATCTGCCTGCGCTTCCCAGAAAAGAGTATTACTGCACTGGTAGGTCCGTCCGGTTCGGGAAAATCCACCATTACCAGGCTGGCTGCGCGCTTTTGGGACCCCGGCAGCGGGACGGTTACGCTGGGTGGCGTGCCGCTTAAGAATATGAAGTCGGATGAACTGCTTTCCTATATCAGCATGGTGTTCCAGGACGTGTATCTGTTCCACGACACCATCGAAGCCAATATCCGCATGGGCAGGTCGGACGCGACCATGGATGAAATCATAGAAGCCGCTAAAACGGCGGCATGCCACGACTTCATTGACGCCCTGCCAAACGGGTACCAGACAATTGTGGGTGAGGGCGGCTCTACGCTCTCAGGAGGAGAGAAGCAGCGTATCTCCATCGCCAGGGCACTCTTGAAGAATGCACCTATTGTCCTGCTGGACGAAGCTACTGCGTCTCTGGATCCGGAAAATGAGGTGTTGATACAGCAGGCTATCAGCGCACTGGTTGCTGATAAGACAGTGATTGTCATCGCCCACCGGCTGCAATCCATTTGCAATGCCGACCAGATTATCGTGCTGGAAAACGGTGCTGTCAAAGAATGCGGTGACCATGACGAGCTGCTGAGGCAAAGAGGTCTGTATGCCTCGCTGTGGGAAGAACAAAGCAAAGCCGGAAGCTGGAGGATTCAGTAAAAATAGCTGAATCTCCACAATATGGATATCGAAAGGGTGCCGTAGAATAAGGCAGATGAAAATCATATATTACGGATCATAGTATGGAAAATTATGATCCGTAATACACGTTTTTAAGCGGTGTTAGTTTTGCAACATACTCTTTTTACTTAAAATTCTCTGAAACTATTTTATTATTTCTTTTTGGGGAAGTTGAACTTCCAGCCGTCCTTTTTCTTTACCGGTTCTGCGGGCTTATCCAGCTCAAGGGTTTGAGCGTATCTGGGATAGTACATTTCAACTATATTTTTGAAGGTTATTTTTATTGCAGAGTACAGAGGAATTACTATGAGCAGGCCGATAAAACCAAATATCGGAATGATGCCCATCAATAGAAGTACTACTGTAAGAGGGTGGATATCCATACTCTTTTTCATTACCTGCGGAGAAATAAAATTATTGTCTATTTGCTGTACAATTGTCATAACAATAAATATTTTCACTGCCATAAACGGATCGTCGGCCAGAGACAGCAGTATGGCAGGTATTATACCCAGCCATGGGCCGAAGAAGGGAATAATGCAGGTTATCATGGCAAAGATGGCCAGAATCAGGGAGTATTTAAGTCCGATAATGAGATAACCTATATACATAAGCAGTCCTATAAAAAATGCTACCAGCAGCTGACCGGCAATGTAATTGGATAATACATAATCAATGTCTGTCAGGATTTTTCTTACATTATCCTTATGAGAAGCAGGTACAAATCTTACAACGCTGGGCATGAACCTGTTGCCGTCTTTAAGCATATAAATCAATATAATCGGAATAATTATTATAATTGATCCTACATTGGTTATGGCACCGATAAAATTAATGGTACCCTTTCCTATGTTAGTAAACAGGCTCTGTGCAAATTCGGATATTTTATTGGCTATATCAGGTGTTTGCAGCTGTGAAAAATCAAAATAACCGAATAAATTACTGCTCAGCAGATTGTTGACAGTATCTTCGGCCTTTTGATACAGGCTGGGAAGACTTTGTACAAAATCTGTAAACTGGGTCTTTACCAGCGAGCCTGTGTACGAAGTAAATAATATTATTACGGAAAGTGCAATAATAAAAGCCAGAATTATTGCCCATATATGTGGTATTTTGCTCTTTTCAAGCAAATTTACAAGCGGTCTGAGGATGTAGTACAGCAGCCCTCCGAATAGAAGAGGAAATATTATAGAGTAAATAAAGCTGAGGATGGGAGAAAAAAAGAAGTCTATTTTTCCGAACATAAATATTATCAGCAGTGTTAACAGCAGATAGCATCCGTATCTGAAAAATTTACTTCTGAATATAGTATTTGTATTGTTGTCCATAGGTACCTCGTAAATAAAATTTAACTGATTTATACTTATATTATGTGCGTAACTGGCACTTGACTTGCATGCCTTGTACATAAATTATAGAGTCAAATTAAAAAATATACAATCAATATTTTACAATCTCTGAGAGCGGACCTTGCAATATCATCGGTGATTTATCCTTATCCAGCCATTTTACCATGGCAAGGACATCCTTTCTGTCGGCAGCTATGCAGCCGCTGGTATATTTTAGTTGCATGGCGGGATTGATTATATGAAAAAATATTGCGCTTCCTTTGTATTTAATGTTCTGAGGGTTATAGCCTATGTTGAAAAAAACATCATAAACACCGTTTTTCATACTGCTGAAGTTTTCTGCAGACTTCCAGCGCCCGTTTGAGGGTTCTCGCTGAAGTGTATTGTAATACGATGATTCAGGATCATCTATCCAGACGTCTTTTGAATCATATTTATAGAATTCAAGCCCGGTTTCCACATTGAAGGTCTTACTGAAACAGGTTCCGATATGGTATGCACCCACGGGTGTTTTCTTGTCTCCTTCGCTTTTGGCGGTTGTAAAGCCCTTTTGTCCTATATATCCCTTCAGGTTCTTATGTACATTCACCCAGCCGTTTATGTTTTTTTCATATGTATTGATTACTACGTTGGAAGTATTGGTTAATTTCGATGTCACAACAATCAACTGGGAAGTATCTTTGTTTTTCATAAACTTCAGTTCCGAAATAGCTTTACTGCTCAAGCCGTATTCAGTCCTGTCATATTTGCCCAGGGAGATATCCTGTATTGTATAATTTTTATAATCGGTATCATCAAAATGCCACCACTCGGTGCTGAGCTGCTTGAAGCCGGAGGCTGTCATTGCCCTGGAGAGGATATTCATATTTTTTCTTTGCTCGGTACTCATGCCCTTATAATTGGGTGAAGCCTTTTCCGAAAAAGTATCAAATCCTGTGGGCATAATGACTTCCTTTCCGCTTTTATCCACAAGAGTAACATCCACAGCGGCTCCGCGGTTATGTTTGGAGCCTGATCGATATGGGTTGGCGACATAGTTTTTATTTGGTGTGGCCTCCCACATTATTTTCTGTATACTCAGGGGCCTGTAAGCATCCCAGATTTTAATCGAATATCCCTGTTTTTTAACAAGGTTGTTTGCTTTTATCAGTTTATCCAGTGTACCTTTAGTCAGAACACAGGTTGGAGAGGGGTAGAGTGTTTTCAGAACAAAGTTGTCACAGGTGGCATATTTCAAATCAATTACAAAGTCCTTGCTATAGTCTTCCACAAGCACAAGCTCGGTCTTTTTTGCAGCGGTATGTACAGCTTCTGCCGAAGTAAACCCGGCAATATTCATACACATTATTACTGTAATAGCTGCTATAATAAATTTTATGCAAAAACGCTGTCTTTTAGTCATATATGGCTCCCGGGCATTTTCTTTTAATTTTACCATATTACCCTCTGTTGACAAAGTACAATACATTGTCGATAGAGGGTACTGCCGGTATTAAAATCAAGAAAAGCTGAAAATGCTCCAGGTTTTGAGTTATATCAAAAACCTGGAGCATTTGCTTCAAATTATATTAATTCAAGTTCGACTACTGTATCAATATCATCCGGAAGAGGATAGGTCGCTCCATCCGGTATTCCAAAATTAAAAAACAGATCCTCCGGATAATCATGAGTATTCCAGGGCCTTGTCATGGGAATCTCCGAGCCGTCCTTCAAGAGTCTGATACTTCCGATCTTTCCCGCGAAATTTTCCAGACATACGGCGCCAATACTCTGTTCAAATACGTGGGCATATATTTTGCCGTTTGTGACATTTTGTGTGAAACGGCCCCAGTCAGGTTTGGGAAGTTCAGCTTTACCACAGCCATATATGGAGCTGCCGTTTTGCTGCATCCAGCTGCCGATCTGATCCAGTACAGCCAGGGATTCCACCGGTATTTGGCCCTTTGCGTCAGGCCCTACGTTGAGCAGCATATTTCCGTTTTTGCTTACGCACTCTACAAGTTTACGAATTATAAGCTTTGGGGATTTGTAGTTTTTGTCACCGGAATGATAGCCCCAATTGTTATTCAGAGTGATGCAGGCTTCCCAGGGAACTGGATTTCCGCTGTCGTCTGTAACGCCATTGGCAGGTATCAATTGCTCCGGTGAAGCAAAATCACCTGAATATATGAGAGGATTGCCGGTTTTAATGGATTGGCTGCCGTCAAGCCTGTTGTCCATCAGGATATGAGGCTGCAGCTGTCTTACCATATTGACCAGGTCGGCAGCCCTCCAGATTTCCCCGGTCATATTGTCATATGAGAAATCATACCACATTATATCAATATGTCCATAGCCTGTGAGCAGTTCTTTAACCTGGCCATGCAGGTAATTGACATATCTTGAAAAATCCCTTTTTCTGTCTTTGTATTCTTCATTTTCCCTCATGGGATGGAAGGGATCTCCAAAGGCGGGATAATCCTCATGATGCCAGTCTAAAAGCGAATAGTACAAGCCGACCTTCAGGCCTTCGGCACGGAAGGCTTCAAGAAACTCCCTGACAAGGTCGCGTCCGCATTTGGTATTGGTGGATTTATATTCGGTAAGTTTACTGTCAAAAAGGCAAAAGCCGTCATGATGCTTTGCTGTCAGAACGGCGTATTTCATGCCTGCCTTTTTAGCGGCTTTAGCCCATGACCTTGGATCATATGCGGCAGGGTTAAATTCATCGAAATATTTCTGATAATCTTCATTGCTTATCTTTTCAACACTTCTGACCCACTCTCCACGTGCCGGTATTGCATAAAGGCCCCAGTGAATAAACATTCCGAAACGGGCCTCCGAAAACCATCCGGTACGCTGGGCCCTCTCTCTGATAATAGGATTTAAATTATGCATAAGGTTACTTCCTCCCGATTAAGTTTGTATTTATATTTTATAGAATAGATGCTAGAATTGAATGGAAAAACGAAACGGGTTTTTGTATAAATCTGATTTTTCATTTATTTTCGGAGGAGCTTATGAGCAGGCAGAATATTCTGTTTAAAAGAGATTTTTTGGATAACCTGCGTGTAAATATTGTTTTTTCGGCATATACACATTGCTGGCAGGGGTGGAGAGAGCTTGACTACACACCTGATTTTAACAAATTTTACTTTATATGCAGCGGGGAAGGCCTTATAAAAATAGATGATGAAGAGTTCTACCCGCATAAGGGGCAATTGGTATTAATGCCTGCAGGCATCCGCCAGTCCTACTCCACAATAAGTAAAGACACCTTTAAAAAGTACTGGTGCCATTTTACCGCAAAAATCGGTGACATTAATGTTTTCGATTTTTTTGACGTGCCCTATGTCATTGATATAGACAATATCAGTGAGCTGGAGGAGCTGTTCAAGGAGCTCATTAACCTGCACAATGATCAAAAGCTGTCGGCAGTATTGAGAGAAAAGGCCGTCATGACAGAAATAATAGCTTATTTCATTGAAAAGGCAAATATTGAAGATTTCAAGGTCTCCAGATTTACTTCGCTGGAAAAGATCGACAGCGTAGTAAAATACATCGATTCACATATTTCCGAGAATCTGTCGGTTGAAACTCTGGCTGATCACTTTCATTTCCATCCCAACTATTTTACCCGTATTTTCAAGAAATACATGGGGCTGCCCCCAATACAATATATCAATAAAATGAGGATTGAGAGGGCCAAATACCTTTTAAAGACAACCGGCCTGCAAATCAATGAGATTGCAGCCAGGACAGGTTTCCTGGATGTATATTATTTTTCCAGATCCTTTAAAAGCCTTACGGGATATTCGCCCTCTGATTTCAGGAATATCAGTCCAAACTCTTTCTGAACCGTTTTGTAGCTATAAACAGGATCACTATGGTAAAGCCCAAAAGAGCTGCGGTATCCTTCCATAAATAAGTCAGGCCGATACCTTTCAGGGTAATTCCCCTTATAATATCAAGAAAGTATGTCAGCGGAATAATATATCCTAAATAATTAATAGCTGCCGGCATTGCCTCCCTGGGAAAAATGAAGCCTGACAGCAGGATACTTGGCAGAATAAAAAATACCATCACTATCATTGCCTGCATCTGGTTTTTGGCAAAGGTTGATATAAGCATTCCGATTGAAAGCGAGCAGTAAACAAACAGAAATCCCAAAAGCAGCAACAAGCCCACAGAGCCTGCCACATTGACCTTGAAGACCCAAACACACATGGCCAGAGAGAACAGGAAGCCGGAATAACCTATGACGATATAGGGTATGAGCTTTCCGAGAATCAACTCGGAGGCCTTGATGGGTGTGACTATCAACTGCTCGATGGTACTTCTTTCTTTTTCCCTGACCAGTGCAAAAGCTGTAAGCATGATGGTTATATTCTGCAAAATAAGACCAACGAGGCCTGGAATGGTAAACTTTGTACTCTCCATGTCGGGGTTAAACCATACATCTGTTTTCAGCGATATTCCTGTCAGTTTGTCGGGAGTAATACCGTATTTCAGAAGTTTTTCAGCTGTATATTTTTGTGAAAAGCCTCTTAAAATGAGCTGCCCGCTGCTCAATGCGGTCCTGGCAGTGGTAGGCTCAGTACCGTCTATTATAAGCTGTAATTCGGTATTTAAACCGCTTTTTATCCTATCGGAATAATCTTTTGGAATAATCAGCCCGGCTTTTGCCTCTCCGCTCTTTATAAGCTCGGCTATCCTATCCTCCGACTGTACTGTTTCATTGACAATAAAATATTCCGATTCGGTAAACTTATCGAGGAAAGCCCGGCTTTCTTCAGTATTGCTCTGATCATACACTGCTGTCGGGATTTTATCCACCTCGGTATTGACCGCATAACCGAACAGCAGCATCATAACCACAGGCATTATGAAGGGAAGCCGCATGCTGATGGGATCCCGTTTTACCTGAATGAATTCCTTCTTTATAATACATATGAATCTTTGAAAACTGAAATGGTTGTCAGCCCTTCTCATTTATATCATCCCCCTTCAGAAATGTCAGATCGTTAATGGCGCCAGCAACCTTTTGATTGGTTGTCTGCTCAACATACCTGATGAATATATCCTCCAGGTTCCGTGCACCTTCCGTTTCAATCAACTGCCTGGGGGAGGCGATGTTAATAAGCTTGCCGTTAAGTATGAAACCGACTGTGTCACAGCTTTCAGCTTCATCCATATAGTGTGTTGTTACAAGAATGGAGATGCCCTGTCCGGCCAATGAATGTATAATCTCCCAGAAAACTCTTCTGGAAACAGGATCAACTCCTGCTGTGGGTTCGTCAAGGATGAGGAGTTTGGGCTTGTGGATCAGGGCACACCCAAGAGCTAAACGCTGTTTCCAGCCCCCTGACAGTGTGCCGGCAAGACTTTTTTCCTTGCCTGTAAGGTTAGCCATGGAAATAAGTTCTTTTTTCCTATCAGCTGTAACTTTCTTGGGCAAGCCGTAAATGCCGCCGTAAAAGTCGAGATTTTCCTCAACTGTGAGATCTTCATAAAGACTGAAACGCTGACTCATGTAGCCAAGGTTTTGCCTGACGGCTTCGGTTTCCCTGGTTACATCTCTGCCCATAACAAGGGCTTTTCCTGAGGTGGGGTGGAGTACTCCGCAAAGCATACGGATAGTTGTCGATTTACCTGAACCGTTCGGGCCCAGGAAACCGAAAATGGTTCCCTGCGGAATTGAAAAATTTATATTATCTACAGCTGTAAAATTACCGAATTTCTTAGTGAGACTTTCAACATGCATGGCGTATTCCATAAATTTCTCCTTCCTTGTTACTGCTGTTTCTGAGGGGATATCCCATCAATAAGCAATGAAATCATATCATCAATTTCATTTTCGTTTTCCGACAGCTTGAAATTATCGGTGAAGAGCATTTTCTGCCCTATAAAAGCGATAAAGCTGCCTATAATATTTCTCATGATTATCATTGGTTCAATATCTGTACGTATCTGGCCGCTTTCAGCCATTTTTTTATAAAAGGCCAGAATCTGCTGCTCCATTTTAGTGAAAAGGTTGTTGTACATAACTTCTCTGATATCCTCATGAAACAGTGCTTCACTTAGAATTACCCTGAACATGGGAAAGAACTTCTGTACCAGTTCAAGTCTGTCTATGAGAATATCTTTGAGAATAGCTCTGAGGTCCTTTTGTTCTTCATTTTTAAATATTTTGCCCAGCGACGTAAGAACAACCTTATCTGCAGCAATCTTCACGGCCTGCAGCAAAATTCCGTGCATAATATCCTTTTTTGTTTTGAAGTATCTGAAAATTGTTCCTTCCGCAACACCTGCTCTTTTTGCAATCTCACTGGTGGTAGTTGAGGAAAAGCCCTTTTCATTTGAGATTTGGATTGCCGCCTCAAGAATTTTTTTTTCTTTTTCCGGCAAATCCAGTTCGGATAAATCAACATTTTTACTCATGAAATCGGATGCATCCTTTCTTTTGCCCATTATGGCGTATTATTGCCAACAGGCGGGGAATTAGTTTAACGCATTTTCTTTACTTATCAGCTGAATAATTCAGAAAAATGAGTGAGTACTCACTATAATTTTATAATATTCCATAAGTTAATCAAATGTCAAGAAAAAAATCCGTATATTAATATAATTTTTAAAAAACAATATCATTAGTAGGCTGTAGCATATAAAAACGTGTATTGTCCGGCGAGGAAAATTTTATCAGGTTAATGCCATTTCCGGGGAATTTAAACCGACGGCACTGTATGAATTTAGATGCTACAGCCTTCTAGGAGCAAAGAGGAACAGAGGAGGCAGCTATGACTAAATCGGCAAAAACTGTGAAGATACTTAAATATCTTGGTATCGGCCTGGCGGCAGGGGCTGCAAACGGTCTTTTCGGATCGGGGGGAGGCACTTTAGCCGTTCCTGCAATGGTTTTTTTGCTTGGAGAAGAGGAGCATCGTGCACATGCGACTGCCTTGCTGATAATTCTCCCGTTGACTCTGGTAAGCAGCTGCTTTTACCTGGCAAACCATTTTGTGGATTGGAATCTGACCTGGAAGGCAATGGTCGGAGGAGTTGCCGGAGGCATCATAGGAGCTTTTCTTCTGAATAAATGTCCTTCGGATTTATTGAGAAAAATATTTGGCATTTTTATGATAATTGCAGCATTCAGGATGATTTTCTGATCATGTGCAAATACTAAACCCATACACAGGTAAACAATGTATTAGGAAAGGTATAGCCATGATAGTAATTTTGATCGGTCTGGCAGCAGGCATAATAAGCGGCATGGGCATAGGAGGCGGAGCAATCCTGATACCGGCTCTGGTGTTGTTTGTGAAACCTGAACAGCATGTGGCCCAGAGCACTAATTTGTTGTTTTTTATTCCAACTGCCATAGTTGCATTAGCAATACATATCAAACACAAAAGTGTTGATTTCAAGACAGGAATTCCTATTATGCTTTTCGGTCTGGCGGGAGCGGTTCTCGGATCTTATATCGCTCTGGCCATCAACGGTCAGATACTGCGGAAAAGCTTCGGTATATTTTTGCTGGCCATGGGGTTGTATGAGATTTTCGGAAAGAAAAAAACGCGGAAAGCAAAAACTTAATAATCAATTTCGGAGTTTTACTATTACACCTTTCCGTACAGAAATCCGCAAAATAACTGTATATGAAAAAATATCAGCATGGTTTCTTGCTTAACTCGTTGTGCCAGCTGGTTGGCTGGTCAACTTTGCCGGTATAAGGTGTTAATGGTTATAACGGTACTCCGTACACAGGAATTTATTGATCTTTGTGTTGAGATATCACATTGATATAATAAAGGGGGTTAAATAACCTTGACAAATTTCTTTTACAATTGTAGTATATACGTATACTACAATTGTAAAAGAAATTGTGCATGGAGATGATAAGATGGAGAAAAGGCCTGAAATCAGTGAAGCTGAACTTGAAATTATGAAAGTTTTATGGGCAAAAAAACTGCCAATGTCTGTGCAGGCTATCTGTGATGATATGGTTGACACAGAGTGGAAATATTCCACCGTAGCTACTCTGCTTGGCAGATTGGCGAAAAAAGGTGCCATTGAAGGAAAGAAAAAGGGCTATTTATATTTCTATAAAACTCTGCTGGATGAGCAGGAATACAAAATATCTCAGGCGAAAAAATTTGTCAGCAAGCTATATGATGGTTCTGTAAAAAAACTTGTTGCTTCATTGTACGAAAATAAAGAGTTATCGGATAAAGATATTGCTGAACTGAAAAAGCTATTTGATTTGAAGTAAGGAGGATTTCATGCTGTTACAACTATTTAAAACAATCTCGCTGCAATCTGCGGTTGGGACCGTTCTAATCCTTGTGCTGCTGTTGCTGAAGTCTGTCACTAGAAGGATATTCGGCAGCCGCTGGCAGTATTATATCTGGCTGTGCGTACTGGTGGTCTTGATATTGCCGCCTATAACTGTTTGGTCTCCCCAGGAAACAACTGTTCCCGCTTCCTCATTGCATCAAACTGAATCGGCAAAGATAAACGAAACACCCGGTGTATTACCATATAACGAGACAAAGGTAGTAGAAAATACACCATTTGAATATAGGAATGTTGAATTTATACATGGACTTCAAATCAGCCAATACAATCTTGTTATTTCTGTATGGCTTGCGGGGGCGGCTGTATTTTTTTTTAAATACATAATAAGCTATTTGCTGTTTTTGAGAACAATCCGCAAGCATTCCAAACCGTTAAGCTGTCCCATGCTGGACATTGTAAAAAAAGAAAAGGATATAAGAAGCAATATCAGAGTTCGTGTCACTCAATGTATTAACGCACCTTTAATATCAGGTTTTTTAAAGCCGACACTTCTGCTTCCAGATGCCGGAATTTCGGATAAAAGCCTTCGACACGTTCTTTTGCATGAATTAACGCATCATAAAAGGTATGACTTTTGGTATAAATGGTTTTCTGTAATAGTAAACGCCATCCATTGGTTTAACCCTGTGATTTATATTGCAGTACAGCAAATAAATGAGGAATGTGAAATTTCCTGTGATTCTGCAGTTGTGAAAGATATGAATATGGATGAAAGAAAAGGTTACATGAGTACGATTTTAAACATGATGGCACAAAATAAAGCATCACCTCTGATCTCTGCCATGTCAGGCAGTAAAGGGCAAATAAAAAGGAGATTTAAAATGATCAGTAAAGAAAAACGACTTAACAGGTTTATGTCGGCAGTAGCATTTATAACTGCAGTTGTTATTTTCATTACAACACTTTTTGCGGGTAATGTGCTTGCGGCTGGCACGCAGGACGGACTTGAGATCTGGTCAAAAAACGAAATTTATTACAGAGACGGAATTAAATTCTCGGTAAATGTATCAGAGAAAAGCGTTCCTGGCTGGGTGTTTGAAGATGTGGCGGGTAAGGACGGAAAAATTGATGTTACATTAAAACGGGTGCAGAGCAGAGATGTAAAGGGAGAAGTTTTTGATTGCGCTATCCTTGAACTGAAAGGTGAAAAAGGAACAACCAGGTTGTCAGATGTCTTTGATGTCAGTTATAGAGAAACCAGTTCAATTTTTAATTCTGGTGTGGTCCGGAGAATACCTGAATTGTTGCATGAAGCATACACCTGCGGCTACAGTTTTGATGAGGAGTTCCGAAAATCTGTTGTGGCTTCTTTGGTCACTAGAAACTCGGGTAAGAGGAAAAAAGTGGATGTAGATTTTGCCTTTGGTGAAAATGAGACCTTATCTGCTGTGTACATGGACTTCAGCGGTTATGGTTTTTGTGAATTTAGCTTGATGGCAAGTGAGATTGATACGGTAGAGCATTCCGAAGAGGGAAAGTACAAGCCTGTAAAGGCGTATTCAGGTTCCATTGAGTTTATAGGCAATTTTGAAAAAGATTATGTTCTTTGGGCTAAAAATTGTACTAAGCCGTATTATTTTACATATTTTGAAAAAGACTTCGTAAACAAAAAGGTAGCTGGAATTGACATTGCCGTTGATTCTGCCCGTACACATGAAATTACACTAAAAACGTCTGTTACAAATCCGAAGGTCAGCTCTTATAGCATTTTTCTGTATAATAAGGAGGAGCAGCTGATTCATATCCGGGCATATGGCAGTAATTTTCCGGAAGGATATCTGACAGGAAATCTGACTTTGAAAGCGTCAAAAGATCATAAGCGTAATCCACCCGAACTTCCAATTTTAAAAGGAGAAACATGCCGGGTGGACATTGTGCTTTTTGACAAAGAGCGCAATGTGATTTACCGGCAGCGTGAACATATAAAAATACCATAATGGTGTGATATAATTATTACAGTAATTTTCCAGTATGGACAACCCATTCCATAAAATGTTTTATGGACGATTTTATGCATAAAAAAAATAAAATAGCGCGGGCATTGAAATAAAGCTTATCCATTATGTAGAGGAATAAATCGGCCCGGAGCGGAAACGGAGATGAACATGGAGCTGCAAGACATAGGAGGTTTGGCGGGAAGAATAAAGGAAAATGTAGCAAGAGTCATTGTGGGAAAGGAAGATATCATTGATCTGGCAATCATTTGTCTGATTACCGGCGGGCACATGCTGCTGGAGGATGTCCCAGGGACCGGAAAGACAGTATTTGCAAAGACACTGGCGTCATCCGTCGACTGTTCCTTCCACAGGATACAGTTTACCCCCGATCTGCTGCCGTCAGACGTGACAGGTATCAACTTCTTTAATCAGAAGGAAAATAACTTTGTATTCAGACCCGGCCCCATATTTTCAAACATAGTTCTGGCTGATGAAATAAACCGTGCAACTCCCAGAACGCAGTCAGCCATGCTGGAATGTATGGAAGAACACCAGGTTACCATAGACGGAGAGACCAGAAACCTTTCTGCACCGTTTCTGGTGATAGCAACCCAGAATCCCGTGGAGATACAAGGCACTTTTCCACTGCCGGAGGCCCAGCTCGACCGTTTTCTGATCAAAACTTCAATGGGCTATCCTGATACACGGGAAGGAATAAACATATTAAAAAGATTTAAAGAGAATAATCCGCTTGCCGAGCTGAAGGCAGCAGCCACGGCTGCTGAAATAATCCAAGCCTCCAGGCTCTATTCACAGGTCAAGGTATCCGATGATATTTTGGAGTACATAACAAAAATAACCGAAGCCACCAGAAAGCACCCGAATTCACATCTGGGGGTGAGCCCAAGAGGAGCGCTGGCGCTGCTTAAAGCCGTACAGGTATATGCTTTGCTGAAATCCAGGACCTTTGTAACGCCGGATGATGTAAAAGCCATGGCAGCGCCGGTTATGGCACACAGAATCATTCCAAAGGGATTATCCACTGAAAATGTCAGCGCAAGTGATAAAATTATTTCGGATGTTCTTGCGCATACTGCTGTTCCGCTTGAACAGGCCGGATAAGGAGGGCATATGTTATTTCTGCAAATTGTGCTGGCTTTGCCTCTTATAATTTTCGTGGAAATGTTTCTTTACAGAAAATTTTTACTCAAAGGTATGATCTACAGAAGAAGCATATCTGAGACTTCCGTTTTCGAGGGTGAAAAAATTTTTCTTATAGAGGAGATAGAAAACAATAACCTTCTGCCAATACCCTGGATGAAGGCCGAGTCGAGAATAAGCCCGAATTTACAGCTGCCTTCTGCAAAAAACATGGAACAGGAAGAGGGCGGCTACCATAGAAGCGTATTTTCCATTATGCCGTTTTACCGGATCAAGAGAAAGCATGAAGTCACCTGTCTTAAAAGAGGTGATTACAATGTGGGAAATGTAACTATAACTTCAGGAGATATTTTTGGCTTTGTATCCAAAATTACCTCATATGACAATGAAACGAGACTATTGGTATACCCAAATCCCTTGAAACACGACAGGCTGATGGAATGCTTTCATTCACTGCAGGGTGATGTTGTGGTCAGGAGATTTATAAATCCGGATCCGTTTCTGGTTGCAGGTGTAAGGGAATATCGGTCCGGTGACCCCATGTCGTCGGTAAACTGGAAGGCAACTGCAAGAACTAATTCGCTGCAGGTGTTCAAGTATGATTATACTGCAAACTCCAATATACTTATATTATTTAATATTGACAGCAGCAGCAAGCAGGATCCGTTTCCAAACGAGGAGGAGTGCCGGCAGATAGAATTCGGAATACATTTTTGTGCCGCGGTGGCAGAAAAAGCCATAAAGCAGGGAATTGCCACAGGTTTTTGCTCAAACGGGCATTTCAGAGATATGACCGAGTTTGTCAGTATTCCTGCCAGATGCAGCAAGCCTCAGCTTTTTATAATTTTAGAGGCAATGGCAAAGCTTCAGCTTCACAGAGCCTTATCCTTTTATACCATGATAAAAAATATGAGGAGCACAATACCCAAGGATACGGATGTACTGATAATTACACTGTATTCGGATGAGAGCATAGAGGAGGAAATATTTCATCTCCGGCGTGACGGGCACCAGGTTGAGACCCTTATTATCAGGGAAAGAGAGGTGGTATGATGTTTGGAATTTTTTCAATAACTGCAATTCTTGAAATACTGGTTTTATTGCCGGAATTTTATATATTGCTGCAGTTATTCATGCCTCCCGCCATGGCGTTTATGGTTTCCTGTCTTGCGAATATTGTAACTTTAACGGCAATTTTAATATGCAGATTTAAGCCGGGACCTTTTGTTTATAAAGCCATAACCCTTGTGTTATCGGTACTCGCAGCGCTGCTTGCAGTTGGAGTAAGTCCTGTGGCCCTATTCACAGCCATTATATGCATGTTTATTTTCAGCCGTGTTAAAATAAATGTTACCACGGGCAGGGACATTGCAATACAACTTGCAACGGCCACCATGATTTCCAATATATTGCTTGCTTTAATCTTTTTTTACACTAATTCGTCAGATATGGCCTTTTTTGGTTATACTGCCATATGTATTTCAACTGTTACGGCAATCATAATCCTGATAATGAAGCAGGTAGATGATTCCAGAAGGTTTGGAAAAAACAGCATGGGCATCAGCAGCACACAACGTAAAAACAATCAGGTATTTGCCGGCATTATCCTGGCAGTCCTGCTCCTGGTGGGTTCCTTTGGACAGGTAACAACTATATATAAGTCTGTGCTCAGCCTTATAGGGAGATTTTTCGCTCTGCTTGCAGGTTTGCTGACCGGCGGTAATAAAGATATGCAGGTTCCCGAACAGCAAATGCAGGACTTTATATTCAATCAGGATGCTAAAGACCCTTCCTTATTTGATAAAATAATATATATGCTCATTAATATTATTGGAACTCTGCTGGTTATAGGCTTTATTGTCTTTTGTATTTATCACGTACTGAAGCTTTTAATCAGATTGATCATCAAACTTATCAAATGGTTTGGCAGCGGTGAACATACAATTGAAATGGTTTCCGAGAACGGCCACACTGATGAAAAGGAGAGTTTGCTGGACAGGAACCTGAAAAATCTGGCTTCCAGATTTCAAAACCTGGCAGCGGGTATCCTTAAAAGGGAAGTTCCATACGATAAATTACCCGATGATACAGCTAAAGTAAGAAGGCTGATGAAATACTTTATCAGCAGGATAAGAAAGTCGGGAGTAAAAGTGACAAATGCTTCTACGGCACAGGAGATATGCCGCGAGGCAGGCGGCATATCTCCTGTGCCAGAGCAGTTTAATGCGCTGCTGGCGGAATGCTACGACAAAGCGCGGTATGACAATACCGCACCTTCAAAGGAACAGCTCCGCCAGCTGGAGGAAAAGCTGCTGAAACATTAAATAATCACAGTTCCCTGCCGCTTGAATGGAGTAGGAGAACACTTATCATAAACGTATTGATAAAGTTAAGCCCGGAATAGGTAATTAATATGTTGTGCTGGTTTAAAAGTGCATGTACTTTCCGTAATAAATAGCTGTTGCATCACCGGGAACAACTTTAAAGAACCGTGCTTCAATAGTGTGCGAGAACGTATCCACCAATGAGAAGCCTGATTAGAAGAGCTTGCTTGAAATTTGTAGGCAATCCATTGGTGGATAGCGGTCGGGAGCACTATTGATTGTACAGATATGAGATAAAGTTGTTCCTTATGGTCTATACAACCAGATTTTAACCATGAAAGTAACCCGGAAAAGCGTATTAAGTTAACCGGCCAACATGTTAAATTACCATACCCCGGGCTTTCTCAATTGAAATGGAACCTGTAAGTTGTTCACATTATGTTATATATGGCATAATATGTCTTGATATGTGCACTTTTCTGTGTAAATTAATACTCATGCGGTTGACAGTAATTTAATATTAGTATATAGTGGTTTTATATAGAACCACTATTAATTGTCATGCGGAGGTGCGTTTATGGATTTAATCGATGCCTTGATGCAAGCCGGTTTCACTAAACATGAGTCCATACTCTATGTAACACTGTGCAGAGAAGGCGAGCTTACCGGGTATGAAGCTTCCAAATTAACCGGTATTCCAAGATCAAACGCATATCTCGGTCTTGCAGGTCTTTCCGATAAGGGCGGCGCCTACAGGATTAACGGCGAAACAGCCAGATATACTGCCGTAGACCCTGAAGAACTGGTTCAGAATTTAAAAAGAAAATTTGCAGGTGTCATGAAGGTTATTCAGGAGGAAATTCCTCGGATTAATGCTTCCGGTGACAGCTTTGTCACAATAAAAGGGACCCAGCAGATACTTGATAAAATGAAAAACCTTATAAATCAGGCCCAAAAAAGGGTATATATTTCCACATCAAGGGAACAGCTTGAGTTTGTTATGAAGGAACTTTCCGATGCCAGGGACAGAGGACTAAAAGTGGTAATAATAACCTCGGAGCAGCTTGGGGCCGAAGGCATGATTTGTTATATTTCAAATAAGCAATCCGGAAGTGTAAGACTTATTACCGATTCGGAAAATGTTCTGACGGGTCAGCTTAACGGGACAAACCCTACAAGCCTGTTTTCCCGAAACTCAAACATGGTGGACCTGATTAAGGATTCTCTTACTAATGAAATAAAACTTATAAATATAAATACTAAATAATAATGGAGGCATGTTATGACTGAATACTATTCAACCAAAATGAATTTTTTCGGAAACTCGGATCCTGGGAAGTTGATAAAGGAATTTGGAAGTCCTTTATATGTCTATAATGAAAAAATATTGAGACAAAAGTGCAGAGATATGAAGAATCTGGTGGATTACCCGCATTTTATACCTAACTATTCAATTAAAGCAAATTCAAATCTGCAGATAATAAAAACCGTAAGGGAAGAGGGCTTGAGAGCCGATGCCATGTCAGCCGGTGAAATCAGGCTTTTGCTCCATGCAGGCTACAAGCCTGAGGAATTGTTCTTTGTACCGAACAATGTTTCGGAAGCGGAACTTAAGTATGCAGTTGACAACGGGGTTTTGGTAAGTGTGGATTCGCTTTCACAGCTGGAGCTTCTGGGTAAAATAAATCCGGGCGGAAAGGCCGCTGTGAGATTTAATCCGGGAGTGGGTGCGGGACACCACGAAAAGGTTGTAACTGCCGGCAAGAAAACCAAGTTTGGGGTTAATATTGACTGTGTACCCCAGGTTAAGGAGATAGCAAATAAATATAATCTGAAAATTTCAGGAATAAATCAGCATATAGGCTCACTGTTCATGGAAGGTGATTCATACATTGAAGGTGTAAAATCATTGCTTTCAGTAGCCGAGCAGTTTGAAGACATAGATTTTGTAGATATGGGCGGAGGATTCGGAATACCTTACAGGAAGCAGGAGGGGCAGGCTGCGCTTGATCTGGAAAGCTTCAGGGAAAAGCTTACTGCCGTACTTGTTGAGTGGACAGGAAAATACGGAAAGAAAATATTGTTCAAATCCGAACCGGGCCGGTACATCGTCGCTGAAAGCGGAATATTGCTCGGCACTGTTTACGCAACCAAGAATAACTACGGAAATAGATACGTAGGTACAGACATAGGATTTAACGTACTTGCAAGACCTGTTATGTATGACTCACATCATGAAATTGAGGTATATAGAAACGGACAGCCCCGGAATCAGGGTGCGACCGAGGAGGTAACAGTTGTAGGCAATATATGTGAAACCGGAGATATTATAGCAAAGCACAGAAAGCTCCCTGAGATAGAAGAAGGGGACATACTTGGAATCATGGATGCAGGTGCCTACGGTTTTGCCATGAGCTCAAACTACAATATGAGACTGCGCCCGGCAGAAGTAATGATAAAAGAGAACGGGGAAGCAGTACTGATAAGACGCAGAGATACTTTTGAAGATTTAATAGCCCCCTTTAACATTTAAAAAAGTTTTAGTTTAGTTAAGTTTATTACTTCTAAACTGATAAACCCCTTGAGGCTGCCGAAATCAGACAGATGCAATACATGTGTTGCAGTTGTTTTAGTTTTCAACAGCCTCATTTTTTTTATGAAATGATGAACCAATTTCATATTATTGCCATAAGATGTAATGATATCCTATAAACTTACTTGTAAAATTTAGGAGGCAATATATGAGAAGTTCTGTTCTGGAGACTTTGACCTGGGAGGGTAACAGCAAAAAAATGTTTGCTCTGGTTATGGATGCTGTTCCTTCAATTTTTTCAGGTTTGGTTAAACACGAAATTGAAGATTGGTTAGTTAAAAATAATGTCAAGGTAGTATCTGAGGAATTGTGCTTGAAAATGTTTAAAGAGAAAGCTCCTAAGGGTATGATCGAAAAATTAACTCCAAAACTTGAGAGCTTAAAAACCAAATAAAAAAAGGGAGTGTTGCAACACTCCTTTTTTTTATGAATTTTAACTGAAAGAACAGTATCAAAAACGGCTTAATTCTGTGATATGACTCTGACTGTCTTAACTCCGTCAATAGCTCTTATTTTTTCTATAACTTCCTCATTCAGATCACCTTCAATATCAATTACATTATAGCCGATAGTATCCTTGTGTCGTGTCAGCATATCTGCAATGTTGATCTTGTTGGCAGCAAGGATGGTTGTCATCTGACCTATCATGTTGGGAATGTTGCGGTGAACAGTGATTATCCTTGTTTTGTCGGTGGGTGTCATGTCGCAGTCAGGGAAATTCACGGAGTTTTTAATCATACCTGTTTCCAGATAGTCTCTTATCTGATTGACAGCCATAACTGCGCAATTTTCCTCTGATTCAGGGGTAGAAGCACCTAGATGAGGTATTGTAATAATTTCATCAATGCCAAGAAGTTCATCCTCGGGGAAGTCGGTTACATAGCAGGCAACGGTGCCGTTGCCGATGGCTTCCAGCAGATCCTGATTTGATACCAGTCCGCCTCTGGCAAGGTTTATTATTCTTATACCCTTTTTCATAATTTCAAATTTTTCTTTATTCAGAGTATTTTTTGTTTCATTGGTCAGAGGTACATGAATTGTTACATAGTCACAGGTGGACAGGAGATGATCCAGACTGGTAGCTCTGATAACCGAGCTTGACAATCCCCATGCAGCCTTTACCGAAATATACGGATCATATCCCATAACCTCCATGCCCAGGGATATACAGTCATTAGCCACCATTACGCCTATAGCACCCAGGCCGATAACGCCAATTTTTTTATTCATGATTTCCGGACCTTCAAACTGGGACTTTCCCTTTTCAACAAGCTTTGGAACTTCATCGCCCTTGCCCTTCAAGGTTTGTGCCCATTCAATACCCTTGGTGATTTTTCTTGAAGCAAGCAGGAGTGAGGCAATAACCAGTTCTTTAACTCCTGTGGAGTTTGCACCTGGTGTGTTAAAAACTACTATTCCCATTTCAGTACATTTTTCAATGGGAATATTGTTTACTCCCGCACCTGCTCTGGCAATAGCCTTTAGATTTTTGGGGATTTCCATCTCCAGCATGTTTGCACTTCTTACCAGTATACCGTCGGGATTAGCTTCCCCGGAGGATATTTCGTAGTTTTCGGCCGGCAGCAGATCAAGTCCGCAATTGGCAATTTTATTCAACATTTGTATCTTGTACATAGTTATCCATCCTTCCGTGCAATTATTTGTTTTCCAGCTCAAATTTCTTCATGAACTCAACCAGATTAATAACACCTTCAACAGGCATTGCATTGTAAATGCTGGCTCTCATGCCGCCAATGAGACGGTGACCGCGCAGAGTGCTGAGACCTGCCTGTTCGGCTTCCTTTATGAACTTTTCATTCAGTTCGTCTGTTGGAGCTGTGAAAGGTATGTTCATCAAAGATCTGTCCTTTTTGTTTACCTTGTTTAAAAACATTTTTGATTCATCAAGGAAATTATAGAGGATAGCAGCTTTTTCATTATTTATTTTTTCAATGGTTTTAACACCGCCCATGTCGTCGAGCCACTTGAATACAAGGCCTGCAACATAGATGCTGTAGCAGGGAGGAGTATTATACATGGATTTTTCTTTTGCATGTGTTTCATATCTCATCATGGTAGGCGTAATATCCAGATGTTTGCCTATCAAGTCGTTTTTTACTATTACTATGGTAAGTCCGGCCGGACCGAGGTTTTTCTGAGCGCCGGCATAAATAACTCCAAAGCTGTTAACATCAATTTCCCTGGACATTATTTCACTCGACATATCGGCAACAAGAGGTATATTGCCGGTTTCAGGTAAGGTCACAAAGCGTGTGCCCTCCAGCGTGTTGTTGCTGGTGATATGAACGTAGTCAATATCTTGTGAAAGCTCATATTCTTCAGGTATATATGTGAATTTGGCTTCTTCGGAAGAAGCGATTACATTTGCCGAACCATACAGTTTTGCTTCGGAAATGGCCTTTTTTGACCAGTTTCCGGTATTAATAAAATCAGCTTTTTTGTATTTACCGAAAAGGTTCATTGGAACCATGGAAAACTGGGTTGAGGCTCCGCCCTGTACAAATAATACCGAATAAGAATCGTCTATTTTCATAAGTTTACGAAGGAGACTTTCAGCATTTTCAATTATGGAAGTGTACACTTTTGACCTGTGACTCATTTCCATCACAGACATGCCTGTACCATTGTAATTTAACATTTCTTCAGCAGCTTTTGCCAAAACAGGTTCTGGCAGCATTGAAGGGCCTGCAGAAAAATTATAAACTCTGTTCATAAAAACACTCCTTTATTTATTGTATAAATATTTAAAGGCCAAATCTGTGTGATTTGACCTCTGAATTGCAAAGAAACGCAAAATAAAACTATTATGAAAATAGTTATAATGCACACTCTGTCCTTTTGCCTGAGAGATTGACGGAATCATCCGTATTGCCCCTTCGGCGCCAACATTGGTCTCTCCAGAGATCCGTCCTGATGAAGTCCTTTTTTACCTGAGAGTGCTACTCCTTCGGTGTCCTTTGTCCTGCAAAGGAACTCTCCTCCATCAATCATCCGACGCTATTAAATTAATGTATTACCATATATTATAGTTCTTGTTATAAGGAGAGTCAAGAAAATATTATTACTTTATCTTTCCAAGAATCTCGGTCAATTGCGGAATTAAGGCCTTTAATGCTTCAATATCCTCTTCACCCAGAACTGAAATTTTTTCTGATACCGATTGAACTATCTCCTGTTTTTTCTGCTTTAAAAAGTTAAAGGCTTTTTCAGTAGCCTTGATGTTGATTATTCGCCTGTCGTTCGGGTCGTCATATCTGACAGCATACCCTTCGGTGATCAGGTTATCGATAATGGGTGTCATATTAGGCTTTGATATAACCAGGTCATTGGCAATTTTCGAAACGGGACTGGGTCCGTTGGTGGTCAGATAGAAAATTACCTTGATATGTGAAGGCGGAACAGATAGTCCTCTTAACATAATGTTCCGGTTTATCATTTTATGATTTAATGACAGGAACAAAAAAAACATGTTGTTTGATATTTCAATCAAAGTTTCCTTGGTAAACATCTCTAAAACTCCCTTTCCGTTAATGACAAAAATCATGTAATTTTAACAAGACTTAATAACAAGTTCAGCGTATATTATAGTTAGTCTTTATCTTGTCAGATAAGTGGCAATACTACCTGTATATATATTAGGCAGACATCATACATGCAAATAATTTGACATAATTATTATACACTATTCATAATAATTATACAATCAAAATTATTATTGACATATAATAGTTATGTATTTATAATTAAATGAGTTCTTGAAAATTAATGGTCTTTGACTTGAAATGATATGTTACAGACTACTACAAATTTTGCTGCTTTTAAAGAAGGAAGGAGTAATTCATGGGTAAAATATTGAAACACTTGAAGCCGCATGTTGCAGCCATTATTGGAATAATTGCTTTTTTACTTTTACAGGCGGTATGTGACTTGTCACTTCCCGACTATATGTCCAATATTGTTAATGTAGGTATTCAACAAAAGGGTATTGAAAATGCAGTTCCGAATATAATCAGAAAAGGCGAAATGGATAAACTGACCTTTTTCATGAATGATACGGATAAAAAGCTGGTACTCAACAATTACACGTTGATCGAAAAGTCTGATATCTCTCAGGCTGATTTAGACAGTTACTCAAAAAAATATCCTGAGATAAAAAACAACGATGTATATAAGCTCAATGACATTGACAAGGAAACTACCGATAAATTGATTGAAGTTTTAGGCAAGCCCGAATTGATGGCCTACACATTGGAAACAAAAGGTATTGCAGCCTTTCAGGAGGCCGGCAGTGCAGGTAATGATGAGTTTTCAAAGAGCCTGGCACAGCTTCCGAAGGACACCGATCCTTTTGCACTTTTGGCCAAATTGCCTCCAGAGCAAGTTAAGTCCATGCAGAGTGCAATTGATAAGAAATTTGAGTCAATGCCGGGCAGTATCGTAAGCCAGGGTGCCGTAGTCTATGTAAAGGGTGAATACGAAGCTCTTGGCAGGGATACAGGAAAAATGCAGTCGGACTATATTCTTCTGGCCGGGTTGAAAATGCTTGGTGTTGCACTCGTAGGCATGATTGCCGCAGTACTTGTCGGATTGCTGGCAGCCAGAGTTTCGGCGGGTCTTGGTAAAAGTCTCAGAAGGAACGTATTTGAAAATGTTGTTGAATTTTCAAATACCGAATTTGACAAGTTCTCGACCTCATCGCTTATAACCAGATGTACAAATGATATTCAACAGGTGCAGATGTTCATGGTAATGTTCCTGAGACTGGTATTTTATGCTCCAATCCTTGGAATAGGAGGTTTCCTCAAAGCCATGAACACTGACACCTCCATGTCCTGGGTAATAGGCGTTTCAGTACTTGCAATTCTCAGCCTGGTGCTTGTAATGTTTGCAGTGGCAATTCCAAAGTTCAGGAGTATACAGAAGCTTATCGACAAACTGAACCTGGTTACACGTGAGTCCCTGACAGGTATGCTGGTAATCAGAGCCTTCGGTACGCAGAAGAAGGAAGAAGAGAAATTTGAGAAGGCCAATGCCGATTTAACAAATACAAATCTCTTTGTAAGCAGGATAATGACGGCAATGTTTCCGTTAATGATGCTCATACTCAACGGAGTAACGCTGTTGATAGTATGGGTAGGTTCACATCAGGTGGATATGGGAAACATGCAGGTTGGTAATATGATGGCGTTCATGCAGTATGCAATGCAGATCATATTTGCTTTCCTTATGATTTCAATGGTTTCGATTACACTGCCCCGTGCGTCGGTATCAATTAACCGTATAGCAGAGGTAATCAATACAAAGGGCTCCATACTGGATCCAAAAAGCAATAAAGAATTTAATAAGAGCTTAAAAGGTAAGGTTGAATTCAGGGATGTGGCATTCAAATACCCGGGAGCCGAGGATGAAGTACTTTCAGGTATCGATTTTACAGCAGAGCCGGGTGAGACTGTGGCATTCATAGGGAGTACCGGAAGCGGTAAATCAACACTTATAAACCTTATCCCCCGTTTCTATGATGTTACTGCAGGTCAGATACTGGTTGACGGTGTTGATATAAGAGAAGTGCCGCAGAAGGAATTACGGGAAAGAATCGGTTATGTCCCCCAAAAAGGAATTCTTTTTTCGGGTACGATTGAAAGTAACCTGAGATATGGTTTGGAATCGGCAAGTGAAGAAGATCTTAAGTTTGCGGCAGATATTGCCCAGGCAACGGAATTTATCAGCGAAAAAGAAGACGGTTATAAAACAGAAATAGCACAGGGCGGTACAAATGTATCCGGCGGTCAGAAGCAGAGACTGTCAATTGCAAGAGCCCTGGTTAAAAAGCCTGAGATATTCATTTTTGACGACAGCTTCTCTGCACTGGACTATAAGACGGATGCGGCTTTGAGAAAAGCCCTGAAATCAAAAACTCAAGGTGTTACGGCATTAATTGTTGCTCAGAGAATCAGTACGGTTATGAATGCTGATAAGATCCTGGTTCTGGATGAAGGCAGGGTTGTTGGAATGGGTACACACAGAGAACTCCTTGCAAACTGCGAGGTTTACCAGCAGATAGCTCTGTCACAGCTGTCAAAGGAGGAATTGGCATGAGTAAAAATGAAAATGTAAAACACCATGCCTCCAGAAAGGGAGGACGCGGACCAATGGGCGGCGGTCAAATGGGTATGAAAGCGGAGAAGCCTAAAGATTTCAAGGGCACTATGAAAAAGCTGTTAACATATATAAAGCCATTCATACCACGTATAATAGTTGTATTTATATTTGCCATTGGAAGCGTAATCGTAGGAATAAGAGGCCCGAAAATCCTCGGCGATGCAATAACAAAGCTTTATGAAGGACTGATCGGCAAAGCTACCGGCGGTTCAATAGATTTTGATTTTATTGGAAAGACATTAATATATTTGATTGTATTGTATGCTGCAAGCTCTTTGTTTTCATTTGTCGGTGGCTATATAATGTCCGGGGTGGCCCAAAAGATATCCTACAACCTCAGAAGAGAGATTGCCGAGAAAATAAACCGCATGCCGCTCAAATACTTTGACAGGATGACACACGGAGAGGTATTGTCAAGGGTTACAAACGATGTTGATACTGTGAGCCAGACTTTGAACCAGAGTCTGTTCCAGATGATAACCTCCTTTACAACACTCGTTGGAGTACTTGTAATGATGCTGACAATCAGCTGGCTGATGACTCTGGTTTCAGTGACAATCATTCCTCTGTCAATAATATTCATTGGAATAATTGTCAAGCAGTCGCAAAAATACTTTAAATCCCAGCAGGAATCCCTTGGGCAGGTAAATGGACATGTTGAAGAAATCTTCAGCGGTCACGGCATAATGAAAGCTTTTAACGGAGAGAAAAGGGCTGTAGACAAGTTTGACAGCATTAACGACCAGCTGCATAAATCGGCCTGGAAATCACAGTTCCTCTCAGGTATGATGTTCCCTATCATGGGTTTCATCGGAAATATCGGATATGTGCTTGTAACCATACTCGGCGGCTGGCTGACAATTAAAGGTACCATACAGGTAGGTGATATCGTTTCTTTCATTCAGTATGTAAGAAACTTTCAACAGCCCATCGGGCAGGCAGCACAGGTTGCAAACATTCTCCAGTCCACAGCTGCGGCTGCGGAGAGAGTTTTTGCGTTCCTTGGTGAAGAGGAAGAGCCAAAAGATGCTGAAAAACCCGCAAGTACTGAAAATGTCAAGGGTGAGGTTGAATTTAAAAATGTCCACTTTGGATACAATCCTGAAAATATAATCATCAATGATTTTTCCGCCCAAATCAGACCAGGCCAGAGAGTGGCCATTGTAGGGCCGACCGGGGCGGGAAAAACTACTATTGTAAAACTGCTGATGCGTTTCTATGATCTCAACAGCGGAGATATATTTATCGATGGCATAAATTCAATGGACTTCAAGAGAAATGACTTAAGAGACATATTTGGCATGGTGCTTCAGGATACCTGGCTGTTTAACGGTACAATAATGGAAAACATCCGTTATGGAAGACTTGATGCAACTGATGAAGAGGTTATTCAGGCTGCAAAAGCCGCACATGCCCACCACTTTATAAAGACACAGTCTGACGGATATAATATGGTTCTCAATGAAGAAGCCAGCAACGTGTCACAAGGTCAGAAACAGCTTTTGACCATTGCCCGTGCAATACTGTCAGACCCGAAGATCCTGATACTGGACGAAGCAACAAGTTCAGTCGATACCAGAACCGAGGTTCTTATACAAAAGGCTATGGAAAATCTGATGAAAAACAGAACAAGCTTTATCATAGCACACAGACTTTCTACAATCAGAGATGCGGATTTGATACTTGTAATGAAAAACGGTGATATTGTAGAGCAGGGTACACATGAAGAGCTGCTGTCTTCCGGCGGTTTCTATGCCTCACTGTACAACAGCCAGTTTGAAGAGGCCGAAGCCTCGTAGGTTAGTCTCCAGCACAAGATTGCTGAAAAAATTGAAAAGAAATTGCATTTAAAGTGTAATAGAGCTACAATAAAGATAAACTCAACTTTTAAAAGGCATGGGCGCCAAGTTATAAAATACTTGTGCGCCTTTTTTGTCTGTCAGTTTGGTATAAGATGCGGTCCCATAACTGCATTTTATATATAGTTGCCAATGGAATGAATTTAAACATTCCTCTTAATCGTGTTAGGGTGTCAGTGCTGATGCCCGCAGGCTCCAACTTAGTGTGAGAAGGTAGGTTGGAGTTTTTTTTGTTAAGAATTTGAACGAGTATTTAATTAGCGGTTTTCGGGAAACTAAAGTAGAAGGAAGCCCCATTTTCCACTTCACCTGTCATCCAGGCCTTTGCGTTATGCCGCTTTAATATCCTCTGGCATATGGACAGCCCCACTCCTGAGCCTTCAAACTCTTTTGAGGAATGCAGCCTTTGAAACACCTGGAAAAGCCTTGCGGAGTATTTCATATCAAAACCGGCTCCGTTGTCTCTTATGCAAAATACATAATCATACTGGTGCCCGGTGTATTCAACAGATATCTCGGCCTGCTGCCGCCGGGCGGTGTATTTAAGTGAATTTGACAATATGTTGGTTACAAGTATTCTAAGCATGATGCTGTCACCGGTTATTTCAGGAAGCCTGGGCATATCCAGTACCACTGTCCGTTCAGGCTGAGCCAGCATGAGTTCGTCAAAAACACTTTGTATCAAAGTATTTAGATTTATTGGTTCCAGCTTCATATCCATTTCACACATCCGGGAGAATTCCAGAAGGTGGTTTATGATTGCCGTAAGCTCGGTGGACTTTTTTTGTATGTTGTTTATCAGGCTGTTTCCTTCATCTCCTAATTTATCATGGTAATCAAGGGAAAGATATTCTATAAGCTTGCTGATTGACAGGAGCGGTGCCTTAAGGTCGTGGGCTATGGAATAGCAAAAGCTGTCAAGCTCCCTGTTGGCAAGATATAGAGATTCGGTCTGTTCTTTAAGCTTGATATGAGTTTTTACTCTGGCAAGCAGTTCTGTCGTGTTGAAGGGTTTTGTCACATAATCCTGTGCACCTGAATCAAAACCTTTCTTTATACTCTGTTCGTCATCACTTGAAGTCAAAAATATGACGGGTATATTTTTAAAATCATCATTTTGCTTTATAATTCTGCACAGTTCAAACCCGTCTATTTCAGGCATAAAAATATCCAGAAGGATCAAATCCGGTTTTTGCCGTTCCAGCAGCTTAAGTGCCGTTTCACCCTTTGTGGCAACGCGGACCTTGTAATTGTTGCTTTTTAATACCAGCATGGCCATTTCAATCTGTTCGGGAGTATCGTCAACTATCAGGATTTCGTATTTATCAATTGCGCCGCTGCTGTTCATTTAATACAGTCTCCTCAGTAATATAATCGGTTTTGGTCGATGCAGGAAATAAAACCATGTAAAACATTTTATAATAATTAATTAAAATAGTCGACAGGAAATTCTGAAGCTTGTATAATTAATATAATTAAAAAGCAGAACGGCAACGGCGCCAGGTTATTGCACATTTGCATTGACTTGAGCGCTTTTTTTGCGTATTTCTTAGAGTATAGGAATTTATAAATTTTGGAACAGTGATGAGGCACTGATAATACTGAGTTTGAATGAGTACACTACAAAATTCCAAATGGATAAATTCCTATACGCTGGGATTGAAAAGGGGAATCCCCTTTCCGGTTTCAGGATGTATGCGGCAGGAGGTGATCCGCTTGAAATCTCAGATAGCAATCAAACAATCTACAATAAGCAGTCTTATACTTGGAATATTTTTTTTAATATCTGTTTTACTCATTGGAAGTATAGTTTATATGCGCTCCAGTATTGAGTCGGAGCAGGAGGCCGAACGGCGGAGGATGGAATTCAAACAGCTGGGTATGGATCTGGCAGACGCTTCCGATTATTTGACCGATGAGGCGCGTAAATATGCCATCACTACCGATATAGTGCACCTTCAGAGATATTGGGAGGAGATTAATGATACGCAGACAAGGGATAAGGTAATTTTGAAGGTGAGGGAGCTGGAATTTCCAGAAGAAGAGCTGGAACTGCTGGCAAATGCAAAGCAGCATTCCGATGCCCTTGTAAATACCGAAAGAAGATCCATGAGGCTGGTGCTGGAGGCTTTGAAGGTTCCCGAGAAGGTGATGGTACCGGAGGTGGCATCCTTCGGGCTGGAGCAGGAGGATAAGAAACTCGGGAGTGCTGAAAAACTGAATAAGGCCAGAGAAATAATGTTTGATTCCCAATATGACTCCGACAAGAAAGACATCATGGACCCAATAGCCAAATTTCAGGAGGTTATGAACGCACGTCTGGAAAATGAGCTGGAAGCGGCAAGGGATGCCACATCGACGGCTGCAGTCGTGCAGATAGTGCTGGCCCTGATAATAATCGGTGCCATAGCCGTACTGATCGGCACTCTTTTTAAATACGTTACCAACCCCATAAACGGTTATACCAAGCTGCTAAGAAAATTTTCCTTTGAGGACGACAAGTTCAGCCTCAGTCCGGAAGGAACACTGGAGCTGCAGCAGCTGGCAAGTACCTTTAATGAACTGTATTTTTCCTTTCACCATGAGCTCCAGAAGAGAATGGAAGCGGAAAAAACCATGAGAGCAGCAAAAGAAGAGGCCGAACTTGCAAACAATGCAAAAAGCCAATTCCTGGCCGGCATGTCCCATGAGATAAGGACACCGTTGAATACCATAATAGGCTATCAGTTTCTGCTTAACGATACATATCTTGAGGCAAGACAAAAAGAGTACAGTGATAAGATCGGGATGGTTGCAAATAATTTATTGGGTTTGATCAACGGAATACTGGATTTTTCAAAAATTGAGGCAGGGAAAATGCTTCTGGAGGAGGTCAATTTTGACATAGTAAAGGCAGTTCAGGATATATACGGTATGGTGGGTGTGGAAGCCGCGAGAAAAGGACTTGAACTAAGTCTGAATATAAATGACCGTATTCCCAGGGTGCTGTCGGGTGATGTTACCAGGGTAAGGCAGGTAATGCTGAATCTTGTGTCAAATGCCATAAAATTTACCGAAAAGGGTTCAATAACCATCAGTTTGGATTACACAGCCCTGGAGGATGACCTGATAATTGCCTCTGTAAGTGTAAAAGACACCGGTATAGGAATACCGGAAGAACAGCAAAAAATTATTTTTGATCATTTTACACAGGGTGATGCTTCAACAACGAGAAAATATGGAGGCACAGGTCTCGGCCTTGCAATCAGCAAAAGCATAGCCGAATTGATGAAAGGGGCAATAAGTGTTGAAAGCGAAGAGGGAGGGGGCTCCTGTTTTACATTTACCGCGCAGTTTGCGGTAGTTGCCGGCAAGGCACTGCTCCTGGAGGAAATGGAAAAAAACCTTTCAGACAGAGCTTTTGCAAACAGGAAGATACTATTGGTGGAGGATAATGATATCAACCTGCAGATGACAGGAGAAATATTGAAGGTTCTGGGTTTCCAGACATATACCGCTGCAAGCGGACGCGCTGCAATAGAACTTGTAAAAGAGAATTTGTTTGATGTTATACTTATGGATATACGTATGCCTGATATGGATGGATATGAAACCACCAAAAACATAAGGGAGCTTGAAACAGGAAGAAATACAGTGATAATTGCTCTTACCGCCGACGCGGTTGACGGTGTTGAGGAAAAGGCAAAATTGGCAGGAATGAATGGATTTTTAACCAAACCTTTGTACCCCGCCGAACTTTCAAGGATGATAAAAAAGGTTACAGGAACGGGTGACGGCGGGGCGGCAGAGCCCGCTTATTTTTACGATGCTGCCCATAAGGCTATTTACGGCTATGAACCGGCATATTCCGTTTTTGAAACGGGAGCGGCAAAGCTGGGAGGAAACAGAAAAAAATATGCCGGAATCCTTAAGCAATTTGTTGAAGGGCACAGATGGGATGGAGACCAGATACAATCGCTGTTCGAAACAAAAAATTTTACTGCAATGGGAGATATGGTTCACAAGCTCAAGGGTCTGACAGGAAATCTTGGTGCAGTCAGCTTGTTCGAACTTTGTAAGGACCTGGAAGGAACCATAAAAGGAGACAGGTTTGATGAGCAGATTCGGAAGCTGATAATTGATATCAGTGCAGGACTTCACAGGCTGTGTGATGAGGCTGCCGGTTATATCGGCAGTCAAACAGGCGGAGGTGGCAAGGATTCAGTGAAAACTGAGGGCGGTTTCCCTGAAATCATTATAAATCTTCATAATTATGTGGCCATTGCCGACTCGGATGCAAAAGATTACTTTGAGGAAAACCACAGGATTATCAGGGAGAACATTGACGAAAGTATCTATCTGGAACTTAAGAATTCTATTGCGGTGTTTAATTTTGAACAGGCTGAAATTTGTCTGAACATGATTAGTGCGAAGGTTTAAATTAATATTTGAAGAGTGCATGGCTTGGAGGTTAAATTGGAAATGTACAGGGTAATGATTGTTGATGACGATCTTGCAACTTTATATATGCTTAAAAGGTTTAAGAACTGGGAGCAATGCGGTTTCGTTATAGAGGGAGAGGCCTGTGACGGAAAAGAGGCCTTGCAAAAGCTGGCTGAAACCAGGTATGAGCTTATAATAACCGATATCAAAATGCCGGGTATGGACGGGATAGAATTTATTCAGGAGTTGAGAACCCAAAACCTTGATACCTGTGTAATATTTTTAAGCACACACAGTGATTTTCAGTTTGCAAAACAGGGCATCAGATACGGGGTGTTTGAATATATGACAAAACCTCTGGAAGAAGCGGCCTTGTCGGACATTTTAACAAGAGCAAAAGTCTATATAGCTGCCAAAAAAGAGCAGGAAGAAAGAATTAATAATTTCGAAAAGGTATATGAGGAAGATAACAAAGCCTATTACCCCGGCGAGCATGAAAAACTGATTATTTCACAAATAATAAATGCCGACACAGAGCTTAAGAGTACAGCAAAGGAAGCGTTTGCTGAAATTTGCACTCTTTATGACTGTGATGCTGCAAAAGTACGGGTTCTGGCAAATACACTGCTATTCAATATCCGGACAAAAATTGACGAAAAGTTTCCCTGGCTCGCCAAAATTGAGGGAACAACTGACTTTTCACATATAAAGGAATTGACAGGAATCGAAGCCATAGGCCTTGAGTTTATGGAAAGACTTGGTGAAATAATGGAGAAAGTCCGCAAATATCAGCTCAATCATCCTGACAGCTTAATCAGAAAGATATGCCAGTGTGTAATTGACAATATAGAAAAGGAAATCAATCTGGAAATTATAGCTAATGAGGTGCATATAAGCAAGGATTACGTGGGCAAGCTTTTTAAGCAGAAGGTGGCATGCAATTTCAATGATTATGTGACCAAAATAAAGATGGAACATGCAAAATATTTAATTGTATCAGGGGACTACAGGAATTATGAAATAAGTGAAAAACTTGGCTATAAAAAGACTGATTATTTTTCAGCACTATTTAAAAATTATACTGGACTGACACCCATGGAATACAAGAAAATTCGCTTCGCTAAGTTTTAAGTGCTTATGTCTGTATAGCGAGCTAATTTTCTTGTTCACTAGGGAACCCTAGGTTCCCTTCGACAAAATGTTTCACATTTCTGAGCACCCTCCTGAAACCGGAAAGGGGATTCCCCTTTTCAAACCCCGTGTATAGAAATTTGGGATTTTTCAATAAAAAATTATAAATTCCTATACACCAAGAAATGCAATTTTAAAATTTCAGAATTGCAGATTTGAGGGGTAAATTTACTTTTTTTTGGTGTTTTTTAATTTCACATATGACTGTATTATTAATGTGTAAGGAACACGACGGTATATAAAACCGGAGTTTTATAAAATTTAACTTGATTTAGTAGCTAAGGCGCTATGAGAAATGAGATCTTGCGCGCAGACCTGATGTCTGCCGTAAATCCATAACTTATAGCGTTTTTTGTTTAATCCGCCAGGAATACCAATAACGCTGTTCTTTGGAGATTAACGGCAGCTGCAGCAAAGAGATTATTCGTTTATGGCCATAAATTGTATGTATTAATTATTCTTAACACTAAAAAATATCCAATTCGGAAAGGTGGTCCAAATTATGAAAAAGAAATGGCTGGCACTTGGCTTAAGTATATCAATTGTATTATCCGCATTGCTGGGAGGCTGCGGCAGCAGTACCTCAACCGGAACAAGCTCATCCTCCTCGGCGGCAGTTTCATCCGAAGCAGCGGCCTCATCAACTGAAACAGCTTCGGGGGATACCATCAAGGTAGGAATACTTCATTCCCTGAGCGGAACAATGGCTATCAGTGAAGTATCGGTTAAGGATGCTGAAATGATGGCAATAGAAGAAATTAATGCGGCAGGAGGAGTATTGGGAAAGAAAATCGAGCCTGTTGTTGAAGACGGCGCATCTGACTGGCCGAAGTTTGCAGAAAAGGCAAAGAAACTTTTACAGAATGACAAGGTGGCAACAGTATTCGGCTGCTGGACTTCAGCAAGCAGAAAAGCAGTTCTGCCGGTATTTGAGGAAAATAACGGGCTTCTGTGGTATCCGGTCCAATATGAAGGAATGGAATCCTCTCCGAATATTTTCTATTCGGGGGCTGCTCCAAACCAACAGATTGTCCCGGCTGTAGAATGGCTTCTGCAAAACAAGGGTAAAAAATTCTTCCTGCTGGGCTCGGATTACGTATTCCCAAGAACGGCAAATAAAATCATAAAGGCGCAGCTGGCTGCCCAGGGCGGTGAATTGATTGCAGAAGAGTATACTCCACTGGGGCATACAGACTACAGCACAATTGTAAACAAGATCAAGGCTGCCAAACCCGACGTCGTTTTTAACACACTCAACGGTGACAGCAATGTAGCATTTTTCAAGGAGTTAAAGGCTTCGGGCATAACTTCAAAAGACCTTACAACCTGCTCGGTGAGTGTTGCCGAAGAGGAGATCAGGGGTATAGGTGCAGATAATATGGCAGGTCACCTTGTATCCTGGAACTATTATCAAACAACAGATACTCCTGAAAACAAGGCTTTTGTTGAAAAGTACAAGGCTAAATACGGTGCCGACAGAGTAACGGATGACCCTATAGAAGCCGCATACATAAATGTATATCTGTGGGCGGAGGCTGTTAAAAAGGCCGGATCAACAGACGTCGCAAAGGTTAAGGAAGCTGCAAAAGGGCTTGAATTCAAGGCTCCCGAAGGAACAGTAAAAATCGAAGGTGAAAATCAGCACCTCTGGAAGCCTGTCAGGATAGGTGAAGTTCAGCCTGACGGACTTATAAAGGAAATCTGGAGTACCGCTGAAAGTGTAAAACCTGATCCATACCTGAAATCCTATGATTGGGCAAAAGGACTAAGTAATTAGTGTTATTGTACTTCGGCGCAAACTTACCTAAATGGGTTGCTTACAAGTTATTTGATGATTTTGTAACGGTTCATCATAGATTATTTTACCGTCGCTCACATTCAGCATCCATGCTTCAGCGTTTCGCTAAAACCCACGTCGTGTGGGTTTTACGGTAAAAACCTCCATGTTTAACCGACAAACTCAAACAAATAACTTTAACAAAGCTTCCCATTTACGTAAGTTGCATTTTTATACAATAACAATAAAAAGGATAGGGGATGTTCAATGAGCACATATCTACTGCAGATTTTTAACGGTGTAAGTGTAAGTTCCATTTTGATGCTGGCCGCGTTGGGTCTTGCAATTACCTTCGGGCTTATGAAAATCATTAACATGGCACACGGCGAACTGATCATGATCGGAGCTTACGTTACTTATGTTATTCAGAATATATTCATACAGTATTTTGATAAGAGTATTTTCAGCTTATAT
>JAEWJR010000088.1:0-15029 GCA_023386445.1 Bacillota bacterium | reverse complement strand
TTTACCTGCTGCATTTCCAACAAGTCCACCAACCATGTTTCGTCCTTTTATACTAACATTAATCAACTTAACATTCGTTATGGTAGCATTATTTGTATTTCCAAATAGTCCTATATAATCTACTGTTCCCTTATTGATTTGTAGATTACTTATTATATACCCATTCCCATCAAAAATCCCGGTAAACGGTGTCTTCTGTGCCCCTATCGGTGTCCACTCGACATTACCCAAATCGATATTATTAACAAGTTTATAATAAGCCGACAAATTATTCTTAACTTCTTCCAATTGGGCCCTTGTTGTTATCTCATATGGGCTAGCCGAAGTTCCAGCTCCTGATCCAGAAAACGCAAAAGCTTCTATCATTCCAAACTTACTAAACATGCAAAAAATTAGAGTACTGAGAAATACAATTAAAAAAGCATATTTTCTAACTAAGAACCTCTTATTCATAAATTACCTCCAAAAATGATTTTTTGTGCATTTTAAGTTGAAACAATTTCAATAGCATTAAAAACTTAACATGATTTATTTTTTGACCTCCTCTTTGATATTTGTTTAGTTTTAACCCTAAACAATACTAAAACCTGCATCATTTATCATTGTATCATGTAGAATTATGTAAATTTGGTCGAACATTGGTAAAAAAACTGGCGAAAAATGTAACATTTTTGTAAAACAAAAACTGCCCCTAACTCATCCATAAATTTGGTGATACCTTTAAACTGAAGATATACCAATACAAATCTTACAACTTCATCCATGTTTTAAGCTTTACAGTTACCATTTCTCGATATCTTCAGTAGTTTCAATCTTGATCGGGATGTTATGGAGCTGAGTTTATCTATTTTCAACCATCTTCTCCAGATCGTTAATTAAAAACTTTTTTCACATGCTTAAAAAAGCCTATTCATTAACTTTCCTCTATCAAAGGGCTGCTGTCTCGAATTTTCTTTATAATTACTATCGGTAAGAAGTTTTTACCTTTTCATAAGTTTTTTGAGTACTGTGAAAAACTAGCCAGATTAACCTGCTTCGCTTAACATTACGACATAATTACGTCAATACATAAATTCAGCGCAAAAAAGCCATGCATATAAGCACCTCTTCCGGTGCTTATATGCATGGCTCTAAACTCTTAACATTTTATTAGTTTAATACTTTATCAGCCTTGGTGTGACCAGTACTCCCATTTCTCTCAGCTGATACTCATAGGACCATTTTTTCCCCTCCGTACGCCAGCTGTTGGGGCCGTGCCATTTCTCCGAATAATCTGAATTGTGCAAGGCCCCAAAAGCATTATATCTGTTACCGCAGCATAAAATGTCAATGCTGTGTTCACCTTTGTCCAACTCCTCCAAATCAACGGTATAAGGAGCAAATGCAACTATTCCCCGTTCATTGCCATCCACAAAAACCTTTATGACCGTTGACCGGTATAATGAGAAGTCAAGTTTATAATTACCGCTATCTACATTTATTATATTTTGATATTTTATATTTCCGGTGTAGAATGGAAAGCCCTGACTGCCATAATTACCAAAATTGATGGATTCCGGTATATCTATCAGCTTTGCGGCACTTCCGGCAACACTGACCCCAAAGGAGCCCAGCAGATAGCACCATTCCACATTGGTCCTTGAATAGAAATCCATATACAGTATTATCTGATTTGTACCTTTTTTTATTGCAGGGAGCTTAACTTTTTGAATGCATTTATCAACAAAATAACCCTCTGTTTCTTTTTTGACAGCTTCCCCGTTTACAATAATTTCTGTACCCGAAATGTTTTCAAGTGCCAGATAGCAGTCCCTGACTTCAACCTCCGATTCAAAAGTGTATCTCAGCCCCAGAATATGCTTTTCCTCTTCCTGCCTTTCAACCGACCAGGGCTGTGCCCAGGCTTCCATACGCAGGGGATAGCCAAGCAGTTCTCTAAACCTGTTATCTATCCTCAAAACCTCGTCCCTGGAATTCCATTCCTTACCGTCAAATGAATATTCGGCACAATCCAGAACCAGTGAATTAGGTTCCGAAAGGCTGAAGGAAACCGGCTGTGAAAGCTCTGTAATCTTTTGCACATTATATTCATATGATTTTTCCGACTCCCGGGCCCGTGCTTCCTCAAGCAGCAGCAGCAAACTGTCATGGTCATAAAAGGAACGGGAAATTACAGTTTTTCCGTTATCGTATTCTGCGGACAAAACATGGATTTCACCCGTTAAAGTATCGTAAAGCGTTGGCTTCCATTCTCCCCTCACAAATATTTTCAATTTGTCCTCCCGGGGTATATCGGGATTTTCCGCAGGTTTAGCATTGCATATAAAGAGCCACCTGTATTTGCCGTCTTTTCTAAGCTGATAAATATATCTGTCCGGTCTTTGGCCGTTTTCATTGATGATGTCAACATCTCTGCTGCCGGAAATTGCACTGTGGATTTTTTTATAATTGAACTGATCACATTCACATTCCTTTACAAAATCGCGGACCTCCAGTGAAGGCCTTGCATCAAGCAGGGAGGGCGTTTCTCCTGCGAAGACAAGCTTGCCCCCGGCTTTTTTGAAAGCTTTAAGCTGCTGAAGTGTTGTACTGCGCAGAGTTATACAGTTGGGAACTATTATGGTTTCGTATTCCATTTCACCCACTGCCAATTTTCCGGCTGATGCTTTTGGTGCTTGTGACGGCAGAAGTGACTCTGCAATAAAATCGAAATCAACCAGGCCAAACAAAAGCCAGTTTGTGATTGCATGAAAATTATCATCCAGCTCTTTTTTTCTCCCGGCAGTTTTATCGTTGGGCCCATAGTACAGCCAGTAGGATTCGACAGGGTGAATCACTCCAACCCTGACCTCCGCCTTACCTCTTGTCAGTGCCGAATTCAGCCTTGCAAAATGGTCTTCAATATAACCGTATTCCTTATACCATGGAGATTGATAGCCGATACTGGCAGGGTAATCACGCTTTGCTTCCCCGTTCATCGACACCCAGGTCAGATGGTGAACCCGCAGTGTCACACCGAGAGCTGCCTGCCAGTCTCCCTGCAGCTTGTGGTTTCTGAAATCAAAATCCCAATTCGTGACTCCGTACAGTTCGCTTAAAACACCGGTTCTTCCATACTGGTGCGCAGCCGACTGGGCCTGCTTTGCCGTTGTATATTCTCTCCAATCGCAAAGCATATCAATACCTGGCATATCAAATGAGCGGTATGACCGCATTGCTTCTCCCAGAGCGGCTGTCTGGGACTGTAAAGTCGGCTCCTCCATCATATGCCCCGTAAGGTTTATATTATGGGCTTTACACCAATTCCCGACTGTGTCGGCAAAAGCTGAAGAAAATCTTTCGGCAACATGATCGTGATAATTATTTCTTGAGGCGGAAATCCTGCTCTCGGGCAATTCCCATATCAGTTCCGGCAAATGCTCAATAATACTTTCACCATATACCGACTTGTATGTTTCCTCAAAATCATCAGTAAACGGCAATGCAATATTAGTTCTGTCAGTGGAAAATTTCAGCGTCTGTTTATGTGTAAATTGAGGCTCATCAGTGAAAATTGAGGGAATTGCCGCACCAAAATCGTCACCGAACTTCTCATAATATTTTTCGTGGGTCACCTCTATAAATCTTTCAATGGCATTTTTATCCAGAGTATTGACATAGGCCTGGTTGTTGAACCAGGGATTATCTTCCGCTATAACCAGGGTTGCCTCCCATACCTCAGCCCCGACGGGAACAGTTTCGGATGCCTGCAGACGTTTATATTCCTGCAAAAAGCCGTCGCGGAGAACAATCGCAAACCTTGCAATCACGGACCTATCATCATTTCTCTTTCCTCCGGTGTTGTCATCGAGCTTTGTTGAAACTGCCGGACCAAAACTCAGATACCTTGCGCGGTATTTTCTGTCTTTTGTGACCAGGCCTCCGCCGAAGCCTGATGGCCAGCGGTCTTCATCATAGAGATAGCACAGCATGTCCTCTATTTTGGCTTTTTCGTTGCATGCGCCCACCAGCTCCATATATTCCTCACCCAGGTATTCCGTTTCCAGCCCCGAGCGGCAATGTATGTGAAAACCACCTATTCCCATTTCCTTAAAAATATCAATTTGCCTCAAAAGCTCATCCTTTTCAAGCTTTGTATTCCATGCCCAAAATGGTGCTCCTCTGAACTTTGCAGGAGGATTTTTGAAAAGTTCTTCATTATAATTGCTCACGGCTTATCTCCTATTCTTTTACCGAGCCAATGGTTACACCCGAAATAAAATACTTTTGCATAAAGGGATATACAAATAAGATCGGTATTGTTGCAAAAACAATCATTGCTCCACGGAAGGAACGGTCTGATAATTGTTTCAGCCTGTTCACATCGGCAGCGCTGAAATTGCTGAAATCTATTGTGGTAAGCATATTGTGAAGCAGCGTTTGCAGCGGCCATTTGTTTCTGTCATTTATATATATCGTTGCTCCGAACCAATCATTCCAATGTCCGACTAATTGGAAAAGAGTGAGTGTGGCAATGGATGCCATAGAGAGCGGAATCACAATTTTTATAAGAATCACGAATTCATTTGCCCCGTCAATAGAAGCCGATTCAAAGATACTCTTGTTTATTCCTCTGAAAAAATTCATCATCATTACCACATTAAATATCGGTACACAGCCCGGAAGAATTAATGACCAGATGCTATCCAGCATATGAAGATTTTTTACCAATATAAACAGAGGAATTAAACCTCCGCTTATCATCATTGGAATTATAAAGAAAAAGCTTAAAAATTTTCTTCCCTTAAGCTCTCTGTTTTCCTTTGACAGCGGATATGCTGCCAAAATGGTTACAAGCATATTGACGGAACAACCTACAATAGTTCTAAAAACTGATACGCCCAGCGCTTTTATAAAAGCAGAATTGCTGAACATTGTTTCATACGCTGCAAAATTAAATCCTTTGGGCCAGAACCGTACCGAATTCGAAGTGGCAGACACCGTATCACTCAGCGAAAGAGCAATAACATGGATCATTGGCAATATGCAGGTTAAGGTAATAACGGCAAGAAGAAAATAATTAAATATATTAAAAATCCTCTCTCCCCTGGTATAGGTTAAATTCATTTTATCTGCCCCCTAAAAAATTCTGTAATCCGTATATTTTGTTGCCAAAAAATTAGCTAACAGTGTCAGTGTCAATGCAATAATTGATTTGCACAAACCAATAGCGGTTGATAACGAATATTGCGCCTGCAAAAGTCCCTGACGGTATATAAAAGTGTCCAAAATATCACCAGTTTGATAAACTGCAGGGTTATAAAGCACAAGTATCTGCTCAAAGCCGGCATTCAATATATTGCCTATGCTTAAAACAGCCAGCATAACTATAATTGAGCTTATTCCGGGTAAAGTGACGTGCCAGATCCTTTTGAACAGATTTGCCCCGTCCATAATTGCCGCTTCATAAATCTCGGGATTTATATTAGTCATTGCCGCCAAATAAATTATTGCTCCCCATCCGAACTCTTTCCAGGTTTCAAGGATAATAACCGTGGGCTGAAACCATTGATTGCTGCCTAAAAAGAATATGGGCTTGATTCCAAAACTACCTATAAACTGGTTTATAATTCCTTTGGTCAAAAGCATATCTGTAAATATTCCGCCAATAATAACCCATGATAGGAAATGTGGAAAGTATGTTATTGTCTGCACGGTCTTTTTATAGACTTTATTTTTGACTTCATTTAAAAGCAGTGCAAATATTATGGAAAAAACCTGTCCGAAAATAATTTTACCTACAGCTATAACAAATGTATTTCGTAAAATAAATTTAAAATCAGGCATATTAACAGCTGTTTCAAACCACTTTAAACCCACCCACTGACTTCCCCAAAAACCTCTTGCCGGGCTGTAATTTTTAAAAGCTATGACAACACCATACAAAGGAACATAGTTAAAAAGAATTACAAAAAAAACAGGTATAACAAGCATGGCATACAATGGCCATTTTTGCTTGATGTATGTAGTGTGCATTTTTGCTCCATCTCCTGCTTTTTTATTTGTACATGGGCGGACCTTATCGGCCCTCCCATGTACAAATAAAAAACAAATTTATAGTTGAAAATATAATTCGTTCAATTAAAGCCCTTTGGCCCATTCATTTACTTCTTTGGTAATCTGATCTCCGCCGTTCTTTTTCCAGTTTTGAACAAATTCATCAAATGCGGTAATCGGCAGTGATCCCATTATTATACGGGTATAAGTTTCGAGCTCCAATTTATCGAGGTATTGCTTCTTTTCCGTCATAGTAGGAGTTGCAGCTCCAGAAAAAGCATCTGCTGAAAATTCATCGGTTTTCTCAAATTCACTCCAGTAGTTATATGTACTTGCAAAGGTTGTCAGCATTTTAGGGTTTGTATTATTCCACTCGGCATACATATTTTTTCCTTCGCCGATTAGAACAGAAATATCATTCTTGTTTACTGCATCAACCATAGATGCCAGTTCACCGTTTGCTATGCTGACCGGTTTTCCGGTAAATCCAGATAATACGGTATAATGTGTATAGAAACTGTTCATAAACCCACAGCCCTCGAGTTCTGCCGGATAATCATATTTCCAAAGCTGTCTTGGCTGAGCCGCTCCTGGATAATCCTTGGCAACCTGGTCAACATTTAACGGTTTTCTTTCTTCAGTTACAGGATACTTGAATTCGTACCCGTATTAGTTTTTCATCTTTTCACGGAGATCCTTGTAATTTCTATAGAACGAATCCCAGTTTTCATTTAAAAGATACATCACAGCCTCAGGATTCTTGCAGGATTTGGTTATTGCTCTTGAGCCATCAAACCAGGGGTTTGCCATTACTCCGGTCTTCCCGTCATCCCCGGTTAGATTTGGCATACAGGTTACATTGGAACCGGATACTTTACTCCACATTCCGTTAAATGGCGCTGCTATGCTTGCCCAATGCCCATAATAGGTCAGTATATTTCCCTGGACAACATCTTCCTGAAGCTTGGAATTGTCTTTTACAGCAAATTCCGGATCAATATAGCCTTTTTTATACCATTCGGCCAATTTTACAAGAGCCTCACGGGCTTCAGGCTGTATGCTTCCATAAGCTATCTCTCCGTTGCCGGTTTTGACCCAATGCTTTGGATAAGCCTTATATGCTGCCATGGGTATTGACTGTGCACTTAAGGTATTATCCATGCCAAGGCCATATCCCTTTGGATACTGCTGATGGTATTTTTCAAGGACATTTTCATATTCACCAAGGGTTTTAGGTACAGCCACACCCATCTGTTTTAGAACATCGTCTCGAATGAAGTTTGTGTTATAATGGTCCATTAATTCCTTCATAACGGGAAAACCGTATATTTGTCCGGCTTTTGTGAAAGGCAGGAATAAAGAGCCCTTCGTTCGTTCTTTCGCTTCCTCAACAGCCCATTTTATCAATGGAGAAGCATAATCATCAATCAGCTTGTTCAAAGGCAGAATCTGATCTTCTGCAACATATTTTGCCAGCTGTTCTTTTGTCGGACTGATAACATCAGGGAGATCTCCGCTTGCAAAAGCCAGATCAAGTTTTTGCTGGTCTGTTGCTGCATCCGGTGCAACCCATTTAAGCTTCCAGATAATACCCAGATGTTCCTTCTGCCATTGAGTCCAGGCGTTATTTTCAGCTGTCCCGCCGTCCTGATACATAGTATCTGCACCAACTACCGCATGTGTTGTAAGAGTTATAGGTTCGTCATATTTTTTAAAATAACTCTTTTCCCCGGATGTTTCCAATGCCTGTGCACTTGTACCTGAGCTTGAGCTTTGAGTTTCCGAAGCTGTTGTTCCCGAATCAGAGCCACAGGCAGAAAACAACAATGAACCTGCAAGTAACATGCTTGCCACCGAAATCAATTTTCTTTTCATACTTAATATTCCTCCTCCAAATATTAAAATATTGTCTGTTACTTTATCCATGTTAACAACAGAAGGATTTTGAGTACATGATTTAATCATATTTTATTTGCACTAATCAGACATTATATACAAAATAGACAAAAATGAGCCGAATTATCTTTAAAAATTTTATGTAAAGTGTTAATATTGTCATGCGAAATATTGCTTGTAAAATATATGGCTCATACTCAGGAGGATTTTATGAAGGGTCTTCAAAGATTATTGCACTCTTCCATTATAAGAATTTTGGCTGGGGGTTTTCTGCTTGTAATAGTTCCTACCATAGCCCTGTGCCTTATATACAGCTATTCAAGCATGGATATGCTGCGTGACGAGTAAGACAGCTCCTATGCAAACAATACAAAGTTAATTTCAGATCAATTTTCCGACAAACTAAGAGATCTGGAAATGACAGCTGCTCCGCTGTTAGTAGACGAGGATCTGGTCAAAATGTCCGTTATGGATAAAAACAGTCTGGATTTGTGGAGCTATACCCTTTTTAAATCAAGGCTGTCTCTCTATTTTGCTTCACGGTTTATTGCCTCAAATGTATCAGTCATTCTTCCTATTCAGCAGCGTGTTATTTCCACAAAATATGGTGTTGACTCCTTCAACAAATATCAGCCACTTGGAAATTTGCAGGAATTGAACAAAGATCAACCCATATGGGCCGTAAGGCCTTCACTGAGAAATTCCAATGAAAAATGCTTTTCTATAATCAAAGGCTATGCCTACCCCAGGCAGAGCCGTCCGTTAATTTCCATAGAAATAAGTGAGTCGGAGATCACAGGGCAGCTTAAGGCTTTATTCGGAGACAATGATAAGATCATGGCTTCTTTTCTTATAGACATGAATGGCAAAGTCTTTAAGCTGGACAAGGATAATATATTAAATCAAAATATTCTTCAGAATATTATGGAGCAGAACAACAATAATACAAAATCCGAACCCTTTACATATAAGGATAAAGACGGCCTTTACCGTATAGTTTTCAGCAAACTGGAAACTTACCAATGTATAATCGGAATCATATATAATGAAAAAGAAATACTCAGTCCCGTTACCCGTATGATGTCTTTCCTTATAGCCATCCTGATTTTCGCCGCAATAGCGGTTGCCTTTTATATTATTGTTTCATACAGAAAAATATATGCCCCCGCCAATGTACTGGTTGATGCCATGAAACGTGTTGCAGATGGGGATTTTCAGTCCCATACCCATATAATAAATAATTCGGAATTCGGAATGATGTCGGTTCAGTTTAATAACATGGTGGATCAACTGGATAAATCATTAAAAGAAAAATATTTGGCACAGGAGAATTTAAACAAAGCACATTTAAAATTTTTAAAATCTCAAATAAAACCCCAATTCCTGTACAACTGTCTATACAGCATATATAATATGATAAAAAGCGAAGATCTGGATAATGCCGCAGATATGACCATGTATCTCGGACACTTCTACCAGAAGATCACCCATTTTGATGATAAGGACACAACAGTCCTGCGGGAAATAGAGAATATTAAACTTTATCTCAAAATACATCAACTGCGTTCTCCCGAAAAATTTGATTACAGCTGTCTGATTGATGCCGGGCTTGAGGAAATGATTATTCCCTCCCTTTCATTACAGACCATAGTTGAGAACGCCATTTCGCATGCATTTATTAATCATGACAGGAAAAATTTCATAGATATAAAAGCTGTATATGTCAACGAAAGTGTGCAATTAATTGTTGAGGATAACGGAACGGGCTTAACCGAAGAACAACGTATGAATATTGAGGGTCAGATTAACAGCCTGGATTTCTCGGATAAAACACATGGTATCCAGAATGTTTTCTCACGCTTCAGGCTGATGTATTGCGGGGAAGTGAAATTTAAAATCAGCACTGAGCCCGGTTGCGGGACCAAATTTACCTTCATTATTCCAAAAGCAATAATAAAACATGAACAGGAGCTGCTGAAAAATGTATAACTTGTTATTGGTAGATGATGAAAAGAGCATACTTGACGGTCTGTATTACAATATCGATTGGAACGAACTTGAAATCAAAGATGTTTTTCGTGCTGCCGACGTCCCCTCTGCCTTGAAAATATTGGAAACCCGTCATATAGATATAGTGATTACCGATATCCGTATGCCTGGGACCGACGGTTTGACACTTTGCGACACAATACTTAAGCTCAATGTGTATACAAAAATAATTATTTTATCGGGCTATAAGGATTTTGACTATGCACAGAGGGCGATTGATAAAAAAGTTTTTCGATACGTCCTGAAGCCTCTGGAGTATGAAGTGCTTGAAAAAATAGTCAGTGATGCATTGCTGGAGATTAAGCAGGATTTGCAAAAAAGCTTCATAGTGGAAGAAGCAAAGAAAAAAATAGACCAGATAAGACCTTTTATACAGGAGAGATATCTCAATTTATGGCTTGAAAAAGGGATAGAGGCTCCCTGGAAGACATCCGATACTTTGGCCGAAAGCGGTCTGGACATATTTCCCGATGATTATGGCTTTTTTGTTACCATAAAAGTTGATGAGTGGATCTCCCAGCCTGTTAATTCAAGCATCGTAAATATTGCATTAAAGGATTTATCCTTTCAACTTTTATGTGAAAATTGCAGAATGATAACCTATCACAGCATGACGGACAGCTACAATCTTCTCTTTCTAAGTCAGGATCAGCAATGGCTTGACGTATTATTCAAACAAACCATAGACCGGCTCGAGTTCTTCCAGCTTTCCATCACAGAATCACTCGGCTGCACGGTATCTATATTTTGGAATTCCCCTGTTGAATTAGCGAGAACAGGAGAAGCTTATCAAAGCATATCAGAGCGTATAAAGAGGCGTATCGGCTTTCTGTCGGGCGGAATCCTCGGACCGGAAGCAGTTGATAATAAACAGTCAAATGAATTAAAAACATTGCTTAAGCAGCCATCATTATTAACCTTGCTAAGTACCTTTCAAAGAGAAAAATTAACCGCCAGAATAGCAGAGATATTTGAAGAGCTTAGACAGCCCGATTATCAAACTCAGGATAATATTTTGCAGACATATCATGCTGTAACGGGGACTCTTATATCTGATTCCCTGCAAAGGAATATCCGCATTAACCAATGGGGAAAAAACTTTAAGGAGTTTTTTGAAAATTCAAATACTTTAATATCACTCGATCTTTTTGAAGAGTTATGTTACCGAGCGGTTAATCAATATATGGATTATATTGAAAATATGCAACTGACGCAGAACAGGAAAGTAGTTGAAAAAATAAAATATATGATTGAAGAGCAGATTTCCTCTGATATATCTGTAAGCAGTCTTTCAAGGACCTTTAACTACAATTCCAATTATCTTTCCAGGATCTTTAAACTGGAGACCGGAACCGCATTGCAGGACTATATTATACAGGTGCGCATTGAAAAAGCAAAAGCCTTATTGGCTCAAGGGGAACGGGTAAGCGATGTCTCTGCCAAAGTAGGATATGAAAATTTCCCTCATTTCAGCAGGATTTTTAAGAAAGTAGTTGGAGTAAGTCCAAAACAGTATCAAGTAAATTATATGGGCTGATTCTGTTTTTCAATATAAAAAGCTGCTTCTATTTACTCAAGAAGCAGCCCGCTATTCAGTATATACCCTGTTTGCTATACTTAATACTTACTTTTCGTCTCTCAAAAGATTTTTCAGTTCATCCATAAATGTGTTGATGTCTTTAAACTGGCGATATACCGATGCAAATCGTACATATGCAACTTCGTCCATGTTTTTAAGCTTTGCCATCACCATTTCCCCGATATCCTCGGTAGTTACTTCTCTGATCAGGGAGTTATGGAGCTGGGTTTCTATATTTTCGACCATTTTCTCCAGATCGTTAATTGATATGGGCCTTTTTTCACATGCTCTCAAAAGTCCGTTCATTAACTTTTCCCTGTCAAAGGGCTGTCTGGATTTATCCTTTTTAATTACCATCAGGGGGAGGCTTTCAACCTTTTCATAGGTAGTAAATCTTTTGGAGCACTTTATGCACTCTCTCCTTCTTCTAATAGCCGATCCCTCATCAGTAGGCCTGGAATCAATAACCTTATCTTCAATAAAACCGCAAAATGGACATTTCATTCTTTTATCCTCCATAATTCAATATCCATTTTACCTTATTTGATAATTTTTGTACACCTTTTTTCTTTATGCTGCAGCTTACACAGCCTGGACTTACACCTGTTAACCGATGCTCCTAAATATATTTCTTCATGTGCATCAGAGCTGTTTTTTCCAGTCTGGATACCTGTGCCTGTGAGATTCCTATTTCATCGGCAACTTCCATTTGGGTACGGCCTTCAAAAAATCTTAGATTCAGAATAAGTTTTTCCCTGTCATTCAGCTTTCTCATAGCTTCCTTCAGGGTTATTGTCTCCAGCCAGTTTTCATCAATATTCTTGTCGTCACTGACCTGATCCATTACGAATATTGCATCTCCGCCGTCATGATATACTGATTCGAAAAGTGAAATAGGATCCTGTATGGCATCCAAAGCAAATACAATATCTTCCTTGGGAAGTTGAAGCTCGGCTGCAAGCTCTGCGATTGTGGGTTCCTTGGAGTTTTTTGTGGTCAATCTTTCCTTGGCCTGTAAAGCCTTATAAGCTATATCTCTCAAGGATCTGCTGACCCTTATGGAATTGTTGTCCCGTAAATATCTCCGGATTTCACCGATTATCATAGGAACAGCATATGTTGAGAATTTTACATTTTGAGAGACATCAAAATTATCAATAGCTTTAATTAATCCGATGCAGCCGACCTGAAACAAGTCGTCCACATATTCACCTCTGTTATTGAACCGCTGAATTACACTTAAGACCAACCTGAGATTGCCTTTGATGAATTCATCCCTGGCAGAATTATCACCTTTATGCATTCTTTCAAACAGCGCTTTTTTCTGTTCATTTGTCAAAACAGGAAGTTTTGAAGTATTAACACCACAGATTTCAACTTTATTAATAAGCATATAAAAACCTCCCGAGCTATAATAACAAAGTCAATTTTTATAATTGACTTTGTCAATATCATTATTGCCATGGAGGTACTTTTTATACTGTTCCGACATGTAAAATATTTTCGTCAATGGCCTTGACAAAGCCTATTTTAAGGCCTTTTACAGTCCTGTCAGGTCATACGGCTGATTTCCTTTTTCAACCTGCTTATTATTCTTTTTTCAAGGCGTGATATGTAAGATTGAGAGATTCCAAGCATATCTGCTACCTCTTTCTGAGTTTTTTCCACACCGTTTGTAAGACCAAATCTCAATTCCATAATCCGTTTTTCCCGGATGGATAATTTTTTCATTGCAGTATTGAGAAGTTCCTTGTCAACTTCGTCTTCAATACTTCTATGAATCATATCATTTTCAGTTCCCAGAATATCCGATAACAGTAATTCATTTCCGTCCCAATCTATATTAAGCGGTTCATCAATTGAAATTTCAGCTTTTACTCTGTTATTTCTTCTGAGATACATTAGTATTTCATTTTCAATACATCTTGATGCATAAGTTGCCAGCTTTATATTTTTTGACGGATTAAAAGTATTTATAGCCTTAATCAGTCCAATTGTGCCAATGGAAATAAGATCTTCAACACCAACACCGGTATTCTCAAACTTTCTTGCTATATAGACAACCAGTCTTAGATTTCTTTCAATCAGAATGCTTTTTACTCCATAATCACTTTCTTCGAGCTTGTGCAAAAGATAGGTTTCTTCATCAACGGTAAGCGGAGGCGGCAAGGCCTCACTGCCCCCTATATAATGAACCGGGAATATCCCTCCTAATTTCAACTTTCTTAAAAGCTTTTCATAGTTTATAAGAAAGCACATTTTCAGTTTAGTAAAAAGTTTCATTTGGCTGTCCCCTTTCAAATGTGGATAAATTGATAAAACGTAATTAAAATGCATTTAAATATCCTGTATGTATTTGTATGTTGCATAAAGCTAAGCGACTAATTCCGGTCCCAGTAATGCCTTATACTTATCATTCCTGGATAAGGATCTGTTGTATATTCCCACAATTACATTTTTTATGTCACGTTTCTCTTCTTCTTCGCCAACTTCAATAAAATCCGGCTTAAAACCTATAAGCATACCATTTTCCTTTCCCAGGGAACTAAAGGGGATCAGCCTGAATCTGGAAAACCACTTGGAGGTTGATATAGTTGCAGTTACACAATTGAGATCATCCTCCTTGGAGTTTTCAAAAATACTTCTTATTTCCGATGGTAGAAGTTCCTCCAATGCTTTAAATTCGACTACCATAACCGGGATATTTGTAAGAGGGTCCTTCAGTGAATTACCTGTATCCACCAGTGCAGGCAAACCGATTATTCTATTATCAAAAGCTATTTTCACAGGGATAAGCAGCTTATCCTTGTTAATCCTGCTTTGAATAACCTCCATAAAAATCTTGGTAATTATGCCTACCGTTACAATTCCAAAGAACATCAAACTGCCCTTTGACTGTCCGAAAACATAAATTATGCCATTTCTCACAAAACCACCCTGCTGATTGAAATATAAAAAGGCCAGGGCTGCCCCTGCAAATATGAAGGTAGATATGTAGAAAATCACCAATGTCTTTAAAAAAGGCAAAACCTTCCGCGGTGAAAAGGTTATTGCAATTATAAAAGCAGACAGAAGTATTTTTGCAAATGCCGTATAATATACCCTCATTCCAGGCTGTAATATTATGAATACCACGTAGAGTGCTCCAACTATTGCTCCCGCAAATAATCTAAGAGTACTGACCCTTACCCGGGAGAACTTGGCTGTAACATAAAGTATCAAATAATTTATAACTAAATTTTCAAGTAACAGAATATCGAGATAAATTTCCACTTGTATCCCTCACCCAATAGTAAATTAACGTATAAACACTATTAGTCCATACTTTACTATTATTCAAGCTCCTTTGTTTTTATGCCGAGTTATTACATCAACCATCTTTTTTATCCATTCCTAATTATACATAGTTAATTTACAAAAGTTTGTCAAAAACAAATGTAGAAAAAGAAATATTGTGTGACAAGAAAAC
>JAEWJR010000039.1:0-20340 GCA_023386445.1 Bacillota bacterium | reverse complement strand
GTCAAGTGTTGTGCGACAGCCAAAACACCTGTGATGAGCCGTGCAAAATTCAGCATGTACTTTGGGAGCAATCCATTTATTGAAGTTTGTATGGGAGCACTATTACAATATTTCCAATATTTATTTTAATAGGTTTAATTTGTACCACACTATCGTAATTGTTTTATTTTATATATAAAGTCTTGTCCAGTTCATCCATGATGCTTTTATTCACGATAATCTCATACTGGGGCTGCAGTTTCCAGGATGCCAGCTTTTTTAAATAACCTTCATTAAACCTGGTGTTACTAAGCGTTGACTTGACCAGATCTTTTAAAGCTTCAAAGGATACTTCTTCTCTATTGTCCATTTTGAGTACATGATATCCGTAATTGGTTTCAACTATACCCGTATCTCCGGGTGAGTGTGTGAAGGCCCAGTTTTCAAATGGTTCCACCATTTCCCCTTTTCCGAAGGTATATTGTCCTCTGTTTTCCTTCACTCCCGGGTCGTCGGAATTTTCTTCAGCCAGTTTTTTAATATCCTCTCCTGCCTTTACCTTTGCCAAAAGCTCCTCAGCCTTCTTCCCGGCAGCCAGCTTTTCCTGCTCGCTTATCGGACCACCGTCATCCGCAACTGTGGATATAAGGATATGTGTTACTGTAACATTGTCATATTCCGACTTGTATTTATTATAGTAATCTTTCATATCTTTTTCCGACACCTCTATTTTATTGTACTCGGCTTCAATATACTTCTCCATCAGTATTAAATCCTTGCAAACCTGCTTATATTCCTCCAGTGAGATGCCGTAAGCCTGTCTTACTTCCTTTTCAGCCGGTTCAAGTCCACCTACGCCGGCAATAAGCTGCTGAATCTGTGAATCCATCATCTTTTGATCATCAGCATCAAATTTAATGCCTGCTTCCAGGGCTTTTTTATGCTGGATCTTGAATTCCTGGATTTTTTCAAGTGCCTGCTTTTGAACCTGTTCTTTCAAGGTTAAACCATTCACTTTAGCCGTCCAGTCGACTTTGTCCGTTGAAATATCCGGATTCTGTGCAAGCAGATTATTCATGTTGAATTTTGTAAACATGGAATACTCCGGTATCGAAACAGTTGTATTCCCGATAACCGCCACACATTTTTCCGCTTCCTTTGCCGACATAACAGTAACATTACAGTAGGCTTTAACTTTTCCGTCAGGGCTTTTTGCGGTTATCACAGCTTTTGACCCTGGTTTTGCAGCTGTTATATTACCTTTTGAATCCACTTTTACCGAACCTGGCTTGTCCGACACCCATAGAAACTTTGTATCACCCTGTACTGTCTTCCCTTCGGTCTGCATAACCGCTTTCAATTGCAACGTCTGACCGGCTGCCATAGTTAACTCCTGGCGGCTTAATATAATTTTACTTGCGTTCTTATTACCGGCCGTACTGCTCAACACTTCAGCTTTCGAGTCTTGCCCGGCTGAAAAAGCAGAAATATTTGTGAAGGATATACCCACAAACACTGCCAATAACAAAGCTGATAACCTCATTCTTGTGAACATATCGTACCCCCTTTTGCTTTTTTGATTTATATGTAATATTCTACCATATAATATATTTTATAACAACTATCGACTCTTATTTTATCTGTATCATCTAAAACGAATATTGCCAGCATGAAAAATTTTGGCAGGATAAGGCGGAAGCCGAAGGCAATACTGTATGTATTCAAGGATGACAACGAAATTCTGCCGGAATATAACGTCAGCAATATGTGACTTTTAGGTGTTACAGAACCCTAATGTAATTTATTCATGGCTTTTTAAAAATATTTTTGATTCAGATAATGACAACCCGAAAAAATAGCCTGAACTACTGAATAAAATCCCTAACGGTGCAGTTACTAAAATTAACTGCGCAATATTAAAGTTTAATATGTAATGGAAGCCATATAATGGACCGAAATACCATATAAAGAATGGTAATAGAATCACTGGATTAAAACCAGCTGATAACAATACTCCAATCAATGCAGCAGAAAAAATATTAATACCCCAATATACCAGGATAAATTTTTTAAACATCCTTTCCTTTTTTATTCCTTTGTAAAAACTTAACAAAAACCATAATACTAAAAATGTAATTGAAATAATGAAATTTAAAATTGTTGTATTAGTTCCTTCCAGTAGTCTGTAAATATTAATATTTATACTTGTAATAGTATTTATAATAATAAATAAAATTAAACAGATTACTTTAATAGGTATGTTTTTCATTTTCATTTCCTCATTTTCCAAAATCTATATATAGATTATATCATGGATTTAATTCCATGGATAAACGGTAATATCTTCCCTCATTTTGTGAGAGAAGATATTACCGTCAACTCCCGAGTTAAGCAAAAATCCCCTGTTAACTTAAAGTATAAATCTTAAGTTGCAGGGGATTTTATATCAGTTGAATTTTTTATATATTATACCTCGATAAGGCTGCTGTTACATCCTCTCAGGTGCACTGATACTGAGCAGATTAAGTACATTTCTTATTACTATTCTTGTGCAGTCAACCAGTACCAGCCTTGCCTTCATAAGCTCCTCTTCCTCGCCTCTCACTCTGCAGGCATTATAGAAGCTGTGGAAGGAGGCCGCCACTTCCTGTACATATCTTGTGAGCCGGCTCGGTTCAAGTGTTTCTGCCGATATCCTGACCTCGTCAGGATATTCGGAAAGCTTCTTTATAAGGTCAAGCTCCTCCTGCTTGTCAAGCAATTCGAGCTTTACGGCAATTACGTCGGGTATGACAGTTCCTTCACTCTCAAGCAGCTTCAGCATGCTGCAGATTCTTGCATGTGCATATTGCACGTAGAATACAGGGTTTTCATTTGACTGCTTGACAGCAAGATCGAGATCAAAGTCCAGATGGCTGCCTGATGCTTTCGTATTAAAGAAAAATCTTACTCCATCCCTGCCTACTTCTTCTACAAGATCCATCAGGGAGATGGATTTGCCCGTTCTCTTGGACATTCTTGCTATTTCACCGTTTCTGTACAGACGTACCAGCTGGAACAGCACAACGTCAAGCTTGTCAGGATCGATCCCTATAGCAGCCATGGCAGCTTTCATTCTTGCCACATGTCCGTGGTGGTCGGCTCCCCACAAATTGATAACCCATTCAAAGCCCCGGGTTTCAAATTTATTGCGGTGGTAGGCTATATCTGCCGCAAAATAGGTTGGAATACCGTTGTTTCTGACAAGCACTTCATCCTTGTCACTGCCTATTACCGAACCTTTAAGCCATAAAGCTCCGTCGCTTTCCACAGTACAGTTGTTTTTCTTTAATAATTCGATTGTCTCTGCCACTTCCCCGCCCTTGTGAAGAGTCTGCTCGGAGAACCATACGTCAAAATGAATGCCATAGCTCTCAAGGCCTTCTCTGATTCTCTGTATATTCCTTGGGAGAGCAAAATCCACAAATATCTTCTTTCTTTCCTCTGAAGGAACGTCAATGTACTTATCTCCGTGAACAGCAATAAAATCCTTCATGTGCTCGGCTATATCCTCGCCATGATAGCCGTCTTCGGGAAACTCTACCGCATCTGCTCCCTTTATAAGCTGGATGTATCTGGCTTCGAGGGAGGTTCCGAATTTCTCTATCTGGTTTCCTGCATCATTTATAAGAAACTCCCTGGTCACATCATAACCCGCAGCATCCAGTACGCTGGCTATACAATCGCCAAGCGCGCCTCCGCGGGCATTTCCCATATGCAGCGGTCCCGTCGGATTTGCGCTGACGAACTCAACCATGACCTTCTTACCGTTGCCTATATTTATGCGTCCGTATTGTTCTTTTTCTACCTTTATTATTTTGACAGCGTCATAGAGATATTTGCTGTCCAGGGAGAAATTTATAAATCCTGGACCGGCACAGGTTACCTCTACAATATAGGAGTTGTTGAAATCCATGTTTTTGATAATGGTTTCAGCTATCAGCCTTGGTGCCTTTTTTGCTGTCTTTGTAAGCTGCATGGCAATATTCGTTGAAAAATCGCCATGCCCTTTTTCTCTTGGGATCTCTATAGCAATATCATTAATCTCAAGTTCGGGCAGTTCTCCGGCCTGTACTGCCTTGTTGACCGACTCCAGTACTGCATTTTTAATTTGCTGGCGTATTTCCTCTGTTATATTTTTCATTTGAAGCTCCTACCTCTCTAATATGCATGTAAAAATCATTTCTTCCTGTATTGTGACTGTCTATCTCTATCTGATATCCCACACGGATCTCGCCGCCGGTATCATCTATATTTATATCGACATTGTTAGCGTAAACACCTATTGTAAAAACCCCATACTCGGTCTCATAGGATGAGATATGCTTCTGTCCTTTCTGGAAAACGAACTGCGAGTTTACCTTACCAAACCTCATGAGAGTAACAACACCATCGCATATTTTCAAAGTGGTGGTGGTACCGAGCATTCCGGTAACTTCGCTCTCCTTATAGGTTACATAATAGTTATCGCCCTTTTGATAGTACTTTCCCTCTGTGATAAGTTCAAGAGTGTTCTGATCATTTTCGGGATCAGTTTGTATACCCTTTACATTTATTATCACGTCTTTACTCATTCAGTTTCCTCCTCAATTACAGTCATCCTAAAACGTACTTCCAATATAATAACATTTGGCAGGATTTTTTCAAGGAAAAATAAATAAAAATAAATCCGGGAACCCCAGGAGCAAAGGACAATTATTGATTGGTAAACTCCCTTTTACTGTCTTCATATCTTTCATAGGCCAGCTCAATGAGTCTGTCAATGAGTTCGGTGTAAGGTATCCCGCTGGCCGCCCACAATTTTGGATACATACTTATCTGAGTGAAACCGGGCAGAGTATTTATTTCATTTATATATATTTCTCCTGTAACCTTATGTACAAAGAAATCCACTCTGGAGAGTCCGGCGCAGTCAAGGCATTTAAACGCTCTAACCGCATATTCCCTGATTTTCTGCACAGTTTCCACAGGTAGATTTTCAGCAGGAATAACCACCTTTGAGTCGTCTCCTACCTGATATTTTGCCTCGTAATCATAAAAATCATTACAGGGAATCACCTCTCCGACAGCTGAAGCTATGGGATTGTCATTGCCAAGCACTGCACATTCTATTTCCCTGCCGTTAATAAATTCTTCCACAAGAATCCTTCAGTCATTCCTGGCTGCTATTTCGAGAGCTCTTTTTAATTCTTCCCGGTTTGACGCTTTGTTAACCCCGACGGATGAACCTGCATTTGCGGGTTTGACAAAACAAGGGTAAATCAATCTGCCTTCTATTTCACTTATGACTTCGTCAGTCCGGAAATTGACCTGCTTTCTGCTGAACACCAGGTAAGCACCCTGGGGAAGACCTTCCTTTTCGAATATTACCTTGGTATAAGCCTTATCCATGCCCACGGCAGAACCCAGTACACCGCAGCCCACGTATGGAACACCGGCCAGTTCAAACAAGCCCTGAATTGTCCCGTCTTCACCGTTACAGCCGTGTAAAACAGGGAATACAACGTCTATCGGCTCCCTGGAGCTCTCAGTAAAAATAGCTCTGGCTGTATTGCTGACAGTTATATCATTAAAATTCTGAGCTGAAGTATTTGCCTGCTGCTCTTGTGCTTCAAAGAGCTGAGCGTTCTGCTTTTTCTCTTTGAGGGCAGTCTGCGCGAGCTGAAGCCATTCACCGCTTCCGATTTTATTTGCAGGTCCGTCATATGTAAGCCACTGTCCTTCTTTGGTAATGCCGATCATAACAACATCATATTTTGATTTATCTATATTCTCAATTACCGACTGAGCCGAGACTCTGGATACCTCATGCTCCGAAGATTGTCCTCCGAATATTACAGCTACTCTTTTCCTTGCCATAATTACCTCCACACGTATGTGCGAAGCCAAGTGGTTGACTTCGTGTTTTTATTGGTATCTGCCGATTTACAGGTACCATTTAAATTATATTTAACATTTTACTATTTAAGTACCAATAATACAAGAAAATACAGGTAAGCAAGGGAGCTGCTGCCCAGTGAATAAAATTTATTCATTGGGCAACAGCTCCTTTTAACAAATCCCTATTATGTTTTCATACATTCTATATTAAGATCAAACATTAACAGTAGCAAACCGGAAAACAAGCTTATTTAAAAATAAATCCGGCTACATCTTTCCAGCTTTCCTTCAAAAGTTTTTCATACCTTACCTTAAACATGGCCTCATGTTTTTTCTCCCAATCGGCAAGCTCAAGAAGAAATCTTTTAGCTTCTCCGTTTTCTACCTGATTGGCCGCATTGAAATAAAATAATGCAAAATCACTTTCCATCAGATACGCCATCCTTATTATTGCCAGATCCGACAAAGCATTTTGATCAGAAATAAGTTCGGAATTATCCGGAATTATTGCTACATTTTTCTCTCTCGAGGTATCATCAACTACCCAGGACATTTCTATAGGAGGAGGTGTTATCTTAAGTAAGTCATAAATACTGCTCAATACCGCATAATGGGTCTTTTCCATTTCGGCCAGTTCCTCAAACAGCTTTTTATGTTCGGCCGACTGAACTCTCTCCAAATTGTAGCTGTAAAATTCCTCCGCATCATTTTCCATTCTCATGGCATATTCAATGATCTCTTTTAATTTACTCATAATGGCTCTCCTTTTATATGTAATCTGATTGTTACGGGACAGGATCCTTGGAAGTAAAATCTATATAAAATATACCCTAAAGTTTATGCTTAAAACATTAATTTAACCCGTTGTGCCAATTAAATTGTTTCTTAACTTTGCAGTTGTATAGTTCATGTTGAGCATACAGGTACGCGAGTACAACTTCAAGCTATAGATTACATAAAAAGAACGGAATCTTATGGATTCCGTTCAGCTTTTATGTCAGAAATATTTATTTTATTATTATTTAGCGTTGTTTGAAGTTGAAGCCGCCTTTAAATATGGCACCGGATCAACTGCCTTGCCATTTTTCAGAACTTCAAAATGCAGATGCGCACCATCCTCACATTCACTTTGAATAGGGTCACCTACAAGGCCTATTATTTCATTGGCCTTGACCTTCAAACCGCAGCTTATATCCTCCAGCCCCTGCTTTGAAAGACCTGCATATCTTGTCTTCAAACCGCTGGTACCGTGAGTGATTTCCAGGGTGATGCCGCTTGTATTATCCTCAACCAGTGACACTGTTCCATCAGCTACAGCTCTGACCTTTGTCAGCTTGTCCACTTTAAAATCAAGACCTGTATGAGCCCTTATGTCTCCCAGGGTCTTTGACTCTGAAAAAGTATTTACGTCTCTGGTGTAGTCCTTCATAATTGACCCATCAACAGGACGGATAAATGTAATTGCTGCATTGGAAGCAGTACTTTTGCTCTTGGCAGGAGAACTCTTTGCCGGTTCTTTTGAAGTATTTGCCGACGGTGTCTGGTTAGCCGGTACTTGCTTGCCCGAAGTGTTGGCTGCAACTGCCTTGGCAGGATCCTCCTGGCTTGATTGATTTGCATTGGCATCACCGGGAATTATTTTTCCTTCACTGTTAATGCCGGTATCAGGAGAGTTCATGTTTTGAGTAGTTACAAATATCGCAGTGGCTGCCACAATGACTATGCAAACTGCTAGAATTACATAAAATCCCTTATTGTTAAAGAATTTTGACAGTTTGTTTTTCCAATTCTTTTCGTCTGGAATAAGTTTCTTCATAATTTATATTCCACCTCCATTAAATATTGTTTCCTTTATTGCCAACAATATACATACAGGTGAAAGGATTTTATTGACAATGTCAATAGAGGGTATTTATATTCTTGCCAATTTTTTAAGAGTTACACCCTTGTAATAATACTTCAGAATGTCGGAATAGGAGTAGCTCTCCTTGGCCAGATAATCGGCTCCGCACTGGCTCATTCCCACTCCATGCCCATAACCCAGCGTGGTAATGTCTATTTTACCGTTTGAAAGCCTTGACAGCTTAAAGTTTGCCGATTTCAGCTGAAATATTTTTCTGAATTCAGTTCCTTTTATAGTTATATTGCCAACCTCCATTTCCATTACACGGTCGCCTGAGGAATACTTTTTTATTTTAATTGCCGAAAAAAGCTCCTTGCTCTTTAGTTGAAACTCAGGGTTGAATTCTTTCAATTTTTTGACCATTTCCTCCTGATCCAAAACCACATCTGTCTTATACTCTGAAAAAGTATCCTCACCTGGGCTTTCCACTCCCCTCAGATAAGGTTCTGCCGTTCCATCCCATACATCTTCAGAATTTTCCGTATGTCCCCCGCTGTTGGAGTGGAAAAGCGGATTTATGACAACTCCGTTATATTCAATTATTTGTCCCGAGGTATCACTTACGGCTTTGCAAATCTTATTCCAGTATTTGAAGGATGAAAACAGGCCCCACCGTCTCATTGCCGTTTCCTTGCTTATCCACGCCTGGCAGTGGGCAGGACTTGTGCAAACATCGGCTCCGTCATGTGCTGTCTCAGGGGAGCCATACAGCCTGGAAGCCCGTCCCATGGCATAGGTTCTGGCCGCAACTGCCTGGGCCTTAAGTGCCTCCATTTCAAAAGAGGCCGGCATTTCAGCCGCAACTACTCCAATCAGGTAATCCTCCAGATTCATTTTAACTGTCTTTTTCTGGTCTGCAAGGTACACGTTTATTGTAAGCGGTTTCTCAGCAGTACTCTCCTTGGCCGTTTTAGCCTGCTCATGGATTATGCTGAAATTGCGGACCATTATTAAAGGTACGAATACGATGAGCACAATCATTAAAATAATGTAAAGACAAATTTTTTTCATTCCGACCCCGATCTGCGCGTCAAATGTTACTGCTTAAGGACACGCAAACATAAAAAATTAAAACATCTTAAGGACATGTTTATTTATATTAGTAATTTTTAAAAAATATGATTTCTCATTTCATCCAGTTAATTAAAATAGCTATAATTATCCGTCTAAGATAATTATAGCTATTTGTGATTAGTAACCATTTTGCTGCTTAATCTTCCACCCTTTCAATTTTAGCTCCAAGTGCCTTAAGCTTTTGATCCAGCTTGCAATAACCTCTGTCGATATGCTGGATCTCACCGATCTCGGTTGCTCCTTCAGCTGCAAGCCCGGCCAGCACCAACGCCGCACCAGCCCTCAGATCGGTGGCTTTGACTGTTGCACCTGTCAAGCACTGCTTTCCTTCTATTACTGCCGTCCTTCCGTCAATCTTGATACTCGCACCCATTCTCTTCAATTCACTTACATGCATGAACCTGTTTTCAAATATAGTTTCGGTTACAATACTTGTTCCCTGCGAACAACTCAGGAGTGAGGTCATCTGTGCCTGCATATCGGTTGGAAAGCCCGGATATGGAAGGGTTTTCACGTCAACAGGCTTCAGTGGGCCATTGCTCTTGATTCTTATTGACGTCAATTCCTCACTTATCTCCAACCCTGTTTCCTTAAGCTTGGCAATTATTGGCTTGAGATGATCCGGTACTACATTTTGAATTTCAACATCACCATTAGTAATTGCCGCAGCTACCATAAAAGTACCTGCTTCGATCCTGTCGGGAATTATAGTGTGTGTACAGCCTTGAAGCCTGTCAACACCCATAATTCTGATGGTGTCCGTGCCTGCACCCTTTATACATGCACCCATTTCATTCAAATAATTTGCAAGATCAACTATCTCGGGTTCAATAGCCGCATTTTCAATGCTTGTCTGTCCTTCCGCCAGCACTGCCGCCATCAGAATATTCTCTGTAGCACCGACGCTGGGAAAATCAAGATAGATTTTGTTGCCTGCCAGCCTTTTGGTTCTTCTTGCCTCAATATAGCCATGTCCCTGGGTTATTTCGGCCCCCAGAGCCGTAAACCCCTTCAAATGCAAATCTACAGGCCTGGATCCGATGGCGCAGCCTCCCGGCAAAGCAACCCTGACATACCCGGTTTTGGCCAGCATGGGTCCCATTATTAAAAAAGAAGCCCTTAGTTTATTAACTAATTCATAGGGTGCGGTTGAATTAGTGATGTTTTTGGCGTGAAAGCTGATCGAATTGTTTCCGGGCTGTGTTTCAACCTCTGCCCCCAGTGATCTGATCAACTCGCACATCATTTTAACATCGTATAAATCCGGGACTTCTTCAATAATACTTTTCGACTCACCTAACAGGGATGCAGCCATTATTGGAAGAACTGAATTTTTAGCACCATCTACTCTTACTTTGCCTTTTAAAGGTACACCTTCTCTTATAACATATCTAGCCAAGTGAGCTCTTCCCTTCTCATTAAATTTTTGTATTGCTTCACTTAGTATTCGGTGTTCACCACAGGTGTTGCCACCCAAAGGTAAGTCTTGTTTTCGATTTTATTGTACCGGATGGCAAGACTCAGGTTAATGTTCTTTCCATCGATACTCAGCTTGTCTGCAATCATAGGTGAGAAAGCGGATACGCTGATAATGTTTTCCTGTCTTGTGCTGTCAACTTTTTTTGCATCACTGTCATCCAGAATCTTTCTGCAGATATTTTCCAGCTGTGAATCCTGCAAATTACCCTCATAGGTTCCGGTAATGCATGAGTTGACAACAGCTTTAAGCCCGTATTTACCAAAAACGCCTTCAATTTCATCTCTTAAACGCAATGCTGAACCATTGACTGTTTCAGTTGCATCTATAGTTATATATTTGTCTCCGTCACCAGATTTATTCCCTACAATACTTGCCATTGCAGATATTTTAACACCATCTTTAGTCGTTCCTGACAATTCACTCTTGATAAGAGTATCCGTACTGGCAGAATTCTTTGAATAATTGGTTATTTCAAGGGTTTTAAATACATCTTCGCAAACAGCTGTCAGGTTGTCCAGATTTTTCATATTCTTATCTGCTCTTGAAAAAAAGTAAAGCTCATTTATTACCATTTTTGCGCCGGATGATTTAAAAGCATCTGAAATTGAAATTTTACTGGTTTCAGCACTCCTGTAATTGTTTATGTAATAAGTAGTCCCGATGATTGCAGCAACCAGAATGAGTGCTATTAATACAAAAAGTGTCTTTTTCATAAGTCCTCCTGTCCATAAAAAAACAATAATTTTATTTTGATAATAAAATTATTGCCTTTTTAAAAAAGTCATATACATTTTTAAACTGTCTATTTCCCAGGAGAACCATGCCTCAAACAATCCGGCCTATTCAATTTCACCTGCCAGAGCAAGAGCTTTTTCCATCATATACATAAATTCTCCTCTGGTAATATTTTCAGCAGGATTAAGTTTTGTTTCGGTTACATTAGGTACAAATCCATTTTCTACAGCAAAGGCCACCTTGCTTTGAATTGATTTGTCAACCTTTCCGTAATCACTGTAGCTTGAAATTATATTAACGTTGCCCTTGGTGCGTGTGCTTGACTTGATCTCATACAGAACTGTTGCCATGCAGGCCGCTTCCTGTCTGGTCAGCATACCGGCTGCCAGCTTATTTGCCTTTACAAGGCCAAGCTTTGCTGCCGTCTGCATAAAACCGCTGTCATACTTGTAATCATCAATAGTATCAAATAAAATTTTAACTGCATCACCGGCAGTAATCGCTTTATCCGGATTGAAGCTCCTGCCTGTCACACTCTTAAGCTTATGCTTATAAGCCACATTTGTTATGGAAGTTTCATACTTGTTTCCATAAATATCATCAAACAGATTGCCGGTTCTATTGGCTATTGCAAACAACCCCGGTGTTTGGGTTTTAAAACTCATTACTCCGGCACTGTTATCTGTATCATAGTCCGCTGAGGTTACCTGCTGCTCCCAATTGCTCAATACCGGGTTGTAATAATAGCCATAGGTTTTACTCTCGGCATAGTCTTTAACATTGGTATAAGGATACCTGATCACCAGCGGAATACTGAATTGTGAAACAGTTATAACCTCAGCTCCGGTCTCCAGTTTTACCCCGATCTGGGCCAGAGGCTGCTTTATTACCAGCTCATTGGCATTTGCAACCGGCTTCTGGGGAGTCAAAACAATATCCAGGATATATATCTGCTCTCTTTTAGTGTCGGCAGTCGATATATCCGAAAGTATACCCGCTTTGAAATCATATGTTACAGCTGCGGTCTTAAAAGCCACATTTTCCTTTAATTGTTCCAGATTGTCAAACACCCTTTTGGCTACCCAGACTGAAATCCGTGTAACAGCTGCAGGCGGTTTGGAAAGGTCAACGGTATAATCCAGAACCCTGTCGGTCTTCATTCTCTCAATAAGCCTGTCGGCATTGACCCCTATAATCTTTACAGTCCACACGCCCCCAACGACGTTGGTGCCTTTATCTATAAAATCTCCGGTTATGACATGATCCACATCCTGATCAGAGTCATAGTCATCCGAACTTGACCTGGTCCTCACATTAATGCTTTGAGTCGGCTGGGAACGAAGTTTTTTCACCGGGTCATAGGCATATAATCTCGCAAAATATCTGTGGTTTGATATAAGACCTTCAACCTTGAATTCCGCTACACTTCCTGCAGTATACTCCTTGGCGTCAGTGTAATCTATATCACTGGCAATTTCAAGTATATACTCCAGATTATCTTCTTTTATCCATTCAAAGATAATGCTGTTTTTAGTAACCGCATCCTTGGTGTTTTTTACCCCGAAACCTCTTGGTGTTGCCGGCGGCAGGTCTTTCAGCGTCTTAACCAGCAGGGAGTCACTCCAGACAGACTTTTCACTTAAGGAATGATCCTGGCTGAAGGACTCGGCCTGTATCCAGAAATAATACTGTGTGTCAGGCTTCAGACCCGGTACACGTAAATAATTCAGACCTGAACTAATCAGCTCTTCAGTAGTAATTTCAATGGTATTGCCTGCTCTGTCAGGGTTATCAACCGTTCCATATTTGATGTAGTACTTGTTGCCTTCCTTGTAATCCCACACCAGATCTACAAACGTATCCGAAACGTAGTTATAGCTGAGATCCGGTACTGTCGGTTTTTCAACCACCTGGGTATCCGACGGCAAAGTGGTAAATATAATGGGATTTGATACATCCGACAGCAGCAGCTGTCCGGGATGCTCAGGATCCGGCCTTGCAGCCCTTACCCACAGTACATAGGTAGTATTCGGCTTAAGCTCATTTACGGGTATTACTATATTGTGTTTTGAGGTAATGGCGCTTGTGGTTGTAACACTATCCGGAGCGTTAAGATCGGGAATTTCATACCGGTCAAGATTTGGATCCGCAATAGGATTTGCAGAAATATTTCCCACCTTGTAACCTTCTATGGGATATTGGGTTGTATCGGCAAGGTTTTGTTCAATACCCTCACGGTACTCCTCACAGCCAACATACAGCGAAACACCCTCACCATATTCGACTTTACGGTAGTTTTTATTATCCACCGGTGTAGCCGGATCATACGGATTATATTCTATTGTGCCGACAGGATCATTGTAATCTACTCTATCGGTCTTGACATAATACCATCTGCCTGTCCCCGATTCCTTGTTAAATTTTTCGTACCATCTGTTTTTCAGCTGTATGGTAACACTTTTGTCTGAGATCATCTTTTTAGCACTATCCGGCTGCTTCTTTATTTCAAGAGGCGGATTTGACGGGATAAGAGGTGTATCAATCCCTCCTCCCGGCAATGTTATTACAACCTTTATGGCAGGCACCGAGGAATGTGTGACATTTTGAATTATTCCGTCCTTTTCCTCCGCAAAGGTTTTCTTTGCCACCAGCTTAAAATAATATGTATGGTTTGGGGTCAGGCCGGTTAATTTGTATTTATAACCAATTATCTGGTTGCCGTTTGTAGGATCCCTTACAAAATTTGCCTCAACCGGCTGAAATGATTCCCTTACGAGGGTGCCGGCCGGCGGACTGTTTATAGTATCCGGATCTTCCATCAGCCAGATATCATACAGTATGCGGTCATCTATGGTGCCGTCAGCTTTTTTGGGAACCTCCCAGAGTATGGTTGCAGTATCCTTTCCAAGCTCACCTTTGTGTGTAACGACTCCACCTGAAACAATATCCTCGTAGGAAATTACCACTTTACCTGTTGAATCCTTGATACTGGGTACAATTACAGGCATGGGAGGCGTTGTAGGAACTTCCATCTCCATAAGAGCAAATTTTTCAGATTCTATTTTTATTTTCAATTCAGGCGGATAATAAGGCTGGCCGTCCTTGGTAACATTGGCCCTTATTTGATAAAACTTGGCGGTGGAATCATCAGGCACCGTTATTACATGCATTGTACTTTCTTTTACAGCAAGCGTGGTCTGTTTGTTCTCATTATCGAAACTGATTATTTCATATTCAACCTTTACATTGCTTTCTGCTCCCGACAGACTGGTCAAAACAGGACTCCATTCCAGCTTCCATACAGTACCGGAATCATTTTTAAACATTTTAGTTGTTTTAACCAATATACTGGTTGAGGTGGCATAAGATTTTACCTGAGTGCTTTTAACTATTGTGGGATCAGTAATGACCGGCACAATTTTAACGTAATAAACACGTCCTGAGTTTTTTACGTTCTGAACATATTCAAGAGTCCCGTTGGTTTGATTCAGAACGACCGGACCATTTTCACCGATAAGATCTTCGGTAATGCTGATTGGGAATGTATTCTTGAATTCCTTGTCCTCCGAGACATACAGCTGATAACTGATTCTCTTTCCATCAACCCAGACATCATCCCATATTACTTTTACTTTTCCTGTTCCTGCGGTAAAGCATTGTACATTAATATCGGTCATAAATTTTACAGAATTGGAACCGGCCGATTCTTCGGATTTTGTTACCTGGCTGTTTGGTATGTTTGTATTGATATATTCGTAATAAGCCTTCGCATTAGCCTTGTACACAGTTCCTGATTTAAGGTTTCTCATCCTTATGGGTTTGGTGTCGGCTGCCAGGCCTTTTTCCTGGGCATAAGCCGGTCTGGCAGATTTATAGCCCTTGGGGGATTCCTCAAGATATATATTCAGATATTTACCTAATATGTTTATACCGGCAGAACCTGAAGGGTTGGCCAAATTACCCCAGCCTATATCTGCATAAAAACCTGATTCCCCTCCATCCGTGAGACTGAAGCCTATAGCGGGTTCCGGTGTATTTGTAGGCGTTATAGCCAGGCCGGTGGGCGCAGGCTGAACCGGAATGTCGGCACCATGTACGCCGTACATCCCGTATGATGTCAATATAAATGCAATTGATAATATTGCCGCCAGAATTCTTTTTGTTCTCATATTAACTGTTAACCTCCAGCTGCCGCTGCAGCAATCAAAATAGACTATCCATCAACAAGCTTTGTACTTATCAGCTTTCAAGCATTTTCTCAACTGCCATGGCAAATTCTGCCCTGCTTACAGTATTTGAAGGATTGAATCTGGAATTGGAATCCAAACCCATAACCTCCATCTGCAGGCATGCATAGACGGGAATTGCATATTTATCGGCTATACCGCTGTCATCCTTTATAAGCTTATTATATGATACCTTTAGCAGACCATAGTCGGCCCCGGTTTTCTGGCAGTACAATTTTATTATAACTGCAGCAGTCTCCTGTCTTGTAATATTCCTGTTCAGATTGGTAGTATTGATGATCTTGTCAACACCATACACCTTTGCCTTATCCTTGACATTCTTCTGACTGTCGACCCTGGACTCGGAAATCAGCTCATAAAACAGCACTGCTTCCTTGACGGTTACGGTGAGCTTCGGATTGAATGAATTGTCCGCCCCGGAAAATACAGATGCCAGATCATAATTTGCGGCAAGCTTGGTGATATACTCCTTTGCCGGGTTATCATCTGCTATGGCGGATACCACATCTTTTCCCGAGAATATCATATATTTGCCTGTACCTGTTACAACATAATTCAAAAAGCCTGTTTCTCTCTTTATGTTCTGTGAGAGCTTCTGCCAGTTTCCGCTTCCGCTGTATAAAACATACGGATTGGCAAGGGTATTTCCCTTGTACTCCATCTTTACCGCTATCGGTGAACTGAATTTTGTAATGCTGTATTTCTGTATGAACAGGCCGTTGGAATATCCGGTACCGTTAATCGTGTCCTCAATATAATATGAAAGCTCACTCTTTATCTCTTCGATAAGCTGGAGCAGGTACTCGTTTACTTTCTTCTCGTCACCCTTTGTTTTCGAATTATTTGGATTTTTTAATACGGCCAGCTTTTTCTGTATAATACCCGTTTTGTCATTATAGAGCTTATTCCTGATCATATCCTTTATTGCAGTGCTGGTTGCACTGCTGGCGACCACCTGGGCTGAAAGAGAATTCATTTTTGACGCTGCTGTGGCATCGGCCGGCCCGGACGGCTGCACACCCGCACTTTGAATATTGTCAAGTTGCAGGTAAACATCCTTTGAACGGTCTAATTCAGCCGCCTTTTTAAATTCCTCCATGTTTTCAATATCAAAGGTTTCCGGTCTGATTGTATACTCTATTTCCCGGGTCTTTATGATCACGCTCTTGTTGGTGCTTTTCATGGCTTTCAATATACTTTTGGCAAGATAAATTTCATCACTGTTCACATAACCCGGGCTTTGTGATATGTCAATGGTAAACGTATAGTTTCCGGGGGATTCCAGTATGTTTACAATCCTTTCATCCTTTACATATATTTTGTTCAGTGAACCGGTAGCCTTGTCCACTTCCCAGTAAACGTTCTCTTCCAGTTTATCCAGCATATCCAGAAATTTGTCGGTAATGTTGGTATTATCATCCTCATCATCATAGTCATCCTGATTGAACTCTGTTCTTGTATCAACAGGACCGGCATATTTTGACCGGGCCACAGCCTCTAAATTTATAGCATCGGTCTTCTTAGCCCTGACTTTGATATAATACTTGGTATTTGCTTTCAGCGGCTTGTGTTCCTTTGTACCATCCGACAATGTCACTTCTGCCGATTTAATCCTGGCGTTATATGTAAAGTAGCTGCCGTTTAAATTATTAATGCTCTTTTCAATATAGTAAGGATATGTATGGGTCGAAACATCAACATACTGCTCCAGATCCACACTGTTGTTCAAAACAGTATACTCTGTATCATCCTCGGTCTTTATAGCTATTTCAAATTCGGTATACGGATCCATGGCAACACCCTGCCATCTGATATCTATCTCGTGATAATCATCCCTGGTCTCATAATAGTTATTTGATGAATATTTTACTATATCTATAACGCTTTCCACTCCGTTAACCCTGGTTACAACCTGTATGTTGTATTGTGTATCGGGCTTGAGCTTTATATCCTTTGTGGTCCTGGCATAATTGTAGTATCTCGAATCCTGCACAATAGTGTACTGTGACTTTGTCAGCACCGTATAATCTATTTCACCTACAGGCTTCAATCTGATCTGGTAATTTTCAGTCGGCAGGGTTCCATACCAGTTGAAGGCCAGTGCACAGTCATTGACCACCTGAAGCATGGTTGGACTCTCTATTAAGGTTGTGGTAACAGGTATTGAAATCCATACGCTGGATTTTATGTTATTTCCTGCATCCTTGTTTTCCGACCTTAAACTGAAATAATACACCTTATTTGGAAATAACCAGGTATCAATGGTATATCTGCACTTTTGTGTGCCCGGTTCAGTTCCCGGTATAATTTCAAATTTTGCCGGCAACGGATCAATATTGGGATTCATAATAAGATTTGTACCGTCACCATCATTGCCCTTATTACCAAATGCATTTATAAAGCTGATATATGTGGGATCCGAAAGGATACTGCTTCCGGCAGCAAGCGTAGCATCCGGCGCCACTCTTGACGAAGTTGCAATCAGATTATAGGCAGAGTCGCTGTCCCTTATGGTCCATTCAAAGGTTACGCTCTGACCCGTCAGCATCAGATCTCCGTTTTTATCTACAGCTATGGCAAAATCCTCCGGTGCCTTTGGCTTTTTCTCGGTATCGTCTGGATTTGTAGGTTCACCTCTTGGTATGGTAACCGGCAGCAGTGCGGATTTTATTGACTCTTTTGGATCGCTGTTGACCATGACCAATCTGACCTTGACCATAAAGTAGTAAGTAGAATTAGGTGCCAGCGAGTCACCGAAAAAGTCTTTATTTGTCCCGCTAAACTTATTTACCGTTGCATAAACCCACGTGATATTATTATTATCCACCTGAACCGTAAATTTAACATCATCCGGTAGTTTGGTCACCTGCGGGTCCTGAGTAGAGGAAATTTTTTTGAAAGTGGAGCTGTCCGGACTTGTACTCATATAGAGATCATAATATACTGCATCCTGCCCTTGAACGGGCTCGGGAGTATAATTTTTCCAGTCGGCCTCCTCCATTTTTATCTGGTCAAATCTGATTTCCACTGTCGCTTCCTTCGGAATAGCACTATCATTAGGAATTACAGTTGTTTCCACCAATTGCAGGAACTTTGGTATGGATATATCCCTGGACGCAGGAGAAAGTGTTGTAAAGCTGGTTATCAGTGACTTTTCCGAGAAGGAATCACCCACTGAATAACCAACATCCCTTTGTTCCTTGGTACTTGTGTACATTTGCAGATAGTAGGTTTTATTCGGAAGCAGGTAATTGGGGTACGGCTGCTCGCCCTGGTACGCATTTGCCGGTTCCAGGTTTGGCAATGGAAATGGATCCCCTTTGCCGTCACCGTCCAAATCTTCACTTCCCACACCCTTGAACAGCTCATAACCATCCATGACATATTTCAGCCTCGGCTTGCTTCCGGACTTGTCAACTTCTATCCTGTTTGCGCTGACACTCTTTACATCCCTGTATTTAATTTCAAAGAACTTTTCCTGTCCGTCCACCATAAGCTTCTGAGGTGAGGTGACCGGATCCTCGGCAAGGCTCAAGTTGAAATGAAAATAATAGTCCTGTCCTTTTATCTGATTCCACAGTTCATCTCCCGGATAATCCCAGGTTATTGTCACCTTTGAGGAGGTTTCTTTAACCGCGGTTGAGGATGTCGGATATTCCAGCTCTACATTTGTAAGTATATTATTTGGCACAGGAGGCTTTACAAGGTCATCCTGCATATTGTACTCCATAACCGGGGATTGTATCCTGTTTTCTATTACAACTATTCTGTATTTAACCGGATTGTTTTCACCTTTGATGATATCTATAATCGGAGCAGGATCTGTACCCAAATCTCTGTCATTAATAACATTTTCACTTGGCCTCCACGATCCTCCATAACTGGTCTGAATATCATATGTCAGATTCAGCAGTGCAATTCCTTTTTGATTAACTCGGAATACACGCACATACAAATTATCCAGAGTATCCTTTGTCAATTGGAATCTGATGCTGGTGCATATATAGTCCAAATCTATAGGGCTTTGAGTGATACCTGTAACTACTCCGGAATCATCTCCCGTACCTTCGTCAAATATAGTTATCATTGACATCTTATAAATCGTACTGGGGTAAAGATCCGGATATGGCAGAACACAGCCCAGATCTCCCGCAGGTATGCCTTTCGGAGTGGGCATCGCAGCAATATCGGTATCTGCATCCTTTCTCCCAAGCAGGTAAAATTCAAATTTTCCGGTCATTGAATCATATTTGACATCGTATTTTGTGCCGTCATCTATTGAAACCTTGTAATCACTGCTGGCCGGACTTAATTTTTTAACAATTACATCTTTAAGCATAGTATCAAGCTGTATTTTAAACTTGAAATAAATTTGATTTGCGTTGAATATGGCCGGCACCGCATCAGCATTGACCATATCACCGCCGAAATATACCTTCGGCATGTTCCAGGAAAGCTTTACCGCAGGATAAATACCGGTTTCCATTCCGCCGCCGTCCATCTTTTCTGCCTGCTGGTCCACATTTGCAGCAGTTACGGTAGTTCTTGCAAGAAAATACTTGCTTCCAACGTATGCAGTGCCGCTATCGTCGGTCAGTTCCAAACTGAAATCATATATGATGTCCTTTTTTATCTTTGTTATTGAAAGGGAATTTTTTGTAATATCTATTGGTACTTCTACTTCAGTAACTCCGGTACCCGTTCCGTTCGGTACATGATATACCAGCTTCCCATTGTTCACATTGGGAACAGCTCTCCAACTGATAGTTGCAGTAGCAGTACTCTCGCTGTATGTAACCTTTAGATCTTGAAGGTCAGCGGCAAAAACCGGCTGGATTATCCCCGAAAATATGGGAAAAATCATACTTATCAAAAGAATAGTTGCTATCAATCTTAATTTTTTCTTCATTTCAGAATACCCCCGGAAGTTAGAATACTAGCTATCATCCAAAATATCGGCATATTGGCACAATTTACTTATATATTATACATACTTGTAAAGA
>JAEWJR010000075.1:0-18274 GCA_023386445.1 Bacillota bacterium | reverse complement strand
ATCATATCCAGACCGTTATTTAAAACTGCGATTATCAGAACACCTACAAGAGTTCCCCATAATCTTCCTCTTCCACCCGCCAGGCTGGTGCCGCCCATTACAACCGCCGCAATAGCATCTGTTTCATAGTTTTGTCCTGCCATGGCCAACCCGGAAGATACGCGTGAAGTTAATACCACACCTGCAAGTCCCGACAGAACACCGGCTATCATATATGCAGACCACTTGATCTTTTTAACATTTATACCTGATACACGGGCAGCCTTGGCATTTCCTCCTACACCGAATATATATCTTCCATACCTGGCCCTGTATATTAGAACACTGCATATTACAAATACTACCGCAAGTATTATAACAGGTATAGGTATAATTCCTACGCTTCCTCCTCCGATTTTCAAAAAGCCTTCACTCAACCCGGGTACCGGCTGTGCATTGCTGGCCAGATACGTAACTCCTCTGGCCACGCTCAGCATACCAAGTGTAGCTACAAAAGCAGGTACTTTCAGCCATGAGATTACTATTCCGTTTACACTGCCAAGTAAAAAACCTATTCCCAATCCCACAAGAACCGCTACAAACCAGGGTATGTTTTGATTCTGGGCAACCAGTGCCGCAAAAATCCCTGATGCACCCAATATTGAGCCCACCGACAGGTCAATTCCCCCTGTCAGCACTACGAAGGTCATACCAAGAGCAAGTAAACCATTTATGGATGCCTGCCGCAATAAGTTGAAAATATTGTTTACATCTAAAAACTTCGGCTTTAATATTGCAAATATGGTTATTACCACAAGTAATCCTATCAAGGTCGCAAATTTTTCAAAAAATTGACCTGCTGTCATTTTTTTGTAGTTGATTATCTTTTCCATTATTATGCCCATGCCCAGCGTTTCGCATAAAACATCACGATAGAAACGACATGGGCTTAGGTAACCTCCTTCATTTATTTATTTTACTGCTTCCAAACTTCGTCCCGCTTCACTGCATTTTTATCACATTTTAGATACGGCAAGTCTCATTATGTTTTCCTGTACGAATTCTTCCCTGTTCAGTTCTCCGCCTAATTTACGGTTGCTGAACACCACAATTCTGTCTGCCATGCCCATTACTTCAGGCATTTCCGATGAAATCATTATAATGGAATTTCCCTGTGCTACAAAATCGCACATAATTTTGTAAATTTCAGATTTGGCACCTACATCTATTCCTCTGGTGGGTTCATCCAGTATCAAAAGTTTTGGCTTCTTTATAAGCCACTTTGCCAGCACCACTTTTTGCTGATTTCCCCCTGAAAGTGATGTTACCAGCTGTTCCTTGCCATATGATCTTATACGCAGAGAAGCAATCTGCTTTTGAATTACATCGTCCTCGGATTTCATATCAATTAAGAAGTTTTTGTCAAAATCCTTCATGGAAGCCAGCGTAATATTATGTGCCCCGCTCATATACGGTACAAGACCTTCACCTTTTCTATCCTCGGTAACAAATGCCAGGCCGTTTTTTATAGCCTCTCTGGGTTCCCTGGGATTGAGTTTTTTGCCCTCGAAGATTATTTCACCTTCATCTGCAGGAGTAAGTCCGAAAAGAGCCTGCATTACTTCGGTACGTCCGGCTCCCACCAATCCTGCTATCCCAAGTATCTCTCCTCTTCTCACGTCAAAATTTATATTGTGGAATTTATTTTGAAGTGTTAGATTACGGACCTCCAAAACCTTTTCACCTATTGGCACATGTACTTTTGGGAAAATCTCGCTGAGCTCACGTCCCACCATGTTCCTGATAAGGATATCATTGTTGATATCCTTTGCCTTCCATGAATCCACATAAGCCCCGTCTCTGAGAACTGTGATTTCATCGGAAATCCGGAAAACCTCATCCATTTTATGCGATATATATATAATTCCTTTCCCGGCCTTCCTGAGGTTGTTTATTATCACAAACAGATTATCCACTTCTTTATCTGTAATTGCCGATGTTGGTTCATCCATTATAATAATTTCCGCATTATATGAAATTGCCTTTGCTATCTCTACAAGCTGCTGGTCGGCAACCTGCAGGTTCTGAAGCTTTTCTCTGGGACTAATGTTTTTAATATGAAGTCTGTCCAGCAATTCTTCCGTTTGTTTATACAACTGCCGGTAATCAACAAATACGCCTTTTCCGGGTTCACGTCCGAAATAGATATTTTCAGCTACTGTCATTCCGGGGATAGGTGACAGTTCCTGGTGGATCATGGCAATGCCTAAATTTTGTGAATCTGACGGAGAGTTAATTTCTACACTTTTGTCATTTATACAGATACTGCCTTTATCACTTTTCGTTATTCCTGCCAGGATTTTCATTAGTGTAGATTTACCGGCTCCGTTTTCACCCATAAGAGCATGAACCGTACCTTTTTCCAAATTAAAATGTACATCCCTCAGTACATTTACTCCGGTAAAACTCTTGCTGATATCCTTCATTTCCAGTAAGCTCAATAATTACACCTCTTTTCCCAACCTTCGTATTTCTTCTTTCATTTCTTGGTTTAATTATATAATTGGATTACCGGTTTGATAGGTTAGTTATTTTAATATAAAGTTTGATTTTTTACGATTTTAGATAAGGTAAAAGATACGCTAAAAAAAATACATGAACTATTTTCAGTCCATGTATTTTTTTTACTTGCTTTACTGTAAGGAATTCTGCCTGTACGCAGCAGGGCTCATACCAAAAACATTTTTAAAAGCCACGGAAAAATACTTGGGATTCAGATATCCGCATAAACTGCTTACCTCACTGATTGGAATACTGGTGTCCTCAAGCATTTGTTTTGCCATATTCATTCTTATATTGGTTATATATTCGTTAAACCCCATTCCCGTACCTTTCTTGAATAGTACACTCATATATGCCGACGTACGCCCGAATCTTTCTGCCACTATATTCAAGTTAATATCTCCGGCTGCATTTTCCTTAACATACTGCAATACATCTACTACTAGTTTTTTGTTTGGTACATCGATTTTAGCTTCACAAGCAATTTCACAGACCTGATTCAGGTATCTGATAATCTCCTGTTTCATTTGCAAAAAACTCCACAGTTCATAAAACGGAGGCGGCTGAACTACACTCTTTATTCCGGTGCTGTTATACTTGCCAAGCTGGCGGTCAACGCTTTTAATCAACTGTGTATAGCTCTTCCCGACAGCTGAAAGTGACTGAAGGGATGGAGGTAAAGTTATCAGTTTTTCAAAAAAATTAATGACCTCGGCAATGTTAATATTCTCAAGAGATTGAATCAACCTGCCTGGATCCTCCTGTTCATTCTTTATTGAAACAGGTATGTCCGAAAACAACTGTACATTATTACCTGTACGATATAACTTAAAATTTACAGCTTCAGATGCAAAATCGAAGGATTTGTAAAGTAGTTTTGAACCATACACCACATCACCGATACCTGTGAATACCTCTACAAATAAATATTTATGGATCAAGCTGTTAATCTTTCCCAGCTCATGCTTTACCGATGAAAGCATGGCTTCTCTTTTAACGCCCTCAAATATTGCTGCAATTCTTCCGGATTCATATTGAACTGAAATCAGAAAATTCCTGCTTGCATCCTCAGTTAAAACCTCGTCTACTATGTTTTTTACGGCAAAATCAATAAACTCCCTATTCTCTTCATTTACCTGATATTGTATAACAGCGCATAATAAAAGATTTTCATTAAAGCGGATACCTAAATCATAAAGCTCCTTCAGGTGTTTTTGAGCCTCTTCGGAGTCCGGACAATCAAGTAAATATCTAAGCAGCTTTTGTTTTACACTTTCAGTCACTTTTCTGTTTTCACTTTCACGTACAAATTTCTCGTCTATCCGGTGTTTTTCATTGGTTAAGCTCTTTACATAACCCTCCACCATGGATACAAATTCCTGTTTTTTAATAGGCTTAAGTACATACTCTTTAACTCCCAATGTAATAGCAGATTTTGCATATTCAAAATCCGCATAACCGGAAAGGATGATAAACGTAGGAGAATATCCATTTTCCCTGATATTTTTAATGAGGTTAAGCCCATCGCAAAAAGGCATCCGGATGTCTGTAATGACTAACTGAGGCAAATGTTCCTTACAAAGTTTATGTGCCTCAATTCCGTTTTCAGCCTCCAAATAGCAAATATCACTGTTCAGTTCCCTTTTGAGTATTGTGACAATACCCTTACGTATAACATCCTCGTCATCTGCCACCAATATCTTGAACATTTGCTTCCCCTCCGTTTTGCACATCCGGTTCGACAACTATGGTTACCGTGATTTTTGTTCCGGCATTCTGCTCGCTCTCTATGGCCAGTCCGCTTCCTGCAGGACATATCATCTCCACACGCTGTTTGACATTAATGATCCCTATTGAGTTTTTAGACCTATTTGTATCGGAAATACTTTTGTTTTCTCTGATACATTTATAAATCTGATCAAGCCGTTGTTTTTCTATTCCTTTTCCGTTATCTTCAACACATATGACCAACCTGTCCTTTTCCAGTGAAACATTAACAAATATTTTCCAGGGCGGAAGAGTATTTTTAAAACCATGACTAAAACAATTCTCAACCAGAGGCTGAAGTATAAACTTAGGAATTAAAATATTTTTTAATTCTTCACTGCATTCCATTTTATAAACAAGCCTGTTGTTAAAACGCATACGCATTATCTCTATATATTGTTCAATATTGTTAAGTTCTTCACTGACCTTAACTTCCGGACTTTCCCAGTGCAGGCTGTAGCGCAGGAGATCTCCCAGATTGGCCAGGTCACTTGCCACTGTAAAATATTCGTCTATTTCACACTGCATTCTCATATTTTCAAGGGTATTATATAAAAAATGTGGATTGATTTGCGCCTGAAGGGCATGTATTTCTGCTTCTTTTTGGGCCTTTTCCTTCTGTATCATTGATGTTATCAAGCCTTGAAGTCTTTCGGCCATATGGTTGAAGCTTTCTGAAATTCTGGAGATCTCATTAAAGCCATCCACTTTTATACGCACATCAAATCTTCCAGCTTCAATCTGCGTAATCATTTTGTCCATTTCCCTGAGTCTTCTGAAGAACAGACGTGCTGCAACATTTGTAAAAACTATGATAAATACCATACTGAGAATAGCAATCAAAAGCAGAAGAGTATCAACACCGGAGGTAGATTCCAGAATTTTTTGCTTGTCCATTACGGCAACCCGCATTAATCCTGTAACATCATCCCTATCGTATGCAATAAGATAATTTTCTTCTCCAAGATTAATATCGGATACCCCGGATTTATTCTGAAAACTGAGGTCAGAAAATTCACCGGCCCTTTGATCTTCCGAAGCAAAAACCAGTTTCCCGTTCCTGTCAAAAATGAGATATTTCACTTCAGAATCCTGACTTGCAAGTTCGGCAGCATTAGCCAGTTTGCTGATTGTCATGTCAACCTCAATCAGTCCGATACATTCCCTGGTACGTATATCTAAAATCTTCTGATAAATGGGCAGCACCAGCTCTTCTTTATTCTCAAGCTCTTCATAATTTACAAGATTACCCAGAGATCTGTCATAAACACGTACATTTCCATAAATATGCTCGCTGTCACTCTGCATAATTTCAGTATAATAGTCACGGTCATATAATCTGTCCATATGATATGACCAGTCCACATATTCATCAATTTGATTATTACTGGAATAGATAACCAGCCGGTTGAATTTATTTGTGTATACGTGCCGTATATTAAGAAGCTCATTTTGAACACTATACACATAGTAATTCTTTTCATGAGTACTCAGTGTATTTTCCGGATTTAAATAGTATTGGAATTCCTGACTGAATATAAGCTGGTTAAGCGCACTATTCATGCTGTTAATATTAACACTCATGTTACTTTCCAGCTTTTTAAGATTTTCCTGTACTTTTTTATTTGCTTCCTCCAGAAGATTATTTCTCACTATTTCAAAATATGATGTAGTTATAACTATGGCAGGAATTATCATTATCAGCGAAAAGACAATTGTAACCTGCCATACAAGGCTAAGACTGGTAAGCTTTTTCATCAATACTCTCATCTATACACATCATCCTATCTTGATCTTTTCTGACTGTACTATGTGTAAATATGTTTACATAAGTTATATTATATATGATTTAACCAAAAAAATCATTAAAAATAATCATTTTTATATTAAATATTGACAAATGGTTTTATCTTTCCATAAATACCCCGGGCATCCAGACCGTATTTATTAAGTAATTCAACTGCCGGGCCTGACTCACCGAAAACATCCTCCACGCCTATTTTTAAGACCGGTGCTGGAAAATATGTACACAGAATATCACATACGGCACTTCCAAGCCCCCCAATCACGGAATGTTCTTCTACGGTAACCACTTTTCCGGTTTCTTCTGCTGCTGCAATGATTAATTCGTTATCTAAAGGCTTGATTGTATGTATATTAATCACTTTTGCATCAATCCCTTCTTTCGCCAATAATTCAGCAGCTTCAAGTGACGGCGCCACGCATAAACCGGTAGCTATTATTGTCAGATCCTTACCTTCTCTCAATATAACACCTTTTCCCATTTTAAACACGTAATCTTCCCTGTCATTAATTACGGGTGCTGCAAGTCTCCCAAAGCGCAAATAAACAGGCCCCTCCTGTTCGATTGCCGCTTTAACTGCGGCCCTTGCTTCTATATCATCCGCCGGGTTGATCACTACCATTCCCGGAATTGTTCTCATCAGGGCTATATCCTCATTACACTGGTGTGTGGCACCATCCTCACCCACAGAAATACCTGCATGAGTTGCTCCTATTTTAACATTTAAATGAGGATAGCCTACAGAGTTGCGTACCTGTTCAAAAGCACGTCCCGCAACAAACATGGCAAAAGAACTGACAAACGGAATTTTTCCTGTTGCGGCCAGTCCTGCAGCAATACCAACCATGTTGCATTCCGCAATACCACAGTCAATGTGACGTTCCGGATACACCTTTTTAAAGACTCCGGTTTTTGTAGCCGCTGCCAGGTCGGCATCCAGAACAACTAAATTGTCATATTCCGCCCCTAATTCAACTAATGCGTTGCCATAACTATCTCTTGTTGCAATTTTTTTTACTTCCGGCATAACATTTCACCAACCCTTTCCAAATCTGCCATTGCAGTCTGATATTGTTCGTCATTCGGAGCTGTACCATGCCAGGCTGCCTTATTTTCCATAAAAGATACATCTTTCCCTTTAATGGTCCTGGCAACAATTGCAGTCGGTCTGTCTTTTGTAACTCTGGCTGCCGCAAAAGCTGCTGCAAGCTCCTCAAAATTATGACCGTCAGCATTAATTACATTAAAATTAAATGCTTTAAATTTTTCATCAATGGGATATGGAGAACAAACATCACCTATACAGCCATCGATCTGCAGATCGTTATTATCTACTATAACCACAAGATTATCTAATTTTCTGTGTCCTGCAAACATAACTGCTTCCCATACCTGACCTTCCTGGATCTCACCGTCACCAAGGAGAGTATATACTCTATAAGCTTCATTACTGAGTTTTGCAGAAAGTGCCATACCCACAGCCGCTGATATACCCTGGCCTAAAGAACCGCTTGACATATCAACTCCCGGTATATGTTTCATATCCGGATGCCCTTGCAGATATGAACCGGTATGACGAAGTGTTTCCAGATCCTTTACCGGAAAAAATCCTCTGGCGGCAAGTGTGGAATAGAGCCCCGGAGCCACATGTCCTTTTGATAGTACAAACCTGTCCCGGTCCGCTTTTTTTGGTTCCCCGGGATCAATATTCATTTCTTCAAAATAGAGGTATGTAAAAATATCTGCGGCCGAAAGTGATCCGCCCGGATGTCCGGATTTTGCGCTGTGAACCGCAGTAATAATGCCTTTACGAATAGCATTTGCTTTCAATTTAAGTTCTAAGCTGTTCATAAATACACCTTCCTTTTCTTTTTATTTGTCATGTTCCTTTGTTTTACTTTTTTATTTTACTATCATATTTTATTTTTTTCAATCGAATTTTTTTATATTTTATTGAATATTTTCTTTTCTTATCATATTCAATATCTTTTTATTGATTTTTTCCACTCTTTAGATTACACTATGCTTATGAAAGAAAGGATGGTCATATTATGTTAGCGATTGAACGGCATAACAGGATATTAAAACTGCTGGCTGATAACGTACATATCACAACTAATGAATTAAGCGAATTATTAGAAGTTTCCGCTGCAACAATCAGAAACGATCTAAACAAACTTGAAAAAGATAAATTAATTCTGAAAACCCATGGTGGTGCTACGTTACTATCTCCAGCCATGCAGAGACCTCAAAACACCTTTCCATTTAATGAGCGGGAAGTAAAAAACAGCAGTGAAAAAGAAGCCATAAGCAACATGGCACTGAGACACATTGAGGAAGGTCAATGTATTATCCTGGATGCAAGCTCCACAGCTCTGGCAGTTGCCAGAAAACTGGGCCGTTTTTCCAGACTTACCGTAATTACAAACGGAATTTACACCATGCTTGCCTTAAAGGATATACCAAATATCACTGTTATTTTTATTGGTGGAATTGTAACAAAAAACTCAGGATCTACAGAAGGGCTGCTGGGTTATGATTTGTTAAACCATATCAACGCTGATACCGCTTTTGTATCAGCCCATGGATTTACTTTAAAAGAAGGATTAACAGACTTTAATATATATGAAGCAGAATTAAAAAAACAGATGGTCCTTCACTCCCGTAAACGTATTGCTCTTTTGGATCACACGAAATTAGAACATATATCCACGGCAAGCTTTTGTTTTTCCAAAGATATTAATTTAGTCATTACAGATGAACAAATCGATCCTCAATTGCTGTCACAGTATAAAAACAGCGGTATAACGCTTGAGGTATCATCATTATCTTAGGCTTTACACTCTTTTTGCCGGCTGTAATCAAAAAATAACCCTGCTGCTGCCGGACTCTTGTTAGTCAGGCAGCAGCAGGGTTATTTTTTATAACGTTATATGTCAAAACAATTCAACTATAATTTAAACAGCATATCTGCATAAACCGGAACAGGCCACAGATCCTTGGGAATAATTTGTTCAGTCTCGTCAATAGCCAGGCGGGCAGCTTCCATGCAACCAAGAACATTCTCCCTGTAATTTATTGCAGTATCAAATGAATTATCGGTTCCAGCACCGGCTACCGAATTTTTAAGTGCCTCTATTTTGTCATATAGCTCATCAGAGAGAGCAACAACCCTTTTCAGACTGCACTTGGAAGCATTGCTTTGTGTCTTTTCAGCAATTTCAGCAAGCTTCAGGCTGTATGCAAGAGTTGCAGGCAATAACTGATGTTCGGCAATATCTATCAAAGTCAACGCTTCAATATTAATAGTTTTCGAATAGTTTTCCAGCAGGATTTCATAGCGGGATTCAATTTCTTTTTCCGATAAAACACCCATTTTTTCAAATACCTGCTGGTTCTTCTCCGACAAGAGCTCTTTTATTGCCAGAACAGTATTGCCTATGTTTGGGAGGCCTCGCTGTGCCGCTTCTTCAACCCATTCATCCGAATAGTTGTTTCCGTTAAAAATAACTCTTTTATGAGCGCTTAACAGCTCCTTAACCATCTCCTTTGCAGCAGCTTGGGCATCTGAAGCTGTTTCAAGGCTGTCAGCAATTTCAGACAGTGTTTTTGCAACAACAGTGTTCAAAACGAAGCAAGGCTCTGCAATGTTGCTGGAGGAACCACACATGCGGAATTCGAATTTGTTGCCTGTAAATGCAAATGGGGAAGTCCTGTTTCTGTCGGTGGAATCCTCGGTTATAACCGGTAGGGAAGAAACACCGAGATTTGTTTTTACACGCTCCAGAGTCACAAAAGAATCCCCGCTTATAACCGAGTTAATAACAGCCTGCAGCTCCTCACCTACAAACATTGAAATGATAGCCGGAGGAGCTTCGTTTGCTCCAAGCCTGTGGTCATTTCCGGCACTGGCTACAGAGAGTCTGAGCAGCTCTGCATATTTGTCGACTGCCTTAATCACCGCTGCCAGGAAGATCAGGAAAACAGTATTTTCACTGGGCTTTAAACCCGGATCAAGAAGATTGATCCCATCGTCCGTTGCCAATGACCAGTTTATATGTTTTCCGCTTCCGTTTACACCTGCAAATGGTTTTTCATGCAAAAGAGCAGCCAAACCATGTTTTTCAGCAACCCTCTTCATCATTTCCATAACCAGCAGATTATGATCGGCAGCCACATTTGCCGGGTCAAAAATTATTGCCAGTTCATGCTGGGCAGGAGCGACCTCATTGTGCTTTGTTTTAGCTGTTATCCCAAGTTTCCAGAGCTCCCTGTCAAGTTCATGCATAAATTCTATGATTTTAGTCCTGAGTACACCAAAATATTGATCTTCAAGCTCCTGACCCTTTGGTGGCTTCGCTCCGAAAAGAGTACGGCCGGTAAGTATGAGATCAAGGCGCTTTTCGAATAAGTCATGGCTTATAATAAAATACTCCTGCTCAGGGCCGACAGTAGCCGACACGCACTCTGACGTTGTATTGCCCAGGGCTTTCAGTACTCTAAGCGCATTCTTGCTGAGAGCTTCAACACTTCGAAGCAATGGAGCTTTTTTGTCAAGGATTTCACCCGTATATGAAAAGAAAGCCGTTGGTATATAAAGAGTCCCATCCTTTACAAAAGCAGGGGAAGTACAATCCCATGCAGTATATCCCCTTGCTGCTGCAGTCTCACGCAGACCTCCCGAAGGAAAGGAGGAAGCATCGGGTTCACCTTTTATGAGTTCTTTGCCTGAAAACTCCATAACAACTTTTCCATCTCCCGTCGGTGAAATGAAAGCATCATGTTTTTCCGCGGTAATGCCTGTCATGGGCTGGAACCAGTGGGTAAAATGAGTAGCCCCCTTTTCTATCGCCCATTCCTTTATAACCGATGCCACTTCATCTGCAACCGATGAATCAAGCGGGACGCCTGAGTTTATTGTTTTCTTCAGGGTTTTGAAAGCTATTTTGGAAAGTTTTGATTTCATAACAGATTCATTAAAAACATATTCACCAAAAACAACTTCCGGGGTTTGCAGTTTCTCTTTTTCCATCTTAAAATACCTCCAATAAAAAAATAAGCATTTCCAAATATAATCGGAAACGCCCTTGTTTCTTACAACTTGGCTCAACGAAAAGCTATACTGCAAATATAGCTTTTCGTTGCACACAGAGTTAAATTACTTTATTGCAGCCTCTCCGCGTTCCTTTGTCCTGACGCGGATTGCATCATTTACATCATATACAAATATTTTACCGTCACCATATTCGCCGGTGGACGATACATCAATAATACTTTCAATGACCTTTTCCACCTGTTCGTCAAGTACTACCAATTCTATCTTTATTTTCTGCAGAAAATTATAGTCAACTTCTAATCCGCGAACGTACTCTTTCCAGCCTTTTTGGTTGCCGCATCCCATAATTTGTATGATACTCATACCATTAAGATTGTATTTTTCCAAAACAGACTTTATTTCTTCCAGCTTTTCGGGCCGGATATATGCCTCTATTTTTTTCATTGTGAAAACCCTCCTTAAATTCTAGTCCATACCATTAAATGCAGGATAAGCCGATTCTCCGTGCTCTGAGGCATCAAGCCCAAAATCTTCATCCTTCTTGGATACTTTAATACCTTTTGTACAAAGGGAAGCAATTCCGCAAGCAATAAGTGTTCCAACAATAGCAACTACTATGGTTATTCCAATTGCTGCAAGCTGACGGGTAAATAAATTCACATTTCCAAAAACAAGGCCATCCCAGGCTGCTGCAGAATTAATAGAACTTTTTGCAAACAGACCGGTTGCAATACCGCCCCATATACCGCCCATACCGTGACAAGCAAAAACATCTAGGGCATCGTCATAACCTAATTTCGGTTTTACAACACTGATAAAGAAATAACTAATAGGACTTACCAAGGCACCGATTATGATTGAGGCCCAGATCGGAACGAAACCGGCACCAGGCGTAATCGCAACCAATCCGATAACTAATCCGGTAGAAGCACCTACAAGAGTGGGTTTTCCATTCTTAATCTTTTCAATCAAGAGCCATGAAAGCATGGCTGCTGCCGCTGATGTATTTGTTGTCATAAATGCATGAATTGCAAGCTCATTAGCTGATAGTGCGCTGCCGGCATTAAATCCGAACCAGCCAAACCATAGCAATGCAGCACCCAATATAACGAATGGTACATTATGCGGATGATATACAGCCTTGCCGAAATTCTTGCGTTTACCCAGGATAATAGCAAGCACCAAAGCGCTGACACCTGAACTGATATGAACAACATTTCCACCTGCAAAGTCAACAGATCCGATTTTAAAGAGGAATCCACCGCCCCATACCATATGTGCAAGCGGATAATAAACGATTATAGACCATATTGTAGTAAAAATAACTGTGGAAGAAAACTTCATTCTTTCAGCAATAGCACCTGTTATAAGAGCAGGCGTTATAATAGCAAACATCATCTGAAAAACTGCAAATGCAAGTGTATTGGGATATGCCAAAGTTGTATCGGTAAAACCGTCAAAATTTAAACCAAACCAGTTAAGATTTCCGATAATGCCACCAATATCACCGCTGAATGATATTGAAAAACCTACAAGAACCCAGAGGATTGATGACAATCCCATAAGTATAATTGACATCATGATTGTATTTACAATATTCTTTCTCTTTACCAAACCCCCGTAAAAAAACGCCAGACCTGGAGTCATTATCATTACCAACGCTGATGATGTTAAAATCCAAGCTACATCTCCGTGATCCATTTTAATTATCTCCTTTTCTAAATAAAATAAAAGACCAACAATACCCGAAGTATTATTGGCCCCATTGCCATGGAATAAATATTAAATTTTAATTACCTCTTCCGGAAGTATACCATTATAATATGCTGATTTTGAATATTTGTCAATCATTAAAATTCATTTTTTTATTATAATTTTTTAAAAGTTGAATATGCAATCTTAAAAAAATATTTGTATTATATGTAGATATTCTTAATTAACCCAATCTGCATTTACAAGTACAATTATTAAAAAATCAAAAATGTGCAAGACATCCAATCTCATATGTCATTTATCAAAATATCTTAGAGTGTTACACTGCATCCTGGTCTATTTTATGTAACTGACTGCATATCAGATCGATTGTACCATTAATTGTAGCAAGCGCACCGCTTGCTACAGCTGCATCAGGTATTGAAATTCCAAATTCCCTTTCAATATCCATATAAATATACACAAGATCCCTGGGTGCCAGTCTGAACACACTTCCCAGCAAATGCCTGCCATAATCCTCGTTAGTTACCTCATTCAAATCAATACCGAATCTACTGATGAAAATATTACTTAGTTTTTCATTAATACTTTGACGGTTTAATATATTTTTCATTTCTTTTACCCTTCCTTTCTCTTTTACGGCCAAAAATATATTATATGCTAAACCAGGTCAACCTCGCCAAAATAGGCCAAGGTATCAATCAGGCATTTTGCAATATTAGTACCGTCTTCTTTGTTCAACACATTGAAAACAGGTATATTCGATTGTTTGTATCCCTCCTTCTTTTTATCTATAAAGCTTGAATCCATTAGCAGGTAAGATTCGCTTCCGGTTTCTCTTGCAACGTCCCAGTCAAATTTCACATTGCTTAAATTAAAACAGGTAATATCAAAATCCAGTTTATATTTCATAGATGTAGATAAATTATTAAAATACTCTGGCAAATAATCTTCATAGTAAGTACTAAAAACAACCGCGTCAGCCGAGACAGCCTGAGATATTTCATATGCGGTTATTCCGAACCGTCCGGCAAAATTTTCACTTAATCTCATTGCACCGCCCGGTATGCCAATAATTATGACATCAGGTTTTTCGGTATTCTCCATGTCTTTTATATAGTGATTAAAGGCCAGAATCTTTGTTCGTTCGGACCAGCAGGAGTTGTACATTATTTGCGGAAATGAGTGAAAACCCAGCATTTCACAATAACTTCTTGTTCCTACCTGACTGACCTTGTATCCCGCGTTTATTAATGCTTCTCTTAATGACAATTGAATTTCGAACTTGTGTATTTTTTCATGTACACCGGTGACAAATACAACCGGAGTGTTTATTTTCTGGAGCTTATAGTAATCGGAATCTCTGTTAAAGAACCTGTCTCCCATATTACTGAAAAACTTTAGTTTGACCTTGAATTTCAAACATATCTCTTCCAACGCCTCAATATTTTCGTCCTCCAAATCAGATAAGAAGATAATTTCCTTACCCTTTTCAGCCGCAGTCATAACTTTTGGCAGGATATTCACGTCAAAATCCAGCTTGTGCTCTGATTCTGCGAACATTACGGTATCACAGGAGGGCAATAGACCCTCAAAATCACTGCTGATACTTATGTTAAGCTTATCACCTCCATCTGCAGCAGAGGCATCCTTTCCATTAAAGCCCCAGCTCTGAGGTGATACCAAAGCCGCTATACTGTATCCTGACAGCATTTCAAAATGCCTTAAGATAGGAGTAAATTCCGCATCATAAGGATATACCAGCGTTCTCTTTTCATTCATTGTAGATACCTCCTGTTTATATAGTAACCAGCCACTTCCTTGCTCCGAAATCAAAATTATTTTCCTTTAAAGTGCAGATATCTTTCAAGTCACTTTCGGTATTATTACGGACGAGGCCGCAATTTCTGGTCTTTAAGTCACTTGACAGGCCATTTCCTGTATCCGCACTGGCACAGCATAAGGAACAGAATCTAAAAGCCCAACAGTTTTTACATTTTTCTTCACTAAGAGCACCAATATTCAATAACTTTCTTATCTTGTCCAAATCAAAACCTGTATTGATCTCTCCGATTTTCATTACCTCTGAAGATTCACTTACCCTTTCACATGGAAACAAATCACCTTCTGAATTGACAAACAACCTCTGCATTCCCGGAATACACGGTCCTCCGTGATGTGCCTTTTCAGGCAGGCCCTGTAATGGTTTCAGATGTTTGTACACTTTCTCAAGATTTGAAAAATCATTAGCTACCAGTTTTGACAGCAGCTTTTCATCAAAGGAAGAAACCTTTGAGAGAAGTACCTTAAAATGCTCATACCCCAATTTATAATTGTAGTCTTCTGTTTGAGCTATTTCATTTTTTGAATAGTAGTCAACAATTGATGATGCAAACAGATTAAGTTCCTTTACGGTATCACAATCCGTAAAAAACTGGTTAATACAGGAGATGTCATTTGCCTGGTTTAAGACAGTACTAAACGCAATCTTTTTATAATATTCAGGATATTTTTCCTTTATCATTTCGATATTATTGATAACCTTGTCGAAAGTGCCGCAGTTGTTAAAAGCGAACCTTCTGCTCTTATCATGGATTTCCTTCGGGCCGTCAAGGCTGATTCTCAAAACAACCCTGTGTTGTTCCAGGAATTGGACAATCTCTTCGTTAAGCAGTGTTCCGTTAGTGGTTATATTAAATAATGTCTCCTTACCTTCCGATATGTTTTCCACATAAGATATACATTTTTTAATCAGCTCAAATTCAATTAAAGGTTCTCCGCCATAAAATCCTATTATAACGGTTTTACTGTCACTGGAGTGATCAATATAAAAATCAATAGCCTTTTTAGCCAGCCCGAAGTCCATCCTTTTCTTTGAGTGCCCCCTGTTATTGTACCCGCCGGAGTATACACAATAATCGCACCGCAAATTACATTGCTGTGTAACCTGAAGTGTAACCATCTTAATTTTTCTTTCCAAGTAATATACTAATATTTCGTCGGCAGGATGGACTATTTCCTGAATTTTTTTTGTTGACAGGAAACCCTCTTCCAGTATTTTATCTGAAAAACCGGTAACATCTTTTACTTCATATAAACCTGCCTGTACATATTTAAGGTTTTCCCATATCGCACTGTCAGTTTTTATTATCACATTTTTATTTACATCATATATATAATAACCTCCGGGTGTTCTGAAGAGATGAATAAAAGGTTTGCTTTCCTTCATAAAGGTCTCCTTTACTTTTGTTGAAGCTTACCCGTGATGTCAGGTAAGCTTCAACAAAAAAATTTAACTATATTGTTTTTTACAATAGCTTTTAATAATGGCTATATGTACCTCCTGAACTTTGAGCGCTGGATCTGGCACTATCCTTGGCTGAATAATCCCAGGAATAATCACAGCTCGGACAGCTACAAGAGCAATAAACCTGACAGGTAGCGTATGCTTCTACTGATTCCTGTACGGCATTAAACTTCTTTCCGAGTTTTTTCATAGTTTTCACCTCCTTATAGTTTTTTACTGGAACTAAAGCCCGCGATTTCTTTAGCTTCAGTATTATGTGAACCCCACTGTCCCCCAGGATGAAAGCAGGATTCAATTCGGTTAAACTACTGCTTTGTTAACCTAGCAATGCCCGGTCACAAAATTTTGACATATTACCGATATATTTATCAATATTATTCACGATTTCAGCGCAGTTAGTGTTATTGAAATAAGAGATCTTGGGTTTAAAAGAAAGCTTGAATGCTGTTTTTGAGAGAGTGAGTGGAAAAATAGAGCTTATGTATGAGTAATAAATGCTTTTAATAAAGTCTACACCTTTCACTGCAAATACCAGACCGGACAGGGACGCAGAAACCACCACAACAGTATTGTTGTTTGGAACTGACAGTCCGTCATCTGTTATTTTCATCCCAAGCAGCTGAACTAAAGTAGATATTCCCGAGGATGCAATAATACAAACTGATATAATGCTTATTTTTCTTTTACAACGCTTTAAAAGTTCAATAAGGCTAATTAAAATTGATTTATTCTCTGTATTTATTAACATCTCAAAACACCTATTTTCTTTATGGGTTTTGTACTGTCTACCATAAATATATAATATATGCCATAATTTGTCAACCATTATTTTCCTTTTAATAATTTTTATGTTAATAATGTAACATATTGTTATGATTTATGCAAAAAATTTGTAATAAAAAAGAACTGTCCTCAAAACACATCAACTCTTGTTTTAAGGACAGCCTGATCAGAAAATTGTTATAAAGGTTTAAGACCCATTAATTTATTGTATTATTGTTTAACAGTAATTGTAAAACAATTGCAAACTTTCCTCTGCTGCAGTTAAATTTCGGATTGAGCTGGCTGTCTGTGCCGTCTTTCATTATTCCTGCTTCCACAAGCTGCTTGACAGTATTCACAGACCAGCCGGACAGCTTATCATCATCGCCGAAACCCTTATACTCTATCACAGCAGTGCCTGCTGCTGGCAACTCGCCAAGGCATTTTTTCAGGTTATATACCAAGGTGTACAGCATTTCACGCGTTAGCGTCGTATCAGCATCAATTCTGTTATAACCTACTCCGCCGGTGAGACCGATTTCCCTGGCTTTTGCATAATAGCCTGCAAATTCGCCGGCGGCATCCGAGAAATTATCCTCCGGCTCTGCAAGTGGCTTGATGTCATATGCTTTCATAAGCATTACAATGGCCTCTCCACGGGTTACAGCACGTTTTGGCTCAAAACCGGTTCCCGTTGCTATCTCTCTGGCACCGAGATAAGTGACTGCAGCATAGTAGCTGTCAGTTGATTTTACATCTGAAAAACTTACCTTGTTATAGCCTACGGCAAATTTTGAAAAATGCGCTGTTATGAACTCAACAGATCCGTTATGATAATATCCCCTCACAGGAATCAATCTGTTATTGCTGTCAATGTAATAAACCAGGACGGCATTAGGATCTTCATCCTGTTTAAGTGTATAAGGAATACTTACGCTTACCGCACTGCCATTAAAACCAGAAATTGTTGTGCCGCCCCTGGATACGGTAAATTCAAAAACAGGGCGGTCGGCTATTCTGTCAGCCGCATCGGACGGTATACCGGCCAAATCGGCAGCTGCAACTTTTGAAATTTTTATTTCAATTGCACCTGTTCCTGTTTCCGAAATTGTTTTCATAGCCCCGCTGTCAAACAAAAGTTCACCAATGCCTGCATAAACCTTAATTGAAGCATTCCCGTCAGCTTCTAAAATCTTACCTAATGTATCTGCCGGAAGTTCAAGAGTTGCAGCATTGGCATTTGAAGGTACATTAACTGCAAGTAAGACTGTCGGCTTTACACCGTCCTTAATTTTGCTTAGACCTTTCAAAATATCTTCTACCG
>JAEWJR010000071.1:0-8095 GCA_023386445.1 Bacillota bacterium | reverse complement strand
TAATATGACTGTTGCCAGAAATCTTGTTCAAGGTGTTGACATATGGATGAATAATCCAAGAAGGCCTCTTGAAGCAAGCGGAACCAGCGGTCAAAAGGTCTGCATTAACGGCGTCATTAATTTCAGTATTCTGGACGGCTGGTGGTGCGAAGGCTATAACGGTGAAAACGGTTGGGTTATAGGTGATGAGACCGAATTTGACAATGAAAACTCCCAGGACAACATAGACAGCGAATCCATATATGACACTCTTGAAGAAAAAATCGTTCCCCTGTTCTACAGAGTTAACGATAAAGGAATACCTGAAGAATGGGTCCGCATCATGAAGAATTCCATCAAGTCGCTGGCCTGGAATTACAGTACCGACAGAATGGTAAAGGAGTACGCTGAGAGAATGTACCTGCCCGCCATGGACGGGGCTTCAAAGCTGTTGGAGGATAACTGCAGCGCAGCGAGAAGTTTAAGTTCCTTTGAAGAACATATGAAAAACAATTGGGCCCTGGTGCAGCTTATTGCAGACAAAAACAATAATGATCTGAAGGATTACAAATCAAATTCCGGACAGGAAATCAGCCTGTCGGTCAACGCACAATTAGGAGCAATTGATCCGGCAAACATAAAGGTTGAATTGTACTACGGAATACTGGAAAACGGAAAAATAACAAATGCACAGGCAGTAGAAATGGATTGTTCGGAAAAGCTCGCCGAAAGCCTGTACAGGTATTCTCTGAACCTGAGAATCGAAGACGGCGGAGAGTATGCCTATACTTTCCGTGCAACTCCAAAGCATTCGGATATGATAAACAGGTTTGATATGGGCTTGATCAGGTGGGTAATGTAGGAACCTAAGGTATTACCGCTAATAGTGCGGAGTGTAACTTCAAAAAATGAGAAGTTACATTAAACGTATAAGTTCGAATTGCAGGTGAAACGCAAGTATTACTGCTGGCAATGGGCAGGAAGCCCATTGCCAGCAGTAACCCGAAACAGGATGTTTAGTGTTCTGCGACAGCAAAAATACTTGTGATGAGCCATACAAATTTCAACATGTACCTTTCATTTTACGCAGTTCCGCTCCACTTGCCGCACTTGTCCCCCCAGCACGCAACAGGATCGTCATTCAGCGTGATCTGTACTATTTCACAGCAGTTGGAACAACCTGAGCACTCCCTGCTTTCTGTGGTGTATGAACCGTTAAGTTTGTCAAAGCCGTTAAATTGTGTTTTCCCCGAGGCAGCCTGTACATTTTCCATTGCCAGCAGAGCCACGCCATAGGCGCCCATGACATCAAAATGCTCCGGTATTATGATCTCAACTCCCAAAGCCTTTTCAAATGCTTTGACAATACCTATATTTGCCGCGACACCACCCTGGAATACAATTGGAGAATCCAACCTTTTTCCTTTTGCCAGGTTTGCAAGATAGTTTCTTACCAGAGCATCACACAAACCGCCGATGATATCTTCTCTGGAATGTCCCATCTGCTGTTTATGTATCATATCGCTTTCGGCAAAAACAGCACACCTTCCGGCTATTCTCACCGGATTTTTTGACTTTAACGCATATGACCCGAAATCCTCGATTGCTATTCCTATTCTGGAAGCTTGTCTGTCCAGAAACGAACCAGTCCCTGCAGCACAAACAGTGTTCATGGCAAAATCATGAACCACCTGGTTTTTTAACAGAATAATCTTGGAATCCTGCCCGCCTATTTCAATAATAGTCCTGACATCGGGTATTGTTTTTTGCGCTGCCACCGCATGGGCCGTTATTTCATTTTTTACAACATCGGCTCCTACTATTGCAGCCGCCAGCTGTCTGCCGCTGCCTGTAGTTCCGACACCTGATATGACAATATTTTTACCGATTCTCCTGTCAACGTCCTTCAGACCTTTCCGGATGGATTCGATAGGCTGTCCTTCGGTTCGAAGATACTGCTTGTCAAGGACATTGAGCTCTTCGTCAATCAGTGTAATATTTGTACTTACCGATCCTACATCAATACCCATATAACATTTTATTCTGCTCATTCAAGTGTTCTTCCCTTCTCTTTTTAATTAAATCGACAAATGCTTCGACTCTGGTATTAAATCCGGCTTCTCCCGTCATTTCGTCCCTGATTATGGTCATTACGGGAATCTGATGATTTTCTTCCACTGCCGGAAGAATAGCCTGCGATACAATTTCAGGCATGCAGCCCAGAGGATAAAGATGAATTACTCCATCATAGCCTTCTTTTGCATGTACGACGGTATTACCCACAGTGTGATGGGCATGTCCCCCTACCATACTGCTCATATATGCTTTTGATTCCCTTACATCTTCGGCTTCCCCTGGCAGGTGCAGGCCTTTTTTCAGCATGTCATTTATGATCCAGCCGCTGACCGTAACCTGCCTTGCCACCTCCACGCCCATATTGCCCAGCATTCGCTCAATGGAAAAATTAGCATATGGCTCGATTGTGGTATAAATCTCACCTACAATGCCGACTTTCAAGGGTCGTGCCTTATCATTTACAGGCAGCTTTTTAAGTGCCTTTTCTGTTTGTCTGATAAACTTTAATATGTCTTTGGATCCATTGACCTGCAGAATCCCGGTTTGAAAGCCCCGGTATAACTTATCAACACTTCCCGGTTCAAGCTGTCTGGCTCTTTTGATACGTGACAGCCTTTCCAGGCTGTCCAGCTGAACTGCCACATTTTTAGCTGCGTTTACCGCCTTTGCAACATTCAGATAGTTTGAACCGCCGCTGACCTTCTTAATTCTTGCTGCAAGTTCCTTCATACCCTGATCCGGGACCTCAAGAGTTATAATATCCATTTTTATTCCGATTTCAGCCGCGGTTTTTTTCAGCATCTCTCCGAAGTATCCGAGCTTGCATGGTCCGCAGCCACCGGTTATCAGCATGGTGTCGGCACCCAGTTTATGGGCCTGAAGCATATTGCCCACAAAAAGTTTAAAAGGCAGACAATGTGACTCAGAGGTATATTTTGATCCCAATTCCAGCGTCTTATTTGTATTAAAGGGCGGAACCACATATTCGGAACCAAAATCATCTAAAAAGGATTTTGCTATAATATAAGTGTTACCTATATGAGGAAACGTTATTTTCATGGGTTCCCCTCCTCACAATCATATCTACAAATGCCTCCAGTCTGGTGCAAAATCCGGCCTCGGCCGAATGTTCATCCAAAACCAGTTTCATAAACGGAATATCGCTTTCCGTTCTTATTTTCTTTTCAACCAGCTCTATGACAAAACTGTCAACTCCGCAGCCAAAGGAAGTTATGGCAATAACTCCATCTATTCCTCCATTTTCTATGAGCTGAATGATTCCTCCGTATGCCCGGGTTCCATAATCCCAAAACAGCATTTTGTCAAGTTCCCTGCATTTCTCCTTTGATTCCCGGTAATCAAGCATGTCCAGCGTTACGATTCCAATTCCGTAATCTCTCAGCTTTCTCAGCAATTCCATGTTTATAAAGCTGTCATAAACCGTATAGCAATGTCCCAAAACAGCAACCGTAATGTTGGTACTGCGTTTTTGAATGACCCGCAGAGGCATTGAGCCTGTTTCCTGCTTGAACTCATCTGTCAATACTCCGGATTTCATGACCTGCCTCTCATTTCTGTATGCCTCCAATGCATTTTTATAAGCATTTTTAATTTTTTGTTTATCCTTTGTTATAAATTCACCGGTATACTGTGCGGCTAGCCAGGAATTTTTATCGTTCTTCCTCAGATTGATTTCAGTATCTATGATCCTGGGCATCAATTTTATTGAATTTCTTATCATATCCTGTACCCCGGCAACTTCCGGGCAGATATACTGTTTTCTTGAAATACTGGTAAAACGCGGCAGAAAAATAAAGTCCGCTTTTCCAAGCAGATTTATTACATGGCCATAATATGCCTTTATGGGAATGCACGCTTCTGAAACACAGTTATTGGCACCCTCCGATAATATGTTTTTGTTGGTTTTATCCGAAATTACAATTTCTGCTCCCAGCCCGGTAAAAAAGTTTTCCCACAGGGTAGAAAACTTGTAATAATACAAACCTCTCGGTATTCCTACTTTGACCATTCAAGCCTCCATTGATTCATATGCTGCACTGAATGGAATAAAAAAAATCCACTCTCAATTCATTATTGACGTGGATTTAATCTGTTATACTTTTTTTATAGAAGCTTTGTCGACAACCTATCTTGTGTTCTTTACGGCCCAATCCTGTATTGCCTTCCCTATGGAATTAGCTATTTGTACCTGGTTATCATAATTGGACATCCACTGGTACTCGGCAGGGTTTGACATGAAGCCGCCTTCAATCAATATGGCCGGAGACTGAGTAACGGTGCATACCGAAAGACTCTGCCATCTATACCCTCCATCGTTGCGCTTCAGGTCGGCTACCAAGGAATCCTTCATAAAACCTGCCGCAGCCTTTGAACTATCCTTTGAATACAATACCAGCAAACCTACGTGCTTTGTGTAGTCTGCCGTCACATCCATGGAATTGTTGTGAATGGAAACCGCTATGTCCGGTTTCTCTTTTCTTATCAAATTTGCTCTTTCATTCAGGCTGACAGTCTTGTCACCGGTTCTGGTCATAATAACGGCAGCACCCAAGTTTTGCAGATATTTTCTGGTATTTAAAGTAATAGCCAGATTGATCTGTTTCTCATACAGACCGTATTTTCCAAGAGGTCCAATGGCTCCTGTTTCACTTCCCCCGTGGCCCGCATCGAGTAAAACTCTCAGGCCTGTCAGCGGTTTGCTTCCGGTGCCCGAAATCTTTGGTGCATTCTTAAGTGATAAAACAAGTGCTCCGTTTTTATACTGGGCATAATACCCGAAATAGTTGTCAGGTGACTTCAAATTAAAGGTGTATTGAGCCGCACCGTCGACTGCCATATAATCAATGGATTTGAAAATAGCTGCTCCCGGCGCTGCCGACCCTGCACTAATACCTGTCGTACCATATATTTTCAGAATTACTGCCGATGGTGATGCTTCTATACCAAACACCATATTAACAGGCATTTTAAAAGTAATGTCGGTATAGCTTCCATTATCCTTTACATTTACAGAGGATATTTTGTTGGGGGCCAGAGGTTTGTCATTCACTGCCTTAACATATTTTTTGTCGGTCCAGACACCGCTTTTCAGCAGATAATAACCGTTCTGCTCACCTACGATGTAATCCACCGCACCGTTTATTAACGGAGTAACCCTGGCTTGATCCGACGATGGTCCCGACCTTGCCACGGCTTCGGCCTCAGAAGTGCTGACAAGGGCATATTTATAATACTTGTCGGATTGAATGCTGAGAGTATTGCTCTGTTTACTCGTTATCTTTTGCCCCTGGTATTCCATGACAAAAACAGGCTTGTCAAGATTCAGTATTTTCTGACTTCCCGATACTGCAGGCATAGTAAAGGTTCCTTTATACCTTGCCGGGGTGATTGCTCCTCCATTGGAATCCATGTCACCGGCATTGGCAAGCTCGACCCTGTATTTTCCTATCTCCACCCACACCTTCGCTCCGGTGGGCGCTACACAGGAAAATTCGATTTTCTGACCTGTTTTCATAGTCATGTATGCAACCGGTGAAAAATATCCGGACCTGAAGCCCGGCTTGTTCATCTGATATGGTGCAGAGGATGAAGCAGCCGTTCTTGTTATTTTAAATACTGTTTCCTTACCCTTGTGCTTGAAAACAAGTTTGTTCTCCCCAACCTGCAGCTCCTGATAAACCGTAAAATACCCATCCTCCGACGGAGTTATCTCAATGTCGTTCAAGTACAGCGGCTGGTCCGGGTCACAACTTCCCATTATGCTCACCTTTGAAGAGGAGGTTTTATATCCGTTGTCGGGAGCGGCAATATAAAGCTGATGGTCTTCGGGTACCGTACTGCCGGCCTCTCTGCCTGCCACATATATTCCTCTCAGTTTGTCCTTGATTCCCAACACATTTGCTTTCAGATTTGAATATCCGTAGAATATGCTTCCGCTGACAGCCTTGCTGTCTCTGTTCATTGCAATCTGCTTGGGTATCTGCAACGGGTCAAGCCACTCGTTTGCCTGTGAGGAATCATTTATCTTGTAAGCGGCATGTCCTACATATAATTTGACATTGCTGCCGCTGCATACGTTTTTCCACCAATCCAGAATTACCGAATAATCTGCAATCTTAAAGCCTATATTCCAGTATATCTGAGGGGCTATATAATCTATGTACGCTTCCCTTACCCATTTCTTTGTATCGGCAAAGTGATCGTAATATGTTGATATACCGCCCTGTGTATCGGAGCCTTCTGCATCTTTATCCTTGTTGGACCATATTGCATACGGACTGATTCCAAACTGAACCTGAGGTTTTATTGCTTTTACAGTGTCGTATGTACTCTTCACCAGTGTATTTATATTGTTCCTGCGCCAGTCATCCTTGTTGGTGAAGGAACCCTTGTATTTTTCGTAGGATTTGCTGTCATTAAAGTCCTTACCGTTGCATTCACTTTTTGACGGATAAAAATAGTCATCGAAATGAATACCGTCAACATCGTAATTTTTAAGAATTTCAGCAACCCCGTCGGTAATAAGCTTTATGGCTTCCGGTGAACCCGGATCCAGATATAGCTTGCCGTTGCCTGCCGCCACTACTGCATTGGATAGTTTTCTGGCAGGATGTCCGGCTGATAAAACCTCCACATTTTTATCCGGTTTTGAAGTTGTGCCCATTGAAAGCCTGAGAGGATTCAGCCATGCATGTATTTGAATGCCCTTTTTATGTCCCTGCTCTATAATATATGCCAGCGGATCGAACTCCTTGTCATTTGCCTTTCCCTGCTTGCCTGTCAGATATGCTGACCATGGGAAAATTGATGATTTGTACAATGCATCTCCTGTGGGACGCACCTGAAAGAATATGGCATTTAACCCCATGTACCCGGCATTATCCACAATTGCATCGAGCTCTTTCATTTGCTGTTCCGCACTTAGTCCAGGCTTGGAGGGAAAGTCAATATTGCTTACCGACGCAATCCATACTCCTCGCATATCCTCAACTGCAGCTATTTCCTGTGCATTTGTCACATTTCCCGGATACTCCTGTTCTGTAAACACCTTGTACCCCACTACCGGAAAAAGCATCAAAATAACAAGTAAAAGACAAACTACTCCCGCTTTTTTTCTCATTTTTACCCCCACGACATTAATCATAAAAATCAAATAGTTAAAAATACCCAAAATATATTTCTACTATAAATATAAACAATTCGACCTTATATCTCAACAAATCTAAGAATATTTAATATTTTTTTAATATAAAATTATGAATTGTGTCTTTTATTATTGAAAAGCTTATCTTACTTGTAGAAAATTATTTCCCCTCATCTCTTTTACTCTTTTCCATGCTTCCATCACTACATCTTTCCAATATACTTTGTCATGTAATGCATGGAACTTTCGCTTGCTGTTTAACTTGGCTGCAAGGTATAGATTCCTTTGAAGTTTTCGAACTTTTTCTATGGTGTTGTTAGCCTTTTGGGCATTCACTCGCTCTTACCTCCTCCAGAATTCTTGAATAAAGCAGAGTTCCTTCCCTAATTACAGTTTTGTTGTCTGTAATATTATTGGTACTATGAACTCCTCCGACTCCCTCTTTGCAAGATATCAACTTCACTTATTCAGCTTATATGATTCTTCTCTACAGCTAAAAGCCGTGCAAAGTAGGGTCTCTCCAGTTCCGAAGCACACTTTCAATACATACCGATTCCTTTACACCGAGGGATTCTTCGATGGTGTTATCCAAGTTCTTCCCATCTTCCTTGGTCTTCGCCCGTGCACCCGTGGCTCGACTTCTCTATTCTCCTCTTTTCAGAGCAGTTTTTCTTACGATACGGCAGAATTCACTTAATGTTACGGTCTGTATGATTGCTCGCTCTCTAATGAGAACTTTATCCACTCGCATAGCACCCTGCATTACTGCAACGCACCGAGTTTAGCTACACGGCTCACTGGTGATTACCGCGGTCGGACTTACACCGACTGGCGTGGGGGCCGGGGGCCGGGGGGGCCCCCCCCCACACAAAAAAA
>JAEWJR010000011.1:0-21486 GCA_023386445.1 Bacillota bacterium | reverse complement strand
AGCTTTTGTCCAACGAAGGTATTCTTGTTAAACTTAGGCCCATTAGCAAGAATCACGAAAATAATGATAATTACTTTGAAGTTCTTGTTCCTGAGGCAGAAGTTGAGGAAGCACATAGCGTTATTATTGAAACGGGTTATTGATAAAGATCATTAAAAAATAGCTCCGCGCTTATTAGCCCGGGGCTATTTCTGCATATGCATACATATATGTGTAATTTTAAAAATATTGTATTTTTCGGATAAAAAAATATATTTTTTATATCCATGCAACAAATAACGTTAAATTACGTAAAATGAAAGGAATGAGAAAATTGTTATATGTAGATATACCATTGACAGTCAGGTATGCTGAAACAGACAGGATGGGAATTGTACATCATTCAAATTATCCGGTCTGGTTTGAAGTTGGAAGAACCGAATTTATCAAGCAAAACGGAATATCATATTCGGAAGTCGAAGGAAATGGAATACTCCTGCCGCTTCTGGAACTTAAGTGCAAGTTTATAAGCTCGTCCACATACGAAGATAAAATTATTGTAAGGACCAGTATAAAGAGCTATACAAAGACCAGATTAAACTTTTACTATGAGGTATTCAAGGAGTCCAATATGAACAGCCCTATAACAACCGGAGAGACGGTACATGTTTGGACCAATACCAATCTGAGACCTATTAATCTGCAGAAGTACAGCGAGGATCTCTACAATATAATTGTTAAGAATTCGGCGGGCGATGCCGAGTAATAACTTTACTGTAAATACATAATTTAACTCTTTGTGCAGGTTAATTTTATACTCAATATTCAGTTGAATTGATCTGCTCATGAGCTTAACGCGTTAACTTATGTAAGGAAAGAAAAGCTTGTACTATTTTGTTGTTCTATGATAAACTATGTTTACTTGTTCTTTCAGTAAAATTCTGTCAGGTTTTAAAAAGTAACGGGTGGTGTGCAGGTGAAAAAAAATATTCCAAATTTTTTAACATTGATAAGACTGATAATTGTTCCAGTTTTAGGCTATTTCCTTTATTTTGAATATTATATTCCGGCAATGATACTTTTTGCATTCGGTGGTTTCACTGACGTACTGGACGGATATATAGCCAGAAAGTACAATTTAATAACAAAATGGGGAAAATTTTTTGACCCTCTGGCAGACAAGTTAATGCAGATAACCGCACTGGTTTTTTTAGTATTACATCACTTTATACCCATAATTGTCCTGGTTGTAGTTATTATCAAAGAAGCTCTAATGCTGACCGGGGGTATTATGCTCTATAGAAAAGGAAAAACAGTAATCGGTGCAAACTGGTATGGAAAGCTGGCTACAGTTCTGTTTTACTTTGCAATACTTGCCACAATAATACTCAGTCTCGACAGTCTTAAAAATGTGTATACGGCAATAGCCATTAATGTTGCTCTGGGTCTGGCAGTGGTGTGTACGTTGTTTGCCCTGATGATGTATATTTTGATTTATTACAGGTTCTCAAAAAACTACGAAAAAGGGAAAAAGTAAAGAAGTTTGTATTGCTTAATTAAAGCTTATGTAAAAGATACACTATAAAGGTGTATCTTTTTTATTAACTTGTTGTTAGCAAAATAGTTGATTTCAATGCATTTAACTGATATATTGAAACAGAATATAAAATATATAAGTTTCACTTTATTGAGTCGATTATTCCTTAAAACATCAAAATAGTTGCATGACATCTAAAAAAAATTAATGTTTACATTTAAAATGTTAATAAATTGGTAACAATTATATGTTATTATATAAAAAAGCTTTTAACAAAATAAACGAGTAATTGTAATATATGAATAATTTATGCTATAAATTAAGTTTGGAGGAAAATTTGTTCGGTTATATAATGCCGGAAAAGCCGGAATTAAAAATTAAAGAATTTGATATATATCGTGCCTATTATTGCGGAGTTTGCAAGGCAATAGGGAAGAGGCACGGTCAGCTGAAAAGAATGACATTAACCTATGATGCGGCATTTCTTGCCATGCTTTTATGCTCTTTATTAAAAATAGAGACCAGGCTGGTCAAAGAACGTTGCATGGTACACCCATTAAAAAAGTCCTTTGTCACTTACAATGAAATAATAGATTATTCTTCCGACATAAATATAATTTTGGCGTATAATAATATAAAGGACAAGTGGACCGACGATAAGTCAAAGGCCGCACTAGCCGGGATGGCTGTTCTCAGTCGGGCATATAAAAAGCTGGTGTTAGAACACTCCGGCAAATGTGCTATAATAGAGCAAAGACTCGGTGAATTAGCCAAGTTGGAGAAAGAAGGATGTGCTTCGATGGATGCGGCGGCAGAGCCGTTTGCAAAGCTTATGGAAGAGGTTCTTGACTATGAGAGTCTGGACGATAATACCAGACAGGTATTAAGATGGATGGGTTACAATATCGGGAAATGGATTTATTTAATAGATGCTTTTGATGATCTTGAAGAAGATGTGAAGAACTCAAGCTACAATCCACTTTTATTGCATTTCAAATACGAAGGCAGTGGTGAAGAAATTTCAGCTTTTAAAAATCGTATAAAAAGCCAGGTGGAATTTACATTGTTATATTGTCTGGGAGAAGCATCCAAAGCTTTTGAATTGCTTGATGCAAAAGAAAATAAAGGTATTTTGGAAAATATATTATATATTGGAATGTTAAGCAAGACAGATAAAATTTTATGCCAGAGGAGTTGTGGTAATTGTGAAAAATCCGTATGAGGTACTGGGAATAAAAGAAGGCGCATCGGAAGAAGAAATAAAGAGGGCATACAGGGAACAGGTTAAGAAATATCATCCTGACCAATATCAGGATAACCCGCTTTCCAAGTTGGCGGAAGATAAGCTCCGCGAGGTTAACGAAGCCTATGAATATCTTACCGGTAAGGGTCAGACTGCAAAGACAAGCAATGGCTGGAGCGGCAGAAGCGCCTACACCGGCGGTCAGGGCAGTTATGCCGCAGGCAGCCAGGGTACAGGCGAAGGCAGCTTCAGGCAGGTCAGATTGTATATAAACAGCGGAAATATTGCTGCTGCCGAGTCAATGCTTGAAAGTATATCTGACAAAAGTGCGGAATGGTTTTATTTGCGCGGACTGATATTCATGAAAAAGGGCTGGTACAACGAAGCAGTTATGAATGTACGTCAGGCTTGCAACATGGATCCTTCAAATTATGAATACAGGGATGCCTTGAACAGAATGAATGTCAATAACAACATGTACCGCGGGAATGCACAAAACAGGGGATACGGTGCAGGCCCCAGCTTCTGCGATATGTGTATGTGTGCATGGTGCTCTGATTCCATGTGTGAATGCTGCGGCGGTGATTTGATCGGTTGCTGCTAAAGAGGGAAAAATTTTATCAATATTTTGGGCCGCATGCGGCTCAAAGTCATAATATAGCACGGGAGGTCTAAAATGAGCAATGGCTCGAGAGTCAAAAGAATTACGCTGAGTGGGATACTTCTTGCATTTACCGTTATATGTGTCTTTTTGGCAGCAACACTTCCCACCAGTAAACTATCCTTATATGCTTTAAGTTCATTGTTTATGGCAGTAATAATAATCGAGCTCGGAACAAAGGCGGGCTGGATATTTTATCTGGCTTCGGCAATATTGTCGGCATTGCTGGTTCCAAGGCTTGAGGTAATCCCGTTTATTGTATTTTTTGGCGTATACGGACTTATAAAGCTGTATATTGAAAGAATCCACAGCAGGGCTGTGGAATATGTTTTAAAGCTGATATACTTTAACATCTGTCTTGTTTTAGGGCTGTTCTTTCTTAAGGAAATCATTTTGGGCGGTGTGAATCTCACAGCTCCGGTTTACATAGTTGCTGCCGTATTGGAGCTTGTATTCCTGATATATGATTATATTTATACCTTGTTTATAAGATTTTATGGCACCCGGTTAAAGCAGAAGCTGAAAATATGACCAATTAAATAAATTGACCTTTTGCAGTGAAGTAAAGTTAACTGTAACGGGGCAACAGATTAATAATAATCTGAGAAATAATTTGAAAACAGACGCTGTGTATATTACAATATTTGTAAATGCACAGCGTTTTCAGTGTACAGAAATTTCAACTGAGCACAGCAATTTTTCCGGCGCATTTATTTATAAAAAAATGAGATCGACAAGTATTCTTGGTAGGAGGAATCATGACACCAGCCTTTTCTTATTCAATTGCAGTTTTCTTTATTATTCTGATTGCAGGCTGTGCGGTAAATCTGCTTGTACAGCACTATATATTTCAACTGCTTGGTATAGCCTTCTTTTTTACATATATAATCATAAATTCCGCAATTTATGTGGAGAATACCTTTGATGTAACTTTCATTGAATTATTCTATAGATCTCTGCCCTCGCTTTTTGGTATTTCAGCTTGTCTGATAAGTATGACGCTGGGTTTTTGGCTATTTCCCTCAATCAGAAACAAAATCAGAGATTAGTCCTCAATCAATCAAGAATTTTTATAAATAATTAGTATTTGCCGCATCTGCAGGGCTTGTGCTATAATTAAAATGTTTGCTTAATGGAATAATTATGAAATTTTCCGGGCACATTGAGATTGACACAAGCCTGTTTTTGTCTTTGTCATCTTCTGCCCTTGAAGTATAATAATTCAAAGGAAATGGAGACTGTCATGAATGAAAAAGTTAAGGATATCGCAGTCAGAATCAAGGGTCTGAGACTGCTGGCGGGTTATACCGAGGAAGAGGTTTCAAAAGCCGTCGGACTTAAAACAGCTGAGTACTCCAGGTATGAAAATGCCCAGGATGATATCCCCGTCAGTATTTTGTATGAGCTGGCCGACTATTACAATGTAAATATGACCGAAATATTGACCGGAACTTCACCAAAGCTTCATGACATTTGTTTTGTCAAAAAAGGAGAGGGCTTAAAGGTTGAAAGATATGACCAATACAGCTTTGAAAGCCTTGCATATAAATATTCCGGCAGAAAGATCGAGCCAATGTTTGTTGTGCTGGATCCAAACAGCAGTCCTGATATGGTATCACATAAGGGACAGGAGTTTAATTACTGCATTGAAGGCAGAATGCGTGTTATTGTGGGAAAAGAAGTGTTCGATATGGAACCCAGTGATTCTTTGTACTACAATTCGACCATTCCTCACAAAATGGTTGCACTGGATGGAAAAGAAGCAAAATTCCTGACAATAATCCTTCTATAATACTTACCGGAGGTTAGCTATGAGCCTGGATATTAGATACCTTGACAGGGCTGAATTCAGTTCCTATGAAGACTTTTGCAATAATTTCAAATTAAAAGTACCTGACAATTTTAACTTTGCTTATGACATAATAGATGAGTATGCTGTTTCCGAACCTGACAGGCCGGCGCTTGTCTGGTGTGACGACCACGGCGGTGAAAAATATTTTACCTTTGGGGATTTGAAATACTGGTCGGATAAAACAGCCAATTTCCTTAAGTCAAAGGGGATTAGCAAAGGCGACAGGATAATGTTCATATTGAGAAGAAGATATGAATTCTATTTCTTTGCCTTTGCCGCCATGAAGCTCGGAGCAATTTTCATCCCTTCCACAAACCAGCTTATGAAAAAGGATATAGTATACAGAAATAATGCGGCAGAAGTAAAGGCCATAGTGGCCTTCAACGACAGGGAAATAGTTGAACATGTTGACAGTGCCGCTGAGGAATCTCCAACAGCAAAAACATATATTATGGTTGGAGGAAAGCACGGGAACTGGCTGGACTATGATAATGAAATCAAGGATACCTCCGGAATTTGGACAAGGCCTGAGGGTGTATACAATACCTGTAACAGGGATATGATGATTATTTATTTCACCTCAGGTACCACCAGCATGCCCAAGATGGCAATGCATGACTTTACATATCCGCTGGGACATATTGTTACCGCAAGGTATTGGCAGAGAGTTCAGGATAAGGGACTTCACCTGACTGTTGCCGATTCGGGCTGGGCGAAGTTTGCATGGGGAAAGCTCTTCGGTCAATGGATCTGCGGAGCGGTTCAGTTTTTGTATGATATGGACAGGTTTGATCCCTGCAAACTTCTGGAAAGGATAGAGAAGTATCAAATAAGGACTTTTTGTGCTCCGCCTACCATATACAGATTTATGCTGCAAAACGATATATCAAAATTTAATTTGTCTTCACTGGTTCACTGTTCTACTGCGGGGGAACCGTTAAACCCGGAGATTTTCAACAGATTCAAAAAAATTACCGGCCTTGAAATACTCAACGGTTTCGGACAGACTGAAACTACCGTTATTGTGGCCAATTATGAATGGCTGAAGGTGGATTCAGGTGCCATGGGAATGCCCAATCCAGCATATAATATTGATGTTGTGGATGAAAACAACAATCCCTGTCCCGCCGGTGAAGAGGGAGAACTGGTTATCAGAGGAGTTGACTCGGCCAAGCCTGCCGGACTTTTCTGCGGTTACTACAAGGATCCCGAGGCGACCGCGAAAGTGTGGTATGATGATATCTATCACACAGGTGATGTTGTATACAGGGATGAGCATGGCTTTTTGTGGTTTGTAGGCAGAAATGACGATGTTATAAAGGCCTCTGGATACAGAATCAGTCCTTTTGAAGTTGAGAGCGCATTAATAGAGCATCCTGCCGTTGTTGAGTGTGCGGTAACAGGTGCTCCCGATGCTGTCAGAGGAACTGTTGTCAAGGCTACCGTTATACTTGCAAAAGGTTTTGAGCCTACCGATCAATTGAAAAAGGAAATTCAAAACTATGTAAAGAACAATACTGCGCCTTATAAATACCCAAGAATAATTGAGTTTGTGGATGAATTGCCGAAAACAATTAGTGGAAAGATAAAAAGGGCGCAGCTCAGACACGATGATCACAGGAAATTCGAGTCTACATAAGAAAAGAGGGACCGGTTTCCAGTATGGAAATGGCCAATTAACCTCCTTTATTCGCCTTATAGTGGATGAGGAGTGAAGGGATTTCATACAGTTTTGTGGCCGCTAAGCGGCTCAAAGCCACAAATGTGGCTCATGGAGGTTAAATATGAATGAAAAAACACTAAGAGTGCTGGAATATGAAAAAATTATAGATAAATTAAAAGGCCTGACTGCTTCGGAATTGGGAAGGGAACTTGTTGAAGAGCTTGTACCACAGACCGATTTCAATACTGTAGAAAAAATGCTGGCTGAAACCAATGACGGCGTAGGATGCATTGTAAGGCGCGGTTCACCGCCCCTGGGAGGAATACATGACATCAGAGCAAGCTTGAAAAGACTTGATCTGGGAGGCACACTGAACCCGGGCGAGCTGCTGAAAGTCGGGGGAGTACTCCGCTCCGCCAGAAGGCTTAAGGGCTATGTAAACGACAGGCTTGACGAAAGCAGGGAAAACATCGTCAATGAGTTGATTTCCTGTCTTGAAGCCAATCAAAGGCTGGAACAGAAAATAGATATGTGCATTATCAGTGAAGAAGAAATCGCTGATAATGCAAGTCCCGCACTCAATACCATCAGGCGGCAGATAAAGGATCAGCAGGCTTCTATAAAGGACAAGCTAAATGATCTGATCCGTTCATCAAAATACCAGAAGTACATTCAGGAATCTGTTGTTACAATGAGAGGGGACAGATATGTTATTCCCGTCAAGCAGGAGCACAAGAACGACATTCCGGGTCTGGTGCACGACTCTTCCTCAAGCGGAGCCACTCTGTTTATCGAGCCCATGGGTGTTGTTGAGGCCAATAACGCCATCAAGCAGTTAAAAATAAAGGAAATGGCTGAGATAGAAAGAATCCTTGCCGAGTTATCCCAGGATGCCTCATTGATATTACCGCAGTTGAATGCCAACATGAGTATTATGGCCAGACTGGACTTTATTTTTGCCAAAGCAAAGCTTGCAACTGATCTTAATTGCATTTGTCCTGGAATAAACCAGTCCGGAAAAATTATTATCAAAAAGGGAAGGCATCCCCTGCTTGATCCCAAAACGGTGGTTCCTATAGACTTTTGGATAGGGGATAAATTCAGTTCGCTTATTGTAACCGGCCCTAACACCGGAGGAAAGACCGTATCCCTTAAAACTGTGGGATTGTTTACACTGATGATGCAAAGCGGTCTGCTGGTGCCTGCCAATGAAGGGACTGAAATGAGTGTGTTTGAAAGAGTTTATGCCGATATAGGAGATGAGCAGAGTATTGAGCAAAGTCTGAGCACTTTCTCCTCACATATGAAAAATATTGTTGATATTCTTAAGAATGTCAACGGCAGATCGCTGGTAATGTTTGACGAGCTTGGCGCAGGAACAGATCCCACCGAAGGAGCCGCACTTGCAATGTCAATTCTGGAGTGTCTCCATCAAATGGGTGCTACTACACTTGCCACAACACACTACGCAGAATTGAAGGTGTATGCTATTTCAACAGTCGGCGTTGAAAATGCCTCCTGTGAATTTGATGTTGAAACCTTGAGACCAACCTATAAGCTGCTGATTGGTGTTCCAGGCAAAAGTAATGCTTTTGCCATATCAAAAAGATTGGGGCTGACCGACGATATCATTGAACGGTCAAAGGAATTCCTCTCCCAGGAGGACATCCACTTTGAAGATATTCTGTTAAGCATAGAAAAGAACCGCAGTGAAGCTGAAAAGGAAAAAATGAGGGCTGAGAGCTACAGGCTTGAAGCCGAAAGGCTTAAGAAGGATCTGGAAGAGCAGAAAAACAGGCTGTCGGCACAGAAGGAAAGTGAGCTCCGAAAAGCAAAGGAAGAGGCAAGACGTATTCTTATGGATTCAAAACGGCAGGCCGAGGAGCTTGTATCCGAGATGAAGCGGCTGGCCAGGGAACAGGAGGAGGCAGAGGTAAGAAGACAAACCGAAGAGCTTCGCCAAAAGCTGAATAAGAGTATCAGCAGTCTGGATGATTCCCTTGTAGAATCCATAATGCCTAAAAAGGGTTTGGTCAAGCCTCCGAAAAATCTAAAGCCCGGTGATTCGGTGCTGATAGTTAACTTAAACCAGAGAGGAACAGTGATCTCAACACCTGACAAGAACGGAGAGTGCCAGGTGCAGGCCGGGATAATAAAACTGAATGTCCATATATCCAACCTGAAGCTGGTGGATGAACAGAAACAGCAGCTTCAAAGGACAGGCATGGGCAGGATCGGTGTTTCGAAGGCCAGGAATATGTCCTCGGAAATCGATTTGCGGGGAATGCTGCTGGATGAGGCAATTGATGCGGTTGACAAGTACCTTGACGATGCAAGCATAGCGGGATTGGGAGAAGTCACATTGATTCACGGCAAAGGAACGGGTGCATTGAGAGCCGGGCTGCAGCAGCATTTGAAACACAATCCGCATATAAAAAGCTTCAGATTGGGAAAACTGGGTGAAGGAGAAAGCGGTGTTACCGTTGTTGAAATAAAGTAGAGTATTCATTATGCTATATAAAAGGCCCCTATTAATTAGAATTTCCGTTAAATATGTACGGTTGACATTTTGGATGCATTAAATTAGAATTAGTAGGGGTTTTTTCGTAATGGAATTATACTGAATAGATTGAACGACATTATTGAAACAATTTTTTGGTTACTTTCTATTTGGATATTTATATATTTAATCATTTTAAAAGCATATGAAGGAGAATTTTTGTGGATATCAGACAGGATATAAGAAATATTGCAATAATAGCTCACGTTGACCATGGTAAAACAACACTTGTTGATGCCATGCTCAGACAGAGCGGTATTTTCAGAGAGAATGAGGCCGTGGCCGAACGAGTAATGGACTCCAATGATCTGGAAAAGGAAAGGGGTATTACTATCCTTGCAAAAAATACCGCTGTCAACTACAACGGTATCAAGATCAACATTGTTGATACACCAGGCCATGCCGATTTCGGCGGTGAAGTTGAACGTGTTCTCAAAATGGTGGACGGAGTTCTTTTACTGGTGGATGCCTTCGAAGGTTCAATGCCCCAGACTAGATTTGTTTTAAAAAAGGCCCTTTCACTTAATTTGAAGCCCATAGTTGTTGTCAACAAGATTGACAGACCAGAAGCGAGACCCGATGAAGTTGTTGATGAAATAATCGAATTATTTATAGAATTGGGTGCTGATGACGATCAGCTTGAATTCCCGGTGGTTTTTGCCTCCTCAAGAGAAGGTTTCGCCGTATGCGATCTGGGTGGAGAGCGGATAGATTTAAAGCCTTTATTTGATATGATTATTGACAAGGTTCCCGCACCAAAGGGCGATTCGTCGGGAACACTTCAATTGCTGGTATCCAATATTGACTACGATGAGTATGTTGGAAGAATAGCCATTGGAAGAGTGGAAAGAGGCTCCATAAAACTTGGACAGCAGGCAATTATATGTAAAAAGGAAGGCGATCTCCTCAACGCAAGGATAACCAAGCTGTACTGTTATGAAGGACTTAAGCGCATAGATACCAATGAGGCTGGAATAGGCGAGATTGTTGCGGTTTCCGGTGTCGGTGACGTAACCATTGGGGATACAATTTGTGAGGTTGGGGCAGCTGATCCGCTGCCGTTTGTGGCAATTGATGAACCTACCCTGTCCATGACCTTCAGTGTAAATAACAGTCCGTTCGCCGGAAGAGAAGGAACCTTTGTCACATCAAGACACCTGAGGGACAGACTTTTTAAGGAATTGGAAACAAACGTAAGTCTGAGAGTTGAAGAAACAGATTCTGCCGACTCCTTCAAGGTTTCAGGAAGAGGAGAACTTCATCTTTCAATATTAATAGAAACTATGAGAAGGCAGGGATATGAATTCAATGTCTCAAAGCCTACAGTTATAAATAAGGAAGTTGACGGAGTAGTAATGGAACCCATCGAGTACCTTATGATTGACGTACCTGAGGAATACATGGGCGTTGTAATGGAAAAACTGGGTACGAGAAAATCTGAAATGGTGAATATGACTTCTGCCAACCAGGGCTATATGAGACTGGAATTTAAAATACCGGCCAGAGGCCTGATAGGTTATAGATCGGAACTCATGACAGATACAAAGGGAAATGGAATAATGAATCATGTATTCCACAGCTATGAACCATATAAGGGTGATATTGCCACAAGACAAAGAGGTTCGCTTGTTGCCTGGGAGGACGGAGAAGCGGTCACCTACGGTCTTTACAATGCCCAGGAAAGAGGAACACTGTTCATCACTCCCGGAACCAAGGTTTACGAGGGTATGATAGTGGGAGAAAATGCAAGGTATGACGATCTGGTGGTTAATGTCTGCAAAAAGAAGCATGTTACAAACATGAGAGCCTCAGGTTCGGATGAAGCGCTGCGTTTGACTCCTCCGACAGTACTGAGTCTGGAACAGGCACTTGAATTTATTGCAGAGGATGAACTGGTTGAAATGACGCCAAAGAATATCCGTTTAAGAAAGAAGATTCTTGATAGCGAAATGAGAGCAAAAGACAGAAGTAAAAAATAGATTCCGGATTTAAAATTACCGATGTAAGCAGTCGCTTGCATCGGTAATTTTTCATAGGAGTCAGACATTTGCCGGAAAGGGAGAGTATAATTTCCTGTAGACCACTAATTCTGGACAAATACTAAAAAAGATATTATAGTATTTATTGTAGATGTACCGGATCAAGGGGCATTATGTTTTTTGGATCATTAGAATGGAGTCACGTATTAATGAGTAGAAAATTAAAAGTTGCAGGACTTGGTATTTTATCAATAATTATCGGAATATTTTTATCTGTTCCCAATATCATGAACTATGTAAGAACCATACTAAAAGGTTATGAGGCTCAATACGGAGCACTTAACGCTTTCCTTACGATTCTTGGGCTTGTCATGGTATTTTTCGGAATATTTGTTATCTGTGCAGGTCTTAAACGGCTTGCATTTGTACTTGCCAGCATATTGATATTTTTGTTTATTTTTTCGGTGGGAGCTATTTATTCCTATAAAAGTACAGTGGAGTCTTCCAAAGACAATGTTGTAAAGGAAACTGTAAAGATTCCGGCTGATTCAAAGGGGGCAATATTAGTAGACATACCTATGGGTTCGGATACAAATGACATTGCTGAAATACTTGGCAGTGAAGGAATTATAAATAAACCTCAGATATTCAAGCTGGTTTCAAAGCTGAATGGCTATGACGGCAGATACCAGGCAGGTACGCATGTATTGACAAAAGGGCTCGAACTGGACACAATAATGAATATTCTCATAGGCAAGCCCGAAAGTGTCAAGATTACAATTCCCGAAGGACTGACTTACAAGCAGATTGTTAAAACCTTTGTTAAAAAGGGCCTGGCAATAGAGGACAAATTTGATTCTGCCATGAAATACGAGAAATATGACTTCGACTTTGTCAAGCAGATAAGCAATGCAAATAACCGTGAGTTTATGCTGGAGGGTTATTTATTTCCCGATACGTATGAGTTTGCAATGAATGCCAATGAAAAAACCATAATAGCGGTTATGCTTCAAAACTTTAACAATAAATTGACAAAGGAGCATTATAAGCGGGCAAAAGAGCTTGGAATGACAATGGATCAGATCATTACCCTTGCATCAATTATTGAAAGAGAAGCAAATACAAGTAATGACAGGCGTATGGTTTCCGCTGTTTTCCATAAAAGATTAAAAGATGCCAAATATAGTAAATTGCAGTCTTGTGCAACTATTCAGTATATATTTCTTAATACAGAAGGAAAAGTACATGAAAAGCTGACATATGAGGATACTACAATTAACGATCCTTACAATACTTATATTCATCCGGGGCTGCCGCCTGGACCTATTTGTTCTCCGGGTATGGATTCAATAAATGCGGCATTGTATCCTGATGAAGATACCGATTATATGTTCTTTATCGCCAAGGGTGACGGGACGACCAAGTTTACAAAGAATTATGCCGAACATTTGCAGGCCATGAAAGAATATGGCCTGGCAAAATAAAAACTGGGGTGGCTAAGCCACCCCAGTTTTTATAGTTAAGACTTAACAGGATAAAAAGGACAATTGACATGATAAACTATGAATATATAAATGAGTACATCAGAGCAACAATAAAGCCCAATACAGGATTGCTGGCCGAGCTGGAGGAGTATGCCGCCCGGAACCATGTTCCAATCATACAGCCTGAGGTGGCTGCAATGATGAAAGTGCTTGGGAATCTGCACCGGCCGGGAAGAATTCTTGAGGTGGGTACTGCCATCGGCTATTCCTCAATACTGTTTTCAGGCTTTCTTAAACCGGGCGGAATTGTTGATACCATTGAGAGAAATGACGGAATGATTGAGCTTGCCAGGAAAAACATAAAAACAGCAGGTCTTCAGGATACTATCAATGTTATTGCAGGTGATGCCATAGAAGTATTGGACTGTCTGGACAAGCAGTATGATATGATTTTTTTGGACGCTGCCAAGGGCCAGTACAGTGAATTCCTTGAGCAAAGCAAGAGAATGCTTGTTTCAGGCGGATTGCTTGTATCTGATAATGTTCTTTACAAGGGTATGATAGCAACGGATGAATTGGTTGTACGGCGAAAGAAAACAATTGTCACCCGCATGAGAAGCTTTCTGAAAAACCTCTGTCAGGATGAGAGCTTTGAAACCGGAATTATCCCCATTGGAGACGGTGTTGCATTGAGTTATAAGAAAAATGTAGAATAAATATTGGAGGAAACATGAAAAAGGTTGAGCTGTTGGCTCCTGCTGGTAATTTGGAAAAACTTAAAATGGCAATATTATTCGGCGCCGATGCCGTTTACATCGGAGGGCAAAGGTTTGGTCTCAGGGCTTCGGCAGACAATTTTTCCCTTGAGGATATGAGGGAGGGTCTTGATTTTGCGCATGAAAGAAACTGTAAGGTCTATGTAACTGTAAATATAATACCGCACAATCAAGACCTGGTGGGGCTGCCGGAATATATAAAGCAGCTGGACGAGCTTGGAGTGGATGCTCTAATTGTATCAGACCCCGGAATTTTCACTATTGTACGAAAAGCTGCGCCGGATATGGAAGTGCACATCAGTACGCAGGCTAATAATACCAATTATATGAGTGCAAAATTCTGGCATGATTTAGGGGCTAGGAGAATAGTTGTCGCAAGAGAGCTGTCCTTTGATGAGATAAGGGAAATGGCTGCAATGACACCAAAGGAGCTGGATATCGAGGCCTTTATACATGGTGCCATGTGCATATCCTATTCGGGACGCTGCCTGCTCAGCAACTACATGACAGGAAGGGATTCGAACAGGGGGGCCTGCTCACATCCCTGCCGCTGGAAGTACCATCTGGTTGAGGAAAAGCGTCCGGGTGAATATTATCCCGTGTATGAGGATGAAAGAGGAACGTATATATTCAATTCAAAGGATTTATGCATGCTGGGGCATATTCCTGAGCTGATGGAGTCCGGGTTATACAGCTTTAAAATAGAGGGAAGAATGAAAAGCTCCTTCTATGTGGCTACTGTTGTAAGTGCCTACAGAAAGGCAATAGATGCCTATATTTCCGATCCTGAAAACTACAGCTTCGATCCCGAATGGCTGGCTGAACTTTCAAAGGCAAGCCACAGGGAATATACCACAGGCTTCTATTTCAACAAGACCACCGGAGAAGACCAGATATATAATACCAGCTCATATATCAGAGATTATGATTTTGTGGGAATGGTACTGGAATATGACAAGGAGACCGGTATTGCCAAAATCGAGCAAAGGAACAGAATGATTGTTGGGGATGAGATCGAGGTTGTGGTTCCCGGAAAGGATTATTTTGTCCAGATTATCGAAGCAATGAAAAATGATGAAGGAGAGAGCATAAGGACAGCTCCCCATGCGCAGATGATTGTATACATGCCTATGAAGCAGGAGGTTGAACCGTATACGATTTTGAGAAGGAAATGAGATCAGCAAATGCCATAATTATTTAAATTTAACCACTGAGTTGTTTAAGATAAATAGTACTAAAGTTAATAGGTCTTAAAATAAAATCTGGTCACAAATAAAAAAGAGGAATGCAGTTAAATGAAAGTTTAACAGCGTTCTTCTTTTTTATATAATACATAATCCTATTTCAATCCACAAATACTTATGTATTCCTTGCTGATTTAAATAAATATTTGACTCTTGAGATTATAGCAGTTTATAAAAAAGATGTCAAAAGTGTGTTGACAAAAATTACCTATAGGTATATTCTCTATAGTAGACCATATAATTAATTTCAGGATAATGTAATATATAATATCGGGCCAGTAAAAAAATCGCTAAATCTGATTGTGAAGTAAGGAGTTTATTAAAAATGTCTAATATTCGAAATAAATATGGTGATGAATTTAAAAGGTTTGCGGTGCATGAGCTATGATAGTCAACAGACAGTTTCAGTAGTAGCAGACAGCCTTAAAATCACTAGCGAAATGATTTACCGTTGGAGAAATAAATACGCATCGAACCGTTATAAAGAACTGAATAAAAGAATAGCTGAGTTAGAAGAAGAAAATTACATTTTAAGAAAAGCATCCGCTTTCTTTGCCAAAAATCAGAAGTAATAACACATATTTGTATGACACCGTCACTTCAAGTATAGAGTACATAAAAGGCCAGTATAGCAGCTAGTTTTTGGGGATTTTATTTAATTAAAAATAATATCTCCAGCAAAGCAATTAGTTTATATTTTATTTGTCAAAAAAACAGTTTATAATAGAAAATAAGTAATAATTTAGAAAATATTGAAATGAATATTTTTAAGGAGAAAGCTATATGTTCATTGCTCATAAAAGAGAAAGTGACGATGCCGAACAAAGTGTAAAGGAGCATCTTGAAAATACTGCCAAAAAGGCTAAAGAGTTAGCCCACCCATTCAATGGAGGTAATTTTGCATATACGTCTGCACTTTTACATGATATAGGAAAATATTCGGAGGAATTTCAAAAAAGAATTTCACAAGGCGGTAAAAAGTGTGACCATTCAACTGCCGGTGCAAAGGAAGCCGTTAAAATTAATAAATTCGGAAGGATTATGTCATACTGCATTGCAGGGCATCATTCGGGATTACCCAATTATGGATCAATAACAGATGTTGGAATCGAAGGGACTTTAAATGCAAGGCTGAACAAGCAACAAAAAGATTTTCCTGTTTATGAGCAGTTTTTTAACGAAATAGATTTAGCGGAAACAACTCTTCCTGCTATGCCTGATATCAGACATTACAGCAAAAATAATATTGGTTTTATTCTTTCATTTTACATAAGGTTTATTTTTTCCTGTCTGGTAGATGCTGATTTTCTTGATACAGAAGCCTTTATGAGCAATAACTCTATAGACAGAAGCTCCAATTATGACTTTGAAGCATTCCGTAAACAATTAAATGCCAAGCTTAGCAGTTTTAATAGTGATGGTTTGATTAATGAATACCGTAAAAAAATATTGGATGACTGTATAAAGAAAGCCAGGCTTGACAGAAATTTATTTAATCTTACCGTTCCCACAGGGGGAGGAAAAACTCTGAGCTCCCTTGCCTTTGCGATAAACCATCTTATAAAAAATTCTATGAAAAGAATAATTTATGTAATTCCATACACCAGCATCATTGAGCAGACAGCAAAGGAATTCAAGGATATATTTGGAGACAATAACGTACTTGAACATCATTCTAATTTTGATTTTGACGACGATGAGGGCAAGATAAAGAATAAATTAAAGCTGAGTTCTGAAAACTGGGACATGCCTTTTATTGTTACAACAAATGTACAGTTTTTTGAGTCCTTATTTGCTCATAAACCTTCACGCTGCCGTAAGCTCCATAATATGGCCAACAGCATCATCATTTTTGATGAGGTGCAGATGCTGCCAATAGATTATCTAAAACCGTGCATAGAAGCTATAAAACAATTAGTTCAAAATTTCAACTCCACGGTTGTTATGTGCAGTGCTACACAACCTCCTTTCAACAAATATTTTAAAGAGTTGAAGCCTATTGATATATGCGAAAACCATGCCGCTCTTTATGATATTTTTAAGAGAACTGAAATAATCACACGCAATGTAATAGAGAGCAATATTCTTGCTCAAGAACTGCATAAAAAGGAGCAGGTACTTTGCATTGTTAATACAAGAAAGCATGCGCTAAAGGTATTTTCTATGCTTGATGAAGAAGAAAGCTCCTTCCATTTATCTACGCTGATGTGCCCTGTACATAGAAAAGAAGTGATAAAGACTATAAAGCAAAGATTAATAGACAAGCTGCCTTGCCGGGTTTGTTCAACAAGACTAATTGAAGCTGGTGTGGATGTTGATTTCCCAACGGTATTCAGAGCAATGGCAGGATTGGATAGTATAATACAATCAGCCGGAAGGTGCAATAGAGAAGGGAAACTTAATGTAGACGGGAGGTTGGTTAAAGGCGAGGTACATATATTTATACCTGAAAATGAATTTGTGGATCATCAGCCGGAGGCGTTTAAACGTCCCATCAGTACTACTGAGAGCATAATGCGTAATTTCAAGGATATAACTTCACCTGGGGCAATTGAGGCATATTTCAGGGAGCTGTATGAATTAACAGGTGAAGGGCTAGATGTCAAAGGAATAATTGCCAGGCTGGAATGTGATGCTTTTAATTTTAATTTCAATTTTAAAGATATATCTCATGAATTTAAACTAATTGACAATACTGCCATGCCTGTCATAATCCCCTATGATGAAAATGCATGTGAGCTTATTGAAAAGCTAAAATATTCAGAATATAAATCGGGTATTTTACGTTCACTTCAGCCATATACAGTCAGCATATATGAGAAAGAGTTTAAGAGCCTGTTTGGTATGGGAGTATTTGAATTTATCTCAAGTGGTGAAATTACCAGTAAAGACAGCGCTATTCTGAAAAAAGATTTATTCAAGGATTTATATGATAAAAATACAGGCTTAAAGGTAACAGAAGAAACTGGAATAGGAATTTATATTTAAGGAGGATTAAAAATGGGTTTTGGAATTAAATTGGAGGTTTGGGGTGACTATGCCTTATTCACCAGACCTGAAATGAAGGTTGAACGAGTGAGTTATGATGTAATTACCCCGTCTGCTGCAAGGGGATTGATTGAAGCTATCTACTGGAAGCCGGCTATAAAATGGGTTATAGATAAAATCCATGTTTACAACAAAATACAATTTACCAATATCAGAAGAAATGAGGTTAATGGAAAAATTTTAAAGTCAAACGCAAAGGCGCTTATGGATGGAACAAAAACCATTGATTTTATAAATACCAATGAACAAAGACAACAAAGGGCAGCTATGGTTCTAAAGGATGTACGCTATGCTATTGAGGCTCATTTTGAAATGACCGACAAGGCGGAAGAAGGAAATACTGTTGAGAAGCACTATAATATTGCATTGCGAAGAATGAGGACCGGACAGTGCTATCATACCCCGTGTTTTGGATGCAGAGAGTTTCCCGCAAATTTTAAACTGATTGAAGACGAAAGAATCAACCCCAGTTATTTAGGAGAACAGGATTTGGGCTTTATGCTACATGATATGGATTTTAGCGATCCTGAGAATATTTATCCGGTTTTTTTCAGGGCAAAAATGGTGAATGGTGTTATTGATTTGAAAAATATAGATAAAGTGGGGTGATAAATTGATTTTACAATCGTTAGTGAGATACTATGAGATTTTGGCAGAGGACGAAAATAGTGATATACCGATGCTTGGATACAGCAAAACAGGTGTATCTTATGCGCTGAATATTTCAAAGGAAGGAGAATTGCTAGGGGTAATACCCTTGAAAATACCAAGTGGAAATGGCAAGAAGCTGGTTCCGCAGAGAATTATAGTACCTGAACAGGAGAAAAAAGCCAGCGGCATTAAATCTAACTTTCTATGTGAAAATTCCAGCTATACTCTGGGAATAGACAACAATGGCAAGCCGGATAGAACAAAAAATTGCTTTGAAGCCTTTAGAGAACTTCACAATAAAATACTCAATGGTGTTGAATGCACAGAAGCAAAGGCACTTTTAAATTTTGTAAATAGGTGGGATGTTGATAAGGCATCAGGTCATATTGAATTAAAGAAATATCTGGAAGACCTTTATACAGGTGCAAATATTGTATTCCGGCTTGACGGAGTAGGGGATATTCACAAAAATAAAAATATTTTAAAAGCATGGGAAGAATATAAGAATAATTCCGAAGGTTCAAAAAAGATGTGGTGTCTGGACTGTGGTGAGTATGCAAATGTAGCAAGGCTTCATCCCAATATTAAAGGTGTCAGAGGTGCTCAAAGCGTTGGAGCGGCAATAGTATCATTTAATGATAGAGCCTATGAATCCTATGGAAGGGAAAAAGAACAAGGACTGAATGCTCCTGTGAGTGAATATGCCGCATTTGCTTATACTACCGTTTTAAACAGTATGCTTTCCGACAATCAGCATAAACAATATTTGGGCGATACTACTGTGGTTTTTTGGGCCGAAAGTCCTCAAAGGTATTATCAGGATTTTGCCTCTATGTTTATTGACCCTGATGAACTCAAAGATGGTGATAATTCCAATTTTGAAAGAGATAAGGGTGCAGTAGATGGAGTAAAAGCAATTTTTGAAAAAATATCAAATGGAGCAGTCATAGGTGATTATTCAAGTGGTTTTAACAAAAATGTGAAATTTTATATTTTAGGTCTTGCACCAAATGCAGCCAGATTATCCATACGCTTTTTTATTGTAAACAGTTTTGGAGATTTTATTGAAAAAGTATCCAGACATTATGAAGATTTGCGTATAGAAAAACAGTTTCAGGACGAACAGGATTTATTTTCATTATGGAGACTATTGAATGAGACTGTTTCTCCAAAGTCAAATGATAAGTCAGCCTCCCCAATACTTGCGGGAGCCGTTCTCAGAGCGATTCTGACAGGTTCACACTATCCCGCGGCATTATTCAATTCCATAATGCTCAGAATCCGTGCTGAACATACTATAAACCATCATAAGGCGGCTATTATTAAAGCGTATCTTTTAAGAAACTCAAATAAATTCAAGGAGGTTTTAACAGTGTCACTAAATGAACAAAGTAACAACAGGGCCTATGTGTTAGGAAGACTTTTTGCTGTTCTGGAAAAAGCCCAGCAGGATGCCAGTGACGGACAATTGAAAGCTACAATTAAGGACAAATATTTTACATCAGCTTGTGCGACGCCTGGCAGTGTTTTCCCGATTTTATTACGGCTCTCGCAACATCATATATCTAAAGCTGAATATGGTAAATCTAATGATATTAAAATTTCTACGATTTTAAATATGGTGGATATGGAGCAAAATCCCTTTCCCGCGCACCTGCCCCTTGAGCAACAGGGAGTTTTTATTTTGGGTTATTATCACCAGAAAAATGCACTATATAAGAAAAATGAAAAATAATGAAAAGGAGAATTCAAAATGAGTGAAATAATTAAGAACAGGTATGAATTTACAGTTTTATTTGAAGTAAAAAACGGTAACCCTAATGGAGATCCCGATGCAGGAAACATGCCCAGAATTGATCCTGAAACAGGATACGGAATTGTTACTGATGTCTGCTTGAAAAGAAAAATTAGAAACTATATTGAGACAATTAAAGAAGACAGTTCTGGATATAAGATATACATAAAAGATGGTGTTCCTTTGGAAAGAAGTGATAGAGAGGCGTTTGCTTATCTGGGGATTTCAGATGAGAAGGAAGCGCAGTCAAAGAAAGAAGAAATTGATGTTAAAATCAAAGATTTTATGTGTAAAAATTTCTTTGACATCAGAACCTTTGGAGCTGTAATGACTACATTTGTAAAAGCAAAACTGAATTGCGGTCAGGTCAGGGGACCTGTGCAACTAGGATTCGCTAGGAGTGTTGATTCCGTAGTACAGCAGGAAATAGCCATAACAAGAGTTGTTGCAACTACAGAGAAAGATGCTATGAAAAAGGAAACTGAAATGGGAAGAAAGTACATAATACCATATGCTCTTTATAGAGTTGACGGATATATTTCTGCCAATTTAGCGAAAAAGACAACCGGATTCACTGAGGATGACTTAAACTTGTTTTGGGATGCTGTTGTAAATATGTTCGAACATGACCATTCAGCTGCCAGAGGCAATATGTCGGTTAGGGAATTGCTTGTTTTTAAGCATGACAGCGAATTTGGAAATTGTCCTGCATACAAGCTTTTTGATACTGTTGCCGTATCCAGAAAAGATGAAAGCAATCCTCCAAGGAGCTTTGGTGATTATATTGTGACTATTGATGAGAAAGCTATTCCGGCACGAGTAGAATTAATAAGAAAGATATGATGGAATATAACGAGGAAGATTTCCTGCTGCTGTCGGGTATTCAGCATTTCGCTTTTTGCAGGAGGCAGTGGGCACTGATACATATTGAACAGCAGTGGCAGGAAAATTTGAGAACTGTTGAAGGAAACATACTTCATGAGAAGGCACATGACGACGGCTTCTCTGAAAAAA
>JAEWJR010000142.1:0-72134 GCA_023386445.1 Bacillota bacterium | reverse complement strand
ACCGGGGCTGCTGGTGCTACCGGGGCTACTGGGGCAGCTGGTGCTACCGGGGCCACTGGGGCAGCTGGTGCTACCGGGGCTACTGGGGCTGCTGGGTTTGGTACGGCTATAACAACTACAGATTTGGGTAACATCAACACTATTATTTCCTGCAAAGAAGGAGGTGGAAACAATCAGGCCTATGGGGCTCTTGTACTTAACAGCGGTACTGACCGCATAGTCACGAGTATTGCCGCATACATAGCTCAGGTCGGATGTGCCACAGGAGCTTTTCAGATGGCAATACTGGAACCCCTGTCCAATACCACTGCATCTGTTGTGGCAGTAACCTCCCCGATTAACTTAGTTTCTCCCGGTCTATATTCCTTGCCCTTGGTCAATAAATATACCTTACTTGCCAACCAATTATATTTTTTTGCTGTATTAAATAATGTTGATGGCTGTGAAATTGGTGCTGTTTTTGCCGGTCTGGGCACTAGTCTCAATGCACCACCTATTAATTTCAGAATTCAAAACATATCCGGTTTTTCTGTTGGTGATATAATACATACTTCTGATGTAAGCATGCATAAAACAAGCTGGTTGGCTGCCCTGTCATAACATGAGAAAATTACCGTATTAATTACAGGTGATAAGTTTCATTTATCAGATTTTAAAGTATATAAAGGAACCTATGGCTAACTGGAATCATATATTAAAGCATAAATAATATACTGGCTAGTTTTATGTTCATTAAGTGAGGAGGTTTTTATGTCACAGCCAAGTTTTCCAACCATTAGTCCTCCCATTACTCGAGATGATGCTATAAATATGATTCTATCTTCAATTGCAATGGAAGAATTAGGTTTAAGTCATGTTCTTAATGCCGAGGGTGAGAAGCTTCAATATGTTCTTGGGACAATACCCGGTATAAGCGGCCCTGGGGCAACGGTCAGCGATGTTCTGGCAGTAAATGACAGTGTAGGTGATATACTCAAAAGTGCTGTTCAAAATCAGATTTTTTTGAATTCTAAAATGCAGAATGCTCTAAGTTCATCATTAATGCAAGGCCCAACAGGCGCCACAGGTGCCACTGGGGCTACTGGTCCTTCCGGAGGTCCAACAGGTGCTACCGGAGCTACTGGCGCTACTGGCGCTACTGGGGCTACCGGCACCGTCGGGGTCGCCGGGGCTACTGGGGCAACGGGGGCTGCTGGGGCTACTGGGGCCACTGGAGCTACTGGCTCTACCGGTTCAATCGGACCTACAGGTGCCGCTGGAGTAACCGGGGCTACCGGGGCTACCGGAGGCAGCGGAGCTACTGGCGCTACTGGGGCTACGGGTTCTGTTGGACCTACTGGTTCAGTCGGACCAACGGGGGCTACCGGGCCAACGGGAGCTACAGGTGCTACAGGTGCTACCGGCGCTACTGGGGCGACCGGTCCTACAGGTCCTACTGGAGCCACCGGTACCAATGTAACTGCGACTACAGCTTTTGCAGTCAATACAAGCGGAAGCTCCATATCTGTTATAGCTGCAGGTACACCAGTCCCACTTCCCAATAATCAGATTATTCCGGCAGATATTACTGTAGATGGCACAAATACTATTTTTACCATCAACACAGCCGGACGCTACCGTATTTCGTATCATGTGAATTTAACAGCTGCATTAGCTTTAAGTACGCGGCTAATTATAAATGGATCTCCAAATACGGCGTCAACTGTTGCACCCTTACTGAGTCTTTCAAGTTTTTCAAACGAAATTCTTGTGGATTTAACAGTAGGAGCAACCGTTACTCTTCAATTGTTCGGGTTACTTGGCACAGCTGTCCTTTTAAGCGGTTCTGCTGGTGCCTCCCTGATGATTGTACGTTTAAGCTGACATGTTTTTGAAACATTATTGAAAGGAGGTCCTCTTTTATGTCACAGCCTAGTTTTCCTGCAATAAGCCCTCCTGTTACACGCGAGGAGGTAATCAATTATATTATAGCCTCTATTGCAGTGGAAGAACTTAGTTTAAGCCATATAACCAATACCGAGGGAGAAAAACTTCAATTTATACTGGGTACGCTTCCTGGTCTGAGCGGCGGCCCTGCAACCCTGAGTGACGTGTTTGCGGCAAATACCAGCATTCGCGAAGTTCTCGACAATTCGGCACAAAATCAATTGTTCTTACGCGAAAAGCTGGAAGCAGCAATGTCAGCACCTGTGTTAGAAGGGGCTCCAGGTCCAACAGGAGCTACCGGGGCCACTGGATCGGCTACTGGGGCTACTGGGGCTACCGGTGCTGCGGGGGTCACTGGCGCTACAGGCCCAGATGGGCCGGCAGGTCCGACAGGATCTGTCGGAGCAGTTGGAATAACAGGAGTTACGGGGACTACCGGCTCAGCCGGGGCCATTGGTGCCACCGGCGCTACGGGTGCCTCAGGAGCTACCGGCCCTACCGGAGTTACAGGAGTCACCGGCGCTACCGGGGCTACAGGCTCTGTTGGTCCCTCCGGCCCTACCGGAAGTGCCGGGGCTGCCGGCGCTACCGGCGCTACGGGAATCACCGGCGCTACCGGTGCTACCGGCGCTACCGGGTCAGTAGGCCCTACCGGTGCTACAGGAGCTTTAGGTCCTAACCCTACTGCAACGGCCGGGTTCGCTGCCAACACAAGTGGAGCTACCATAGCCGTGCTTGTCGGAGGGACTGCGGTACCGCTTCCCAATGCGCAGCTGCTGTCTGCCGACATTACTGTTAATGGAGCAAATACAATTTTTACCATTAACACTGCAGGACGATATAGGATATCGTATCACGTTAATACGGCTGCAGCACTATTATTGGGAAGCAGACTTATAATCAACGGATCTGCCAATACAGTCTCCTCAATAGCGCCGGCGGTATCACTATCCAGCTATTCAAATGAAATCATCATTGATCTTGCCGTAGGAGCAACCGTAACGCTGCAATTGTTCGGATTTTTGGGAGCGGCAGTACTCTTAGGCAGTTCTGCGGGTGCATCGCTTATGATTATACGCCTTAGCTAAATTTTTATTCATTTGTGATTTGGAGTATATCCATGTCACTTTTTTTTTGTAAAAATGCAATTTACAGCTAATCCGGCATATACTTAATATAGACAACTTACTTTATATAGACAACTTAATTTGCGGTATTGAAAGGAGATACTCCATGTCTATGCCAAATATTCCCGATTTAACTCCTATTATTTCCATAAAACGTGATGATGCATTTAATATGCTTCTGGCATCCATTGCTCTCGAAGAGATGGGATTGGCTCACATTATCAATGCAGAAGGCGAAAAGCTTCAATATTTATTTAAATCTGATGTGCATAAGTTATTTTCCATTGCCGACATAAAATCTGTCAACTATGGTGTTGAAAAGGTAATAAGGGAAACTCTGAAGCTGCAAATGCTTTTACAGGAAAAGCTGGAAACCGTAATAAATTATATTCCAGAAATATTTGACTCTGCGCCCGGCCCTTCTGCCAAACAAAAACACAAACCCGAAGGCCTGTTGACCGGTTCTGGTGAAGGACACATAAACAATGAACCTGATCTTTTTAATAACGGTACGGCTTCAATAGAATCCAGTCTGTGCGATCTGGAGGAAAACTGTGCCACAGTGTCCATCAAATACACATTATTTAAAGAAACCGATACCTCAATACTTTCTGCGATCATGCTTTCTATTCCGCAGAGCATAGAAATACACTGCAATAATGCGTCGAAATCCGGTCAGACAACCCAGGACCAGGACACCATAGTTGTTCAGGGCGAAGGAGTAATTGCAATGAGAGGGTCCGGTCAAAAGCTCATACAGTGTATGGTTTCTTTCACATTAACCGTATGGGATTATGGCTATAACAAAAAAGTCCAGATGACCGTTTCTTCTTTAAATTCCGAATTTAACCACAACAGCGGAATAATTACAATGACATCAGGAAATCTGCATATTGAAAACTGCACAAGTCAAAACAAAAGCCCCGAAAATTTAAGCAATTACTAACCGACCTAACTCCTTTATTACAAGCACTTGCAGACACTCGGAACCCACCAGTCCTACCATTTTATTTATTTGCTTGAAACTTCTCTGTCGTACCCTTATACAAATAAATCTTTATTTGAGAGGCGGTTCTTTCGTATTATTTTTATGAAGAATCCTATGCAGGAATGCCACTATTCGGTCTTTTGTCAATATACCCGCTGCACAAAGGATGCATGCCAAAACAGATACAATTACGACCGTGAAATAATTCCCCTGTTGCATATTAGCACCTATATATGACGTGACCATAAGCGCCGGCAGTCTGCCGATCAGTGATAACAGAAAAAAAATCATGGGCTTTATGGGTGTAAGCCCAGCTATATAGGTCAGTATGTCCTTAGGTACTCCCGGCAGTAAAAACAGAACGAACATAATGATTTCAGACTTTGGATTATTAATAAGGTAGTTAAACTTCTCAATTCTTTCCTGTGATATAAACATTCTAATTAAAGAATATCCGAGAAGTCTTGCTATGTAAAAAGCAATAACGGAGCCTATGGAAATTCCGATAACCGAATATACTGTTCCCAGAAATGTACCATATACATATCCACCGGCAATTTGAACAATTTCACCTGGAATAGCTGCAATAACTACCTGCATTATTTGAAACCCCAGGAATACAATAATGCTGACATGACCATACGATGTCAGTAAATCCTTGAATTGATCCGGATTTTTAATCTGTTGAGTAAAAAAAGGCATATATTTTATGGTTAGAAAAATTATTGCCAATATAAACAAAGATGATAATATAATTTTTATTATAAAAAGTGTATTTTTCCTGTTATCCATAATTTACTCCTTTGTTCGTAAGTTAAATAGAATTAGGATTTACATATCTTTACAAGCAAAATCCTCTTATCTTCTACCTTTTCCACTTTAAATACCAACCCTTCATATTCAATGACAGGTTTATCCGATGCAGAGGGTATCCGGCCCAGCTGACCAATTAAAAAGCCATTTAAAGTATCATATTCATTTACAGGCAGCTCAACACCTGTCAGATCTGCGATCCTGTCCAGATGAACAATACCTTTTACCAGATATGTATTGTTATCTATCATATCAATTTCTTTTTCTTCATCGTCATATTCGTCACCTATACTTCCAACGATTTCTTCAAGGATATCTTCTACAGTTACTATTCCTGCTGTGCCGCCATATTCGTCGATTACAACTGCAATATTTTCCTTCTCCTTCTGAAATCTTTTAAGCATATCATTAATAGGTATACTTTCAGGAACTGAAATAATATTTCTTATAATACCATTGATGCTTTTCCCGTTATTACGTATTTTTTGTTCATATAAGTCTCTAATGTGTATAAAGCCTATTATATTATCCTTATCATCCTTGCAAACTGGATATCTGGTATACTTCTCCTCAATTGCAGTTTCAAGAATACTATCATATGAATCCTCAGTAGAAACACATACCATATCCATACGTGGTCTCATAACATCTTTTACATTTTTATCTGTAAAATCAAAAATATTATCCACATAGGTATATTCGGATTTATCAATCAACCCATGTTTATAGCTTTCTGCCACAAGTATTTTAATCTCATCGTCAGTATGAGCTGCCTCATGTTCTTCAACCATGGAATATCCCATCAGTTTTAATATTAAGTTTGTAGTATGATTAAACATCCACATAATTGGATAAGTAGCCTTATAGAAAAAGAGCAACGGCATTGCAGTGGCAGTGGAAAACTTCTCCGAACTTAATATTGCCAGTGATTTAGGAACAAGTTCTCCCAAAACAATGTGCAGTGCCGTTACTACAAAAAATCCAACAAATACAGAGATTGAATGAATTGCACTTTCTGAAAGCCCGAAATCATGTAATAATGGACCGATCATTTTTGATACGGTTGGTTCTCCTATCCATCCGAGTGCCAGAGATGCAAGTGTTATTCCCAATTGACAAGCTGATAGGTAACTGTTCAAATCATTAACAACCTTATATGCATATTTGGCTGTAACACTTCCTCCTGAAGCCAATATTTCTATTCTTGATTTTCTGACCTTAACCATAGCAAATTCGGCTACAACAAAAAATGCATTCATAAATACAAAAAAGAAAATTAACAAGATATTTAATATTATTATCATTTTAATTACAATCCTTCCAAAGTTTATCTATTGAAACAAGTAACTTCTATTATTATTTATATCCTATATGATTTTGATTAAAGCAACTAATAATAACCATATTATTAGTCAGTTTACCGCACTAATGCTATTACTATTTAAATTAAAAAAAGTCATAATACGCTCCAGTATAATCTAAGCGACTTATGGCCTTGGATAAAAAAACGGCTTTAAATAAACCCTTGTCTTTAAAAATATCTGCATTATTTGTGTGTTACTATCCCCATCCCCCGGAGCATCATTCATTACTTTTCATCACCCTTCAAAAAATTTTTTCTATGTTGAATAATCTACTATTAATCACAGATGTTGTCAAGTTAACCCGAACCAAATACAGAGTCTTATCATAATTGATATGGTTCATCAAAGGAGAAACAAAATGCAGGCTCTGAGATCAAGAACCCGCATTTTGAAAGAAGATTATTCTATTCTTGTTGTATAAATATTTTGGAGGTTCTTTCATAGTTGTAGCTGAATATTTTTTAATGGTATTTAGAACCGTTTGCAGGATCCGAATAATTTCATTTTTTTAACAACTTCTTCCTCTATGGCTTTTACTGTAGATGGAATAGTATGTATCAGACTGGAATCATCACTATCCAGCGCTTTTTTAGCAGCTTTAGCACCTGCGTTATTGATATCTGTAAATATATTTATTTTACTTATTCCTTGAGCAATAGCTTTTTTAAAATCTTCATCAGTAAGACCTGATCCACCATGCAGTACAAGTGGTACCTCAATAGTTTCTGCAATTTTTTTAATTCTTTCAAAATCCAGCTTGGGCGGAAGCTTATATGCGCCATGGGCTGTACCAACTGCAATAGCAAGTGCGTCAACACCGGTTCTGTCTACAAAATCCTTTGCCTGATCAGGATCTGTGTAAAACTGAGCCGGATCTGTTAAAGAGGAATTCCCTTCTGCTGAACCTTCATTGTCACCAACATGACCCAGCTCACCTTCAATAGTAGCACCGTAGGAATGAGCCAGCTCGGCCATGGCCTTTACTTTTTTAACGTTGATCTCATATGGATCGGTCGAGCAATCATACATTATTGAAGTAAAGCCTAATTTCAGAGCCTTTACACAAGCTTCCTCATTCAAGCCGTGGTCTAAATGTACAACTACCGGGACACTGGCAGCTCTTGCCATTGGAATTAAAAAATATGACAATTCCTCCAACGGCCCAAGTGAAAAGAATATTTCAGCAGTACCGAAAATGACAGGTGAACCTGTTAGTTCGGCTGCTGATATGATTCCCCTTGCCAGTTCAAGATTTACGGCATTAAATAGCCCTACTGCATACTTTTCTGCTTTTGCTTTCAGCAGAACTTCATTCATATTGACCAACATAAAATCACTCTTTTCTACAAATTTATTTTCATTTCTTGTTTCTTCCAGCCATTAGAAATCTTATTTTCCAATTCATCAAAAGATTTAAGACCACTTAAAGCATCATAAGCTTCAACGCATGACGCGCCGGTTGCCGTTGCCAGCTGCAGACATTTTTCCAGGGAATATCCTCTTAAAATCGCCATAAGAAAAGCTGCTATACTTGTATCGCCCGCTCCGGTGGCAGACAGCAGTTTTTCAGGAGTATAACTCATTTCAAAGCCTTCCTTACCGCCCCAATCAAAGAATTGCTGTCCCAGATTGTTGCTGAGTTCACTGAGGTGGATTTTATCAGCTATTTTATAGTACATTCCCGGAGCACCGCATTTAATTAAAACAATCCTGGTGCCCATGCTTATAAGCTGATCCGCAAATGGCTTGATATCTTCCTTAATTGACAATATGGATGTAATATCTTTTCCATTTGCAAGACTTATCCATTCAAAATATTTTTCTCTGTCCAGCATGAAACCAAGTTCTTCTATACTGGGAACAAAAATATCGACATAAGGTAAGACTCTTGTCATAATTCCCTTCCAATCAGCTTTGCCCGCCTCAGAGTCCGGATCCACAGCCGCCATATCAAGAGAAGTTATTACATCCAGTTCCTTGATTTTTTTAAATAATCTTACCAACTCAGCTCCGTTATTTTCATACATCTTAGCCATCAAAGTCGGATAACCGAAATGAAAAAGTTTTGCTTTTGCAATCTCATCAAAATCAAGATCTTCAAATGAAAATGTATTATTTGTGCCCGGATTATGCAGAAAGATCCGATCAATACCCGGAGGAGCTATAACTATGGAATAGGAAGTATCCTCCTGTGATATGAGCATGCTCTTTTCCACACCATAGCCTTTAAGGATATTAATTATTACTTTGCCAAATTCGTCATTCCCTATTTTACCCATAAGGGTGACATCAGCACCGAGTATTTTCATCCCAAGACCCGTATTTGCAACAACTCCTCCGGTATGAACATCAGCCTCTTTCATTTGCACCAGTTTACCCGGAGCAAGAATATCTTCGATACACGTCCCTTTGTGACTACCAGCAAAGACAGGTGTAATATCCAAGCAGATATGCCCCGCAACAACTACCCTATTATTTTCATTCATATCTTCGCCTTTCTTATTAAAAAAAATCATTACAAAACACTTCAAATACGGAATTCTGGTGAAGTTATCTTTTTAAGTATTGATTAACTTTTCTTTGTATGATTTTTAGAGAACTGTCAATATTTTTATTCTCGAACAATATCTTTTCTATCTCACTTTCGGCCAGGGTTATTGATTCTTCATACTTGCGGAACTTTGGAGCAGAAATTCCCTTTTCTATAACCTGGCTCAGAAGTTCATTGTCAATGATCTTGTCACTGTCCTCTATATCTTCACCGAGTATGGCTTCGGCACGTTTGGAATGAGTTACGTTTTTCAGTACCGATGCACCTTGTGAATACCTGAAGATATCCATCTGTATCTCCTGATCATAGGTCAACTGTTTTAAAAATTCCCAAGCCAGCTCCTTATTTTTCGTCCTGTTACTTATACCCATCAGTAAAGTGTTGATTTCGGAAATGTTTCCCCCTTTAGTTCCCGCAGGTAAGGTAATACAATCCCATTTAAAGTTGGAATATTTCTTTACTTTGTAGGGATATGTTTTGTAGGTTCTGTAATCAGAAAACAGCAGCGGCATAAATGCCACCTTTCCGTTATCGAAATCCACCTGAGTTACTTTTCTTCCCTGGTTTATATCATTGATTTTCTTGGTGAATTTTATGGAATCTATTACTTTTTCATCGTTGAAATTCGCATGTTTGCCGTCTGCGTCAAAAAGCTGTACTCCATTAGTATATATGGCTTCATGCCAGTCGTAGTTATACGTTCCGAACTGGTCAAGAATCTTATCTCCATCAGTATCCTTCGTCACCTTGCTGCAAATGTCATATAAATCATTCCAGGTCCAATTATTCTCTGGAAGTTCAATACCTTCCTTTTCAAGTAACGTCTTATTGACAAACATCAAGGTTGGGACTGTTTCATAAGGAAGTGCATACTGCATACCCTTGTAAATTCCAGCACTCAGTGTCGAGGAATAATAATCCTCTGAAGTGAAACCGGCGTCCTTTTTCATGCGCCCTCCCAGTTCCTCCATCACTCCAAGTGAAACAAACCTGTCAAAATCACTTGAAAGAATCATAAACACATCGGGTGTTTTTCCAAGCAGGACCTGTCTCGAAAACCACTCGGAGTAATCCTCCTTTAGTATACCGCTGTAATAATGTATTTTAACATTTTTATGCTTCTGTTCAAATGTCTTTATTGCTTTATCAATTATTACATAACTGTTGGCATTTTCAACACCCCAGTTACTTCCCGCAAACATGCCGAACTCCAGAGTTATCTGTTTCTCCCGACTATTAAAATAAAATATGCAGAAACCGGTTATAATAGTTATAGCAATTAGTGCCGGTATTATTCTTTTAACCATTCTCCCTCTCCAGTTGCATCTCGACTGTCATGATATGATTTATTGGTTGGTAGTATTTAAATCCTCTGTACTTCCCACTCCTGTTTGCAGTGCCCATATGGCAAGTTGTGTCCTGTCTCTTAAGTCCAGCTTGTTCAGGATAGCACTCAGATAATTTCTTACCGTTCCTTCCGAAAGATTCAGCTTTTCAGCTATTTCCTTGTTGGATGCACCGCCTTCCACCTCCGCAATAACCTTCCACTCAGTTCTTGTAAGTTCCTTGATACCCTGCTTTCCAACCTGTATTGAATAATCTGCCTTAGCCATGTGTGAAAACAGCTTTAAAACCTTTGTAGTAACATCAGGATTAATCATTGCCTTGCCGCTGTAAACCGTTGCTATTGCATTTACCAGTTCATCCATGGAAACCCCTTTTAACAGGTATCCGCTGGCACCATACTTTAAAGCGTTATATACATACTCATCATCATCAAAGGTTGTAAGAATAATAATCTTCACCTCAGGATATCGCTCTTTTATCACCTTAGTACATTGAACGCCATCCATTTTAGGCATCCTGATGTCCATTAAAATTACATCGGGCAGATTCTTGCGTATGCACTGTATAACTTCCTGCCCGTTTTCAGCAACGTCAGTTACCTTGATATTGTCTCTGCTTTCCAAAACAATCTGCAAACTTTTTCTTATTAACTCCTGATCATCTGCTATTAATACTTTAATCATACTCTTCTCCCCACCTGATTGGTATCTTAGCACTGACGATAAATCCATCAGAGTTTTCAAATTTAACAGTTCCATTAAGCATTTGTATTCTTTCCATAATGTGCCTTGTTCCGAAACCCTGGGTAAAGTTTTCACAGCCTTGCCCGTTGTCTTTAATAGTTAGAAGTAATTCCGAATAATCTACCTTTGCAATGTCGATCCATATCTTTGCAGCCTTTCCATGCCTGATGGCATTGGTCAGACTTTCCTGTATTACTCTGTAAATTGCATTTTCTTCATCAGCATCAAACTTTAAAGCTTTTATCTCAGATTTAAAAAACACCTTTGTATTAGTGACAGAGCTTATATCCATTATCATTTTGGTTATAGCATATTCAAGACTGAGATGTTCAAGTGCGTCAGGTCTTAATTGATTTACCGAACGCCTGATATCAACAATTCCCTCTCTTGTAACCTTTGATATGATTTCCAATTGTTTTTTCGTACTCTCCGGAGATTTTTCAACGGTTGCAATACACGCGTCAATACCTGCCGAAATTCCTGTCAGAGTGTGGCCCAGCGTATCATGTATCTCTCTCGCAAGTCTGTTTCTTTCTTTTGTTTCGCCCATTTTTTCAGTAACTGTAGCATAAATTTGAAGTTGATTATTGGCATTCTGAAGGTCTTCATTAGCTTCACTCAATTTTTTGTAAAGCAGGCTGACCTCATCTATAGTCCCTCTCTGTTCCTGTATTACGTAAACACAATATATAATAAACATTATTATATTGACAGATACCATAACATTATAAAATCCAAGTAAATACTGCTGAGTTATTGAGTTATAATAACTTATATAATCATTTATGGAGTATAGTTTAAAATTAATTGAAATAAGCTCATAATCAGCTATCAAAAAACTTCCTATTGCCAGAAACACTATCAGATATCTTTCCTTAACCCCTTTTGCGAAGGTAATTATATCAGCAAAAAATAAAAATAGTATCCCATTATAATTGAAGTTTAGGAAATACAAAATAGTTATAATTATTATAAATTCTGCAATCAGGGATATGTATATAACCTTGTTGCCGGCCATATAAAATTTCTCCCTTACCGCGAAACATATAATCAGCAGCCCAAAAAGAATAAGCACCTTAAAGGTTATAATAGAAGGTTTCCAGGGCAATGCATTTATATTTTCCATGAACTCCCTTGCAATATAGGAATTACATATTTTATTTGTTGTATAGGTTATAAAAACCGTGACAAACAAGATTGATATCAAATTTACAAATATCATTAAAAGCTTGAAATATCTTAGTTTCACATTACGCATATAAACCAGGTCCTTTACTGCCAGCCGTCGATCTCGAATTTATCCAGATTATCCTTGGTAATCAGTGTAACAGGAATAGTTATCAATTTATCTACCAGCTTATGGTTTAAATAATCATAAGCAGTTTTCGCAGCTACTGTTCCAAGTGTAATTGGATACTGTGCGCTGCTGCCCTCCAGGTAGCTTTCTTTTATCATCATTTTGGCATCAGGAGAACCGTCTACTCCATATATGAGCACTCCATTTCCAAGGTGGTTCAGCTGTAAGGCGGCCAAAGCCCCGAGAGCAGTGGGATCATTACCGCCCATTACAACATTGAAAGAATCGCCTTTCAGTAAAATTTGTTTCATTACATCCATCGATACCTCCAGCTCTGCCCCTCCGGATTCCTGGGCTATGACGGCATATTTGCCGTTGCCTTTAATAGTATCAAGAAAGCCTTTAACCCTCTGGGTTATAGAGTACATATTGGGTCTGTCCAATACCACTATTTTGGCACTGTCAAGCTTCTCCATCATATCTTTTGCACACTGAACTCCTGCATCATAGTTGTCGGATATTATTGTTGATATAACATACTCGGTATCATATACATAGGTATCTACATTAAAGACGGGAATACCCGCATCCTTACATGCTTTTAAAGCCGGCTGAACCTTTTTCCAGTCAATGGGCTGCAGAAAAATAGCTACAACTCCTTCTTCTATCATATCGAAAATCTGACTGTTTTGCTTTTCCTGATCCTGTGCAGGATCTCTTGTTAAAAGAATATCACCATTGGATTCAACTACTTCCTCTATACTGTCATTTAATACCTGGAAGTAGGGATTATTCATGGTCATATAGGTAGCACCAAATATACGTGGTTCTTCTGTGGAAACCTCTGAGTTTGTCTGTACCGCATCCTCCACTGAACACCCGCTATAACTGAATAATAAGACTATAAGTATCAAAACAGTACTTGTTAAAGTTATTATTTTTCTCTTCATGTTTCCATTCCATATCCGATGTATATTATGTTAGGTCTAGGCTTAGTTTACAATTAAGTATAGAACATTATAAAAACCCTGTCCATAGCGCTTATTGCCAACTTGACGCTATTAACGACCATAAGCTCCTGTAAAGTTGTTTATCTGAAATAGCTTAAGGGAGTGCCGCAAAACTAACACAATTTAAATACATATGAGACATTTGATAGTACTCCCGTACTATGATCAGTAACACATTATTTACATTTGTCTTGTTTTGAGACAGCCCCTTTATTAAAAGGTAGATTATTTCCGTGCTTACATTTTTACTTTTTTATTTTTAAGGTAATCAATAAACACAGCCAGAAGAATAACCGAACCCTTAACGACGTATTGCCAGAAGGAGTTTACATTAAGCAGGTTCAGACCATTATTAAGTACACCGATGATCAACCCCCCGATGATTGTTCCGCCTATTTTTCCGGCACCGCCAGTCATGCTTGTTCCACCCACAACAACAGCTGCTATGGCATCCATTTCAGCTCCGTCGCCGGCGGTCGGCTGTCCCGAATACATACGGGAGGCAAGAACAACCCCTGCTAGACCGGCCATCACACCTGAGAAAGCATGTACAAAGAACTTGACTTTAGCTACTTTTATACCTGAGAATATTGCAGCCTGTGCGTTTCCGCCAACTGCATAGATGTACCTTCCCATTTTAGTCTTATTCATTATCAGTGCAGTTACTGCCAATACAAGAACCAATATAATTACAGGAGTTGGAATAGCTCCTATATATCCAGCTCCAATAAACTGCCATTCCTGTGTAACAACTCTTACCGGTGAACCACCTGTATACACATAGGCCAGACCCTTTGCAATATTCATTGTGGCAAGAGTGACAATAAAGGAAGGAATAGTCGTTTTTGAGATAACAAAACCGTTAAACATACCAACCATAAGTCCTACAAGTAAACCTACCAGAATGGCTACACCAATTGGAAGATTATAACGGGCAACACAACCTGCAGCAACACAACCTGATAATGCAATTATTGAACCTACTGACAGGTCTATTCCTCCGAGAATAATAACCATTGTCATACCGCATGCGAGAAACAGGTTCGAGGATATTTGTCTTAGGACGTTAAATACATTCTTTTGTGTTAAAAAGGAATCTCTGGTTATTGGATTGACCGATAAAAATATACACAATACTACAAGTGCAATTATAATACCAATGTTCTCTTTTAAAAATTGAATAAATTTCTTAGCAATTCTATTCATTCCGGTTGTATTTTTCTTTGCTATCTGTTCCATGTTTACCTCCATAAGGTTTTTAGTCAGGGCAATTTACTTTGCTGCCAGCTCCATGATTTTTTCCTGGGTAACTTCTTTATGACTCAGACATCCTGTTACCTTGCCGCCGCACATTACATAAACCCTGTCGCTCATATTTATAATTTCAGGCATTTCAGAGGAAATCATTATTATTGACATTCCTTCCTTTGCCAGTTGATTCATTATGGCATATATTTCGGATTTGGCACCGACGTCAATACCTCTTGTGGGCTCATCCAATATTAATATTTTAGGAGAAGTTGCAAGCCATCTGCCAATCATAACCTTTTGCTGGTTACCGCCCGATAAATTGCCTATAAGCTGTTCCTGAGAAGGCGTTTTTGTTGACATCATGTCAATATATTTTTGGGTAATGTTGTCTTCCTTCTCATTATTTACGAATATACCTTTAATAAATTGACCTAATACCTCAATTGTAGTGTTGAATTTAATATCTCGAATTTTATATATTCCCTCCAGCTTACGATCTTCGGGAACTAATGCAATTCCATGTTTCATCGCATCTGCAGGTGATTTAATAGATACTTTTTTCCCATCTATATAAATATCACCGGAAGCATCTTTTGTGAGACCGAAAATACATTTCATAACTTCACTTCTTCCGGCACCAACAAGACCTGAAAATCCGATAATTTCACCTTTTCTTAGTTCAAAGCTGGCTCCCATTGCCATCTTCCCGTCTGCAATATTTTCACATTTCAGGACTACTTCACGGGCATCAGAGTAATCTCTTGTATAATAATTAGTCAGTTCACGCCCTACCATCATTGAAATCAGTTTATCTTTTGTTGTTTCTTTTACAACCTCAGTTCCAACATAAGTTCCGTCACGCATAACGGTAACTCTGTCGCATATCTGCTCCAATTCGCTCATTTTATGCGAAATATATATAATTCCAACGCCTTTTTTCGTTAAAGTACGCATTGTATCAAATAAAAAATTAACTTCCTTTTCGGAAATGGAGGAAGTAGGTTCATCCATAACCAGTATTTTTGAGTTATAGGAAATGGCTTTAACAATTTCAACCATTTGCTGTTGTGCTATTGTCAATTTCCCAACCATTGTCTCGGCATCAATATGCATGTCATACATGTCAAGAAGTTGCTGCGCATCCTTGTTCATTTTTGCAGAATTGACAAATTTGCCAACCATAGGCTCTCTGCCCAGAAAAATATTTTCAGCCACTGTCATGTACGGGACCAGAACCAGTTCCTGATGAATGATGGCTATTCCGTTTGCCTGCGCTGCCCTAACACCGTGTATTTCAACCTTGCTGCCTTCAATAAGGATTTCTCCCTGGTCTGCAGTGTAGATTCCGCCTAAAACCTTTATAAGTGTAGATTTACCGGCTCCATTTTCTCCTAAAAGTGCATGAACTTCCCCAGCCTTCAATTCAAAATTAACTGAATTAAGAGCATATACACCCGGAAAGGCTTTATGTATATTTTTCATAGTTAATAAATTTTTTGCATTCAAAAGATCACCCACTTTACTTATTTGGTATTTTTAGGTGCTTACTCACCGATATGGAGAGCAAGCACCTTATTACTTATCTGTATACCGAATTATGTTTCTTATTGCCAGCCGTCTGTTCCAAATTGTGATACATTTTCAGAATTAACAAGGAAGGTTTCAACAGGATATCTTGCTTCAACCTTTTCACCTGCTAAATACTTGTACATTACTTCAACGGATTTTTTAGCTATGTTGATTGGTGATTGAGCACCGGTACCTGCGATCAGTGATTTCCCTGAAGCAAGCTCTTTCTTAATATCAGGTGATCCGTCTACACCATAAATGAGGCATTTCTTGATTCCAGCAGCATTTGCAGCAGCTAATGCACCGAGAGCTGTAGGATCGTTACCGCCGAATATTGCAACTACATCTCCATGTGCCTGCAGCAAGTCTTCGCTGATTCTCATTGCTTCCTGCAGGTTACCTTTTGCGTCCTGCTGAGCAACTATCTTAAAGCCTTTACCTTCTATTGCCTGAAGGAATCCTTTTGTTCTGTCGGTAATGGAATTCATGGTTGGTGAGTCAAGAACTATAATATTACCGCCATTTGGATATTTCTTAACAAGATCTTCTCCGCAAACCTTACCTGCATTTACGTTATCGGAACCTACATATGACTGAACATATGATAAATCTGCAACTTCAGTATCAAAGTTGATTATTGGAATGTTGGCTTTCTTTAATGCGTCAAGAGCCGGCGCAATGCCTTCTGCTTCTGCAGGATTGAGGAATATTGCATCTATTCCCTGAGTAATCATATCTTCGATCTGTGTGATCTGAAGGCTTACATTGTTTGCAGGGTCAGTTGAAATAAGCTTGTCGCCGTTCTTTTCAACTTCTTCTTTTATGGTCTTTTCCAAAATAACAAAGAATGGGTTTGTACCGTCCATACAAGTGTAGCCGAATTTGTAACCGCCCTCAGGTCTTTTGCCAAGCTTTGCCGATGCTGTTGCAACTGCTTCCTGTGCTCCTGTCGATGCTGCAGCTGCTGTTGAATCCTTTGCTGTTTGTGCAGTGTCGGATGCAGTTTGTGAGCTTCCGCAGCCTGCCAGCATACCAACTGATAAAGCAACACACATAAAGATACCTAGAATCTTTCTCTTCATAATTTTCCTCCTCAAATAGTTTTAAACTACACTCCTATGATAAACGGAGGATGAATTTTAAACATCTATATATTGTAATGAAAATCACATTACATTTGTAATATACGGCACCTGCAATTTGTAATAAATCAAGGATGACACAGCTCATAAAAAACCTTGTATTGATTACAGTAATACCGTCGTGGTACACAGTATAGCCCTGTATTGATTTAAATAGAAATACTGTATTGGAAAAAAGAAATTTTATCTCCCATAGTGCCCTATTAAACATTTGAATATTCTTTCATATGTTGTTGACATTTCTAAACTTCGAACATATAATAATATATGAACAGTTATTCATATATTTGTTTTATTCAATAAAGAAATAACCATACAATGATGAAAGAAGGGATAATTAATGTCTGCAATAATTAAGAAGGAACTGCTGCTCGAAGGACTTGATTGTGCAAACTGTGCGGCAAAAATCGAACAAAAGGTTAAAAACCTCGATTCAGTAAACACAGCTACAGTAAATTTCATGACAAAGACCCTGACAATTGAAACTGAAGCAGCAACAAAAGTTCATGAAATCATAAGCGATTCCATATCAATTATAAAGAAACTCGAACCGGATGTTACCGTAATAGAAAAAGGAGTTGCAAATGGTGAAAAGAAAACCTTGATACTTAACGGATTGGGCTGCTCCAACTGCGCTGCTAAAATTGAAAAAGAGGTCGGCAACATTGATGGTGTGAAAACTGCAAGCGTTGATTTTGTTTCCAAAAGGCTGGTTATTGGGTTTAACAGCAAGCGTGACGAGAAAAGGATTGTTGATGAAGCATCAAAAATCGCCAGGCGTATTGAATCCGGTATAAAAGTTGCGGAAGAGGATAAAAATATCAAAAAAGAGGATGAAGAAGGTATAAACAGGTTGGAAATAGCCAAGCTTGGGATAGGGGCACTTCTTTTCGGAGTAGGTATAATATTTAACCTCCCCTTTAGGGCAGAGCTTTCCCTATTTCTTATAAGCTATATACTTGTGGGCGGCGAAGTTGTATTAAAGGCCGCAAAAAATATAATAAGGGGCCAGGTGTTTGATGAAAACTTTTTAATGAGTGTGGCAACCATCGGTGCTTTTGCCATACGGGAGTTTCCGGAAGGCGTGGCTGTTATGCTGTTTTACCAGGTGGGAGAACTGTTTCAGGATATCGCTGTAAACCGCTCCAGAAGATCCATCAAAGCTTTGATGGACATCCGGCCTGACTATGCCAATCTGAAAATCGGCGATGAAGAAAAGACAGTATCTCCCGAAGAAGTTAAAATAGGAGATATTATTATTATAAAACCAGGTGAAAAAGTTCCCCTGGACGGCAAGGTCCTCGAAGGCAGATCAATGGTGGATACCTCCGCCCTGACCGGCGAATCGGTCCCCCGCGAAGTGGAAGCAGGCAACGATGTACTATCCGGATTTATTAATAAAAATGGTTTGCTGATTGTAGAAGTTACAAAAGAATTTGGTGAATCCACAGTGGCCAAAATTCTTGATCTGGTACAGAATGCCAGCAGTAAGAAGGCTCCAACCGAAAACTTCATTACCAGGTTTGCCAGATATTATACACCTGTGGTCGTTTTTGCGGCACTTGCACTGGCAGTAATCCCACCTTTGATAGTTCCCGGAGCGACTTTTTCCGACTGGATTTACCGCGCACTGGTATTTCTTGTTATCTCCTGCCCCTGTGCCTTGGTTATTTCTATCCCCCTTGGTTTCTTCGGCGGAATCGGCGGAGCTTCCAAAAATGGAATTCTGGTTAAGGGAAGCAACTATCTTGAGGCATTGAACGCAGTGGATACCGTGGTGTTTGACAAAACCGGAACACTTACAAAGGGTGTATTCAAAGTAACAAAAGTTACGGATTACGGCACTATACCGGATATGACCATACTGGAAGCTGCCGCCTATGCTGAGAGCTATTCAAACCACCCCATTTCGCAATCCATTCTTCAGGCATATAATAAGGAAATCAATAAGAATGAGATAGCGAACTACGAGGAAATTTCCGGACACGGCATCAGAGTTAATGCCCGGGATCGTGTAATCCTGGCGGGAAATGCCAAGTTAATGCAGAAGGAAAATATTGCATATGAGGAAGCTGACACTGCCGGAACTGTTGTTCATGTTGCTGTTGACGGTGTATATGCGGGATTTATAATTATCTCAGACGAAGTCAAGGACGATGCGGCAAAGGCGCTGAAGACGTTAAAGGCTATCGGGATTCAAAAGCTGGTTATGCTGACCGGTGACAGCAAGGCTGTAGGTACAAAGGTCGGTCAGTCACTTGGATTGGATGAAGTCCACGCTGAACTTCTCCCCCATCAAAAGGTTGAAAAGCTGGAGGAGCTTGCTGAGAAGAAACCACCTAAAGGGAAGCTGGTTTTCGTCGGTGACGGTATAAACGATGCTCCGGTACTTGCAAGAGCAGATATTGGTGTAGCCATGGGAGGACTCGGTTCGGATGCAGCCATTGAAGCGGCTGATGTGGTTTTAATGACAGATGAACCAACCAAGCTTGTTACTGCCATAAAAATTGCCAGAAGAACCCGGCTTATTGTATGGCAAAACATTATCTTCGCACTTGGAGTGAAAGGAATTGTGCTTCTGCTTGGCGCAGGAGGTATAGCCACCATGTGGGAAGCAGTGTTTGCAGATGTGGGCGTAGCTGTTATTGCCATCCTCAATGCCATGCGGGTAATGAAAGTAGAAAAGCTGTGACCCTCCCCTATTCCTTCATTACCAAAGTCAATTACGGTTCAAAGCCAAACAATCGGCTTTCAGCCGATTGTAATTGACTTTTTTATTGACAGCCATTGTATTAAACCATATAATAAGTATTTAAAATACTCGACACATTTTTAGGAGGGATCTGATGGATAATAATTACCGGGCAGATAATAACCAGGATGTAATTAAATGTGATTGCACTGCAATTCACAATGATATTGTCGACAAGGTAAAAGAAAATATTCCAAACGAAGAGACTCTTTATGATTTGGCAGAGCTTTACAAAGCTTTTGGTGATACAACCAGGATAAAGATACTCTATGCGTTGTTTGCTTCTGAAATGTGTGTATGCGATATCGCAGTTCTTCTTAACATGACACAATCGGCAATCTCCCACCAGCTCAGAGTTTTAAAGCAGGCAAGGCTTGTTAAATTCAGGAAGGACGGAAAGGTTGTCTACTATTCCCTTGATGATGAACACGTAAAACACATATTTGACCAGGGGCTTCATCATATTTCAGAATAATGGTTTTTGCACGTCACTTGAGTAAGTTTGTCATTGACAATTGAAAAATAAGGAATATAATAATAGTTGAATGATAAATCAACTATTCAACCAACCGGAGGAAATATATGTGTGCATACACCGCCGATAATGACAGATGTGACTGTAATATCATACATGAGGCTGTAGTCAACGATGTGAGAGAACACATGCCCGATGAAGATAATCTTATCGATCTTTCTGATCTATTTAAAGTATTTGGCGACTCTACAAGAGTTAAAATTCTCTGCGCATTAATGCGCGCAGATATGTGCGTATGTGATATCGCAGTACTTTTAGGAATGACTAAGTCTTCAATATCTCATCAGCTTAGAGTGCTTAAGCAATCCAAACTTGTAAAAAACCGCAAGGATGGGAAAATTGTATACTACTCCCTTGCAGATGAGCATGTAAAAAATATTTTTGATCAAGGTCTGCTGCATATCACCGAGAAGTAGATTTTTTAAAGGTATTTTTACAAAGTGGTTCACTTTATATTTTTTTATCTCGATAGTTGAATAAGAAAGCAACTGTTCAACTGAAAATTGAACAGCAAACAAAATATTAAAGAAAAGGAGAATGATCTATGGGAACAATTACAAAACAATACACTCTGGAAGGACTTTGCTGCGGTAATTGTGCTGCAAAAATCAAAAATGACATAAGTCTCCTGAGCGGAGTCAAAAGTGCAGATGTGAATACAGAAACTGCCCTTCTTTCAGTAGAAATCGAATCCGGCTTGAATCCGGATGTACTGTCTGAGGAAATCACACGGATTGCAGTTACACATGATGAAGACATTATTGTTAAAGAAGCTTTGGCATAAGCAGGCAAAAAAGGCGGTAATCAAAAATGGATACAGCTATTAAAAAAGAATTTATCTTGGAAGGACTATGCTGTGGGAACTGTGCTTCAAAAATCGAACGGGATGTGAGCAAGCTTGAGGGTGTATCCTCTGCTGCCGTGGATTTTGTTTCAAAAACTCTCACTATGGAAATTACAGACCGGGAAAAAGCCGGGAGTCTCACGGCCCAGGCTGATTCCATCATAAAACGGCATGATCCGGATATTGTAATGAATGAAAAGGAACACCTTCAGCCCGGCAAAAAAGTAATTTATCTGCTTGGTCTCTGCTGTGCCGACTGTGCTCAGAAAATTGAAAAGCAGGTTAACCGTATAGAAGGTGTCAAAACAGCAGCAATTGACTTTATTTCTCAAAAGCTTACCATTGAAGTCCTGGACAAAAAGAATTTACCTGCCGTTATCCGGCAGGCATCTCAAATTGCCACGTACATTGAACCGGCAATTCAAATTTCATACACCGGTACAAAAAGCACTCATGATTCTTCCTTAAACCTGAAGAAATGGATACACCGTATCACTCTGTATGCAGGTGCAGCAATCTTTGTGACAGGCATGCTTTTTGATTTTGGCACTTACATAGAGTTTGTCCTGTTTCTGATCAGCTACCTTTTTGTAGGCGGTGAGGTTGTATTCAGGGCGCTGAAAAACATTACCAAAGGTCAGCTTTTTGATGAAAACTTTCTTATGAGTGTGGCTACCATAGGAGCCTTTTCCATAGGAGAGTATCCGGAAGGTGTGGCTGTAATGCTCTTCTACCAGGTTGGAGAAGCAATTCAGCGCCTTGCGGTTAACAAATCGCGCAGATCAATTTCTTCTCTTATGGACATACGGCCCGATTACGCCAATTTAATAATCGGAGATGAAATACGGAAAGTTACTCCCTACGAGGTTGGTATCGGTGACCTGATCGTTGTTAAGCCTGGAGAAAAAATCCCGCTGGACGGCCGTATTGTTGAAGGGCGGTCTACTCTCGACACCTCCGCCCTGACCGGCGAGTCTCTCCCCCGTGATGTTGAACCCGGCAATGAAGTGTTATCCGGCTCTATCAATAAAAACGGCATGCTCACAATAGAGGTTTTAAAAGAGTTCGGTGAGTCAACAATTTCAAAAATATTGGATCTTGTGCAAAACGCCGGCAGCAAAAAAGCTCCCACCGAAAACTTTATAACTAAATTTGCAAGATACTATACTCCCTTTGTCTCTCTTGCCGCACTGGCACTTGCAGTAATACCTCCCTTAGTAATACCTGGTGCTGCTTTTTCAGACTGGCTGCACCGCGCACTGGTATTTTTGGTTGTATCCTGCCCATGCGCGCTGGTTATTTCCATACCGCTCAGCTTTTTCGGCGGAATAGGCGGAGCATCTAAAAACGGTATACTTGTAAAAGGCAGCAACTATCTGGAAGCACTTAATAATGTGGATACAGTTGTATTTGATAAAACAGGTACGCTTACCAAAGGAATTTTCAAGGTAACACAAATCGTCAGTACAAACGGTTGGTCCGAGCAGGAACTCCTTTCCTATGCCGCTCACGCCGAGAGCTTTTCCAACCATCCCATAGCCGCTTCGATACAAAAGGCATACAACCAGGTCATTGATACCCTCAAGCTTACCGAACATGAGGAAATACCCGGAAAGGGAATCAGGGTTAAGGTGGATGGCAGGCTTGTGCTGGCCGGCAGCGGCAAGTTGATGGAGGCCTTTGATATAGCATTCACCCCTGCAGAAGCATTGGGCAGCATAATATATGTAGCTATTGACGGAAGCTTTGCAGGATATATCATTATTTCCGACGAGTTAAAACCCGACAGTAAAGGGGCAATTCATAGTTTGAAAGCCATTGGTGTAAAAACCACAGCCATGCTTACAGGCGACAGTAAAGCAGCCGGAGAAAAAATCGCCCGTGAAATCGGGCTGGATATGGTTTATACGGATTTGCTGCCCCACCAGAAGGTCGAACAGCTTGAGGCTCTTGAGAAAAAGAAGCAGACAAAAGGCAAACTGGTATTTGTGGGTGACGGTATCAACGATGCACCGGTTCTGGCACGTGCCGATATCGGTATCGCCATGGGAGCACTCGGTTCCGATGCCGCCATTGAAGCTGCCGATGTGGTCCTGATGACTGATGAGCCTTCAAAGCTTGTTTCTGCAATAGGGATAGCAAAAAAAACCAAAAGTATAGTATGGCAGAATATAGCATTTGCATTGGGCATAAAAGCCGTTATCCTTGTATTGGGCGCTTTGGGTATAGCCACCATGTGGGAAGCCGTATTCGGTGATGTGGGAGTTACGGTTATCGCAATTCTCAATGCCATGCGAGCTATGAGAGTTGTAAAGTAAAAATTTTGTTACATACTCTATTAATTTAAAAGTCTTAAGACATAAGGTATATGGTCAAGATGTCCTCTCTTTTCCATATACCTTTTTTATATTGTCTTTTAGCAAAAATTAACATAAACATATCATCAGGTCGGCAATAAGTTCAATCGCCAGGGGGCAATGGGAAGCTTCTCAAGCGCTTGGAATGTCAAAAGCTCGGAGCATGCTCCGAATTATTTTGCCTCAAGCTGTGAGAGTAGCTATTCCCCCGCTGGCCAACTCATTTATCAGCTTATTAAAGGATACTTCACTTGCAGCAGCAATTACAGTAAGCGAAATGTTCCGGGAAATTGATTGTTTATTCCTGTTCCTTAAGGGTATCATTAAAATGATTACTTTAAGGACGAGGTGATTTGGATTACAGATAATATTTCATTTGTTTTAGCGTTTTCAGCAGGACTTGTATCTTTTTTCTCACCCTGTGTGCTTCCGCTTATACCTGCATATGTCAGTTATCTCACAGGTACTGCCGTTACGGAAATGGGAACAATGGGACCGGCAAAATCCAGGCTGAATCTATTATATAAATCCATTGGTTTTGTCATCGGTTTTACTATTATCTTTATAATTATGGGCGCTTCGATAAGTTCAATAGGTAAACTGTTCGCTGCGAACCAGGACATTTTCAGGAAAGCCGGAGGAGCTCTGATTATAATATTCGGGCTTCATACTACCGGCCTTTTCAAGATTAAACTACTATATTTTGAAAAACGGCTGCTTCCTTTCGGCAAAAGTACGGAGGGTGCAAGTTCAATATTTTTAGGTATGGCTTTTGCAACTGGCTGGACTCCCTGCATCGGGCCAATACTATCTTCAATTTTGATATATGCCGGCAGTATGGAGACCATTGGAAAGGGTATTCTGCTCCTTTTGATATACTCTGTGGGCCTGGCAGTTCCCTTTATCTTAACCGCACTGGCTATAGAAAACTTTTCAAAATATTTTAAGAAGTTTTCCCGATATCTTCCTGTTGTTTCAGTAATCAGCGGAATTCTGATGATTATTATGGGTATACTGGTTTTTACCAATAAGCTGGCAATACTAAGCCGTTATATGAACTTTATTGACTTTTATTAGACCGGAGAACAAGGTTGAAGAAATTATAAAAATGAGTAAAGGAGGTACCGAGCCCATGCCATTTCTATCATTATGTTTTGTGCGATATGCTGGGCATGGGCATAATAATGAGAAAAAATCTGATCATATGGGGAACTGCAATAATATTAGTAATCGTAGCCATCCTGGTTACAAGTGAATATGGCAAAAATAAAACCGCCCCTCAAATCAATGAAGGTACAATGGTAAATGAAAAGGCAATAGACTTTACTCTTAAGGACCTGGATGGCAATAAAATAGCTCTGAGTGATTTTAAGGGCAAAAATGTATATGTCAATTTCTTTGCAACCTGGTGCCCCCCATGCAGGGCTGAAATGCCGGATATTGAGAAAATGTATCAAAAGTACAGGGATAAGGATTTTGTATTTCTCGCTGTAGATTTAGGAGAAGACAGAGCTACAGTTAAAGACTTTTTTGAAAGTTATGAGCTGAATTTCAATGTGGTTTTGGATCAGGATCAAACCGTAGCACGGAATTACAATATTACGTCTATCCCTGTCTCAATATTTATAGACAAACAGGGCAATATTGCAGCAAAAAAAGTTGGCAGTATGGCAGGCAGTGAAATGGAGTTATATATTAAAATGCTTCTTGAGCAAAATTAACCTATGGTTAATTTTATCTCCTTCTGTTTAATAATTGCTCAATTGCAGAAGCCGGAATCAACAGATAAAATGTACTTAAAGAAAAGTTTTTCATTAATACAGAATCCGGAGATGATAAAATGCCGATAAATATGATTATACGAGAAAAAAGAAAGGAAATTGGATTGACACAGGAACAAGTTGCGGAGTACCTGGGCGTGTCGGCTCCTGCCGTAAACAAGTGGGAAAAAGGGGTTACCTATCCCGATGTCTCATTGCTGCCCGCTCTTGCACGCCTGCTCAAAGTTGATTTAAATACCTTGCTCTGCTTTAACAGCGGGCTGTCTAAACAGGAAATCAGCCACTTTTGCAAAAAAGTAACTGAAACCATATCAAAAAGCGATTTTGAAAGTGGATTTTCAATGGTTATTGAAAAAGTACGGGAATATCCAAACTGCAGCTTACTGATCGATTCAGCAGCAGTGCTGCTGGACGGCGCCTTACTAATGTCTGGAATGAGTAACGGGGATAAGAAAAAATACGATAGTCAAATCACAGCTTTGTATGAGCGGGCGGCCAAAAGCGATGATGAACTGATTCGAAATAAAGCCATTTTTATGCTGGCATCCAAATACATGGTCCGCGAGGAATACGACAAAGCACAGGAAATGTTGGATTTACTGCCCGAAAGGAGTGCTTTGGATAAAAGAAAGCTTCAAGCCGACCTTTTCATAAGGCAAAACAGGCTTGAGGAGGCTGCGGGGCTTCTTGAACGTAAATTAATACTGGCAATTTTTGAAATCCAAATCATTCTGCTGAGCCTGACCGATATTGCACTGAAGGAAGGCAACGCTCAGAATGCTTCGCATATAGCGGAACTTTCCCGCAATGCCACAATGCTGTTTGAACAATGGGACTACTACTCTTTTGTTGCACCGCTCAAGGTTGCCATTGCCCAAAATCATGTTCAGGATAGTATTTCACTTCTGAAATCCATGTTTTCAGCCATACTTTTGCCCCTGGAAATGAAAAGCTCCCCTCTGTATCACCATATCACAGCAAAGGAAAAACAGGTTGACTTTGGCAGGCAAGTGCTGCCGGCATTGCTTTCCGAGGTTGAAAACAACCCTGAATATGAGTTTCTCCATTCAAATGCAGAATTTCAACAGTTGCTCAGGCATTACCGCGCATATATTGAGAGTTAAATGTTGAGAGCTGATGTTGAACAGCAAAATATGGATATCTTAGGTCAAACACCTTTGGTGCAGCCCTAATAATCCTGATTTGCCCTTAACCGCAGCAGCTTCCTCCTGCTCCGGCCGGAGGTGTATAATTGTCTACTTCATTCTTTACGTCATCAAGGTTAACGTTATTTATGTCATCAACTACTTTAACATAACCATGAAGCATTCCCATCCAGCATTGGAAGGTAAAATCCTGTTCAGGCGTTAACAAGGGGGTCTCCTTCTGACTCTGCAAATCGAGCTGTCCCTGATACTCAGGAAATACTGCAACGTTATTGCAGGAATTTAACTGTTCGGTATTAAATTTGATTTTAGCGGGAATTCCCTTCTGCAAAACAACAACCGCCGGAGAATAGCCGTAGTCATTTACGGTAACTGTTACCTCCTGCTGATTATCGGTTATTTTAGCAAGCTGTATATCATCAGTCGGAATTTTACCACCTGCAAACTTGGTTGCCTTGGAACCTGCAGCACAGCACCCTCCGCTGCTCCCCAGGACCCCCAGAGAATTTTCGTCTGCTGCAATATCACCTGTATCCACGCTTGACAGATCACTCACAACCTTGATGTTGCTGGTGATCATACCCATCCAGCAGGTATAAACAAAGGTCCCTTCTTTGTCAGGTGTAAACTCTATAACATTCTCTCCGGCAGCAAGCTTTTTATTTTCGATACCGTATTCTGGTATGTTTATGCTGTTATTGCAGCCGTTCAGTTCACTTTGGGCGGCAGAAATTGTCCATTTGACAGGCACACCCTTCTGTACAATTATGGGAGCATACCGCCCCGATTCAAGCTGGGTATTTACAACCTGGACCTCACCTTCCAGCTTCGCTATCCCGCTTGCGGCAGGAGCTGCACCAAGAACGATATTTGTATTGAATCCTGAGAGTGCCAGGCCCCTGTTCAGCATTACAATCCCCAGCACCAGCACAAGAGCCGCGCTTACTTTCATCATTCTGTGAGTAAACTTGCCGCTCAAAAACGAGCTGACTGCTCCGAAGCCGAACATAAGCGGAACCGTTCCAAGGCTGAACAGGAGCATTGACACAGCACCGGCCGTTATGCTGCCTGTACCCAAAGCATATATCTGCATAGCCTGCAATGGTCCGCAGGGCATCAGTCCGTTAAGCAGTCCAACCACCAGCGGACCGCGGTTTCCCTTGTTTTCATGAACTTTATTGGCAAATATCTTTGGCATCCTGGGATTCAGTTTTCTAAGTGCAGGGAAAATATTCAGCATATTCAATCCCATGATAACCATAAAAATACCCGATATTATGGCAACGATACCCTTGGCAGTTCCTGAAAAGCTGATAACCGAACCAATTCCTCCGACAATGCCGCCTACAATGGTATAGGATATCACCCTGCCCGCATTATATAATAAACTTGGTTTTAATTTTGCAAATTTTGAATCATTGCCCGGAGCTTTATACTGGATACAGACGGACAGGTTAATGCCTCCGCACATGGCTACACAATGCAGTGAGGTCAGCAGCCCTATAAAAAACAATATACCGTAGCCCATGGATTGGTCAACCTGCGGAATAAAATTAAAACCAACAGTATTCTTAATAATCATATATAAAGCAAAAATGATTACTACAATACCGGCTATTTGTCCAACTCCCGATTTGTCGCTTTTTTTACCGGATCCTTTGGCGCCGGTGGTATTTGCAGCAATATCACCCGGCTTGTTTTTTACAATGTAATCCAGTTTTTCAACAGCCTCGATTATTTTATTTAAATCAATTGTATTCAAATCATAAGTAACATACACGTTAGAACTGCTGTAAATAGCTTTTGCATCAATTATTCCGTCAAGTTTTTTCAAGGAGTTTTCTATCCTTGTTTCACAACCCGTACAGGTCATACCGTCAACCTGAAGAATTTTCCGCATCGTCTTTTGTTCCATGCCGTACCTCCATTCCTTCCTGCTTACCAAGGTCAATTACGGTTCAAGCTTTCGTCTTCCAGCCATAGTTATTGACTTTTACTGTAATTATTTTAGCACTAAGTTATGAAGATTTTATGTAGAGAAAAAGAAGTTTTTTTGAAGACGAAAAAACTGTGTTCATTTGTAACAGTTAAATATATGAATACATAATATATCATTATGGCAGTAGCTTGAAAAATGCGAAGTTTACATTTCGTGCATACATCGTACGCTCCGCATAACAAATAAGCCCAAGGGCTTATTTGCGCATTTGAGCAATCAAGCGGCAGGCATACTCTTGTTTCATTACTATTTGTGCCGCCGACGGTACCGGCGAAATGGAGGTTAGCTTGAAAAGAGTGTACAATTCATTCAAAGATTAGCCATTAAGCCCCATTTAGAAAAATATTTAAACGGAGAATACAAGCATGGATGATATAACTTATTTCTCAATGTTCCCATCGACTATTGCAGATTTCAACAATGATCTGAAAAAGATATTTGAAAATTATGCAAATATGTACCCACCGGAAAAAAGTCCGTCAGAATACACCCCTGACACAATACTTGCCAATGCTAATGATATGGCAAATTATATTGCCAAATACGGTATGGCAAATTTTGAGATTCAAGCGGTTATGAAGCTTGACGGAAGATTGGATTTTAACAAACTTGTTAAGGCTGTAAGATTGTCGGTAGATGCACAACCTGTTCTCGGCTGCCGTTTCGTTAAAAGTGACCCTCCTTACTGGAAACGCTTTGAAAACATTGATAATATGGAGAAGTTTTGCTCTATAGACGAAGTGGATAGTCCTGAGGAAGGTATTCAAAACTTCCTGCAAATTCCCATGAACATGGATAAGGATCCGATGCTGTTTGTCAGAGTTGTGCGCTCGGTTGATTATGATACCTTATGTATTAAAATAAACCATGTTTGCAGTGATGCAGCCGGTTCAAGAGAATATATCCATCTCCTTGCCGACATTTATTCCCGGCTGGACAAGGGAGATACGGATTATACACCCAACCCAGGCAATCGAGACACAAAAGATCTTGAAAAACTTAAAACAGCCTTCGGTAGTGACACTCCTGAATCAACCTGGGGGATTCATCAGCAGTTCGCACGCCCAACCTGGAGCTTTCCCTGGAAAAACTTCCGTATTGGTGCTACAGATTTTTCAGTGTGCAGACTTCCTCAGGGGCAACTGGAAATAATGAGCCGCTATTCAAAAGCCAGAGGAGCAACGATCAATGATCTGCTTTTAACAGCGGTCTTCAGGGCTATGTTTCAGATATCCAAACCTTATTATGGGATACCGATGGACATTCCCGTCACTATTGATCTCAGGCGTTATCTCCCTGACCACAAGGCAGATGCAATAAGGAATCTGTCAGGTGGAATTGTTATAAGACTTGACAGAAAACCTGACGAGCCCTTTGAAGCTACCCTGTCAAGAGTCATGACTTTTACAGAAACTATAAAGAAGAAACATCCCAGCATGTTTAACATCAGCTGGCTGGAACATATTGAAAAGCTGAGTTTCCGACAGCTTTGCGGGTACTACAAATATATGGCACAAGTTTTCGAATTGGCCTCACAAAACCCTTTTTATACTATTAATTACTGTTCTCCTATACTTTCAAATTTCGGATTTATATCCAGGTCACTTTTGAAATTTGGTGAAAGTACTGTAACAGATGCCTACATTATACCTCCCGTTGTCCGCGCTCCCGGTATGCTGCTTGTAGCCAGCACTTATAATGACATATTAACACTTGGTGTGGGTTTTTATAAAACTTCAATTCAAAAGAACGTAATGGACAGCGTTATTGGCAAAATTAAAGATGAATTGCTGGAAGGCTGCAAGGAATAAAGATACCAGATTATCATGAAAGTATTGCACATATTCCCATGTATAAACATACATTACTATTATTTAATAACATTTATTTGAATGGAGAGTAGGATATGACAGTTAAAGAAAAGCTCAATCTTCTGGAAGAATTACTAATTATTGAAAAAAATACACTTGATGAAAATGCTGAATTAGGCAGTATCAACGAATGGGATTCAATGGCCGCAATATCCACAATCGCCATGTTTGACAGCGTTTTTGGCAAGGAGTTGAAATCTGAAGAAATAAAAAGGTTTAAAACAGTAAAAGACATTTTGGATCAGATGGAATGAGGTGTAAAAACAATTGGCAACAGGAATATTAAAAAACGTTGAGATTAAGGGTATAGCATGTGCAGTGCCGGAACGAATAATAAAAAATGAAGATTACTATCAGATATTCGGTGAGGAGAATGTCATTAAGTTTATTAACATGACAGGTGTAAAGCAAAGGCATGTAGCTTATGATGAACAGTGTGCCACCGACTTGTGCTTTGTTGCGGCAAAGAATGTCATGGAAAAATTAAACTGGGAAGCCTCTTCTATAGACGCTTTGATTTTAATAACCCAGACCCCCGATTATGCCGTACCTGCATCTGCATGTGTTCTGCAGCATAGACTTGGACTGAGTGAAGACTGCATAGCCTTCGATATTAATCTTGGCTGCTCAGCCTATGTTTATGGCATATGGCAGGCCGCAACAATGATCTCAACGCAAAATATAAACAGAGTGCTCCTGCTGGTAGGAGATACAAGCAATTTCGGAATAAATCCAAATGACAGTGCTACAGCAATGATATTCGGCGACGGAGGTTCGGCTACGGCTATTGAAAAATCGGAAGGTAAAGACATAAACTACTTTTTGAAAACCAAAGGCAGTGGTTATAAGGCAATAATGGTCCCTGCCGGTCATGCAAGAAGCAGAAGCAAAATCATAACCGATGCATCCTCCTGTGAATTGACCATGAACGGAGCCGATGTTTTCAATTTTACCATTACAGATGTACCAAAGGCATTGAATAGCTTTTTTTCAGAATATTCAATCCATCAGAATGATATTGACATGTTTGTGTTTCATCAGGCAAATTTATATATCCTTAAACATTTATCAAGAAAATTGGGTATTCCTTCCGAAAAAGTACCCGTATCCATAGACAGATATGGAAATACAAGCGGCGAATCCATACCCTTGACGCTTGTGGATGTACTAGGCGGAAATCAATCGGATGAGAACATAAGAGTATTATTATGCGGCTTTGGTGTGGGCTTGTCCTACGGCGGCATATATACTGAAATTAAAAAGTCTGCCTGCCTCCCCATGATATATACCAATTATTATTATAGCGGAGATGAGAATCAGTGATAAATCCCATGGATCTGAGCGGTAAAAATATACTGGTGACAGGAGCCTCCTCCGGCATTGGTAAATCTATAGCAGTATACTTAAGCAAACTTGGAGCAAACATCATACTGACAGCCAGAAATGAAAACAAATTAAAGGAAACATATAATGCGCTGGATCAAGGCAGCCACTCCTATTACCAGATTGATTTAAATAACCTGAATGAAATTGAAGGCATGCTGGACAAAATCTGCAGTAACGGCGCAAAGCTCAATGGTATTGTGCATTCTGCCGGAATATCAAAAACAATACCGGTTCAATTTTTAAAAATGGAAGACTTAAACAGTATAATGTCCATAAATTTTTATTCCTTTATGGAGCTCGTAAAGCATTTCTCCAAAAGGAAATATAACGAGGCAGGAGGCAGTATTGTGGCAATTTCCTCTATTTCAAGCAAAGTTGGAGCAAGGGGTTTGGCTGCTTACTGTGCCAGCAAGGGAGCGCTTGACAGTGCAATAAGATCCCTTGCAGTAGATCTGGCACCAAGAAAAATAAGAGTTAACTCTATTGCTCCAAGCATGATAAAAACTCAAATATATACGGGTCTGCTTGAAGTTGTGAACAACAAGGATTTTGAAGCCGATCTGAAAAAAAGACAGTTTATGGGTCTTGGAGCACCTGAAGATGTTGCCTCCGCCGCCGCATTTCTGCTAAGTGATGCCTCCGGTTTTATAACCGGAACATCACTAATAGTAGATGGCGGGTATCTTGCACATTAGAACAGCTCCTTGAGAGCTGTTCAGCCATTACATCCTTCCATAAGCTCCTGTTTAATCTTATCCAGGAGTTTTTCTACGTTCTCACCATCTACTGTACCTTTAAAGTATCCTGTTGCAAGTGTAAAAACCGAACCATAGCTGCTTGCCATGAGCAGTAATCCCGGAGCACGCACAACCGGCGGCAGCAGATACGTGTCAATCACCGTGATATCCCCGAGCTTTATGGGAGATACCGACATGTATCCCAGATTTGATAACGTCGGCACACACCTGTCACCGCAATACAAAGGACAGAATAGTTGTGTTTTTTTTGTTTCCATAACTGCCTGATAATAGGAAAGTATTTCATAAAAACTTATCTTTTCAACCCGCTCCAGACCAATGGCACTTTGCAGTCCCGGATAATCTTTTTTGATTTCCTGCATCATAGCAATGACTCTTTGCAAGGTATCATTAAAGGATTCAGCAGGCACCATATCAAGCCTTGTATTTACCGAGCCAGAAAAATTGCGGATGGCCTGGGTTCTGTTATCAGGAAGATAGCGGCGTAAATCAACAGTAATCGGGATTTCCATAGGAGTTCCATACACCGGTTGCTTCACTTCAAGCATAGCTCTGTAACATGCTGTAAGAATAACATCATTTACTGTTGCACCATTTGCTTTAGCATATTTTTTTAATTCCTCCAGAAAACCTGCCGGATAGTTGCTCACAGACATGCAAGCCGTATTCGAGCCGCAGGGCTCCCACGGGAATGGCCATGAAGGCTGGAATAAGTCTGCACCCGGAATGAAAAGCGATTCAATATTTGTTATTCCCAATTCTTCAAACATCCTATCCTGATCTTTTCTGCCCCCTATTCTCGTAACGGGAGTATAAGTATCGTCCTGATTGCCAATACTGTCATATATTTCAGCCAAAAGCTGTATATATTCTTTTGCTCCTGCTCCATCACAGCAGGTATGGTTTATTTTAAAGGCTAAAACGTCGTATTGTTCTGACCGGATCAATATTACATTTATCATTGGATCCTTATCCAGGTTCACAGTGCTTTCAATAAAATCCTGGACAGCTGTATCAATATCCTCAACCTCCTTCAGAGAACAGAAGTTTACTACACCGATGTTCTCCAGGGGCTCCCAATATGGAGGATCAGCCTCAATAAACCGGCATTTTAATATTGGCTCTGCATCCAGTGACAGCCTTACTGCTCTTTGTAACCTGTCAAAATCCAACTTTCCGTCAAGTTTCAATACGGCTTGAATCTGAAGGTTGGATACTCCGAACCTTGCCACATAGTTGTAGATTTCATGCCCATTAGCCGGAAGGCTTCTCTTTTTGGCATTTGTGCCATATACTCCGGATTTATGATCATAATTCTCCATAAACTTCTCAAATGCCCTGGTTGAAAATTTGTAGTAGCTTGTTATATTTTCAAACATTTTTTTATATAATTCCAAACAAAACCTGAACATATTTTCCATGTTTTTACTCCCTATAGCAGAATTTTAATTTAAATTATGTGATTTCTATATTTGCCTCAAGCGTTTATCAATGATGTCCATCAGCCAATTTTTTTCTCCGGGAATATTGTCTTTCAGCCTCGCTGCTGCAGCTGGAAGCTGCCATGTGTCAATATCCTCATTTCTGACCTTTGCAAGCTTTATGTACTCATCAATATAAATCCAATAGGAAATCCATTTCTGATAATAATAAAAAATTGCGTATTCATCAGGGAATCCTCTTGGAACAGCAGGAGAACAAAAAACAATACCTGTCCTTGCCACATCGCTAAGCGGGTTCCCTATATAGGCACCATACCAATCAATAGGCACAAAGTTTTCACCTGAAATGATAATATTACCGAAATAAAGGTCGCCATGACAAATGCTGCTGCCATTTGGCAGACTCTCTGTATATTCCAATATCTTTTTTACCCTTTGACCCAGAATACCGGAAGAGGCATTGATTGCACCAGTGAAGCTTTCCATCTGAGTGGGCAGCCCAATGGCTGAAAAGTTATGGATGCTTTGCTGCAATTCAGCCATTTTTTTAATATAGTAATATAAATTCCAGGGTTCTTCCATCAGTCGTTCAAAACCGGATTTGCCATAAATCCTTTCATAGATTATTCCTTTGCGTCCGTCAACCTCCACATTATCATGGACAGCAGGTGTGTGAATTCCGGATTTATAAACAATGTGACCGATATTCAATTCATTCCCAAGCTGTTCAATTGTACTGTATTCTTCAAAATACAGTTTCAGAATCTTGTCAGGCCCCCATTCGTACACTTCTGCCGTTAAACCGCTTCCCAAAAGATTTCCTTTTTTCATAAATAACTCCACTCATAAGATTAATTCTCAGTCTCTTCCCCATCAACATCTTTATTTGCTTTTACTAAACACCCCTTTAACAGGGAGAATATATCAGGAGCAGACTTTTCAATATTGACAGGAATGATCTGCTTATCAGTCCATGCATGAACAGTACTTCCAACCGCTAAAATATTTCCGCTATTTTTGTTGATTATCTTATATTCAAACTTCAGCTTAACGCAGGACATATTTGCTATGCTTGTAAGAACTGATATTTCTTCACCAAACTTTGCGGGCATTTTAAATTTGCATTCTATCTGCGAAACAGGAAGGTACAAGCCGTGATTTGTTATAATCGAATTTGGCAGATCAGCTTTATTAAAAAAATCCATCCTGCCAAGCTCAAACCATCTGATGTAAAAAGCATGATAGACTATATTCATTTTATCGATTTCATAAGGCTGGACATAAAACGAAGTAACAGCTATCATTTATTTTTCACATCCTCTCACCAGCTCATTTTTAATCCTGATAAGAAATTCATTCATATCCTTTCTGGTAATAAAACCATGGCAATATCCTGCTGACATTGTCAGTATGCCGTTATATGAGCTGGTAAGTATTGACAAGCCCGGAACCCCTGTCACCGGAGGAACGATGCAAGCCTCTGCGACAAATTCCGTTCCGAATGATATCCTATCTCCAGAAATGTTTCCTAAATCAAAAAGCGCGGGGAAACATCCAACCTCGGTATTCTTAACGTTTTTGTCACGAATCCTGTCTGCCTGTGACACACATTCGAAATAATCATTAAAATAAGTGAAACTTGATGATTGATTGCGCGCAGTTTTATCCGTTGTATCCAAACTGTCGCTCGGATTCTTCTTTAGTATTTTGGTTATTTCCGCAACTCTTGATAATGTACCGTCAAAAGTTTCATTCAGCTTTCTTGGAATTCTCGTAACAAACCCCCCTGAAAAGTTTCTGAATTTTTGAGCATTATTCTCAGATAGATAATTTCTTAAATCAACCGTATTGGAAATATCCATCGGAATTCCCTGAGCAGCCCCGGTTATTTTAAACAAAGTTCTATAATATGCCGTCAGGATCAAATCATTTACTGTTGCTCCTTTTGAATCACCATACCTGCTTATCTTTTCAAAACTTCTTTTCGAAAATTGACACAGTGCGTAATCCACAGCATTTTTACCCTTTTGTCTCCAGGGAAAAGGCCAGCTTCTTTTAGGAGTGTCAAGCTGCGGATTCCAGCTTAATCGCGGGCATGCAGTTTCCAACTCCTTTACTAACCTGTACTCCTCCTTCCTATCAATTAATTGCGGATTTGGTATGAAGGTATCGTCACCCTTGTCAATACAGGTATAGATAGCTGCCAGACGCTTGATATATTCCTTAACACCAGGTCCATCAAAACATGAAGGATTTACCTTGATTGCTAAAATGTCCGCTGCTTCCGGCGTGCGTATTATTTTTACTCCTATGTTAATATCATTTTTGATATCAAGAGTGTTTTGAAGAAACTTAGCCAGAGTCTCATCAGGATTGTTACATTCTTCAAGGGTACAAAAAGAAATATCCTTAATAGAATTTGTTCTTTTCCAATACGGCTCATCTGCTTCCACAAGCCGGCAGGCTAAAACAGGTTGCTCCTCTATTGAAAATTCCACTGCCTTTTTTAGTTTATCCATGTCCAATCTTCCACTTAAATATATTACGGCTTGATATTGGAAGTTTGCCATATTGTTTCTTGCAGTATAACTGCAGATATCATGTCCGCTGGCCATTAATACACCGGATCTATCCTGCATTTTCACAGTACCTGAGTTATATGCCTTGGCTATTTTTAAATAACTATTATAGTAATTTAAAATGTTCCTTGATATATTTTTATAAAATGAGTTTAAAGTGTTTGAATAAAAGTTGAAAAACATATCTTCAATTGTTCTCTCCTTATACTTGTCTTTTATACTATTAAGCTGTATGTAAACATAATCATATTAAAAATAGCATTATGTATTTATTAGCATTATATGAACTATTAACATAAATGTGACAGATAAAGTTTTATGTCTCCTATGTCTCGCAATAATGCTAAACATAAAATAAAACCTCCCGGTCAATCCCTGATATAGGGATCGGCCGGGAGGTCCTGCACTGATATTATTATTTCGAGACTAAAAAAACAATACTATAATGCCTTAAATAAAGCCGCACCCCTTCCTCTTAAATAACTGTAAACCGCTGCATCTGCCGCAGCAACCGCAAGCAGCCAAAGAGTCTGAAAAAGCACCGGGTTTGACGGATTGACCAGTGCAATTATACCAACCGGCAGCAGGATTGAAATAAAACCTGCTGCTACTGCCAGCATAACACTGGCGCTTTGCTTCACTACTGCAACCGGGGTGTTCCATTCCAGCTTCGGGAAGTGAAGATTTATTATGAGGCCTGTAATTGCTATGAATACGCAATAGCCGCAGCCTACGGCAACTGTAAGCAGATACTCCGAAATTGTCAATCCGACTACTGCCGCAAGTATGGATGTGCAAACTGCCAGTATTGGAACCGTTATAACCAGATTCAGCAATATTTTGCTCCTGAAAATATCCGCAACCTTTAAAGGCAATGATTTGAGTATCCACAGGTTTTTCCCCTCAAGTGAGATCGAAGGGGCCGTAGTACAGGTGAGCGCTGCACAGAAAACCATTGCCAGGGTCACTATGAGAGACATGGACATGTTAGACGGCAGCACTGCCGTTAATTCATTTATCTTTGATCTGCTGAAAATAAGCATTACAGTTGCAAGCAGCATCATAACAGCTCCAAAGCCTGTATTAATTACATATATATAGGATGAGAAATAAAAGCCCGCCTCTTTTTTAAATAATGCCACAGCTGTGGTGCGTACCTGCAAATCAGTCATTTTATAATCGGCTGCTTTATATTTCTCCTGCATTTGCGAGTTTATTGCCTTAAAACTCCTCGCAAACAGCCAGACAAATATAACAAAAATTATTACTGAAATCACGGCAAATATCAGTGCGGCAGCAATATCCAAATTCTTCAAAGCTGCTGTAATCAAACCAAACGGATAATAAATAGCCTTTACCGAACCGATAATATTCACTAAATTCCCCATATGTGCAGCTGTCAATGAATTGATTGAAAACATTCCTCCCATAAATAATATGAGCACAACAAATGACCCTGCAATTAAGATAAGATTTGTATGTTTCGATTTTGAGGATATTTTTCCAAGCAGCAGTGACAGAATTGCTCCTATAGTCACAGGAATCAGACTGACCATAATCAGCAGCAAAAACGATAAAAAGTAATAAACTGCTCCCGCTGAAGTCTTTATTCCATATACCATCAAATACGGAAAACCTAAAAGCAGGGATAATCCCGCATTTGTTGCAACTATCATAAACAGTTTGCTGATTAGTATTGCTCCCTGTGATACAGGCAATGACATAAGCATGTCAAAATCCTTAAATGCAAACAGATATCCCGGTGCCTTATATATGGACATAAAGATACAGATCAGCACTGACAGGGCTGTACCTGCAATAATCAGTACATCCAGGGCAGCCTTCCCGGCCAGAAAATCCGATGTTACCCATGCATACATACTCATTTGTACAAACATTATTAAAATGACAAAAAGTATCATTCCGGCAAAAAGACCTGCTTTCAGCTTTTCACCTTTTGTTGAGCTCTTCAGCAGTTTATTTATGCCTGATGAATTTATCAATTGTGCTTTTATAAGAAATATTGTACTATTCATTGTCAATCAACTCCATAAACAGTTCTTCCAGAGTACTGTCCCCTTTAACCTCATCTGTGTCTCCACAGGCTACCAGCCTTCCGGCCTTTATTATAGCTATTTTATTGCACAGCTTTTCCGCCACTTCAAGGACATGTGTGGAAAAAAATACTGCTCCTCCGCTCCCGCAAAGCTCTTTCAGGAATCCTTTCAAGGTATGGGCCGCTTTTGGATCAAGACCCACAAAGGGTTCATCCAGAACAAGCAGTCCGGGCCTGTGAATAAAGGCGGATATCAAAGCCAGCTTCTGCTTCATGCCGTGGGAATATGCCGATATGATGTCCCCAAGGCTTTCGGTCAACTCAAAGGCATCCGCATATTCTTTAATTGCTCCTTCTCTTTCTTTTTTAGGAACCGTAAAAATATCCGCAATAAAATTCAGATACTGGATTCCTGTCATGTTTTCGTACAGGTCTGGATTGTCCGGTATATATGCCATTGTCTTTTTGCACTCTATTTCCTGTGTTTTAATTGATTTGCCGCTGATGAAGATTTCTCCCTCATTAAAGTCCAGAAGTCCCGTGGCACATTTTATTGTTGTTGTCTTACCGGCACCGTTATGTCCTATGAAACCGAATATATCTCCCGGCTTTACTTCTAGTGACAGATTGTCTACAGCTTTCTTTCCATTTTTATATATCATTGAAAGTTTTTCTATCCTAAGCATTTTTGGATCCCTTTCTATCGTATCTGATGACTGCAAAATAATAAACTATCAAAGGCGTCGGAAAGTTGGATATGCCCCAAAGCCCCCAGAGCCAGGGAAACCTTCCTCTTTTCTGGGCATCTCTGAATATCCAAATCCCCTGGCAAAAAACAAATAAAACTATTAACACTACCACCCATACAGGCGGGTTATTTAAAAAATCATGTAAGCTCATTTCTTCCCCTCCTCTTCATAAGAAGCAATACAGCCGGCACTATGAGCAATAATCCCTCAATAATGACAAATACCATGGCAGACAGTTGATAAATCAATATCAAGACTGCTATTATTGCCAGTGCAGTGCAGCTGAATAGGGCTAACTGCCCGTTATTTCTGGAAGCCAGCCTGGACTGTTCATCCGAAACAAAGTCGACCATAGTCATCAAATCCGGCGTTTTCAGGTCCAGCCCGTCAATCTTTTTTGAAACTTTCTTTAGTTCTCCGGCAATTCTATCATCCCTGTCCATTGCTTTCCAGCTCCTTTCCGATGCTCTTTATTGCATTTGATAGCCTTGATTTTACAGTTCCTACCGGCACCCCCAGAGTTTTTGCTATTGCCTCGTAGGAATAGTCAAAGTTGTATTTCAGTATTACAGGTGCCTTGAGTTTTGGAGAAAGCCTGTTGACCGCCTGTATCAAATCATCATTATTAAACAGATTATCGATCTTATTTTCATAGTCCTCCGGAACAGCAAGAGTATTGCAATAACTCTCAAACAGTTTTTTTCTTCTGACTCCTGTCAGCCATATATTCTTAGCTATTGTTATCAGCCAGCTACTGAAGGCTGCTTTGCCCGCATCATAAAGCCTGATTTTTTCAACGGCCCTGGACATTGTTTCCTGGGTGATGTCCTGGGCATCCTCCTTGGTCAGGGTGAGTTTCAGGCAGTATTTGTATACAATTGCGTAATTCTCCTGCAGCAGTTGAGCCATTGCATGCCTGTTGCCCTTCCTCGCATTTTCCGCAAGATATTCGGATGTGTCTCCCAAGTTTCATCACCACTCTTTTTTGAACGTTCTATTAGTTATACCTTTATCTTATGGGTTTTGTTCACTTTTTAAAAGAAAATTTTTATTTTTATACGCAGAAATGAAAATAAAAAATCCCGGAACCCATAAGTCTCCGGGATTTTTTATAAAACAGGCTAATTTTAAAATTGTAATTCGGCTTAAATCTGGCCTTCTATAAATTTTACCAATACTTCGTTGAATTCATCCTTTTGTTCATAGAACGTAGCATGCCCACTGTTTTTAAACGGGACCAATTTTGAATTTCCCATGATCTGATTCTGAATTTCACCTAATTCATATGGAACAACTTTATCATAGATGCCATGAATTATTAAAGTTGGTACATGAATTGCCTCCAGGTCAGTAAAAAAAACTTCATTCAGCCATGCAACAGCAATTGCCTCCGTTGACCAGCCAGCGGCCTGTAAACCCAGTTGGAAAAACCATTCGGAAAGAGCTTCAGATACATGCTGATGGAAAAACATACTGCCAAAATTTTTAAGCATTTGAGGGCGGTCAGTACGGGTCCCGTTAATAAGTTGTAATACAGTATCTTTATCCAGCCCATATGGAAAATTAGGACGCTTGACCAGACTGGGAGCCACAGCTGCAAACAATGCAAGCTTTGATACCCCGTATCCTTTATGACGAGCCATGTATCTTACTGCAATAGCTCCGCCGTTTGAATGTCCTGCCAAAATAATATCGTGCAGCTTTAATGCACTGATTACACTTCTTAAATCATCTGCCAGCGTATTAAAATCATAGCCATGAAACGGTCTATCCGAATTGCCGAAACCTCTTGTATCTATCCCTATACATCTGTAACCCAATTTGGGAAGCTCATTAAATTGATATTCAAAAAGATTGTGATTACCAGGCCATCCGTGAATAAATAAAATAGTTTTTCTGCCCTCCGGGTTAATATCCTCTACATATATCTTCACATTAGTTTGGGTAGAAATAAAAAACCCCATATTTTTACTCCGAAACATTACCATACTATTTACAATGTATTAAAATAATTGTTTGTTTGTGCGTAATAGTACTAATTTCAATGTATTGAATATTATTCATTTCCCCCAAACCGCCTTGCCATTTTACCCTTGATGGAAATCATAGCAGGAATAAATACCGGCAAAAACACCAGGCACAACAGCAGTATTCCGAATATTACCGTTACGGATAACTGCATCAATGTCAAAACTCCGGACGGATACATTGCCGCAAAAGTACCTGATAATATAATCCCTGCCGAGAAAATTACTCCGCCAACACTCTTAGCAGCAGATACTATTGACTCCGTTAATGACAAATGTTCATTTTCTCTGTGCCTCATGACAAGAAATATGCTATAATCAACACCAAGTGCTATTATCATTATAAATGAGAAGAACGGCACATTCCAGGTTAAATTGCCTTTGTTCAGAACATTGCGGAACACCAGTACTGATGCCGAGATCGCAATGTAGTATGATGCAACAAGAGAAAGCATTATAAATATTGACATCCAGAAATCTCTTGTTACTACAAATAAAACAATCATTATGCCGGTGAGCATTATTATACTTGAAAGTCTAAAATCGTTTTCCGACATTGTTTTTAGATCGGTATTCATCTGAGAAATGCCCGATATTCCCCACTCGGCATCTTTTATTGATAAATCCCGTATTTTTGCTGAAACAGTATCATTGATATTTTTGACAACGTCCATAGCTTCTTCCGAATACGGATCAATATCTAAAATTACATTAATTTTTGTAATGTTTCTATCCTTGGACATGTACATATTAATTGCTTTTTCAAATTCCTGACTGTGCAATTGGTCTTCAGGAATGAAAAATGTCCTGGCGGTCTTTGATTTTCCAAGCCTTTCAACATAGTCATCAGCATCCTTTAAACCGGCTGATATATCTGAAAGTCCTTTTCTTGCGTCAGACAAACCAGTTGTCAGCTTCTCAGACTGTCCCGGAAGCCTTGCTATTCCATCAAGCATTTGCTGCTGACCTCTGGCAAGCCGTATTGAGCCATCCTCCAATTTGCTCATGGCATCCGATATTTTTACCTGTCCTTCTGCTGCCTGTTTTAGAGATGAATTCATTGCCGAACTTCCCTGTTTTAATTTTGAAGTTCCGGCCTTCATTTCTTCAATACCGCTCCGGGTTTGTGCAAAACCCGCATTTGCCTCTTCCAGTGAACTGTTCAGAGTATACATTGAAGCACTTAAACCGGTAATACCGTCGACCATTTCTTCCAGTTTGGAATTCAGCTGTATGCATGTCTGTTTCATAGTCATAAAGGTTTTATCTTTGGATAATTGGGGGTATTGAGCTTCCAGCCGGGTCTGCATTGCTGCAACTCCCCCAAATGCATTTTGGAAGGTTTTGGTTTGTTCCAGCAATTGACCCATTCCTTCTTGAACCTGCAAGTATCCCAGCCCCAATACAGAATAGGCTTTTTGTAATTCAGTCACCGAACCGCCAAGCTTTTCCATCGAATCATCAATATCCGTTATACCTTTTGCCAAATCCTTTGAAGCCTGAGCTCCGCTATTCATTCCATTTTTAAGTCTGGCAACAGATTTACTAATAAGGTTTATACTTGAAGCCATTTCCTGTGTACCGTTTTTGAGCTTATCAAGTGATTTTGTGTCCACACTGTTTAATTGGATATGATTAATTACGTCATCCAAACCCATATTAATCTTGTCGGCACCTTCCGCAGCTTCATCTAAACCATCCCTGACAACCGCCGTCTGATCATTTATATACAGCTCGTTGATTTTTTCACCTTTTGGCTGCGTTACACTGTATACTTTATCAACACCCTTGACCGATTTGACTGTTTCGGTAATATCATCCAGCTCTGATAGAATATATTGGTTATCCAGCTTATTATTGTTTTTTATTGCAATCGTTACCGGAAGAGCTTTACCTGTACTGAAGTGTTCTGTTATAATATTAACACCTTTTACAGACTGATACTCACCGCCAACTTCCTTCATATTATTGTAGGACAATTTTTCTACGTGGAAATAAATCAGTGAACAAACGGCCAAAACAAAAAGTAATGCAAAGTACGGACGTTTTGTAGAAACAGAAGCGACTTTTTCCCAGATTTTGCTGTCAGAATGGCCCGGTACTTTTACCGGAGACCAGAACAGATACTTACCACACAGCTTCATCATAGCCGGCAAAAATGAATATGTGGTAAGTATTAATACTGCAACTCCCACAGCTACCGCAGCTGCAGATTTATACACCTTAAACTGTGACAGGATAAGGCATGAGAAACCTATGAATATGGTGAGAGAACTTAGTACAACCGTCTTTCCTGCCGTTTTATACGTTTTTATAATTGCAGTATTTTTATCGGATCCGTTTTGCAGCTCTTCCTTAAACCTCATTAAAAGCAACATTGAGTAATCCGTTCCAATTCCGAAAAGTACCAGAATCAAAAAAACATTGGTAAAGTTTGAAATAGTAAAATTTATTTTATCCACCATATGGAGGACAATGCCTTTTGTAATTAAATAAGTCAGGCCAACTGTTGTCAGTGTTGCTACAGGAGTCACAGGAGACCGGAATACCAAAATCAGCACAATAATAATAAATACTATTGTAATTAGCTCGGTTTTTTTAACTCCCTCCTCCACGGTTTTTATAAAATCCTCCAGAATAAAGTCAGAGCCTGTGGATAAGCATTCAAGGCCTTCAACTTTGAGCTGCCCGGAAATTTCCTCCCTGATTGATTCTATTGACCGATCCTGCCGCTGTATGCTTAAAGGCAGAAGGAAGGTAGTTCCATCCTCAGAAAACACCTGATCCTTAATATCTTCATCTCTAAAAGCATTTAAAATATTTTTTATTCCATATTTCCCTTTGTTAGCTTCGAGATAGGATATTTTTTTATTTATAGCGTCAAGATTTGTTTCTGTTAATTTTTGGTCGCTGTTGTAAACCATTATAATATCAAGTACATTATCATTCCCGTCAACACCGTTTAATTGTTTTAATATATCTTGAGCAATAGAATAGGAATACTTGGCATCAATTTCCGCCTGTCCCTTGTCCCTTACCAAGCTGCTCAAATCAGGCATTGTAAATAAAACAGCAGTTAACACCATTCCCCAAAATATTATTGATATCCAGCTTTTATTAATCAGCTTATTCATTTTTCCACCTTTCCCTGAAAATTGCTTTATCTGCATGCTATATGTCCCTCTTCAGGCTTCCCGTGTTTTAATAAAATTAAATATTATTTTTTAACTGCAGTTGATTAATCGACTCTAGTTCATTATAATTAAATAGTGAAAAAACAACAATAATCACATTTTTTAAAATTAGTTCAGTAATGAACATTATTAAACGAAATGTTAATTAAGGATAAAAAATTATGGATAACAACACTAAAGACCGCCGAATCAAAAAAACAAAAAAACTACTTCGGATAGGTTTTGCCAGTTTATTGTCGGAAAAAAGTGCAAAAGATATTACAGTCAGAGAACTATCTGATCTTGTAGATATTAACCGAGGTACTTTTTATTTGCATTACAAGGACATATTTGACATGCTGGAACAGATTGAAATGGAATTACTTGAGGATTTTCAGGGTGTTCTGGAAAAACATCCGACCAAAGCCCTTAACGGTAAACCATTGCCTATGTTAAAGGATGTATTCCAGTTTGTTGATGATAATACTGATATGATAAGTGTATTGATAGGTAAAAATGGCGATCTTGCATTTATTAACAGACTGACGGATTTAGTCAAGAACAGATGTTTGAACGACTGGATGGAATTATTTAATACCGGGAAAACACAAAACTTTGAACACTTTTATTCCTTTATAGTTTCCGGATGTATCGGCCTTTTACAAAACTGGCTGGCAAACGAAAAAAAAGAGTCCCCTGACCATATGGCATGTCTGGCCGAGGAAATGATTTTAAACGGTATAAAAGTGTTGGAATAATTAAACTGTCATTTAATTTTAAGTCTATTTAAACTATCCTTCTGAATCCATGAACGTCCGAATATCCTCATCCACGGCACCAATGCCCGCAATCCCGAAATTATCCGTAAGTATCTTTGCAACATTGGGTGAAAGAAAAGCCGGAAGTGCAGGGACGAGGCGGATATTCCGGACTCCCAGGTATAAGAGTGCCGGAAGGACCAATACTGCTTTCTGCTCATATCCAGTTCCTTCAAGTACAGAAAATTTTAGCTTTTCAGTGGTGTTTGCTTTTAAATACAATGTCATAAACTCTTTTAAAACCTTGAAATGACAGAATAATTAAAATAGGATAGGCGGGATAAATATATCTGGACTTTATCTCCCAAATCAAATAAAAGGCAATAATCCCCAAAACGGTTAAAACCAAAAGCAGTTCATCATACCTGTCTGCTTTTATCCCCGCTATCAGTCCAAATAAAATAAAAAGGTACATTAAAAAGTTAATTACATATAGTGTCCAATTCATTGAGCTTCTGCATATGGAATCATCTTTAAATAAATTGGTGGCATAGGTTCTGTATTTATATCCGCCATGCCTTGGACAATTTTTGTCTAATGTGTCAATATCATTGCCAAAGCCATATCTTTCTATCTGATAGGTACCTTCCGTCCATGTCCAGATAAGTTTTTTATAATAATGCGATAAAAGTCCGCCAATAGTTGTATTCGAAATTTTTGCTTTGATTTCCTGTTTAAATAATTTGATACTTAACTGCTTGTTGTGACCTGCATCAATACGGTATATGTTATAACTTTTAAAATTATCCCAAAACCCGAGCTTTTCGAAGTTCATTCCCATATTAAGCCACATATGGACAGGTGCCGAATTCTCCCTGACCGAACCGCTTATAATATTTGCTTTCTGCAGATAATAATTTTCAGCCAGGCCAGGAATATTAAAAGTAAAGATAAGTATAAGTACGGATATTATAACCTTTTTGGGTTTGAGTATTTTTATGTTTAAAATAATGTAAATAACAGCTGCTATTAAAAATATCAAGCCGATACTTCTGAAGTAATTACCTATGGACAATAGAAATGCAGAAACTGCCAGGTATCTGACAGCACTCACCCTGACAAACTTTATCAGAAAATATATGGAACATGTGAGAAAGGCTGTAGCTATAGTATCGTTATATATAAAATTACTCATAAATATTCCCGGAATATACGCTGCTGCGAAAAATAATATTCCATAATCATTATAAGCAGATTTGCAGTCAAGTAATTTATTTATTTTATATATCATCATTGTTGTAACGAGTGAAAACAATATGTTAAAAATTTTAATTACCGTATAGCTGTCGGGAAACAGCTTCAATAATACCATGATATACAACACGGTGCCATAATTAAAGGGAAACATGTGAAGATAGCCGCATTCGCCGAATGAAGAATAATCCTTGTGATAAAACATATTTAATGCAAGGGTATAAACAGTTTTCGAATCATCGGTTGGCAATCTTGGAAAGGCAAAAACAAAGCCAATCTGCAGTAAAAATGAAATCAGGATTGAGCCGGGCACAACTATTCTTTTATGGTATTTGTCAAACTTAAGAGATATTTTATAAAAAAAGAAACCTGCTGTTGAGATAATCAATATAAGCATAAAAAATATGGCTGGTTCCTGTTTTGTCAATACGGGTCTGTCACCATAGATATAATAGTTGTATTTTGCCCTGACAAAGAAGGAAGAAGCTATAAATAGCACGGTAAAAAATATTAATATCATATAAATTGTTGCTTTAACCATCTTCAGCATTGTTCTCTCCTTTAACTTTTTCTAATATGTGTTTATTTAAAAATTAAATTCAAAGAACATTTAGGTAAAATGGTAAGCTTTAACGTTAAAAATACAGCCGGATATATTTTTTTATCCGGCTGTATTTTTTTTATGGTTATTTATTTACCACGTCCGATTTTTGAAGCTTCACCTTGCAGTATTCGCCAACAATTTCATTTTGCTCTTCACCGGCCTTATCATTCTTTATTAAAAAATACGCAGCAATTCCTGTTATAATGATAATTGAAATCATACAGACAATAATTGCCCAAAGTGCAAGATGCAGCATATTACTTGCAACCTGGTAGCTTCCCACCAAACCAAAGAAAATAAATGCTCCGGCTGATATCAGTTTAATTGTTCTTTCAGGTATTTTTTTGCACATAACTACACCAATTATGATACCAATCCCGTCTGCGACTAGCATTCCGGTAGTGGTTCCAACCAAAATTCCTATGGGGTTGGCAGGAAATTTTGCAGCAAGAGCTATAGTAGCCAGCTGGGTTTTGTCCCCCATTTCAGCAATAAAAAATGCAATTGCAACTGTAATAACTGCTCCAAATTTTGTAGTCCTGTTCTCCTCACCCTCCAGTTTGTCACCTCTGATTGTCCACAGTCCAAAAAATATAAAAGATAATGAAGCAATTGCCTGAATCCATATCTGAGCTGCTTCAAAACGGGTTATAAAATTACCAACTACAACAGCTAACGCATGGTTCAAAACAGTAGCTATAAATACACCCAACAATACCTTTGACGCTTTGTACTTTGTGGCAAATGCCATTGCCAGCAGTTGTGTCTTATCTCCCATTTCAGCCAGAACAACCGTCCCGGTTGCGAACAGGAATGCAATTAAATTAGAATACATTTTTACACCCTCTCGGTTTCAATTAGTAAAAAAAATATATAAAAAAAGACTTTTAACATAACCCCTCTAGAAAAGGTTATGTCAAAAGTCTCGTTACCAAATCCGGTTACAAAGCCAGACGCTCACACGCCAGTATGTTGACTTTGTATTTAAAACTACTCCCTTTTAACAAGTTCAATAATAATACATTAATTAATGACTTGTCAATATAAAATTTTATACTCACATCCTTTTTGCTGCTTCATATGCAAGATCGGAGCGCTCACATTCCTCATCTGTAAGGGTAATCTGGTAACAGAGAGGACTTCCCTTCATTTTCTCGGCTGCATAGCTCAGACCGTTTGTCCTTATATCCAGAAAAGGATGGTCTATCTGCTCCGGATCACCTATCAAAATGATTTTTGTACCCCATTCAGATTCCCTTTTTCCCTGAGTCCGTCAATCAGCCTTGCTACATGCCTTGCATTTGCACCAAGTTCGGTATTGTCTTTTTTAAATTTGTCCAGTTCCTCCAATACCACCTCAGGTATAACTATGTTATTGTCGGCAAATGAGTAGAGTGCATATGGAGTATGCAGCAAGACGTTAGTATCCAGTACAAAAGTCTTCTTTAATTTTTTCATTGGTTACCGCCCCTATCCTTATTTTTTTTAAACTGCGTATTATACAATACATTTAAGCTCTTCAACAATTCAAAATGTTCAAAACAAAAAAATCTGAAAAGTAATGAGTTATTATTCCTGCCTTCTGGGAAATAACCTTAAACACTTTTCAGACTTATTCAGCTTTATTTGACAATTCTCTTTCCATAAACCTTTCAGTTTCATGGCCATGTCCAAATGAGCAAGTATATTCATATAACCTCACCTATATCCTGACATCAGTAACAGTCCGGTTTTCCGGGATATTTTTATCATCGAAGGCTGTCTGTTCTCATAAACGGTTATATAATCAAATCCTGCCTGTTCAATCATTTCGATTCCTTCTTTGATACCCTTGCCAACATCTGCTGCCGTATGTGCATCAGAGCCTACCGTAATTATCTCTCCTCCGAGCTGCCTGTATAAGCTCACTATGTCAAGTGCGGGCAAACAGGCCTTCGCATGCTGTCTCAGTCCTGATGTGTTCACCTCAATACCTTTACCGTTCTGAATGATTTTTTTCAGAATTTCCTCAAGCCTGTCTCGGTAATCAATTAAATGTACCTTGATTTTGTATATGGATGTATATCTTTTGATAAGATCCAGATGACCTACACAGTCAAATTTATTCCAGTTAACCAATGCCTTGAGCTCTTCAAGATATCTGATACAATAATAAGATTTATTGTGTTCATCATAAATTACTTCGCCGAAATCTTTGTTATCGCTCATTTTATGTGCTGAAGCAAGAACATAATCATACTGGTGTGCTTCAATTAATTTTTCAGAATATTCCGGATATAAATGCGGCTGACCCAGTTCAACTCCTCTTTTTAGTCTTATATCTTTTGCAAAAACCGCCTCAGCACTTAAGACTTCTTCAAAATACTTGTCTGCATTGTAATACGGATAATTTTCATTTCCCAAAGAAGGCTCGAAATGATCAGTTACTGCAATTTCATTCAACCCAGAATCAACAGCTTTTAAGCACATATCATATATTTTGTTTTTTCCATCGCTTGAGTTGTCTGAATGTGTGTGATAATCGATTAAATACATATATAATTCCTTTCTTGATGCTGCAGTTCTTTTCCTTTATAAGAATAGGATAATACGGTAATATTAACAATTCATTAATGCATCCTTAATTTAAGGTAAATTCTAAAAAAGAAGCCAGAATATAAAAAACCTGCGGAACATTTTATTGTTCTGCAGGTAAAATGACTGAACATCTCAGGGGTCAGTCTTCTGCAAAATAATCAAAATCAAAATGACTATTCTTATTACCGTTTTTTTCATCAAGGGGCTCATTGCCATCATTGTCATCTTGATACTTTTCTTCATACTTTTCTTTGTTCTCATCTTTTTTGGACTTTTCCTCTGAAAATACTTTTTCTGCATGTTCTTTTACTTCATTTGTGTAATTTTTCTTTGAATCACTTTCCTTCCCTTTATTTTTATGTTTTGATTTTATGTTAAATCCTTCATACTCATCTTCATCAAATTCTTCAAACTCATCATTTTTAAAAAATTCATCAAGTATGCCGTTTTCAATTAAAAGTAATAATAAAATCAGCCCCTCCCACAAGGTTAATTTTTCATTTTTACTTTTTTTCTTATGTTTCCTCGTTTCCTCATTATAATATTGACGAAGAATTTCTTTGAGTATCCAATCATTATTACTATGCATATCAGGAGCCTTGTTTTTATCATTAAATGTTGAACTATTGCCTTGTGTATGCCGCTTTTTTCTGCCATGTCTTTTCATACATATCGCTCCTTAACCAAAATATTGCCATAATATTATATGAATAGTTAACATAAAATGTAACAAAAAACCAGATCCATATATTTTAGGTAGATCTGGTCAGAGATTAATTTGACTTTATTCCAAGGATATTTAATCCCTATAGACTGATGTTCTCCCTGAAAAACGATGGCTGTGCCTGTCTGCGACTTTGGTTTCCCCGATATAGTTATGGTAATGTCCTCCGCCGATATATATTGCAGGACCTGTATAATCGGTGTAATAATGGACATGACCATCCTCATATGAGGTAACGCCTTCAAAGTAATGAATATGGCCTTCAGTGTCCGGATTGATACTCGTTCGGCCCATATAAGTGTGAACATGCCCATCATTATATGAGGTTTCACCGCCATATCTATGATTATGTGGCTCATTTGGCATATTAAACATCACCTCGGTACATTTTATGTCAACTTACAAGTGTTTGTTACAAACTTTTACATTACATCACATAAAATATTACCAATGAGTCTCTGCGCTTAAGTCTTTACCTTTTTTGTTTTTCCGTTAATCATCACTGATACTGCAATACTGAGTGCCAAAATTAAAATAATCACAACCAGGGAAAGTTCAACGGGTATTTTTATATGGAACATTAATAGTGACAGCTTAACACCGGTAAATGTGAGAATCAGAGCTACACCATACTTCACGTACTTGAATTTTTCGTGAAGATTTCCCAGTACGAAATACATGCTCCTAAGCCCCATGATGGCAAATATGTTTGATGTGTATACTATAAACGGGTCAAGTGTTATTGAAAAAATAGCCGGTATTGAGTCTACTGCAAATATTATGTCTGTGAACTCAATAACAATAAGAACTGCAAAAAGAGGCGTGGCATATAATACTTTATTTTTTCTTACAAAAAATCTGTCGCCTTCCAGGCTGTCACTGACCGGAATAAGCTTGCCAAGTACCTTTATTATCTTGCTGTCCTTGGCGTTGTTATCTTCATGTCCAAACATCATTTTGATACCGCTGAAAATAAGGATGGCTCCAAATATGTAGAGCATCCAATGGAACTTATTAATAATTGTTACTCCTAACAGCACAAATATAAGCCTTAGCACAAGAGCTCCGGCAATTCCGTAGTTCAGGACTCTTCTTTGATATTCCGGTTTTATTCCAAAATTGCTGAAAACCATAATAAAAAGAAATAAGTTGTCAATACTCAAACTTTTCTCAATTACAAAACCACCCAGGAACTCCAGAGCCTTCTCCTGTCCCATAAAGATATAAACTCCAACATTAAAGACCATTGCCAGACCGATCCAGAATGCCACCCAAAGCAGGGCTTTTTTCGTTGACATAGATGTACCTCCAGTTTTTTTATTTATATAAAAAGACTCTGAGACAAAACCCGGCCGGGGTTTGTGTGAGAGTCTGACGAATTGTGGTTTTAACGGGCAAATTTGCGTAATGACGGTTAATCCTCTGCTGCTGTTAGTTACAGACCGTTACTCCCTCTGTTTGTTGTTTTAATCAAATTAGTTCAGTTAGTTATATTTTAGGATTTGCTTTTTCTGCTTGTCATCCATGTGATTATAACCGGCAATAGAGAAATACCTATTATTGCGAGTATAACCAATGTAAAATTCTCACTCACTACCGGAATATTCCCAAAAAAGTAGCCTGAAGCCACACAGATGGATACCCACGCTATCCCGCCTGCTATATTGTAAAGTATGAACCTGCCGTAGGACATACTGCCCATTCCTGCAACGAAGGGTGCAAAGGTTCGGATTACAGGAATAAACCTTGCCATGATGACTGTTTTACCGCCATGCTTCCGGTAAAATTCATGAGCTTTATCCAGATGTTTTTTATTTAAGAATCTGACATTTTGCTTTTTAAATATCTTTGGTCCCAGAAACTTGCCGATATGGTAATTTACAGTGTCACCTATGATAGCCGCTGCAATCAGAACACCAGTTATTATCCAGATATTCATGGCCCCTGACGCCGATAGAGCACCAACTACGAAAATAAGAGAATCACCAGGCAGAAAAGGTGCCATAAACAGTCCTGTCTCACAAAAAATGATTAAAAATAAAATCAAGTATGTGAAACCGCCAAAGTTGTTGATCAGTTCTGTCAAATGTTCATCCAAATTAACTATGAAGTCAATCAGAGTATAAATTATGTCCATTCTTCCTCCGTATATTAAGTATATCCAATATATATTCAACTATTAAAATAAAACAGTAAATCAAAAAAGATATTATAGAAGAGTTGCAAGAAACAGCCGATTCGATATCGTATCACGATTGTAATATGTTAAGTGTAATTTTGTCAATTAATATATTGTTAATTATTTGTTAAGAACTATTTAACAAATAATTTTGATGCATAATATTTCAATTTTTTTAAAAAATTGTTGGTCATATTATTATAACAAACACAAATAATAGTCATTGAGGTGATATAATTTTGAAAAAAATATTGATTATAGCAACATTAGTTTTTAGTATGCTGACAGTTGGGGTTTTTGCTCAAACTTATATTTGTAAGCGCGGCGACACATTATCCGGTATAGCTGCCAAACACGATACAACTCTAAGCAGATTAAAAGCCTGCAATCCCCAGCTTAAGAATTCTTCCGCTGTTAAGCCTGGTCAGAAGCTGACAATACCTGATCAAGGCAGCATTTCCGATTACGAAAAGGAAGTTGCCAGGCTCGTTAATGTTGAAAGATCCAAAAGAGGTCTGCAAACATTAGCACTAAACGCACAAATATCAAAAGTAGCACGATTAAAGTGTCAGGACATGGTTAATAAACACTATTTTTCTCATACCTCGCCAACCTACGGATCTCCGTTTAATATGATGGAATCCTTCGGTATCAGGTTTTCAACAGCAGGCGAAAATATTGCCTATGGTCAGAAAACACCTGCGGAGGTTATGAACGGCTGGATGAATTCACCCGGACACAGAGCAAATATTTTGAGCCGCACCTATACAAATATCGGTGTAGGTCTTGCCAAAACAAGCACCGGCGTCAAGTATTGGACTCAAATGTTTACAAAGCCGTTAAAATAGTCTTAGGAATAAAATTCCTATACTTTAAAAAAACATCTGTTCCAAGGATTCGGAACAGATGTTTTTATTCAAACAATGAGTTAAAAACAAATTGAACAGCTCAAATATTCTAAGAAGCATTAAGAAGCTTGTCTATATATTCCTTATCATAACCCACAATTATATTACCATCGATGTCAATTACCGGGACTGCCCTCTGACCTGATTTTTTTATCATTTCCAGAGCCCCTTTTGTGTCCTTTGAAACGTCAATATCCACATACCTTACATTGTTGGAATCCAGGTGTTCTTTAAGTACGTTGCACCACTTACAGGTTGGTGTGGAATAAATTTTTATTGCCATACAAAGCCCCCCTTAATCAGCAAAATACCAAGCATCCACACTATTTTGCAAAAATAGTGCAGATCCCACTCTTTTAGTAATACTATAATAATACCTCAATTTAATACTGCTAAACACAAAAGAGTAATCTTTTCCCATAATTTGGGAAAAGATTAGATATCCGAGGAATTTGACTGTTTTTTCTTGGATTTGCGTAATTTATATATAATAAAGGCAATTATTGCAATAACAGCCAAAACGGCCACAGAAGCCATATTAAACACAGACAGGAAACGTTTTACCAGTTGGATGTTGTGACCTATTACGCGTCCAATTAAAAGATAGATGACCTGCTGTAAAAGGATTGAAAACAAAATATAAGTAAAATATATTCTCTTTTTAACCTTAAATACTCCTGAAAACAAAACCATAATTGTACTGGTGCCAGGAATGAATTTACTAAGAATCAAACCATATTTGCCATACTTATGAAATACCTTTTCAGACCGTTTGATATGTTTTTCATCTATATACTTCAAGACAAGCTTGTATCTGAGCACTTCATCGCCTTTTTTATATCCGAACCAGTATACCAGGATTGAACCTGTAAGGCTTCCCATTACAGATACAAATAAAACCATTAAAAAATGGAAATTGGGTCCAATTGTCGTCAAGTATCCCTCAAAAACTATAATAACATCTGACGGATATGGAGGAAAAACCAATTGGAGTATACCTGAAATAAAGAAGAAAATATATGTAACTACCGGATTTCCGTTAATAATGCTGTGTATTGAGTTAAGTACAAAATCCTCCATTAAAAATAGCTTCCTCCCTTTTTAATTACAACCACTATCCTATTATACCCTTCTTTTTATAATATGTCTGAAAATGATAAAACAGCTCATAAATAAACAAGTTTATAAATGAGCTGCTAATTAGTTGTCAATTGTATACATATAACCAGTTTCCCAATTTTATCGGGAGTTTCTTTGTTATTTTGTCTGCACAGGCGAACTGGCCGCATATGCTTCTTCAAAGTCAAATATCTTTTTGGAAAGCGCAGCTATATTGCTGCAGGCAGTTCCAAAATCCACATTATCAGTCATGACAGAAAGAACATAAGGGTGCTTTCCGAATACTATACCTATATCATTGGCTGTTTTGGTCTGATTTCCGATTTTATGCGCAACCTTTACACCCGTAAGTTTGGCACTGATCCTGTCATTCCAGTCGGTGTTTTCAAGATTGTTGATCAACTCTCCGTAAACTGCTTCATTGTCAAGATAATGCCTGTACAGATCCTGGGCTACAAGAGCCATGTCATACGGACAGGAACGATGGGTTTTACCGTAATAAACCTTTCCGCCAAGGTCGGCCAGATACTTGCGGACGTTTTCAATATCTACCTGACGGATAATCATATTTACACCGCAGTTATCACTTTTGCGGATAGATAGCTTTGAAGTTTCACGGACAGTGTATTCCGTACCATATGGTGAATTTTGTATGATTCCTGTACCGTACTCCAGATCCTCCTGCTTATATACAAGTTTGTCCTCAAGGGAAACCTTGCCTGCCTCAATGTCCTTGAACAGAACCATATTTATGGGAAGTTTGGAGGTACTTGCCGCAATATATTCAATCTGGTCGTTAACATTAATCATTTCACCTGTAGCCAGGTCAATATAGGTTACACCGTACCTGCCTGGAAGTTTTGAAGTGTAATCGGTAATAATTTTTTTCAGTTCCTCCATCCTGCCGCTTTTTGCAATGCTCCCAACCTTCGGCAAATACCCGTGTGCCTGGGTGGTAACACCATTGACGTCAGAATTCGATGCCGCAGCCGTACTGTCTGCGGGCTGTTTAGTGGAGTTTGCAGCATCAGCCGGCACGGTTTGTGTTGCAACAGCCTGGCTGTTACCGGTCTGGGCTGAATCTCCGGATTTTGATGCACCTGTTACATTATCCCTGTTTAAGAAAAGATATGCTGCCATAACAATTGCAACTACAGACAAAACTGTTGTTGTAATAACCAGTGCTCTTCTTTTTTTATACTTTCTTCCGTTTCTAAAATGATACCTGCTCATCTTTCCTCCTATTATGTTCAGCCACAAAGTTGTGATTAAATTATGCGTTTTCTTTTAATTTACTAAGATAATAAAAGTATTATTACTAAAGCTGCAGCATCTAATTTTAACACTATTGGTACATTAGATTCAAATACATTTTAATTAATATTTTCTTAAATACAGTTTTATTATTGACATTTCCGTTAAATATCTGTCATTTATTACTGCTTGCTGTTTTCAAACATCAATCTGCAATTATCCGCCCTGTATTTGGAAGTTATATACTCCACTGCCTGTCCGCTCTTTGAAAAAAGAGTATTCTGAAGCTTCATGAGGGGCTGGCCCGGTTGGATCCTCAACAAAGGCGAATCATTGTTATCGGCAAATACCATTTCCAGAATACTTTTACTTTTTTCAGGAATAAGAGGATATTTTCCTCTCAGAATATCAATTGAGGATTTTCCGTCTTTCAGCTGGTTTACAATATCCGGAAACAGATTTACAGGGATATAGGATTTATTAAGCGAATAAACTTCATTGGCCTGATTATTTATATAGGATAAATAAGTAATTACGGCTACAGGCATACTGCTGTTATAATTAAAAATGTTGTTCAGCGTGTCAACTGATGAACTTTCAATTACAGAAATGTCGATTATATTTTTCCCTGCAGGAGCCTGGCAGTCAAGTATTGAATCTGTGAATCCCGTATAGTTTTTGATATCTATAACATTTTTACGGCCGTATACAAAAGTTCCTTTTCCCTTTTCCTTGTATAGATAACCGCTGTTTGTCAGCTCGGTTATTGCCTGTCTCACCGTAGGCCTGCTGATATCATACATCTGACAGAGATCCTGCTCGGAGGGAATCTGTGTGTTGGGGGCATATTCATTATCTTCGATCTTTTTGATTATCAGGTCTTTAAGCTGCAGGTACAGAGGAATGCTGCTGAACTTGTTTATCATATGTACTCTCCAATCCGGTTTAATCCAAGTTAAACCCAGTTATACTTTTGTCTTGTGTAATTTAATCCTAACAAAAAATAAAAAGATAGGATGATGTATTGACATCCTATCTTTTATTATATCAAACTTAAATTTAACATCAATAGGTCTTCGACTCTATACCCTCAATTCAACCTTTATGTCGGCAAGCTCACTGCCGGCAAGTACCGGCTTGACTTCGTTTTCTATGAATTCCACAACCTGCTCGGAGCTCCTGCCGATGTAGTTCTTTGGCTCGAGTACGGCTTTAAGTGCTTCCAGAGACATCCCAAACAGCGGATCGGCAGCAATTCTTTCAATCAGGTCATTGGCCTCGCCATCCACCTTAACACGCTTACCCGCTTCCATTGAGTGCTTTCTGATCTGCTCGTGCAGCTCCTGTCTGTCGCCTCCGTGTTTAACAGCCTCCATCATTATGTTTTCAGTAGCCATAAAGGGCAGCTCATCCATAACATGTTTCTGAATAACCTTGGGATAAACAACAAGACCGCTTGCGACATTTATATATATATTAAGGATGGCATCAATTGCAAGGAAGGCCTCAGGTACTGAAATTCTCTTGTTTGCCGAGTCATCCAGAGTTCTTTCAAACCATTGTGTGGAAGCGGTTATTGCAGGATTCAAAGCATCTACAATAACATATCTTGCCAAAGAGGAAATTCTCTCACACCTCATGGGGTTCCTTTTATAGGCCATGGCGGATGAACCTATCTGCTTTTCTTCAAAGGGTTCCTCCATTTCCTTCATGCTCTGGAGAAGTCTCATATCGTTGCTGAATTTATAGGCGCTCTGGGCAATACCGCTGAGAACATTTAAAACTCTGCTGTCCAGCTTTCTGGGGTAGGTTTGGCCCGCTACGGCAAAAACTGCTTTAAAGCCCATTTTGGCGGCAATAAGCTGTTCAAGCTTTTTAACTTTTTCATGGTCACCGTCAAACAGGTTTAAAAAGCTTGCCTGTGTGCCGGTTGTGCCCTTTGAGCCCAGCAGCTTCATATTTTCGATTGCATGCTCCAGGTCTTCCATATCCATCAGGAGCTCCTGGATCCAGAGCGTAGCTCTTTTACCCACCGTTACAAGCTGAGCCGGCTGGTAGTGGGTAAAACCCAGTGTGGGCATATCCTTGTATTCCAGGGCAAAATCCGAAAGTTTTTTTATAAGAATGAGCATTTTGCTTTTAACAAGCCTCAATGCCTCGGTCATAACTATAATATCCGTATTATCCCCGACATAACAGGAGGTTGCTCCAAGATGAATGATAGCCCTGGCATCGGGACACTGCTCACCGTAAGCATGTACATGGGACATAACATCGTGCCTGAATTGTTTTTCATATTGTTCTGCTGCTTCATAATTGATATCATCTTTCATTTTCTTCAGTTGTTCAATCTGGGCATCGGTAATATTCAGGCCAAGCTCTTTTTCCGCCTCAGCCAGTGCTATCCAGAGCTTTCTCCAGGTCTTGAATTTCATATCAGGTGAAAATATCTGCTGCATTTCACTGCTTGCATATCTTGCATTAAAAGGACTTTCATAAACATTTTTCATCATTGTAATCTCCTTCCGTCACCGGATATATTATACAACAAAACCCGAATATTTGCATCAAAAATATTAAAAATGTTCGGATTATTTCTTTTCAAAAAAAGTGCGGGATACAAATCCCGCTTTAGACATTTATGAATATTAGAACGTATACGGAATACTTTCTAAACTCATGTAAAATTATATGCTTAATCGCTTATTCGTTCAAGCCATTTCTAAAAATTTCTTTGCAGAAACCAGCTGAATACTGATACAGAATATCTCTATAGCCTTTTTCAGCTCTTCTACAGGCGGCAGCGTGGGAGCTATTCTTATATTTCTGTCCTTTGGATCTTTTCCGTAAGGATAGGTTGCTCCGGCTTTTGTAAGGACCACCCCCGCTTCAAGGGAAAGTTTTTCAACCTCCCTGGCACAGTTATCCAGAGTATTCAGGCTGATGAAGTATCCCCCGTTGGGTTTGTTCCAGGAGGCAATTTCCTTATCTCCCAGTTCTTTTTCAAGGATTTCAATAACTATATCAAATTTTGGACTCAAAATACTTGCATGCTTTTTCATGTGTTGATTGATGCCGTCAAGATTTTTAAAATATTTGACATGTCTTAGCTGATTTATTTTGTCATGTCCAATAGTCTGGATGGTCATGCTTTTTCTGATACCGTTAAGGTTTTCAACACTTGCGGCCATCATGGCTATTCCGGCTCCGGGGAAACTGATCTTTGAGGTTGAGCTGAAAATATATACCAAGTTATCATTGCCTGTAACCTTACAGGCAGTCAGTATGTTTTTTAATTCATCCGGCTTATCGGATAAATGATGTACGCAATAGGCATTATCCCAGAATACTCTGAAATCCTTTGCTTTAGGTTTTAAAGCCGCAATTCTGTCGACTACCCTGTCGGAATAGGTAATTCCATCAGGATTGCTGTATTTGGGAACACACCACATACCCTTGATGCTTTCATCCTCTGAAACAAGTTTTTCAACAGCATCCATGTCAGGACCGTCCTGCTTCATGTCAATGGTAATCATTTCGATTCCAAACAGCTCACAGATTGCAAAATGGCGGTCATATCCCGGGCTTGGGCATAAAAACCTGACCTTGTCCAGCTTTGACCAGGGAGTGCTTCCAAGGATGCCAAGTGACATAGCTCTTGCAACTGCATCGTACATCAGGTTCAAACTTGAGTTTCCGCCTATGATAATTTCACTTTTATCTACATCAAGCATTTCAGCAAAAAGTGCCTTTGCTTCGGGAAGACCGTCAAGGACACCGTAATTGAAGGTATCGGTGCCATCGGCAGCTTTACGAAGCTCCCTTGAAGGAATATCAAGAATTTCCATACTCATGTCAAGCTGTTCCGAGCACGGTTTACCTCTTGTCATATCAAGCTTTAACTTTTGCTCTTTAAATGCATTATATCTTTTTTCAAGTTTTTCGATTTCGTTTTGAAGTTCATTTTTGGATAATTTACTGTAACTTTTCATTATCTTCTCCTCTCAAAAACAGTGTTAACCAATAATAATTCTAATACATATTATTCTTGTTTGCAAGTTTATTGACTTCTTTATTCAAAAAATTATTTAACAGTATACAAAATAAAATATAAAAGAATAATTATGCAAGTATAGTCTAATTAAACTGCAGTTATTTGGAAAAACTAAAAAGTTATATAATTGTCCGGAACATCAGTTACGGATAGCAAAAAGCGGCCGGAACTCCCATTATATCAATAAAAGAGCCGGCCGCCTGAAAAAATTATTATATTACAGAAATGTTAAAGTACGCTTTTTATCACTCTCATAAAGTTTTCCCCGGCAATTTTTTTAACCAGGGCTTCACTGTAGTTCAGCTTGAGAAGTTCATTCAGAAGATTGGAATAGCATTGTACGCCTTCCAGTCCTTCAGGGGTAGATTCAATACCGTCAAAATCAGAGCCCAATCCGAGAGTGTCCTCACCTGTAAGCGCTATAATGTATTCAATATGTGCAAGTGCATCCTTCATTGAGGCCTTCCCCGTGTTACTGAGGAATACCGGATAAAGATTAAGTCCCGTGACACCTCCGTTTTTCTTAAGGGCAAGCAATTGCTCATCGGTAAGGTTTCTGGGATGATTGCATAATTTTTTTGAATTTGAATGTGATGCAATGATGGGGGAAGCTGTCACTTTAATCACGTCCCAGAAACCTGCTTCCGAAATATGTGAAATATCTACCAGCATTCCAAGTCTGTTCATTTCGGTGATTACTTCATGGCCAAAGGGTGTGAGTCCGCCTCCGGATATCCCGTCAATTACTCCGTCGGCTATCTGGTTTCTGTAGTTCCAGGTGAGTGTCATACCTCTCACACCCATTTTATATAGCATCCTCAATGAGGCCGGACTTCCCTCCAGCGCTTCGCCGCCCTCAATTGTGAGAACAGCTGCAATCTTACGTTGTGCAAAAGCGACTTCTATATCGTTGTAATCACAGCATAACATTATGTCGTTTTTATTATTTTCTATTTCCTGATACAGCCTGTCAATGATACTCAGAGTCCTTCTCAGCGCTCCCATTTTAGCATGTTCAGGGGAAATAAACGCTGCAAAAAACTGGACGTAGCTATCGTATGCCTTAAGCCTGCTGATATCAATGTGGCGGTTGTTTGTACGGAGTTCCTCCCCGTATTTCATTATGGTCGTAATGGTATCGCAATGAGCGTCAACAATCAGCATTTATCTGTCTCCTTTTAATTAAAATTCTAAAATGCATTCTTTATATGGTTTATGCTTTTAATAATGGATTTAGTGTCTTTTGTGAGTTGTATTTCGAGAACATCAAACCGCACACATTTATATGTATTTCCTGTATTTGAAAGATAGATGGCGGCGATCTGATGTATTTTCCTCTGCTTTGCTGTTGTCACCGACTCTCCGGGAGAACCACAGGTGTCGGAGCGTCTGGTCTTAACCTCTATAAAACAAATATATTCGGCATCTCTTGCAATTATATCTATTTCACCCAAACGACCGACTCTGTAATTGGTTTTTAGTATTTCATATTCATTCTCAAGAAGGTACTGAACTGCTTTTTTCTCACCGTCAGCACCAAGCTTCCTGGTGTTTACTCCGGCCATATTTCTCACCTTCTTTCAATGTACTCACAATCCTGTAACAATTTCAGCTTTGACTTATACACGCATCTGCCCCATTAAAGCCTAATCAAGATCATCTCCGTAGCTTTTGTCCACACTGCCTATGAATATGAGAATTTCGGCAACAACATCATAGACCTCCGGTGGTATCTGTTCGCCGATTCCAAGTGCCGAAAGGGTTTTGGCCAGATTTGTATTCTGATATACAGGTATATCGGCTTCCGTTGCTTTTTCAATTATTTTTTCGGCTACTATTCCCTTACCGGTGGCAACCACTTTCGGGGCGTCATCTGTCCCGGGAGAATACTGCAGAGCTGCTGCATGCCTTATGCCTTTCCTGTTTTTATCCTTGTCCTGCAAATTCCCACCGCCTATAGTAATTTAATATCCCCAATAGCATTAATTATACATATTACATTTGTAACGCTTAAAATTCTAAATAAAAACATCAATGTTATTGGAGCTTTTGATAAATTCCTTTTTTGCCTCCGATTCAAAATTAACAATATTAATGGGCTCATCCATAAGCCTGTAGGTAAAGTCCACAAGCCTGAAGCCTTTTTCAAGCAAACCGTTGTAAAGCTGTTTGTGGTGTTCCTTTAATACAGGAAATACCTCACTGTTTTCAAGTCTGAAATTTGTGCTTATGTTTCTTTTGTCAACACTGAGCAAGGTATCTATCCTACCGATATTATTACTGTCCAGCGATATAAGTACAGTCATATTGGAGGGGTCAAGTTTTTTGGACTTGGAGCCCTTTTTCAGCATATACAGCTCACCGGTGGTATTTTGATTGAATATACTTAATGGAAGCTGCACATACGAACTGTAATTATTGAGCTGATTAATAAAATTCACATTGCTTTCCAGATTGTTCACTATTGTGGCAGCAGCTTCCCTCATTCCCTGAGGCAGCTGCTGCAATGTGCTTTTAAGAGTCTGCAGGGCACTGTCCATGTCTTTATATAGCTTGACAGGATTAATATTTTCGCTGGTTTCATCAATCCTGACAAACAGACTTTTAAGAGTTTTTACAGCAGATGCAAATACCCTTTCCTCGCCGGCAAGCTGCTTTGCTGCCGCCAGTTCATCACCGGACAGCTTTCCTGAGTTCATAAGCGCAGTCAGTTCCTTATTGAATGTATTTAATAAAGTTAATTCGGATTTGCCGGGGATCGTTTCACCCTTTAGTATGTTAACCAGCTTTTCAGCCGTTGAGTTTAAGTCCGCATTATCTGTCTTGTTTATATTCCGGCTTATATTGCCGCCGTCACTATTGGAATTAATGCCAACCTGGTTATTTATTGTATTGTTGACCCCATTCCCGGCAGAGTTTCCGGCACTGCCGGCTTTTTCACCGGTTTCTGCAAGTAAATTACCTGCTTTGACCGCTGTGCTAACCTCTGGTATATTAGCTTTACCTGATGGGTTTACTTCGCCATTGACCGGTTTACCAGCCGGTTCTGCGCCGGAATCAGCTGGCTTGACTGTTTGACCCGCTTCCCTGCCGGCCGGCTCAACAGGCGCTTGTGTATTTGAGGAAACCTCGGGTGCTTTTCCGTTTGCGGCAATATTGGCCGAAGCTTTGGCCTGATCGCCCCCGGCAGCCGGAGTGCCGGTATTTTGAGCTGCCGGATTACCGGTTCCCTCCCCGCCTTTTGTGGTTAATTCACCTTTTTCGGCCAGTGAAGCTATGATTTTCTGCACCAGCTTGTTTAAAGCAGAAGTGTCAACCTCTAAATCAGCATTGCCTTTGACCTGTGAATCCAGCAATTTTGCAAGTTCCGAGATATCATTGCTAAGCTTTAGCCTGCCGGCCAAAAGACTCTGCAGCTTGTCTATATTGTTTGTATCTTCCGACAGCCTTGAAGCAGTCAGAAATGCTGCTTCGTTTGGCTTTAAGTCAGCATTTGCCTTTAGCAGCTCTGTCATTTTGGCAATATTATCTGTTGTGACAGGTAAATTTTGCTCGGTCAATGCCTGCGCAATTTGCAGGTTCTGTTCCGTAAGAGGCAGTTTAAGAGAAGTCAGCGTATTCTTAATATTTTCAAAAGCCTTATCGGTTTGAGGCTGTATTGCTTTTTCAGCAACATCAAAAGCCGGCCGGTCATCAACAAAACCCTTAAAGGTCAAGTTCACAAATTCACCTTCAGCTGCCTCAACCGGTGCTGCTGCGGCACCTGACACTACCGTACCGTCGGAAAATTTTAGAGTCAGCTCACTTCCGGAATTCTCAAGAATCTGAACTCTGACATTGTCACCCGGCTTTAATTTGCCCATTATGTCAGAACCGTTATAGGTTGTATTTACTGCAGCAGATGTAAAGTTATCTATTTTCAAACCATATCACCCCACAATATATCAATCGGTAAAGTTTTTTACAAAGCTTAATCTATGTATCGGACAAAGTCCGAATTTTTTAATAGCGGAAATATGCTGGGGTGTTGCATAGCCTTTATGTACTGAAAATCCGTATTCCGGATATATGGGGTCAAGTTCTTTCAAAATTCTGTCCCTGGTCACTTTTGCCAGAATTGATGCGGCCGCTATTGAAAAACTAAGACTGTCACCTTTAATTATTGGGACTTGTTTTGCCTTAATATTTTCAAGCCGGACTGCATCCAGTAAAATGCAGTCCGCCGACGGGTTTAGTTGTTCAATGGCTCCTGTCATGGCTTTTTTTGTAGCATTTAATATATTTATATCATCTATGCACTTTTCGTCAATGGCCTGTATACCATAGGCAAGTGCCTTTTCCTTAATTGTTTCAAACAAAGCTTCTCTCTGTGCCTCGCTCAATTTCTTGGAATCATTTACACCCTCTATAGTCACACCTTCCGGGAATACCACAGCTGCCGCAACAACAGGGCCTGCCAGTGGTCCTCTGCCGGCCTCATCCACACCCGCTATGTACCTGAACCCTTCTTCCCGCGCCCGCTTTTCAAAGGACAGCAGCTTTTCAAGCCTCTCTGTTTCAGCTTTCTGCTTTTCCTTAAGCTTATAATATCTTTCAAGGAGCTTTGCGACTCCCGAGCCCTGGTTCCCGAAGGACAAAAGATAGTCAATTGCCTCATCCACCGACTTTTCCCGAATCTGTTCCTGTATTTCCTTAAGGGATAATTTTACCATACTTCCTCCCTGACTGATTTTTGCATAATTTTATTAACTATGTATACTTTACTACAGAATTAAGGTGTTGGCTAGTGTCATAATATATTGAATTCAGTTGCATTTCGTCATTGGAATAACGGATCAAATATGTTATAATTTCTATAATTTGGATATAAAACCGGAGGTAAAAAATGAAAGACATAATGAAAAATTCTTATGGCAAAATGGTAATTATTCTTTGTTTTCTGTTTATTCTGACCTTTAATTTCGGCAATCTTCAAACTGCCAACGCAGAACCTGATACACTGAATGATTTACTGAATTCTGAACAGGTCAAACTGAATTGGTTTGTTCCGGGCAGTGGTGACCAGAAGGACAATGGTGCAGTCGAAAAGGAAATAAATTTATATCTTGAGGAAAAAATCAATGCCACTCTTGATCTGGTTACCTGTTCCTGGAGTGAGTATGACACAAAATTGATTACTTTAATTGCTGCCGGTATGCCTTTTGATATCAATTTCACTTCAAATTGGTCTGCCGACTACAGAAGACTTGCATCATATTCAGTTTACAAGGATATCACAGATATGCTTGACACCTATGCTCCAAAAACCAAAGCCCTGCTTGGTAAAGATATTTTAAAAGGTGCCGAAATCAATGGCCGCATATACGCTGTACCTGTATACAACTCATCTAGTGCCGATAGTTATGGCATTCTCCTTAACAGTAACCTTGTTAAAAAATACAAAATAGATATAACCAAAATAAAAAAATTGCAGGACCTGGAGCCAATTTTCAAAACCATTAAGGCCAAGGAGAAAAAAGCAATTGCCTTCTATCCCTTTTTTAAATCAGGAAGCGACGGGGTAATTAACACGCTCAACTATGATAAACTTATCTATGAATCTCCCGGAGCAGTTTTAAGAGATGGAAAGAGTACCAAAGTGATAAACGAATTTGAATCCAATGATGCTCAAACTCTGTTTTCATTAATGAATAAATGGTATAAGGAGGGTTATATTCCAAAGTCGGCCTCTGACTCTCAATTCTACGTAAAAAATAATAAAAATATTTTTGCAATGTATTCAAAGCTCTCTCCTGTTACCTGTGAATACTTATTATCAGACGACAATATTGATATGGTTCCGGTTCAGCTTGGCAATTCTGCAATTACAACAACCGGTGTTACTACCCTGATGCAGGCAATATCATCCAAATCGGAAAATCCCGAACGTGCACTGATGCTGCTGGAACTGGTAAATACCGATAAAAAACTCTCCAATCTTATTAATTTCGGTATAGAAGGATTGCATTACAAGAAACAGGAACAAATACCATTACTCAACTGCCAAAAGGTGAAAGCAGCTATAATCCTTCAACTCCCTGGATCTTTGGTAATGAGACCCTGACCTATTCCCTGCCCGGTAGAAACCCTGAAGTCTGGAAAAAACTTGATGAAAGTGTTAAAACTTCAGTTGCCTCCCCATTGCTTGGTTTTGCATTCGATCCGTCTCCGTTATCAGAAGAAGTAATAAAAATAGGGAATATCCGAAATAAATATCTTACAGACCTGTCCTTTGGAAAAGTCAATCCGGCTGCAACACTTTCCAAAATGAACAGTGAAATGAAAAAAGCCGGCCTGCAAAAGGTATTGACCGAAATGCAGAAACAGGTGGATAAATTTAAAAATAAAAAATAATATTATTTACTGAGCCTCTGATATACGTTTAAAAGATAAAAACCACAGGTATTGATATTCTCCGATATTGCGCAGAATCAATTCCTGTGGTTTGTTTTTTAGAATTCATATGGAACGCATATTTCAGTTAATTTACTCTGTCAGGTCAGTATCCGCCTTTGTATCTGGTTTCGTATGCGTTTTTGCATGTGACCCAGCTTCTTTATCAACCCTTGTCTCTTCCCTGTCCCCGGGTTTTTCAAGAGTTATCCTGCCGATTTTTCCGCCTCTGAACTCATCAAGGACTATGGCAGATATCCTGGAATAGTCGATCTGTCCTTTTGAAATAATACAGCCTCTCTTTCGGGCAACTGTTTCCAAAAGCTCCAGAGGTTCAATATCCTTCAATATTTCGGAATCAAGCTTGAATCTGGTACAAAGTTCGGCCGGATAGTTTTTTGATAGCCTGACGAGCAATTCCATGGCAGCTTCGCCGGTATCTATTATGTCGTCTTTTATGGCACCTGTAAAGGCTAGGTTCATACCTACTTCCTGATCTTCAAACTTTGGCCACAATATACCCGGAGTGTCCAGCAATTCTATTTCCGAATTAATCCTTATCCACTGTTTTCCTCTTGTGACACCGGGCCTGTCCCCTGTTACAGCCGTTGCCCTTCCCACAATTTTATTTATAAAAGAGGATTTACCCACATTGGGAATACCGACTACCATTGTTCTTACAGGGGTAAAGAGCTTACCCTTTGCCTTATCTCTTTCAATCTTTTCCGACATGAGCTCTCTGGCACGGGCTTTTACTTCATTTAAACCCTTACCGTTTATTGAATTTATCAAAATGCATTTTATTCCCTGCTCGGCATACCATTGTACCCATTGTCCGGATATGCTCTCGTCTGCAAGATCGGATTTATTAAAAGCAACAAGTCTCGGCTTATTATTTATCAAAGTATTAATTTCGGGATTTCTGCTGCTGAAAGGTATTCTGGCGTCAAGCAGTTCAATAATGACGTCAACCAGCTTTAAATTTTCGGCAATAAGCCTTCTGGTCTTAGCCATATGCCCCGGAAACCATTGTATATTCATCTAATTCTCCCTTTGTATATAGTTGCCCGCTTAACCGGAGACTACTTTAGCCCGCCGAATTTTGATAAAGGCCAGATTCTCAGTACGGCCTTACCGATAACAGAATCCACGTCTATAGGTCCTACCTCGCTGGATCTTGAATCCAGACTTTGTTCTCTATTATCACCCATTACAAACAACTTATTCTCAGGGACAGTAAAAGGAAGCTGCATGCCTTTGGACTCGGTAATTCCTTTTACATAAGGCTCTTCAAGCTTTTTATACTCATTTTCGCCGGGAGCTTTTCTATAAACAAAACCATCACGTATATCAATCTGATCCCCTGGCAGGCCGATAACCCTCTTTATATAATCCACTTCACCAGGATTTCTTATTGGTAAATACCTAAAAATATTTTTAAATTGTCCTTCTTCATGCATAAATACGATTATATCACCGTGTTTGGGCTCACTGAAAAAATATCCGGTTTTGTAAACAATGACGTTATGTCCTTCAAACAGCGTATTTTCCATAGATACCATATTTACCTGATAAGTTGAAAAAATGAACGCCTTTATCAGCATGGATATCAATACTGCTGCAACAATAACAATAGCCCACTCAAAAATTTCTCTGCCTATAGAATTTTTTTTCTTTGGTTTTATATCAGAAGACTGCTTGTCTTTATTTTCAGTATTCAATTTTTCTGATTTTTCTTCATTATTCTCATAGTTTTGATTCTCCATAGGAAAACACCTCGTAGACTTTTATTTATTTAAAAAACATTAAACCGTTTCTATTATATATAAAAACACAAAATTATACAAATTACAATTATTTAACATCACAAAAAAACTAAAACAATAAATTTATCCCCGGAACAAACTAAAAACCTAGAGACGTCACCGCCTCTAGGTTTTCTGCTGTGTTCACACCGAACACGTATGACTTATTTAGTGTCAAGTCTTTCCTTAACTTTGGCAGCCTTACCAACTCTGTCACGCAGATAGTATAGTTTAGCTCTTCTAACAACACCTTTTCTAACTACATCGATATGATCGATTCTTGGTGAGTTAACAGGGAAAATTCTTTCAACACCAACACCGTAGGATACTCTTCTTACAGTAAAAGTTTCTTTTAAACCCGAACCTTTCAAAGCTATAACAGTACCTTCGAATACCTGGATTCTTTCCCTGGTTCCTTCTTTAATCTTAGCATGAACCTTAATAAAATCACCAATTTCCAATTTAGGATGGTCAGTTCTTATCTGTTCATTTTCAATTGACTTCAATATATCCATTTGTAAATTCCTCCTTCCTCTCCTAGATGTTCGTGCATCTATACAACCCTGTGCAGAGGACCATCCGTATTACACACGCAGAATATTATAGCATAATGTTTAATAAACTGTAAAGATTTTTTTAATTTTTTGCCTGTAATTATCAGTTTTGCAGTTCGGGTGCTACTTGTTAAAGTCCCTGTATAACAGGCTTGGCTGAATACCGGTATTGTTCTGGTATTTGCCGCTGGTGTATTTTTCGTATTCTCCTTCAATTGAATGATAGTAAATCTGGCATATTTCAACATCAGGATAAACCCTGATTGGCTGGATGCAATAAATCTCCAGGGTCCAATACCCCGAAAAGCCCACATCTCCAAACCCGGCTGTCACATGAATAAAAAGTCCAAGCCTTCCGATTGAAGATCGGCCCTCCAGCATGGGCACATAATTTTCCGTCCTTGTATATTCTTTTGTTCTGCCCAGATAAAGCCTATGGGGTTCCAATACCAGACCTTCATCTGGTATGACAAGGTTTTTAGCTTTGTTTTCCTTCTTCATATCCAGACACATATCCTCATATATCAGCAATTCATTGTGCAGTTTCAAATTGTAACTGTTGGGATTCAGCTGAGCCGGGTTGAAAGGTTCAATAAAAATATCCCGGTCCAATCTGTTTTGTATTTCCTTACCTGATAGAATCATATTCTTCCTCCACGTTACACATTATCCTTAGTCCGATACATATAAAAACCTGTTATCGGTAAAAACAGTATAATCATAATTTACCATGCCTATATTTTATCAGCAGCAAAGACCACTCCTGCATCTTTTCTGGCAGTTACCGCCGTCTCGGTAACTGCCAGCGTATGCTCCAGCAAGCCGTAACATTTTTTATAGTCACTGTTTTCATATATATCGACAAACTCTTTTATTTCATAAACAAATCTATTTGAGTCAGCGTGATAATTATACACTTCAACACTGCCGCCCGTTCCCATCTCAAAGGAAGTACAAATGCTGACCGGACCATTTACCCTTATATATCCCTCTGTTCCCTGGATTATTGCAAAATTGGGGCTATAGGTGTCCTTTGCCCCCGTGCACTCACATATAAAGTCATCATATTTGAGAATGACAATGCCCGATGTATCAATGCCGTTACCTGCAATGTTGGCTGCATATTTTACTTCCTTTGGGCTGCCGAACAAACCGATTACAAAGTGTAGATTGTAAATGTTAATATCCGCCAGGGCCCCTCCGGAAAATTCCGGGCTGAAAATATTTGTTACCTCCCCCTGCAGAAATTTGTCATACCTGCTGGAATACTGAGAATAATTACATTGAACCAGTTTCAAATCTCCTATTCTTCCAATATGCTCTTTTACCTTCTTATAGTTTGGAAAATGTATGGTTGTAATTGCCTCAAATAAAAACAATTCCTTATCCCGAGCCAGCTCTATCAAGGTTTTAGCTTGCTCCGCCGTAGATGTAAACGGCTTTTCGCATATTACATGTTTTCCCTTCCGCAAGGCCTGTAAGGCCTGCTTGAAATGAAGACTGTTTGGAGATGCTATATAAATAAAATCAACGTCACCGTCGGAAAGTAGTTCATCGTAATCTGTGTAAATGCTTTTAACATTGAATTTATCCGCTAACACCCTGGCCGTTTCTTCCTTTCTTGAAAAAACAGCCGTACATTCAACATTCTCCACCTGTTCTACTCCTGTTAAAAAATCTTCTACAATGGCTCCGGTTCCCACAGTACCTATTCTCATTGACTTACCTCGTATTTAAGTATTTTCACTGCAATATTTGGCTCTACTGATTTATATTATAATAGGAGTGCCCCAAAATTGAAACAATTTCAATTATTCCACTCTCCCATCATAATATCAAATATAGAGTATATCCCAATTGTTTCAACCTGATATGACCTTCCTCAATAAGTTTTTTACCTACGCCCATTCTCTGGTAATCAGAATGTACCGATAAGGGAACCAGTACTAAAACTTTCCTTTTGAAGAATTCTTCTGATGCTTTGATAACTGGCGCCCCCACTGTTTTTCCTGAAGTCTCAGTTTTCCGTCCTTTTTTGACTCCGTAAAAGCAATTTCCTTTTGTAGTTTCAGCCAGCTCTCCCACCTCTTCTTTTCAAGTTTTTCAGTTTCCAGTGCCGTCCTTACTGCACATCCCGGTTCGTCCCGGTGTTTGCAATCGTGAAAGCGGCATTTCAGAACAAGTTCTTCAATGTCTCCGAACATAATATCCATACCTGTGTCGGAATCCCATAAGGAGAGCGTTCTCATTCCTGGAGTATCAAGAATCAGCCCTCCTCCCGGCAAAAGAACAAGTTCCCTGTGTGTGGTAGTATGTCTGCCTCTGCTGTCGTCCTCTCGTATTGACTGCGTCTTTAGAATTTCCTCTCCGGCCAGGGTATTTACCAGCGTCGACTTGCCCACTCCCGACGAACCCAATAATGCCACTGTTTTGCCGGGCAGCAGATATTTCCTTATATCCTCGATACCCTGCCCTGTCACAGAACTGACGGCATGAACCTCAACACCGGGGGCTGTGCCGTACACCATACCCAGCTTTTCACCGGTATCCTCACAGCAATCCGCCTTTGTCAGCACTACCACCGGCACAGCACCGCTGTCCCAGGCAGCAATCATATAGCGCTCCAGTCTTTTCATGTTAAAATCCCTGTTAAGCGATTGAATAAGAAAAACGGTGTCTGCGTTTGCTGCTACTATCTGTTCCTTAACCTCTTTTCCGGCTGCGGCTCTTGAAAACTTCGTTTTTCTAGTGAGAACAAACCTTATCAAAATATCTGCTCCCTGAACCATTTCAAGTCCGACCCAATCCCCTACAGCCAGTTGCAGGCTGTTTTCTCCCTTCTGCAACGGCCTGTTGGCGTTCAGCTCACCTGAGTCTGTGATAACCTTCAGCTGCTGCCCGAAGTCAGCAGTGATACGCCCCGGGAACATTGTTTCAGCTGACATTTCCTTCCATATGGTTTCAAAAAAATCATTCCAGCCATAATCTTTTATATTCATCAATAATCATCCTTTATAAATTTCCTTTCGTCCTGTCTGCGTTTCTTTTTGTTCTTCAGGTTGTTTTCCTGAACTCTTGTCCTGGGATTTATAGCCCAACTGCTGCGTATTTCCTTCATATAATCAAAAGTAGTTTTCTTTTTAGTCATATTGAACCTCCTAAGCCATTTATGGCTTTGATATTTTATGGCTTTGAGCCGCATAGCGGCCACAAAATGTAACAAAATTTGTCCACGCTACTTAAAGCGTACTTTAAAAATGAATTACTTCTTTGTTGTTTTTTGGTTCCTTGCTAATAGCATTCCACATC
>JAEWJR010000133.1:0-30970 GCA_023386445.1 Bacillota bacterium | reverse complement strand
TAAAGATCATCTTCATTAATGTTGATTTGATCCGGTGAAAGCATACCTGCTAATGTTTTGAGTATCATATCAGTGTTCAACATAACTTCCTCCAATTTGTTTCTGTATAAAAAAATAACCAAAAAACATAATATTAAGTGCACTATTTTTGTACATTATTTATGATCATGTTTTGATTATATATACAGTTATTCTAAATGTCAATTGAAAAATCGGAAAATTTTCTATTTTATTATTTTTTTATTGCTATTATCGGAAAATTTTCCGCTTATGTTTACAATGCATACTCTTAATGATAAAATAACTTTTATCAAATCAATCTGAGGTGCCAAAATGATTAATGTTAATTTAAGTGTTCTAAATCCTCTAGAGCAGCAAATTCACGCAAAGCTTTATGATTACAGCAGACAACATTCAAATATACGGATCTCAGAAGCTGCAGAATTGTGCGACTGCTCTATTTCAAAAATATCTAAATTTGTAAAAAAACTTGGATTTGAAAACTATAAACAATACTTGGATTTCCTATATGCAAGAGAAATTTCCTCCAAAGAGCCTTCTGATGAATTAACAAGGATTTCAAAATTTATTGACGAATTTGATGAAAAAAAGGTTGAAGAGCTAATTAGTCTTATTGAATCCCATGATAAGATTATTTTATTTGGATATGGGCCGTCACTTATTTGTGCCCAATATTTCGAGTATCGGTTAAGAACAGTAACAAATAAGGTAATTTTCGCTGTAGCGGATGAAATATCCATTTCATCAATATCAGATGAATCTACCTTACTTATTCTGCTTACAGTAACTGGTAAGTTTCATACCTTTGAAAGTATATATAATGCTGCAACAGCAAAGTCTTGTCAAGTCGCTATGGTAGTCGAAGAATATAATACTGACCTGTTTAAACAGTGTGACCATATTTTCTGGCTTTCCAAGTACAATCAGCCTGATGACTTATTGCCTTATGAGAAATCACGGACAGTTTTTTTTATTTTTCTTGAAGAGGTCATTCAGAATTTAATGAGAAAGAACAAGGCAGCTATTGAATAGGCGTCTTGCCATTATATCCTCTGAGTTATTTTTAAAACCTTGGCGATCTGTTCCTGCTGTCAGACATAAAAAATATGACAGATAAATTCAAGAAAAAATATGACCAACTGGATGTGTTGATTAACAACGCAGGCGGTATGATGAACAAAGAACGGGAAACGACAAAAGAAGGCATTGAGAAAACAATAGCGCTCAACCTATTATCGCCATTCCTTAAATGTTGGACAAGGGCTGATAGTATAGACGATTATATCTTACAGGACCGCCGTGTACTCCTTTTCTTTACCTTATATCCAGATTTTTGTTGCATAAAAACACCCCTGGAGATAAACAATGATTTTTTCATTGTCTACTCCAGGGGGTGTTTTATTAAAAGTGCACCAATCTTTTCATTTTTAGTTCTAAAACTTATTTAGTCAGATTGAACACCTGGTATATAATTACTGCTGCTTGAGCTCTTGTTGCATTATTCTTTGGAGCAAAGTTATCATTACCTACTCCATTGATTATGCCTGACTTCTGCATAGCACTTATTGCATTTACAGCATATGCCGATATTTTTGCGGAATCCTTAAATTGTGCCTGGCTGTTGGTTTCTTTCATCTCCACTTTTAACAGTTCCGAAACCTTATATACCATTACAGCCATATCCTGTCTGGTTATTGCATCATTGATTCCGAATGTTCCATCTGTCTTTCCTTGTACTATGCCAAGTTTTTGAGCTGTCGCTATTGCATTGTAATACCATTTTCCGTCGTTTACGTCTTTAAACGTGCAATCAGCCTTTTCATCCGTCAAATCGAAGGCATTCAACAGCATTGCCAGGAATTCGGCTCTTGTAATACTATCGCCCGGCATGAACATGTTGTCTCCTCGTCCGGCTACAGTACCTCTCGCAGCCAGTGCTTCAATACTGCTTCTGGCCCATGCGGCTCTTGACAGATCACTGAAGGTCACATCATTGTAAAAGACTGCATATTTGTTAAATTGTTCAGGTTTAAAGTGAACTTTTCCTGTACCGGCATCATACCAGCTGTTCTTAACGATTTCCAGCTTACCGCTGTCGCTGATATCATATACTATAACCTTGTTCGGGTCCTGTCCGGGTTTTAAGGTATAAGCTACGACAACACTTACTTCCTTATTTTCAAATGTGCTTATTTTAGTGCCGTTTATCTTCAGGCTGAAGTCATACACTTCACTGTTTCCGATCACACTTCTGACTGCCGCAGGTACAGCAGAGCTGTCAGCCCTGGTTACGGTAAGCTGCAGATCGGCTGTTTGAGTAACATTATTGTTCTTTAACAGGTCCGGATTGATATTAACTGTTGCAAGACCTGTATCAATCCTGATATTGTTAATCTGCTTATCCGAAGCAACAATTGGCTGTGCAGGAATACTTACCTTAATTTCCCTGGCTTTCTCATCCACTTTTACTTCTACGCTTACAGTACCGTCACTTGTATTATTTATTGCAGCTTTAATATCGTCTGCCTTTATTGAAACTGATACCGTTCCATCTTTATCGGCTTTAGCTTCTACCTTTACGGTTCCCTTTTCAATTGACACAGGGTCTGGCTCCGAAATTACCGGAGGTACATATCCGCTTCCTGAATTACCTGAATTACCCGGATTACCTGAATTGCCTGGATTTACTGGCGGAGCGGCATTAACAGCTACATGTGCTATAGCCGGTATTGCTGTTCCTGCTACTGCACCGGTTACTTCAAAGTTTCCCGCCTGTGCGTACTGTGTCGGATTTATTGCTGCCCATTGAACGGCTGCACCTGTTGTTGTACTGTTGCTTAAGTTCACTGTTACAACAGCCGGCAATACAGGAGCTGTTCCAACCGTAGTTATTACACTGACAGGCTGTATTGATACTATGGTCGGTGCTTCAGGCTCTGTTCCACCATTAGTCACAGTTACAGTTGCTATAGCCAGTATTGTTGTTCCTTCTACAGTACCGGTCACTTCAAAACTTCCTGCCTGTGCGTATTGTGACGGGCTTATTGCTGCCCATTGAACGGCTGCACCTGTTGTTGTACTGTTTTCATAAATTCCTGTCACAGTTTCAGGCAATACCGGGGCTGTTCCTGCTGTTGTTGTTACACTTACAGGTAATATTGAAACTATTCCAGACGACATTACTGTTATATTTGCTTCGGCATCATTACCCTCACTGAAGTGGAACGTCAGTGAGGCTGTGCCACTACCAAAAGTGGTAAGATATTCTGCATTGATTTTATACTCCGAATCGCTCAGCATGGTATAGTCACTGTCAACCAACAGGGTATATCTTCCATTTGTGATGGAAGTCACCGTGTTTCCATTCAGATTCAGGTTCACTGTTACGTCCTGCGGTATATGCTTGTCAAAGTTGACCGGCGATACCGAAGCTATTTCGGAGTTCTTCGGCGCTGTTTCAACAATGGTTATATTGCTATTTGCATCATTCCCCGCACTGAAATGGAAGGTCAGTGTTGCTGTCCCGCTGTCCAAAGTGGCCAGATAGGATGCATTTATTGCATAGACCGAACTGCTGACGATAGTATAGTCACTGCCAGTCAGGGTATATGCTCCATTGGTAATAGAACTCACTGTGTTTCCATGCAGGTTCAGGTATACCTTTACATCCTTTTGAGCATCTTTGTAAAAGGTGTCCGGCGATGTAGTTATTATACCGGAATCGTTGGGTGTTACTTTGAGATCGTCAATGTAGAAAACTCCCTTTAGCGGGTTGGTTGTATTCATGTATATACTGCTGACATATGGACTCGAAGTGTTTCTGAAACCATAATTTGAAAACACCGTTCTATATCCTTTTCCATCTCCCGGATCCATATAGAGGTCATACTTAAACGTAGCAGAATTAGCTAAGATTTTAAACCTGTACCAGGTATCTGCCGTATAGTTCACTGTACCGCTGTCCGTGGGAACCTGGAAAGTTTTTTTAGTCGCCCCATCATAGGTGTAAAAGTTTGGTTTCCCATCAGTATTATTACTAAAAGCTACAGTAGCGACAGGAGTTCCGGCAGGATTCCTTAATGAAATGCCGAGAATCGTATTTACCTGTGATGCCATAACCTTAAACTCTGCCGTTACGGTACCGCTGTATGGCTCAAAGCTCTTTGCAACATAAACACTACCCATACCGGCGTTCGCATTAGTACTGGTATCATTCAGTTTGAGACTCTTATTAGAGGTACTGGGTATCTCTTCCACCGTTACGCCGCCATTTTTACTGGCTACATCAGAATCGATTGTTATCTCCAAGTCAGAAGGTGTACTTCCCGTTTCTCTTGAGTTGAAGGTTTCATCCACAAGATTGTTCGATGTTACCAGAACATCATCAAAGCATGCATCTGACGTAGTTTGAAATCCAATTTTACCTGCAGTGAGTTCACCTGACGGGTTTGTCCAGTCTATAACTGGGTTTCCATTTACAAATCCCGTAATGTTATCCCCATTGGCTGTTACCCTTAGAGTATACCAAGTATTCGTATTTACTGATAAACCGGAGGAAGCCACCATAGTTGCCGCATTGTCCAGTTTTTTGTACAATTCAACCTGATTTGTATTTGCATTAAGGCACAGGCTATAAAAGTTGCTGCTGTCAACGTATCTGACAATAAGACCCGCATTTCCGCCATCTGTCAGTACTTTTACCCTGCCCTCCAGGGTATAGTCTGTCCATGCAGTTCCGGCTGTAGCTATACTTTCTGATGCTCCATCCACGCTCAGTGTTTTTGTATTATCCTTTTTTATACTCCAGACACCTCCGATGGTTTCCCAAGCTGATGTGTTACCGTCTTCAAAATCATCCGTAAAGAGAGGCGTATTTTGATCCCCATCGATTTCCGGTTCATACGGAGTTTCGTCTGATCCAGTATAATCAAACTTCACCTTAAATGCCTTGCCGTGTGCACCGTTCACATTGACCATAAACTTAATGGCCGGGCTCAGCTGGGTTACTGTTATACCACTGTCGCATGACAGTATTCCTTTTGCATTCCGGTCGATAGTAATATTTATGTATCCCGGATTAGCCTGTGTCGGATCAGATACCGACACCTCTATATTTTTACCGGTTTCTTCCTTTGTCATAACAGATGCTTTTCTATTACTTGTAATAATGCCTGCGGTTTCGGATGTATCGTTCCAGAAATTCGCACCGATAATATTTAATTCTTTTTCCTTTACTGCTTGAACATTTTCATCGTTTTTCAAAATTTCAATATCGGGGTTTTGCGCATAGCTGCCAACCTGAGAACTGGTCTTATTCGGAAGCAGTACATAGGAGTATCCGGCATTGCTAGGATTAATGCCATGATCCAGCCACAGATTCAAATAGTTTCTGGTATATTCTGTTGTGGATGCTCCTGCCCTTTTATCAATATCACTGTATGCGCCAGTCCTTGCTTCACGAACTCCTTCTACATTGGCTTTGTAGGGAAAGTAATACCCGATATCGGAGCCGGGGGTGTTTCCCGCCAAATGAATCCAACCGGTTCCCGGCATAGTTTCCGACCACCCCAACTCGGTTGTCTTTGAAGTGCCATCAACAGTCAGTGCATTATCGCCGCTGCTGTTCAGCATCCTGTTTTCAACCACAGTCTCAACAGGAATGCCGTCAGTGCTGTCAATATCCGATCCCAGGGCTACAATCTCATCGTCAAACATGAACCAGGACTTTTTAGCTGTTAAATTTTTTTGATAAGGTTGCAGATTCATGCCTGTCACCCCGTAGGTTCCCTGGATATCGGTACCTCCCACCCAATCCATACTATTGATTTTCTGACCTGTTTGCTGAGAATTTTGAAGTACCGTTGTACCCGGCAGCCTGTAGGAGTTTACCGTAGGCCAAAAGGCATCACTGAACTGGGAAAGGTCGCTGTTATACAGATAGGTCATACCGTCACCGGTATGCCATGCACTTTGGTTTTCATTGTTAGCATTTTCAAAGTTATAAATTCTGCTGGAAAACATGCTGATGCCAAACCCAAAGCCCGGACGGAGCTGCACAACACGGTCCATGCCGGTAAACTGTTTGTACTTTATTAATTCTCCTCTCGGGGTTATACTTGCATCGTTCAGTATGGCATTGGCCCTGTCAGCCATTTCAACCGTCGCATCAGTATAAAAGCCATTGAGGTCTGTCTCCAGCCAATACTTTATCATGCTTTTATACGCTGCCGCATCCTCCGGGGAGGCAATCTGTGACAAACGAATAATCGCGCTCATTGTCTCATGGCCTGCAGTACGGTCATCCCTGTAGATTCTGGATAATTCTCTTCCTCTTACCATATCCATCATGGCACCTTTATAAATAAGGGGTTCAAAGGAATCATACACCCACTTGAACACATTCTGTTTATTCGGGTCCGTCACCTCATAGGTTGAGCCCGAAAGGACGTACATCAAATTGGAAATGTTACTCATGTAGCTTATCCCATATCCACCGGTATAAGCGAACCTGTTATGCATTACAAACGATCCGTCCGCATAAAAACCGTCACCGGTTGTGACAGGTTTTAACGGTTCACTTAATCCATCCCGGCCCATAGCTACTTTTTCACCGTCTTTTATAATAATTCCTCTCACGGCAATGACATTACACTTCCAAATCAGGTTCGTGCCATTCATGACCATGTTGGTCGCTTTAGTATATGCAGGCGTTGGTGCAAACTTGTTTACAGCATTCATGTAATTTGTTATCTGGGTCTCTGTAAGTTTGTCGTAAAGTAATACAGTAATGTCGTTAAGGCTAAGAGGAATACCGATTTCCCAATACCACCAGTTACCATCTTGGGATATGTTCTCATTATAGTATTTTGTGTACATCCAGTCTATTGCGCTGATGATGTCGGTCAAAAGAGCATTGTTGCCTTGAAGGGATGAGCCATTTGTACAATAGGCAATGGCCATAGACCTCAGCTGGGAATAGGCACTGTTAATCATGTCTCCTTTCGTCTTACTGCTCAGATCACTCCAAAGATATTTCCTGCTTTCAGACTTGTCCATACTGTCCCAATAAGTCTGTGCTGCCGCTGTCGTCCTGCTGATGGCTGCCGCTATTTGTGGATCGGACGTGTCATAGCTTGTTCCTCCTGTAAGCATTGTCCTCCATTTATTTCTCATAGTGTCAAACTCGTCGGCCGCCTGTACTTCAACAATAGACATCGGGTCAAAGTCACCGGACGCCTGAACTTTGGAAATGGGCACCTGTCCAAAGATTATTAAACAGACCATTATGACTGAAATAACACGACAAACAACTTTTCTTGCTGAACTTTTTTGCATGCAAATACCCCCTTCTTGTAATTTTTTAAGTTTACTATATATTCCAAACCCAAACTGCATTCAAACCTGCTTGAAAGCATCATTCGCCTGAAGGTGAAGGCTTTGAACCGTATTGACTATGGTAAAACGGAATTATTTGTTGTATTTAATTTTATTACGCATTTTTACAGATCAATTAAACAAAAAGATTTCATCCAACCAATCCCTGCAAAGATTCACCCACGTCGCTGCATGCGGGTTGGTATGTGAAAATGGACTCTCGGGAGATTCCGGCTGAGTTTCGAGGGAAGCCAATGAGAGACCGTGAGGACCCTTTTGGTAAATGTGCAGCTCAAAGGGAATATTGTTTTTTCTCAGGGCCGAAGCAAATAGCATGGAATTTTCTACTGAAACAGTTTTATCCTCTGCTGTATGCCATAAGAAAGTAGGTGGCGTACTTTTGCTGATTTGATGCTCAAGTGACATTTCAAGTACGAGTTCACTTGAGGCACTTTCTCCCAGCAAATTATTGAAGGAACCACGATGCGCAAATTCTCCGGAAGAAATGACGGGATAGCAAAGTACCAATGCATCCGGACGATTTTGATTTTCTGTCAAGCCCTGTATGTTTTTCAAATAGGCCTTATCCCAATGAACACCCAGGCTAGCCGCAAGATGACCGCCTGCAGAGAATCCACAAACAATTATTTTGCTTGATGAAACATTCCATATTTCTGCTTTTTCCCGAATAATGCACATTGCACGGGATATATCCATCAGCGGCTGCGGGTGTTTCCTTGGAGCTACGCTGTAGTTCAAGATAAAAGTATGATACCCCATCGAGTTAAATCTGACGGCAACTGCCTCTGTTTCCCGAGGGAAAATCAATCCATATCCGCCGCCGGGACATATCAGAACAGCAGGTCTTTTTTGGGTACCATCCAAAATGTAGGTTGTGAGGGTAGGTTGAAAGCCATCTTCACCTTCTGAAAAATAGGTCCCTTTTTCCCATATTGCAAAGGTATTTTGAAGCATACTTCATTATCTCCTTTAACAAAGTCAATACTTATTTTTCATTCTTTACAGCTTTATACTGCTCCCACGTAACTGGAATCTTCTCCTTACGGCCACCCGGTTTATACTTTTCACGCAAGTATAACCTGCCACTTTCCTTCAGCCGGTTATATTCCTTTTCATCCCTGTATCTAAGCACCTTTGCAGGATTTCCTCCGACTATGGCCAAAGCAGGTACATCTTTTGTCACAACTGCTCCCATGCCAATAATTGCACCCTCATTTATAGTAACACCGGGACAAATCATGGCCTCTAAACCCACCCAAACATTTGAATGTATTGTGACCGGCTTCAAGATATCATAGTAATCATAGGGTAAGAATTCAGCACCTTCATAAAAATTATGATTTAGGGACCAAATTTTAGTTTTAGGTCCAAACATTACGTTTTCTCCGATGCTAATCCCTCCAGTTGCATCCCAGTATGCATCCGGCCCTATATAAACATAATCATCTATGGATATATTTTGGCATTCTTTAAACCAATAGGGTTCAATTAACGAAACATGTTCTCCAACACTTCCAAAGATTTTATTCAATTCTTTGGCTTCTATAACCTCATTCGTATCCATATCATTTACTCCCTCTTTAATAATACAGGTTATTTTCAGCTTTCAGATTAGATTTCCAGGTAAGCCCCTTGCTTCACCAAAGTCTCCTGTATATCAGAAATCACAAAATCTTTAACACTTTTACCTGTCTTCGCCGCAAATGCCGCACCCACACCGCCAGCCTGGCCCACAGCACCCATTGACGGAGTGAGACGTATAGCTGCCTGAGCTTCAAAAGTAGCTGAAACACAGCGCCCCACCGTTAAAAGGTTATCTGCAGCATTATTTATCAAACAGCGGTAGGGAATACTGTATATGGCTCCCCAGGGCAGATGTCTGCTTAAGGTATCGTTTCCGTCAGGACTATGAATATCAATGGGATATCCCGAATGAGCGATCACATCCTCAAATTTCTTACAAGTTAGAACATCATCAGCCTCCAAGGTATAAAGTCCGACAATTTGCCGTGAACTTCTCACACCAATCATAGGTCCGGTATATGCCAACCATGCATTTTCAAACCCGGGAACCCTCTTTTTGAGAAACTTGAATAATTCTTCGGTCTGGCGTCGGCCTTCCATTTCTCCATGGCTTAAGCTTAAAGGTTCAGTACTGTCATGACCTGTAACTCTACTGGTATTGACAATTATCTCCCCGGGTGTATTACCTTCAAAGAATAGCAAGTCTTCTCTCTGAAAACTTATTTCGCCGATTCCCCTTGCCTCGGCAAAAGTTTTAACAAAACCGCCAATTGAAAGTCTTGGCGAGTTTTCTATTATTGAAGTATCACCCTTAAGCCTTGGAAATTCCTCAATATGCTCATGAATATATTTTTTTGTCTTACTAATATCTACGTTAAACAATCTCATTTTCATAGTCATAGGCTGTGCAGCTCCATCTGAGCTTCGGCCCTTTGTGCAGGGCACACCTGCCCTATAAGCCAGATCCGCGTCACCTGTTGCATCTACATATACTTTTGCTTCTAAATTTGATAGACCGGCCTTATTGCATATCTGTACATGCTTTACTCTTCCATTCTCTGGTTCTACCCCTGCAAGCATGGTATGATAGAGGATTTCTCCGCCTGCTTCTGTTACCATCAGTTCCAGCTCTCTTTTCATACCTTCAACATCAAAAGGTGTGACAGTATAGGTATATCTGGTGGTATCAAGAATATGTCCCGGAGAATAGCCCTTTGCAACAAGGCGTTCAATCAATTCACCGGTCATTCCTTGTATGACTTGTTTCTCTCCTGCATGAAAAGTCATCATTGGACCAACTCCCGACGCTGTCATCATTCCACCCAGGAATCCATATTGTTCCACAATCAGGGTTTTGGCTCCCAGCCTTGCAGCAGCCACAGCCGCCATAGTCCCAGAAATTCCTCCGCCAACAACTACTACGTCATACATAAAATCACTCCTATCTACTTGTATAATTACTTAATTCCCGATAAAGCAATGCTTTCAATGAACTGCTTCTGTGCAAAGAAGAAGATCAAAAGTAATGGCACGGTAGCCAAAACCGAAGCTACCATTACAAGGTTCCACTGTGTACCTGCCTGGTCTGTAAACATGGATAATCCCAGAGGCAGCGTGAAAAGTTTATCTGAGGTCAGATATATAAGAGGTGCAAAAAATTCATTCCAATTTGCAAGAAATGTAATCAGTGATAACGACGCCAGCGCAGGAGCCGCCATGGGCAGCATTATTCTGAAGAAAGTCTGAAAATGATTGCACCCGTCAATTTTCGCCGCCTCATCCATCTCATCCGGAATAGTAATATAGTACTGTCTCATCATGAACAAGCCGAACATACCGCCTGAACCAAGAATGGGAGGAATAATCAAAGGCCAGTGAGTATTAACCCAGCCTAATTTTCCCATCCAATTGAATAATGGAATTGCAGTTACTTCGGTGGGAATCATCATACTGCTGAGTAAAACCAGAAAAATCACACTTTTAAAGGGAAAATTAATTTTCGCAAAAGCGTATCCTGCCAAAGACGCCACAATAGCTGTTCCAAAGGTAACCAGTGTAGCTATATAAAAGCTGTTGAAGTAGTACAAACCAAAATTGGGCTGAAACTTAAATACCTCTATATAATTCTGATATACAAAAGGATGAGGTATTAATTGAGGTGGAAATTCGAAAACCTTTGTTGAATCTTTAAACGACGTAATTACCATCCACAAAAACGGTGCAAAAATGATTATTGTAATAATGCTTAATATCAAATAAGAGAAAAGATGCTTGACTTTATTCTTCATAATGAACCCACCTCTTTTTTAAATTCCACTGAACGATGGTTAGTATTAATATAATTGTGAACAAAATAAAGGCAATTGCCGATGCATAACCAAATTCATATTGTTTAAATGCAAGGTCATATATATAATAAACCAGCACTCTTGTTGCATTTCCAGGTCCTCCGCCCGTCAAAACATAAATCTGACCAAACACTTTTAAAGACGAGATCATCGTGATAACGAATAACATAAAAATGGTTGGTGAAATCATTGGCAGAGTGATTTTCCTCATTTGCTGCCATTTTGAAGCACCGTCAAGTGTAGCTGCTTCATAGTACATCTCAGGCACATTATATAGTGCAGATAAAAACAGTACCATGTTGTTTCCCACATTCTTGAGTACACTTACAACAATTACGACCGGCATAGTTAATCTCATATCATACAACCAGGCCGGTCCAGTGATTCCAATGCCCTTCAGGAGGATATTGATCAAACCGCCGTCAGTACCCAGGATAAATTTCCATACAATTGCCCAAACAACAACAGACGTCACAACGGGTGTAAATATTGCTGTCCTGAAAAAGCTTATTCCCCTTAATTTCTGTTTCAATAGAAGTGCTAACGAGAATGCAAGTACCAGGTTTAATGGAACAAGACCTATTGAAAAGTACAAGGTATTAAACATAACTGTCCAAAATTTCTTATCCCCTAAAAATACTTGCTTATAATTGTCCAGCCCGGTGAATTTAAACTCCTTAAGCAACGACCAGTTTGAAAAACTCATTACAAAGGAATATAACATGGGTCCTAGTATGAATACTAAAAACCCTATAACAATTGGAGCTATAAAAAGGTATCCATAAATCTTATCTACATTTTTTAATTTAACGCTGTTTGCTTTGTTAGCAGCCATGTTTTCACCTCTTAATTAATTTCGCCAAGCTTTTGAGACTTGGCGAAATTGTTTAATATTGTTCCAGTCTAATCGATACTCAATTATTTTATATCCATTAATGGAGTTACTGTCTCCTCCATCTTTTTCAGTGCATCTTTGACAGAGATCGATTGAGTATAAAGCATGTCATAATAAACTTGAATTTCAGGGTTAATCTTTGCAAAGTTCGCAGGCGTAATAGCTACCTTTGTTGAAGCCAGGCGTTCTAAAACTGTAGCATCAAAGTTTTCCTGTACATTTTCAGGATATAACTTCTTAAAGCTATCACTTTCTAAAACAGACTTTCTTGAAGGAACAAAGTATTGTGCTGTTATTCCCATGTTTTCCTTGTTTGTAAGAAATTTAAACAGCTCCAGTTTTTCAGTATTCTTTGGGTCATTTTCACTCTTGAACATTGTATATGCCGCAAAACCGGTTCTTGTTGCATTAGATTTTGGACCGTCTGGAAGCGGTGAAATATTCCATTCAAAATCCTTGATAGTTTTAGCAGTGCTCATGTACGATAAAGTGTTGACATACATACCGAGTTTACCTGATTCAAAAGTAATCTGATCACCGGGTTTTGGATGAACTGCGTCCTTATACATCATATCCATATACATTTGAAGTGCTTTTTCCCCTGCTTCAGAATTAAATGTGAACTTCTTTCCATCCGGACTGAATACATCTCCTCCAAAGCCCCAAACAAGATCAACAGTGTTTATATACCAGTTCTTCCAATCCGTAGGTATAAGTTTAATACCATAAATACCTTTTTCCCTGTTTGTCATTGCTTTTGCATCTTTCAGGAATTCATCGTAATTCCATTTTCCTGCTTTATAAAGTTCCATAGGAGTTTGTAAGCCTTTTTCTTGAAAAAGTGTTTTATTATAATAAAGCATCACAGGCGGTGTTGAAAAAGCCACGCCATAATATTTTCCATCCTTTTTAACCAAGTCAAAAGATGACGCATTGATATCATTAAAATCATAATCTTTATCATCTTTAACGCTGCTGATATCGGTCAACTGATTAGTCTCCATGAACTGAGGTATCATAACATCCGACAGCCATGCAATATCGGGAGCTTCGCTTGCTGCCAGTGAAATAGCCATCTTTTGCTGATAATCATTAAATGGTATCAGCAGTACTTCCCCCGAAACATTTGGATGCGTTTGCTTATACTTTTCCAGCATTTCCTCATACATTTTTTTGTGGGCATCGTTTCCCCAAGTAGCTATCTGCATGTTTACCGCTTTCTTATTCTCTGTTCCTGTCTGTTGGGCAGTTGAAGCAGACCCTATTGTTGTAGTCTTAGCTACATCGTTTGCTCCGCATCCTGAGAATAATGATGTTGTAATTGCTGCTACAGCCACAATACATAATAATTTTTTCACTACTAATTCCTCCTTTGAAATATATAGTAGAATTTAATTACACTGTCATTATAGGATTTATGTATTATTTTAAAAACCCTACTAATTAGCGAAAAGGTTCACTTTTTTATTAATTTATAAAAAAGTGAACCTTTTCGGTTGTATCGTTATTTATTCTAATTTCCACCATTTTTATCTCTGAATTCAGAAGGCGTCAAGCCAACCGCCTCCTTAAATATAGACATAAAGTACTTTGAATTTGGGTATCCACACATGGTACCTATCTCATAAATTTTCAGGTTTGTTTCATTCAGCAGCTGCTTTGCTTTTTCCAGCCGCAGCCGCATCAGGTAATCTGAAAAGGATTGACCTGTTTCGCTTTTAAAAAGAGCCGAAAGATGGTTGTAACTGTACTTTACCTCGTCTGCCAGACTCTGGAGAGATACATCCTCATGCAGCTTTTGGCTGATTATTTCTTTTACCCGTCGAATTACCTGTCGCCTGTCCTTATCATTTTTATCTTTCCCGGAATTTGCGTTTTCCTGTGTACTTCTGACTCCAATAATTTCATTAACTTTGCTTAAGGACTGGGCAAATTCTACCCGGTCTATTGGTTTTAGTATATAATCGGTCACGTCACTTTTAAGCGCCTGTCGCATATATTCATATTCGTCGTATCCACTCAAAACAAAAATAGGTATATGAGGGAGTTGATTTCTCACCCTCCTTATAAACTCCATACCGTCCATTTCAGGCATCCTTATATCAGTAATAATAAAATCCACTTGATGAATGAGAAGACATTCCAGCGCTTTTTTTCCATTTACTGCTTCTGCAACTACCTGATAACCGCCTATCACTGCTTCAAGCAGTTTCTTCATACCCTGACGTATTCTTTCTTCATCATCTACTATTAAAACCTTTAAGACCGACAATTTTATCGCCTCCTCTTAATAACCTCTATATTGAAATGCAATTAAAATTTCATATCCCGGGTATTTGAAAAAATTATAGGTAGCTTTAAAGTAAATTTACACCCTTTTTGTAGTCTATTGTCTATACTCAAGCCATAATTATCTCCATAAATAATCCTGATTCGTTGGTGCACGTTACGAAGGGCATAGCCCTTTTTCACATTGTCTAAAGTGTCTAAATATTCACTATGGCTTTCCTCTCCGTATATTTTTTCTTCCAGTTCCATTAGCAGTTCATTATTGATTCCAACCCCATTATCTTCTACTGAAAGAATAAGGTACTCATCATCTTTTTCAGCTCTTATTGCTATCTTTCCCTCTCCTTCATTAATACCGTGCTGAAAGGCATTCTCCACCAAAGGCTGAATAATGAGCTTTGGAACAAGACAATACTCCAAATAAGGGTCAATGCTCAATTCAGTTTTTAATTTACTGCCGCACCTGCTGCTGATAATCTTTAAATAAGCTTTTATAAATCGGATTTCCTCCTTTAACAGTACCGGCTTTTCTTTTTTATCAACTGTATATCTGAATAATCTTCCTAAACTTGAAACGATATCTGAAATCTCAAATTGATTATTTTCTAAAGCAATCATATTCACCAGCTCAAGAGTATTATAAAGAAAATGAGGATTAATCTGACTCTGCAATGCAGATAATTCTGCATCCCGTTGTCTCAATTTTGTCTCATATACTTCCTTCATTAAATTGTTTATTTCACTGACCATGACATTAAAGCCCTGTGATAAGGTACCAATTTCATCACGGCTAAAAACTGTTGCCCGGACTTCAAAGTCACCTCCCTGAACCTTCCTCATCATTTTTTGTAAATGGCGTACGGGATTTACAATTCTATCGGAGAAAAAAATAGCCATTAGTATAGCAAAGAATAAAGAAACAACGGATATAATAAGTGATGAATTTGTTAATTGAATGGCATCCTTTCTGAATTCTCCTTCATCAACCAATCCGATTACGTTGAGACCGGTGATATTAGAAGCACTATTTGAAACAATAAAGGTAGAATGGTCAATATTTATTTTATCTGTCTGGGGAATATTGAACTTGTGTATCTTCTCTTCTCCCGAATAATAGACATTGCCTGTTTTATCGGTCACGTACAGCTTGTTCCCTTTAGAATAATTTGATGTAGCAATTGCTTTATCAAAAACTTTATGTGTAAGATCGATTTTAATTAAGCCCAGAAATTTGCCATCATATGGGTTCCGGATAGCTCTTACGATTGAAAATACCTCTTTTTCACTATTATAATAATACTTCGGGTTATGAGGCGCGATCAATAGCATTTTCTGGCCTTGTACTTCGGCCATTCTTAACCATTCGTTATTTCCGCTGAAGTTCCTATAGTTAGCATCATCCAGGCTGCTAAAAAGAGTTCCGTCTACTGCCATAATAAATATTCCTCTGAATTCGGACCTATTAAAGTCAATAGATGACAAAAATAAGTTCATGGTTGTAATCTCCATAGACGGAATAAAATCTTTTTCTCTCTTCTCTGTGGCATGTTTTTTTAATATATTAATTATTGAAGATTCATATAGAGGAAGAATTGTAAGTCTGTTTATTTCACTTAGATAATTGTCAAGATTTATATTGATTTGATCTGTTAGTTCTTTTGAATATACTTTTGTACTTTGTTCAACCGATTTACTATATCTAGTAAATGTAACAAATCCACTTATCATAAAAGGGGTTATTATTAAAACAAAAAAAAGTATAATCAATTTCACTCTTAGAGGTAAAAATACGTTCTTGAATTTTTTAATCATAATTATGTCCCCGACTCTGCATTTCACACAAAACATCATGTCAGAAACGGCATTGGTCCGGTACCTCCCTGATATGTTATCTGAATTTCACACTTGTTATCCTTATGAAAAATAAAAATGTCGAATCAAGTCTATTAACTAGTCTATCAGAAAACTTTTACTATGAAAAGAAATATGAAAAAAGAATTCCAGCCGCCTTGTATGCATTCACTTCAAGCAGTTTGAATTCTTTTCATTAGAAGATTAGTGTAAATTAGTAAATACTGAATCCAATTCCTGTACATTACCGTCTTCTTCCAGAGCCACAAAATCAATTTGAATCAAAAAACTTCTTGACAAATTTATTTAGCTGCTATATTATTTAGCTACTATGAAAAATACAGAGCTTTTAGCGGAAAAATTTTATCAGATGGCGAACCTGCTCCTTCAGGAGATGCAGACGCCTTGGTTCTATGGGGTTGATTTCCTGCTGTCCCATTCGGAGATCCACCTGCTGGAGGCCATAAAGTCCCAGGAGGGCGCAAATGTAAGCGAACTGGCCGTGTATTTGGAAATGACCAGCGGAGCGGTGAGCCAGGGTACGAAGAAGCTGCTGGATAAGGAGCTGATCGAGTCTTACAAAAAAAAGGGCAACCGCAAGGAAGTTTTCTCCAGGCTTACCCCCTTAGGAGAACGAATTTGTGAAGGGCATCAAAAACACCATGAATGTATGTGGGAGGTTTGGCATAAGTTTATGGCAGGCTTGAATCAGAAAGAAACACAGTTGGTTTTTGATTTTATGGAAATGGTAACACAGGGTATAACGCAGATGATTGCTCAAGGGGAACGCCGTCTAAACAATTGATATTGGATGCGGCTATGGTAGTCTTTGCAGAAAAGGGTTTTGACGGGGTCCGGGCGGATGAAATCGCCTGCCGGGAATGGGTGAATAAAGCCTTAATTTATTACTATTTCGAGAGCAAGGATCAGATCCCGGAAGAACTCATGCAGGGGATGATCAAAGAACTGAAAGGAGATGTGAGAAATGCCGTCAGTACAAAATGGTGAGATATTAGCAGAGCGCATGAATCCGGAAAGCAGGCTCTTCTTCATGGACCCCGAAGACGAAGACCTGGATTTCATATTTCAATGGTTCGTTGGATGGATAGCCTACGGTGCCTGCACGCCAGGTGAGCTGTTCAAAGTCGCTCGCAAAGTTGATGCGAAGTCTGCTGTGAGTTGGAAGGAGGAGTTTGAGAAAGAGGCAAGAAAGATTGAAGCAATCGGTGAAGACTGCCTGAAAAAAGGACATAGGATCAGCGCCGGCCAAGCGTTCTTGCGAGCCTTCGGGTACTACCGAGCAGCCTACTGCGCGATATATCCTACGGATGCGGATTTCTTTCCAGTCTATTTCAAAACAGTAGAGTGCTTCAAGAAATATCTTGACGCTATGTCTAAAACGATTAACCATGAGTTTGTGGAAATAAAATACAAAGGCTATAAGTTCCCGGGTATCTTTCTGAAGGCTGAGAACAGTAATAAGCCAAAGCCGACGATCCTTTTCCACAACGGTGGCGAATCACACAAGGAGGACACCTTCTTCCTTGGGGGGAAAGATGCCATCCAGCGAGGGTATAACGCATTGCTCGTAGATCTGCCTTATGATGTACAACCAAGGTCCTATAACCCTGAGATCACAGCAAAGAACTTCCCCAAAGCCGATCTGTTAGGCGCCTATCATGCAGCCACTGATTTCCTCGTTGCCCGTCCTGACGTAGATGCTAAACGGCTGGTAGTATGCGGCGATAGTTATGGTGGTATGAAGAGTACGTTCAATGCGGCTAATGATGATCGTTTTGCCGCGTTGGTTGCTAGTGCGCCATTATACTCTTGGCCGCTCGTGATTAAAAATGGTGTTATGCCTCCGTTCGTTATGGGGGATCCGGAAGAGTCGAAGAAGATCATAAATAGTTTGCCGTGGCTATCCCGAGTGACACTTCATCGAGTCTGTTGGATGCATGGCTTCGACAGCATTGTAGAATGGCTGCCTGCAACAGAAAATAATATGGAGCTCGATCCGAGAGATCTCAAGTGCGCTTTCCTGTCTATTCGCGCGGAATCTGAGGGTGCGGAGGTTGTGAGGCAGGCAACGGAGTGTTATGAAAAAGCGGCCTCCAACAAGAAGGCCTTGTGGATAGGGAAAGCAGAGGATGGTGCCGATTTCCATTGCCAAATCAATAATCTGGCGTTGCGGTTCCAGGTTCAGTTCGATTTCTTGGACGAAGTCCTGGATTATTCCTGTTACGACAATTGACTTCGTTCGTTTTAGAGGGTTCCTTTGAAGAAAACAATCAAAGGAACCCTTGAAGGCTTTTCACCGGTAGTTCCAGAATCAAACAAGTATAATATGCTGTTATTGCTGTCATCATCTCGCTCTACAAACTTAATCTCATCTCTCCTGAAGATGTTGGAATTTAAGAATATCAGATTATGAGTATTAACTATTAGCTGTGCGTTGTTTACATTAATCTTGTGAAATATATTAATTCCGGAAGTTGTATTGCCCTCCAATCTTTTTTGAGTTGTCAGTGCTTTAAGGGAAATAAAAAAAGAGCTATGCTTTTCGTTTTAAAACACAGCCTACAATTTTTAATCAGTGACGAAAAGATGCTTCATTCTGCCATTATCAAAAACAACAAGCAAACAAAATAGTGTATAGTACTTTTTTCATGTGAACGGCTCCTTTAAGTAATTGCACAGTTATATTTTCATATTGATATGGCGGAACATGATCATTGATGCACCAAAAGCAAAAACTGTTAGACCAATTAAAATAAGGAATGACGAGGTTTGTAAAACGCTATCTACAATTAACCTCATCCCCTGCGATGCAGGAAGAATCCGTCCAATCATCTGCATGGGCTCTGGCAGAATATTCATAGGAAACATGATGCCTGTGAGCATAATGGTCGGCATAAACAAACATTGACCTGCTAGTGTAAGTGTGCTTTGCTTTTTAACAAAGCAGGCAAGCAATACGCCAAGTGCCTCCGAAGCCAGTGCAATAAGGGCAACACAAAACAAATGAAGTGCTATATTGGTAGGCAAAGAAGCCAAGAATATAAACGGTGCTGTCAGCAGAATAACGCAAGCAACAATCATTATGTGTAATAAGGAAATGATAATTGCGGAAAGCGGCATCGACCAAGATGGAATGCCCGCAACTCTGAAAGCTTGTAAAATACCGTTTTCTCTTGCCTTGACAAGTGTTTGCGGTAAACCAAGGAATGCAGACATGGACAATGTAAATATTGAGATGGATAAAATCAGATTTTCACTCATGTTCATTGCCGGTAGTTTCATTATGCTGCTCATCACAACATAGAAAACAAGTGGCACAAGATAGTAAACCATTAAAATTCCCTTGTCACGCAGATCGCCTCGGAACTGCACCACAAGATGGGTTATAAATGCTTTCATTTGATTACCCCCTCTGCGACAGACATAAATATTTCCTCAATACTGGCGCGTTCCACCCTTAAATCAAGAACAGAGTCGTTGCATGTTTTAACATGTGTCAACAGTGTGAGCAACAATTCGGCTGAATCATTACAGGCAAAGGATAAATAATCATCCGGCAGATATTCGGGAATAACATTCCCCATCGGACTGTTTTTAAGCGAGTGTTTGGCTGTTTTGATTATTATCCGGCTTTTGATTTCGGCAGATGCGGTCAGCTCCAATGGTCTGCCTTGCTTTGCGATATGACCGTCATGCAAAATAGCAATACGGTCGCAGAGTGTTTCAGCTTCTGACATATCATGAGTGGCAATCAATATGCTGACACCTTCTGATTTTAATCTGTGAATTTCCTTGTGAAGCGAATGACGCCCCTCCACATCAAGTCCTGCAGTCGGCTCATCCAAAATCAATATTTTCGGATTATGACAAAGCGAAAGCGCCAGATGAAGCCTGCGCTTTCTTCCGGTGGACAACGCAGAATACGGTTTATTAATATATTCGCCGGACATATCGAAACGTTCAAGTAAATCCTCTCTGTACGATATATGATGCCATGCGCAAAACAATTTCATTGCTTCTTTGCTTGTCATCACTTCCGGTAATGCTGTGCTCTGCAATTGAACACCAAGCAATTTTTGTACTGATGACAGGCTTTTGGATACATCGAAACCGCCCACTGTGATTTCGCCGCTATCCGGTTTGCGCAAACCCTCAATACACTCAATTGTTGTTGTCTTGCCTGCACCGTTCACACCGAGCAACCCAAATGTTTCGCCAATACTTACGTCAAAAGAAACAGAGTCAAGTACTCGTCTTTCACCGTAGCTTTTAGAAAGGTTTTTTACTTCAATTCCTTTTGACACTATTTTTCCTCCTTGTTAGTAAATGCATCTGGAACCGTTATGTTGTTTTTTTTGATATATACCTCAAGTACCGCTTCTAAGAACGGTTCTGCTTTTTCAAATAAGGAACGGTCGGCTGCAGGCCATGTTTCTCGCGCATTGTTCACGACAGATAAGGCGGTCAACACACCCTCGTCACCGTTTGTCAAATTCATCATGAGATTCCACCAACTCGCAGCAAGTTTCTGCGCCTCAGCACTTTCGGGAGCATCTTTTACAGCCTCCAAGGTTGCTGCTTTGACCATTAACGAGCGTATTGAACGGTAAAATTCCGTCGCTCCAGCTATCGTAGCAAGGCCTTGTTGGTCAAGCGTTTCATAAAGTCTGCTGCCAAACTCAAAGTTTTCCCAACAGGAAAGACTGCTGCCATCCATAGTTCGGATCAGATAGGTCAGCATTTCCCACGGTGGGTATTTTCCCGCCCTTGTAACTTCAAGAGATGATTCCAGCAATGACATAGAAAGGTTAAGTGCATCAATTCTTTGCATAAGCACTCTGTAATGATTATTTAAGACCGATTCCACTTCAGACAGGGATTGCGTATCTTTCAGCCTTTTTTCAATGCTTTTTAGCGGAATGCCAATGGATTTATAAAAAATAATCTGCTCCAGTTTGAGTAAATCATTCTTAGTGTAAAGCCGCCGTCCCCCCTCTGTGCGACCCGATACCGGAAGCAGACCAATGTTATCATAATGCTGAAGCGTTCGCACTGTAAGCCCGGTTGCCGCTGCAATCTCTCCAACGGTATATTGTTTGGTTTCCATACAAAAAACCTCCTGTCATGAATAGCATAACACATTACGTTACGTCATGAGCAAGAGGTTTTTACAAAACAACAAAGTACTATTTTCGCATTTTATGATTTAGCTATGATTCCAATTATAAACATAATTAGAATCTACAATAACTTATCAGGTTGCTCATTTGAAAAATATACTTATAAACTTCTAAATATAACGCCCCGATTATAGACATATTTAGTATATCATTAATTCTAATTTTTAGGTATGTTCCTCGTGTTCTGGTGCTATAAAATTTCTTAAATGAAATTCCCGTTTTGAAGGTCATATCCCTCCAACTACCCTTTGTCATCTATGAAAACGGCCAAAAAACGGGTCAAATTTACACTATTCGTCATCATTATCATGCACTCCACATGCCTTGAACGGTCAATGAAGATGCCGTTTGAACCTGATGGGGCCTTGGCGGAAGATTACATTTGCATGAAAATACGCAGTTAGAACAATTCTCATCTCATACTTAATACGATACTATTCCATACATTTCTTGTACAACATCGTCAAGCATACATACGAACCCAAGATAATAAAAGAGTTACAAACTCTCTTGAATATCTATGCTCTAAATTATCAAAGTAATTATAAGAACAAGTACCAGGTAATAATTGAGATAAAGATTTTATAGCTTCAGCAGGACAGATATTATCTTTTCCGCCTGCAGTTAGTAATACAGGACAATTTAATCTTTTAACATGAGAGATAGTATCTACAAATCCCAAAGCTTGCCATCCATCATCTATATTATCAATTGAACAAAGTGGTTCGTAGTTATAAGTAATAGCTCCCAGGCTCTTTGCCATAGGCAAATTAGTAAGGAAGGGTACATCTGCCGCTACACATCTTACTCCCCTATCTTTAAAAATCGAACCTAATAACAAAGAGCATCCTCCGCCTTGACTTGTTCCAAAAAATGAAACCCTATTTTCTATTACTTCAGTTTGCGCCATTGCCCACTTTATTGCTAAAATGCAGTTCACAAGCCATTGTTTATATCCTTTTTCGGCATAACTTATTATCGTGTCAGCCAATACAGGCCAAGTATTATCCCGTTGTTTGCTTTCATCTGGTCCATTTGGCGTAGCATATCCTAGTGGTGAAATGTGAAGAACATTATATCCTTGTGATACAAGTTCTGGATGACTACTAATTTCTGCACCATATCCAGGAGTATGGATCAGTAATGGTGCTGGTCCAGACATTACTGGCTGCCAGTACCCATAAAACTCATCCATACCTTCAGGTTTGAATTTTACATATCTAAACTCGTTTTTAACATGTCTAATCCCAAAACTGAAGGAAAATCCATTGTCAGAAAGAACTTCAACATCACATTTTATTGAGTTAGCTATTTTCGATATAGATTCCACCCATTTATCTACCTCTTCAGGTATTGGATAATTTTTAAATTCTTCAAATTCTGAATACATTGTTTATCTCCTTATTTACTTTCCATATTTGTCTTTGTCATAACATTTTGAAAATTAACTATTGATATTAAAAACTGTTTTAGTTCTTCATCACTAAGGCTTGAAAATCTTTTACTTAATACTCTTTTCTCATCCATTTTAATTTTTACCTTCCATTTCCTTTGACATAATGTTTGATCTATCATTTTCGGATTCATAATCTCTTAGAATATGAAGCGCTTTTTCATTAAGAGCACCATATAAAACAGCAGCTTCAACCTGAGGATAGATATATTCTGCGTACGGTAGCATAATTCTGATTAATCTATAATCAAGATCACCTTCAAGGATTTTCTGAAATATTATAGAAATTGAATTTCCGCCAAGAAACGGAATCAATCGTTCAAGCAAATTTTCATTGATTGTGTCATATGTTGCGTTTTCCAGCAGTTTGACAACTGCATCATCATTTATGTATTCCGCAAGTGAAACAATACTTGAAATATCTATTCCATGTTTTGCAAGTCCTTTTGCCATTTTGTCAAGTAAACTGGGCTTTAGCAACGGTGCGATATTTACAATATCAGATATGCATTGCTTGTCCAATTCATTGCATAAATCTTGCCCTTCCACAGCGCTTTCAAGAATGGCGGCTTCCTTTTCAGTTGGATTGCCGGAACTAATAAGTTCATCAAGAGTGATGCCGAAAACATCCGCAACTTCAATTAAAATAGATATATCGGGGAAACTGTCTCCGCACTCATATTTTGATATTGCTTGACGGGTCAGGTTAAGTCGTTCAGCAAGTTCAGATTGTGTCATGTCTGCTTTCTTACGAAGCCTTGAGATATATGCACCAAATTTTTTTATATCAAACATAAAAGATACCTCCTTATATTTAGAATATCGTGGATGCAAAGGCAAATCAAGCAAAGGATAGTTGCTATTAACCATATCCAATGTTGTGTCACATATTGGGTAATTGTTTTCCTCCAGAAGCCGGTCGTAGAAGTCTTCGCGGCTGGGGAGATATGTAACGGTCCCGCTGGCATCATCAATTATTCATCGTTCAACCTTAATGTCATATTGCTGATACTCCATCTTGCGGTCGCTTTTTTCCAACACCTCTATAATTTCGTTGCTTAGTCCGGGATATCTCTCCCGATAATTCGTCTTTTTTTGATACTTCTCCATATGGCTTGTCCTCTAAATTTTTCAAAATTGAGTTGAAAACGAAGGACACGGAGGAGGAGAGCGGCATCTTGGGGTAATTCCGCATAATAAAAAAAGAGCGTTCTTACAGACACAATTGTCCATTTGTACGCTCTTGCGATTTAATTCATGTTCAACACATTCTGATAGTTCGCGTTGATGACCGCAGTGCTCTATTGAGCAGTACCTTTTTTTAGCCGTTTACCATTATAGACGGTACATAAAATGATGTCCTATACTTTTTCAGGTATATTATCAAAGTCCACATGATGATCTCGTTGGAGTGTGATGAAATACCATTAGTCATAGAGTATGTAAGTCTTGCTTAAACACTGAAAGTCCTTGGCGTTAAAAAGAATGTCCCCGATGTTCACCGGAAGACTCCATGACTCTTCAATATCTATATCCATACGCTCCGACAGTACTATTATTTAATCTACAGAAATTATACCGGCATAAAGTAGAGAATACTAGTAGCTATCGCTGGCAATAACCTAACTATATCAGCTTTATAAAAGCGAGTTATCAGTATACTAACGTTGTTGGAATTTTGACATTATTCCACTTCTCTGCTTCTTTATAGATAGGTAAATTAAAGCAAGCAGTCCAGAGAAGGAATCCCGCAAATAATATAGCGTTGCCAGACACCAATTTATTTAATCTTTTTAAGTATCCAAGCTATGTTTTCGCCAAGCTTTTCAAAAGTTCTTATGCCATCAGCGTCTTTTTGAATATCCCCAATTTCACGTGATAGAGTCATATTCCAGTAATCTGAATTAGCAGTTATCATTTCACTGATTCCAAATAAAAAGTTGATAGCAGCATAAGCAAAATTTGACCCTGCTCTTCCTGCGGCGATAACAGATGCACCAACTTTGTGCTTAAGAAGTCCTTCATTTGCCATTGAAACTAAACCTGCACGGTCAATCAATGCCTTAACCTCTGCCGTCACATTGCTGAAGAATACTGGAGAGCCAATAATAATACCTTCTGCTGTATATATTTTTTCTAAAATTGAATTCATACCATCATCTTCAATAGCGCAGCGCTGATTTTTGTTTTTCCAGCATTGCCCACAATAAATACATCCTGAATACCGATTTCCCCCAATCTGTATTATTTCGGTTTTAATCCCCTCCTTTTCCAACACCTCGCATACGATTTTGAGAGCTCCTATTGTATTTCCATTCCGCCGTGGACTACCGTTTATTGCTATTACTTTCATTGCATATCACTCCTTCTTATACTAATAAACCATCATCGAGATTCCTCCAAGTTTTATTCCGAATAACTCGGCTGATTAATCCCGCTACTCACAGCTGTGGATGTTTTTACTAGCTGGGCACTTTACGTGATCTGTGATCCAGAAGCATTGTTTACACCTAAAGCACTTGTTTACAGACTCACTGTTGATCACATGGTTAGCAAATTCGGCATCGGCTAGCATCGCCCTACCGATTCCGGCAAAATCAGCATAGTCTTTTTCAATTAAAAACCGGATCTGTTCTTCCGTGCATATTTCATTGACTGCTATTACCGGAATACCGACTTCTTTTTTTATTTTGTACCCGCTGTAGCTCATGGGGCTGCAGATGAAGCCATCCGGAACAGGTTGCACAGGGGGCTGCATGCCAAATGATATATTCAGCAGGTTAACCCCGGCCTTTTCGAATACTTGTGCCATCTTGATGCCGTCTCTACTCTCGGGCAGATACTCCCCCATTCGTACAGATATAATAAAATTACTGCGAGTGCTTTTTCGGATATACGGAAGAATTTTCTATCTTTTGTGAGAGCTATAAAATCCATAATTAGTCTCCTTTCTGTCTTTACAAATATTTTCTATATTGTTAAAATGAGTATAGAAAATCAAACACAAAAGTGCAAGTACGCACATTTTTGTGCCTTAAATCAAGGAGTGTTATATGACTAAGAAAGCAGCTAAAGTGAGCCCAGCACACTTTAAAAAGTGCGCCGTAATTCAAGCTCTGGAAATCATAGGCGGGAAATGGAGATTGCCGATCATTTGGGAGCTTTCTGCACAAGAAAGATTAAGATATAATGAACTCAAACGCCGTTTGAACGGGATTACCAATATCATGCTTACACGCGCACTTCAGGGTTTGGAACAGCATGGTCTCGTAAGCCGTGCCGAATATAGCAAAATTCCTCCTCATGTTGAATATTCGTTAACGGAAAGCTGCAAGGAATTGCTCCCTGCACTTGAAATTATAAATCAGTGGGGAAAAAGGCAAGCTTTGACCGATTACTGTGAGGAAAAAGCAGTTGAATATTAATTTATTTCCAACAATAGTTTCAAGGGTTCCTCAATACTAACCCAACGCCACGCCAAAGGATCTGAACTCCTTGATTTATCTACCTTTCAGTTGTTGAATCCTCGCAATACTTTCTGTATGCCTTGCTCTTTTAACTTTTTCTTTATCTCCTTCTGTATTTCAAATACCTCCCCTTGGTTGTTCCTTATCACACTCAAGGGCTTAATCCTTTGATATTACTAGGTTTTATCGTTTTTTAAGTTTAGCGACTGCTTCTACGTGCATTAAACGGTCAAAAAAATGCCACTTAGTCATAGTGAGATAAATTATTTGATGCTATTTCGAAGAGTTTGGTTCCATAACAGTGAAACGTTAAAATATATTTTTAATACGCAAAGAAGAATCCCTTCTATGATAGAAAAAATCATTGTCATTGCAGACCACTTCCAAAGCATAGCATAGGTGTACCCAATTAGATATGGTAAACACGCCAGTACAATCGATATGCAGAAAAGTAGTATAGTTTTTATTATCAGACTTGATGTTTTCGCTAAAGTACTTTTTATTTTTATTACTTTTAAAACCATATTTATAATAAAATACAAAAGCAACAAGCAGATAAATGAGCAAATAATATCAAGCGTTGCCACCGAAACAAAGCTGATATTATATTTATCGGCACCTTGTAAGGATGCTATATAATTTTCCGCAATGTAAATAGCTGGAGAAAGCATACTATTACAGAGAGTGGCGACAGCGGTTCTATTTTTTAAATCAATCATGACACAAGAACCGTAATTTTGTATGCCTCCCGTATGCATTATTTTTTCTCCATTTGCAGATATATGCCAACCGAAAAGATAATAATCATCACCATTTTGGGGTGTGTAGGCACATTGGCTGATATCATGTGTGCGTGCAATAGCATTTTTTAATTTATCAGGAACACCTGGTTCTCCCATTTGGGCTTTTATCCATTTACTTAAGTCAGCAGTGCAGGTAATCATGCCACCCGCAGGCTTATTGGCGCCTTCAAGCTCGGCATTATATTCCGTAATACAACCAAAAAATGTTCTGGAACCATTTACAAATGTGGCTTTTTGATTTGTTTGGTTCATATATAAATAGGTGTTATTCATTTCAAGCGGCAATAAAATGTTTTCCTGAATATAAGATTCATAGCTCTTACCCGTAACTATCTCGAGCAAATATGCAAGTATGGTGTAGTTCATATTTACATATTGATATTCTGAGCCTGGAGCAAAATCAAGCTTTATGCCATTAATTGCTTGTACGCTTTTTTCTATAACACCCTCATAATCACCTGAGGGTAGACTATATAGTGTTTTATATGGTATTCCGCTAGAATGGGATAAAAGCTGGCGGATTGTTATATCTGTTTTTTCCCCTTTGTATATAAACTGCAACGAAGGAATATAATCTGATATATTTTTATCCAAATTAATATATCCATCATCAGCTATCATTTGAATTGCCAAGCCAGTAAACGCTTTTGTAGTTGAACCAAGAACAAATAACGAAGAGCCGCTAATTTCTTCTCCATGGCTTTTACCGTAATTGTCAAAATTCAACTCGGAATTCTTATATTGAACCACTGCACAAGCCGGTATTCTGTGTGCTGTCATGATTTTTTCAGTAGCATTATGTATATTGTTTACTTTCGAAAAAACATTCAAGTGCAAGAGCATTATAAAAGTGAAAACAAAACAAAATGCTGTGACTATCAATATCTTCCAACACTTATTCGTATTAATTACTTTTTTCATTAGCCCCTCCTATAAAATCATTAAATAATTAGTTTTTAAAATGCCGCAGGCGTAAAAAGCTTACTGGTCGATGCTAATTTCCTAACCATTTGTGAATACCCCGCCCAGAACAATAACCTTCTATGGGTCGAAATAAACTCAACGATATTTTATCATATAGGCTGCTGATTGAGAAGTTCCGTTCAATCCTCGTCACACATTTCTGTATGCCTTGAGGATACAAAAAAGATGCTGTACTCTTCTGGTCTCCCCTTGGCAGCCGATATGTTCAGAGTGGTTCTCTGTGTATAGTAGGGGTAACTATCAAAGATATGTCTTGATTAATTCCACAAATGGTATTATTATATATAATAGAATCAATTAGGAGAGAATATCATTTTATGAAAAATCTTGAGAATATTTTATTAAACCCAGTAAGAATGCGTGTAGTACAACATTTATCATATTTGAAAAGTGCAACCGTTGGCAAGCTGGTTGAATTGATGATTGATGTGCCACGTACCACGTTATACCGACATATAAATATTCTTTATGAGTCGGGCCTGCTCACAGTAATAAAAGAAGAAAAGGTGCGAGGCACCTATGAACGTGAGTATGCCTTGAATTTTGAAAAATTGCAAGAGGGTTTATCGCAAAATCCAATTCAGGAAAGTGTTTATAAATTTATCATGAAAATGCTTTCTGACTTTGAAGGCTACTTCAAAGCTCAGGGAGCCGATCCAATAAAGGACCGATTTTTTTTAACGGAGAATACTTTGCTTCTATCAGACGCTGAATTCGAACAATTTATTGAAGCGATATTTACGGTAGTAAAAAAATATATGAATTTATCTGTGGAGCAGGGACGTAAGTCACGACTTATTTCAATTATTTCTTCACCGTGCAGCATAAAGGAGGATTCAAATGTCAAGTAATTTAAGGAAATGGTTTGGAATAATTATTGCAATTATCTGCTACTATCTTGTCCATGAGGGCAGTCATTTACTGGTCGCACTGATATTAGGAGTATTTCAGAAAGTACATTTCATGGCACTTGGGGTACAAGTTGTAATCAATGCTTCGGGCATGTCAAATCTACAACTTGCAGTTTTCAATATTGCGGGAAGTGTGAGTACCCTCTTCATGGCATATGTGCTGCTACTACTAAGAGGGCAAATTCTTCTTTCCCACAGTAAACTTCTAAAAGCCGCTTGCTACTATACAACTCTTGGGTTAATGCTTATAGATCCTATATATCTGTCGATATTATGTGGATTTTTCGGTGGCGGCGACATGAATGGGATTATTTTATTTGGTATCCCAGAAATAGTTGCTCGGCTGATGTATGCTCTACTTGGAATCATCAATACATTTGTACTGATAAAATATGTTTATCCTGCGTATAAACAAAATTTTAAAAAAGCGTAATACATTTGTTTTTTATCTTTTATTTTATTTTTGAAATCCTTTTAGCAGAGATGGTTAAAATGGCTTTTCGCCGTACCCCTCCGTTAACCCCTTGGCTCTGCTAATGTCTTTGAGGAATTTGAATATACATGTCGCACATAAACTTATGTTACTATCATAGCTTGAAGTTCTTTAATGTTCGCACCAACATCACTTTGTTTATGTGCGTCAGAAGCAGCCATCATTACTACTTTACTTTCTTTGAAAATTCGCAGAAGCTCTCGATTTAACCCAAGTTCTAATTCTCGGTTATAATTCAAGCGCAAGCCACCGCTATTTTCCGCATACATGTTATTACTATTGAGAGCATATGCCAATTCATAATAAGTGTCTGTTAAATCGCAAGAAGGCTGATAACCAAAGCATTTGATACTATCAGGATGGGCAAGTCCGCCGAAAAGTCCACTGTCGCATAGATCTCGCATAATACTGTAATACCTTTTATATACGATATCGACGTTTACTTTTTCCCAAATTTCCTTTTGCTTTGGGTGATCAGAGCCCCAGCCATCAATCCAATGCACTGAACCGGTGAAAAAATCAAAGTCATATTGTTTAAGGCAGTCAGAAAGTTGGTCGGCTGTTTCGGGAACATAGCATACCTCTAAGCCGAATTTTACCTTGACCGGATAATTTCTTCCTTTTACGCTTTCGATAAAGTATAGATAGCTTTCGATAGAACTGTTCATTTTTTGCATAATCCAGTTGCGCTGAAAGTCGTTAAAATTCTTAATGGGAGTATAAACACTTGCAAATTCATAAAATTGGTGCGTATGTTCCAATAAATAAATTTCATCTATATCGGATTTTTGAGCGACTGTAATAAATCCTTCGAAAAACTCAATATTATATCCACCTTCTTGCCCGTGAAGAAAATGTACATGAACGTCACGCATTTTTTACCTCCAAAAAAATTTTTTCCACCTTTTTAGAATGATGTCGCCTGGATAGGCTTTTTTTAGTCGATTTGTTGCCTACTTTTGCATTACAATTCAAGTTTATAGTAAAAATATTATCAGCAAATTAAGTTAGCGTGATACAAGGTGCTTGGTGTATGGTTCCAGCAAAAACATAAGCTGCTCAGTAATTTCCTGTACATTGCATGGCATAGAATTATTGATCCACCATTCCAATACGCCAATAAACCCAGAAGCTAAAAAATGAGTAGTTACGCCATTTGAAAATGCGTGGTTTTCTGACTTTATACCGATAACCTCGGTTACCGTTTGTGCAATGATAGCATACAATCGGCTGCGGAAAAATCCAATTCCCTCATTACTAAGAAGCAACTTGTATATTGTAAAATTTTTCTCCAAATATTCAAATACGCTTTGAAATGCGCTTACGTCTAATTTA
>JAEWJR010000124.1:0-66741 GCA_023386445.1 Bacillota bacterium | reverse complement strand
TTGTCTAGTGATTTTTCAATAAAAACTCTATTATCTAGGGTAAGATGCTTTTGGTTTCCTGGTATTAAGTCAGACATAATTAACTCCTTTCACTGCGGATATGGAAACCAATTTAATTCTATAGCAGATGGTGGAATTTATGTAAGACTAAATTCTATTTAAACTTTTTAAAACTGGAATTTACTTTTTCATTCAAGAAATATTTGCTTTGGTAAAAAATTCTTCTTGCATTCCCTGAAACACTGTGCTATACTATTCCTTGTCGCTAAGGGAACGGTGTTCTCAAAGACAAAATTTAAATATCGCGGGATGGAGCAGTTGGTAGCTCGTCGGGCTCATAACCCGAAGGTCATAGGTTCAAGTCCTATTCCCGCAACCATGAAAACCTCAAAGTTCAGCTTTGAGGTTTTTTAGTCTTTTACTTTAAAAAATTTATTAATTTCACCGCTGCCCGGTAAACAAAATTGTCAGTTGTATAAGTCTGTTTGTTTTAGGTAAAATCTGTGCATTAGAATGTCAAATTTATTAAATAGGTTTCCATAATTTTTTTAATATAATTGAATTATTAGTAGTTTGATGAGCCGGTATATGATATGAATCTAATATATCTTTTTTTAGCTGCTGTCAATCTACCATTATAAAACAGGAGGAAGAGTATGATTAAAAGTATTTGGAAATCCGTGGCATTATTGATGGCTGTAACTATTTTGATAACATCTACTATGGTTACACCTGCCTATGCTGCTGCAGGAGATGATTTGATTTATCCTGATGCTGATATGATCGGCTGGTACAAGCTGGATGATGCCGCAGGTAGTTCAACAGCAGTTGATTCATCAGGAAAAGGAAATAATTCAAAGGCTTTGGCGGGTACATTTACCCCGGGGCAGGGGAGAATCGGCGGTGCAATGCAATTTAACGGTGAGAGTGATTATATTCAACTAAATTATGATCCTGAGCCAAATGTGAATTTTTTGCACGGAGAGTTTACCCAACGGACGGTTTCTCTGTGGTTTAAGGCTGACAAAACCACAAATACGGATGTTATACAGACTTATAACGGCACGGATTATGAATTTAAGGAAACTCAGGTACTGTTCGAACAGGGCGGCAATGTAAACGGACTTGCACTTCAAATTAATGATGGGAAGCTGGAGGCTCAGGCAGCAAGCAATGCGACGGGTGTAACTACCAGCAGCGCTGTGAGCTGTGAGTTTACCGATACAACAGATTGGCATAATGTGTGTATAGTTTTTGATGGTAACGCTACTACAACGGGTGGCGCTATTCAGCTTTATCTTGATGGCAATCTGAAAAGCAGTACGGTAACTCCTTTTAAAAAGGTTAACAGTGCGGCAAATCAGGCGGCTATTGGATCAAGATTAACGATTGATGCTTTTAACGGGGGAAATGAAGTAAAAAAGGACGGAGTTACAATTAAACCCGGCAGAGGTCCGGTTGCAAACGGATTCTTTCAGGGGATGATTGATGATGTCCGGATTTATAATACTCCGGTGATACCGCAAATAGCACCTGAAACAAGTGTGGCGGTGGAAAGTGTAAGTCTAAACACGGAAAAAGAGACTCTGAGAGTTGGTGATCAGGTTAATATCGCAGCAGCAGTGCTGCCCGAAAATGCAACTAATAAAACTCTTACCTGGAGCTCAAGTGACTCTTCGGTAGTTACAGTTATAAATGGTATGATAACAGCTAAAGGGGCAGGTAACGCAACTATAACAGCTGCTGCAACGGATGGAAGCGGTTTTTTCGATACCTGTCAGATTACAGTTGAACCAGTTAGTGCAATGGAAGGTGACTTGATTTATCCTGATAGCAGGCAGAGTGGCCTGGATGGCTGGTACAAGCTGGATGAACCTGCCGGAAGCTATGTTGCTTCTGATTCATCAGGCAGCAGTCATGATTCGAAGTTTTTATCAGGGGTATTCAGACCTGGTCTGGGGAATTTGGGAGGTGCCCTTGAATTAAACGGTGAAAATAATTACATGGAATTAATTGATGGTGCGGCCCCAAATACGGCGTTTTTGAAGTCTGCGTTTACCAAAAGGACAATATCTCTATGGTTTAAGGCTGACAAAACCACAAACACAGATGTTACACAGATTGAGAACGGCAAGGAATATAAGTTCAAAGAAACACAGGTACTGTTTGAACAGGGCGGAAATGCCAATGGACTTGCAATTCAAATAAATGAAAATAAATTAGAGGCTCAGGTTGCAAGTAATGCCACGGGGACAACCTTAACCAGCACCGTAAGATGTGATTTTACTGATACATCTGATTGGCATAATGTTTGTGTGGTTTTTGACGGAAATGCAAAAACTTTTAAACTATATCTTGACGGTGTTTTAAAAAGCACTCAGCCAACCGGCTTTGGCGAAGTAAAAAGCGCATTAAATAACGCTGCAGCGGGTGCAAGATTAACCATAGATGCTTTTGGCGGGGGACTTGCGGGAACAGATGGAACAGGAGCACCTAAACCTGCACGCGGACAAAATCCTAATGGATTCTTTAAAGGCATGATAGATGATGTCCGTGTATATAATGCCCCGATAGAGCCGCAAAGTTTACCTCAAACAGCCATAGATATCCAAAATATAGTTTTGAGTCCCCAAACCCAGAGCTTAACAAAAGGTGAAGAGGCAGATATTATTACAGCAATATCACCTGAAGGTGCGACTAATAAAAATCTTGTATGGAGTTCAAGTGATCCATCCATAGTTACAGTTACAAATGGCAGGGTAAAGGCTGTAAAGGCCGGAACAGTGACAATAACAGCTGCTGCGGCGGATGGAAGCGGTGTTTCCGGCACTTGTACCGTTGAAGCTGTTCCGCTTACGGTTACTGGGATTACGCTAAGCAAATCCAGTCTGGTCATGCCGCAGAATAATTTCTATACCATAAGCGCTGTAATAACACCTGCAAATGCTGGATTATCCGATATAATCTGGACATCCAGCGATACCTCCGTAGCTGCCGTGGTTGATGGCAGGATAGAGGGGATAGGTGACGGACATGCTGTCATAACAGCTGCTTCACCGGACGGAAAAGTACAAAATACCTGTGAAGTGGAAGTAATAGGCGCCGATGAAAACAGTAAAATATACCTTATGCCATATTTTTACGGCAGTATTAACCAGACTGAGCCTCTTATTCCAAAACTGCATTATGCATTCAGCAGAGATGGGATAAGCTGGTATGAATTAAATAGCAATCAACCTGCAGCAGAGCTGGGAGACAACAGGGTCCGTGACCCCATGATAGGGAAAGGCCCGGATGGAAAGTGGAGACTGGTATTTACCCGTCCATACACAAACCCTGACATAAACCCAAATTATAAAATGGCTAATTTTTTGGGATATTCTGAATCGGATGACCTTATTCATTGGTCGGAAGTTAAGGCTCTGGACGTTATGGCCAATTATGAGAAGGACTACTTTGTACCTAATTCCTGGGCACCTGAATGGGTGTATGACCCAGCTAATGAAGAATACATATTGTTCTGGTCATCAACCTTAATGCCAAATACCGATGCAAGCAAGAACAATCCGAATACAAACGATAATAAACACTATTATGTAACCACAAAGGACTGGGTGACATTCTCAGAGGCCAAGCCGTTGTTTACCCCGGGTGTTAAAAGTATTGATGCAAGTATAACAGCAGTACCGGCAGATACAAGGATAAATGGTAAAAAATTAGTTGAATTGTTGGAGGGGGAGGGGACGCAGGCTATTGACAACACTGTATGGTTTATGTTCTTCAAAGATGAGACCCCGGATGCTCAGGGGGGGATGAGGAACAGGTACACCTGGTCGGTTAATGGACCTCTGGGCGGCACCGAACCTGGAACTGATCCTGCAAATGATTATAATGAAAATCTGACAGGGTACATAACTCCATTAAAGACAGAAGGGTCAACCTTATTCCCGGTCGGAAACAGGTGGCATATTATATATGACTACTGGTGGTCCGGTAAATTCGGATTGAAAATTACGGCAAATCCGGCTGATCCCGGAGCCTGGACAGATGAATCCTCTGACTTGAGAATTCCTTTCAGGGCAAGGCACTGCGGAATAACTGAAATAGATCAAGCAGCTTTATGGGACCTCATCAATCACTACAACACAGAAAACAAGGTTACCTTTAAAGGAACTGAGAATAACAGAAATGTTGTTATTGAGGGAGATGCAGCTTTAAAGTCAGGCTATGTTCAGCTGGATGGAGCAGATGACGGTATTACACTTAATAACTCAGCAGACAGCTTCTTTATGAGAACTGTCTCCATGTGGGTTAAAGCAAATGATACACAGAAATCCCAGCTGCTTTACAATGAAGGAGATACCGCCGGCGGTCTTGGAATCAGACTTGAAGGCGGCAAGCTCTATGCAGCGGCGTCAAAGGGAGGAACTGTTAAAACAGCTGAGACATCTTTTGAAGATACAAAAAAGTGGCATTTTGTAACAGTACAATATACAGATGGAGTACTGCAGCTATATGTTGATGGAACTATAAAAGCTGAATTGAATACAGGATTTCAACCAAAACAATTCGATATAATTAACAGGGGTACAAGGGCAGATGCAGATCTGAGGAATCCGGAACTTTACTGTATAGAAAAAACCAAAACTGCTACAGGTATCGGAAGCGGAAAAGCCGGGTCAGAAAATGCTTTTGGTGCTGGTGCAGGATACTTTGACGGCTATATCGGACAGGTGAATACATATACAGTTCCATTGCTGACCGAAGGGGTTGCAGAACTTTATAACGGCACAAAAGCTGATTACAGCACTATACCGGAAGAACCGGCAAGCGGAGTATCGGGAGTAGCATTAGATAAAACAGCGGCCAGCCTCACCGCAGGCGGTACTTTGCAATTGACAGCCACAGTAAATCCGGCCGATGCAAAGGATAAATCGGTAACCTGGTCGGTACAAAGCAGTAATCCGCAGGGGTCGGTAACAGTGACCGGCGGATTAGTAGCGGCAGTCAAGGCTGGCACAGCTGTAGTAAGAGCAACCAGTAATGCAGACAAAACGAAATATGCTGAGTGTACAGTGACAGTTACAAGCGGCAGCAGCAATAACAACGGCGAAACGCCAAATGGTTCAAGTCCGGCATCGGGGACTACAGCTCCTGTTAGCAATGGATCCGGAAATTCAGCAGAACCGGTGCCTGTTTTGGATAATGCTACAAAGACGGCGTCATTGGAAATATCTAAGGAAAAGCTGGAAAAGGAATTTGCAGCGTCTAAAACGGCAGTAATTGAAATACCGAAGGTAGAGGGTGCAGCGTCCTATGAAGTAACAGTTCCTGCAAGTGTATTGAGCGGCAGTGGAGATAGGCATATAGATATAGTTACGGAACTCGGAAAAGTAACTGTCCCGGCAAATATGCTTGGCAAAACAGCTGCTTCCGGCGCTAAAAATGCAGCTTTATCAATTACTCAGGCAGATACAGGCAATATGCATGCTGCGGTAAAAGCTGAAATCGGAAACCGGCCTGTAGTTGAACTAAATGTAAAAGTTGACGGAAAAGCTATTGAATGGAGTAATAAAAATGCACCTGTAACTGTAGCACTTCCGTATAAACCAACTGCTGAAGAACTTGTAAATCCTGAACATATCACAATCTGGTATATTGACGGAAGCGGTGATGCAGTTGCAGTACCAAGCGGAAGATATGATGCCGCAACAGAAACCGTAACGTTTACAACAACTCACTTCGGCAAGTATGCTGTTGTGTATGTAAACAAGACCTTCGAGGATATAGCAGGGTACACATGGGCAAAGAATGCAATAGAGGTTATGGCATCTAAGGGAATAATCTACGGAACTTCGGAAACAACCTATTCACCTGGGCAAAATATCAAGAGAGCAGATTTCATAGTGCTCCTCGTAAAGGCATTGGAACTCAGTTCGCAGGTTGACGAAAACTTTGATGATGTAAAAGCCGGAAGCTATTATTACGAAGCGGTTGGAACGGCAAAGGCACTTGGAATCACAGAGGGAGTGGGAGATAACAAATTCAATCCTTCAGAACAGATTTCAAGACAGGATATGATGGTACTTGTAGAAAAAGCTCTCAGAATTGCAGAAAAGCCTGTTGCAGCCGGAGCTGCAGCAGACCTTGCAGGATATAAGGATACAACACAGGTATCAGGCTATGCTGTAAATTCTGTGTCAGCATTGGTGAAAGAAGGAATAATCGCCGGAAGTGCAAACATGATTAATCCAAAAGCTCGGTTGACAAGAGCAGAAGCTGCAGCAGTAATATACAAGCTTTATAACAAGTAAATCTGAATTTCTACCTGTCAGTGTAAATAATTTGTGTATAAGAATTTTATGTAAACACTTTTTGGTTTAGTAAATCAGGTTACGGGGCTGTCTCAGAACATTACTTATGAGGCAGCCCCTTTTTTCTTGGAGTATAGGAATTTATAAGTTTTGGAACAGTGATGAGGCATTTATAATACTGAGTTTGAATGTGCACACCAGAAAATTCTAAAGAGTAAATTTCTATACTCGGGGATTGAAAAGGGGAATCCCCTTTCCGGTTTGGAGGGGGCAGTAGTGCCCCCTAGCGAAAAGATAATTTGTGTAGCATGCAGAGTACTTGAGTAGACCCAGAGCGGATTTGCGAAGCAAATTTCTTGTGCTGCATAAAATATGCTGAACTGTTATTTGACGTTTTTTAATTATCCATTGCTCATTCTCTGAATGAAAGACCGGTTTTGAAGATGTCCTTTTGAGGATGTAATGGCAAGATAATGTATATTATAAGCAACAATATATATAGAAATAAAAATGGTAATGTTGTATAATAATATATAACTGTAAAAATCGTATTATATCCAAATTTTCAAGATAATAACAACAATAATGTGAATATTAGATGGTGAATGGCATGAAACAATTTATTGGATTGTTTTTAAATAGAGTATTAATACCATTTAGAAAAAGTCTCCGGGTAAAACTTACAGCCGCAAGCTTCGTAGTTATGTTGCTAACCGTTGTGGTTATAACTGTTTTTGGTTATATGAGTGTTTATACTATTTTAAAGGATAAAATGTCCCAATACCTTGAGGACAGCATAAACAAGGCTAATGAAAATCTGGACATGCTTATAAGAGATGCTGATAGAATTAATGCTATTATCTCAGTCAATGAGTCAAAGGGAATGAGTATTTTGAAGGAAAGAGCCAGCATTCCTGATTATACCTGGTTTAGTGAAATTAAAACAATTGATAGTTATCTTGCGTCGGTGGTAAATACCAAAGAGAAAGTTTTTACCGGGATTGCTGTAATCGGAACTAATGGGGAAATCTTTAGAGGCGGATCACCGCAGGTAAGGGAAAATACTGTAAGTGAAACATGGTTCAAAAAAATTTTAGAAGCCAGAGGGCAAAGTGTTGTATTAAAGAGGAGCGTAGGACAGTACGGCGTCACTGAGGATAGCCATATACTTTCGGTAGGTCGTGCTATTATGCGCTATGGGGAGATAAAAGGAATTGTTGTAACGGATATCGATATAAGTGTACTGAATAATATCTATGATTTTAACGGTATTCCTGAGGGCGGAGTTTTTATTTTTAACGAAGAAAAGGAGATGGTATTCAGATCTCTTGAAAATGATAATCTCAAAAGTATGAGTGAAGACAGCCTGGAGGAATTGCTGAACAAATCTGAATACCAGTTGCCCAATAAGGAAATTTCTTTACTGGGCAATACATATATCTCTGCTGAAAGCAAATCGGCTTATTCCAAATGGACTACTTTGGTTTTGGTTCCAAAGAGCTTCCTGTTAAAGGATTTCTACCATTACAGAAACAGTATGATAATAATCCTCCTTATAATTGTAGTTATAGTATTACAGGTTTTACCCCGGGTCATAGGCAAGCTGACCAGGAATATTAAAGAGCTGATGAAAACCATGGAGGAAATCAGCTCGGGGAATATTGATGCAAAACCGTCAATTTCTTCAGTGGATGAAATTGGGAAGCTCAGTGAAATCTTTGTAGATATGATGGAAAAGGTCCAATACCTTATGGAGGATATCAAGGTTAAGGAGCAGGGGAAGAGAAAGGCCGAGCTTGAAGCTCTTCAGGCCCAGATAAACCCGCATTTTTTATGTAACACATTAAATACCATTAAGTATCTGGCACACCTTCAGAATGTTAAGAATATCAGCGAATTAACTACTTCGCTTGTCCGATTATTAAGGATTACAATAGATAAAACAGACAGCTTTATCACAATTGAAGAGGAACTGGAGCATGTAAAGAGTTATCTGACCATTCAGAGTTATAAATATGCAGACCGTTTTTCGACTTCATTTGAGGTTCAGGAGGGCGTACTTAAATATAAGACTATTAAGATGATTCTCCAACCCCTGGTTGAAAATGCAATTTTTCACGGGATAGAACCGTCAGGACGAGAAGGGGTTATTACTATTAAGGTCTTTATTGAAAATGAACATATTAAATTTAAAGTTATTGATAACGGAATCGGAATGTCCGGGGAAACAATAGAGAAATTGATGACTAACTCCAATAGGAGTGAAAAATCAAGATTCAGCGGTATTGGAGTAAATAATGTCAGTGAAAGAATAAAGCTTTTTTTTGGAACAGAATATGGTATTAACGTATATAGCCAACCCGGAATGTGTACAAGTGTGGAAGTTAACATTCCTATAGTTACGTAATAAACGGAGGAGAGAGTATGTATAAGGTATTAATCGTAGATGACGAGCTACTGGTAAGAAATTATATCAGATCTCTTTTAGAATGGGAAAAACTTGGGTTCGAGGTATGCGGTGAAGCTGGTAACGGAATAGAAGCTCTGGATCAAATAGAGTTATATAAACCTGATGTTGTTATCTTTGATATAAGTATGCCTTGTATGGGCGGAGTAAGTTTATCTGAAAAGATTTCAAAAGAATACTCTCATATAAGGATGTTTGCACTAAGTGGCTATGATGATTACCAATACGTAAGAGAAACGTTGAAAAACGGGGCTATAGACTACATCCTAAAAGACAGGTTGGATGAAATTGAATTAGAAAAGATACTTAACCAAATAAAGAGTGTTATCGAAAGCGAAGAGCACAAGAAGACTGTACTTAAAGCAGAAGAAAATAAAATACAGGTTATCAGGGAAATTGCAGCAGAGCAATACATAAAGGAATTGTTTTTTGAAACCCGTAAGTATACAAATGAAATAATCGGCAGTATCGGGCTGCCACTTGATGGGATTTGCCGTAAGGGCTATGTGATAGCTGTTATGCAGATAGGAAACTATTTCATCAGAACCAGCGGTATGTCTGATAATGAAAGAGAACAGTTTATACGCTCGATGAAAAATTTATGCAGTCAACCAAATGATGAGCAGGGAGAAAAACTTGTTATTTATCTTGACGAGGGCAGGTTTGGATTTATTTTTCAAGTTGAAAGCTTTTGCAGTGAGGCCTCATTGTATGGACTCCTGACCCAAAAGGCAAACAGAATATCCTTTTCTCTAAACAAGTATCTCAATATACAGGCTTTATGGGGGTTTAGCAGAAAGAGTAATTCTCCGGAAAAAATAAGCGAGTGTTTTAAGGAGGCTTTGGGGGCATTGAAAACCAAGTCATATTTGGAACATCCGGAAAAAAGTGCGAATTCTTCAGAACAGGTTCCAACAAATAGTTTTCATTCATTATCACTGAAACACGAGAAAGAATTGCTTACAGGGATAGAAAACGGGGATCCGGAAATGGTATCCAAAACTTTGGATAAGATCTTTTTATCAATTATAGATGGCGGCATTACCCGGAATTCCTTCCAGTTAATTGTGAACGAGCTCATCACTACAGCTATAAAGATCTCATCAGAGTATAGTCTGGATACTCGAAAAATATATGAAGCTTGTGATGTAAATATTGATACACTGGTAGGTGAAAAGGATGCAGGTGCTATAAAAGTCCGTATTAAGAGTATATATAAGACTTTGATTGAAGAATCGGCAAAAAATTGTTATGTGGGGAATTATTCCGAATATTCCAAAAAGGCAATAGAATATATCAGTTTAAATTATAAAAAGGATATTTCAATGGTTAAAATGGCTGAGGACGTGGGAATAAGCCCTGCTTATTTCAGCAGGTTATTCAAAAAAGATACTGATTACAGTTTTATTGAGTATCTAAACAAGTTCAGGATTGACATGGCCAAAAAGCGTCTGGAAAATGGAGAAAAAAATTTAAAAAAGATTTGCCATGATGTTGGTTTCAAGAATTATAGCTATTTCTTTAAGGTGTTTAAGGAACTTTCGGGAACAACACCCTTAAGTTATATGGAGCCTAAGGAAACGGAAACGTGGGAAAAGCTGAGCTGATTTATCATCATTCACAATCGGGAGTGGAAAAAATGGGTTTTCGGATAAATCAATATATAAAAAAGTGTATTGCCGGATTTTTAACTGTCATGCTGATTATTACCTCAAATACAGGCTGCAGGGAAAACATGACCTCTCAAAATGATAACACAAGCCAAAAAGTCAGTTCCTTTCAAAACGATGATAAAACAGCAATTAGCTCTCTGGGATTTCCTTTAACCAAGACTCCGGTGACCCTTAAGATGGCAGGGTGGAGGAGCACTGTACACGGTGATTGGAACAATATGCTGGTATTTAAGGAATATGAGAAGCTTACAAATGTCAAGGTTGAGTTTGAGGCTATTCCGGAAGACTATTACAGGGACAGGATTAACGTCATGATGGCCAGCAATGATCTGCCCGATGCCTTTTTGAAAGGTTTTCTTGAACCAATGGATGTTGCTGAATACAGCGCTAATGGCGCACTGGTCCCAATGGAAACCTTAATAGATATCTATGCTCCAAATATTAATAAGCTGATTGAGACATACCCGGAGGTGAAAGCCAGCAGCTACAGCACCGATGGGCATATATATGCCTTGCCTGCCGTGGTTACTCTGGATACTGCCAGAAGTGAAAAGCATTGGATTAATAAAAAATGGCTGCAAAAGTCAAAATTAAAGGTGCCTGTGACGCTGGAGGAACTTAAAGAGACCTTGAGAGTTTTTAAGAATACTGATATGAACGGAAATGGCAAGCAGGATGAAATTCCAATGACAGGAAGGGATATCCAGCAGATCTTGGATAATTTTGCAGGCGCTTTTGGTTTACAAATACAGATGGGATATTATTTAAACATAGTTGACGGGAGAGTGGAAATCTGGCTAAACAGCGAAAGGTATAGAATGCTTCTGCAATACCTTTCCGAATTATATCGTGAAGGGTTATTGGATCAGGATATTTTTTGCAGTAACTATAAAGTGTTTCTTCCAAAGGTCCACCCCGATAAAATTGGAGTATTCCATAATCAGACCGACGACATTTTCTCAATGTACTCCGACGACTTTATGGGTATAGCTCCGTGGAAGGGGCCTTTAGGGGATCAACTTAAAAATCAATACTCCATAGCAAGGGATTTGGGAACCTTTGCAATTACCAGCCTCAATAAGCATCCGCAGATTACCATGAAATGGATTGACTATTTTTATGGTCAGGAAGGTTCCCTTTTCTTCCGTATGGGAGTTGAGGGAGTGACCTATGTTAAAAAGCCGGATGGTACCTATGATTATACTGAGAATATTAAAAATAATAAAAATGGTTTATCTTATGCGGTAGGACAATTTACCATCTGGCCTGGAATGGGTGCCCCTCATTGGATCAACGAGCAGAATTCAATAGGTGTAGACTCCGAAAATACACGTATGGCCCAGGCTGCCCTTAAGGATTATCTCGTAGAAAGGGTTTCCAACCGGCCCATATTGGATATAAAAAGTGAAAAAAGGCTAAGTGAATTAAAGGCTAATATAGATATGTTTGTTAAGGCGTCAAGGGAGAAGTTTATTAAGGGGGAGTTCGGTTTCGACAAGTGGGATATTTATTGTGATACCCTTGAGAAGCTTGGAATAAAGGAAATGGAACAAATTTACCAAAGAGCCTATGATACAATGGAAAAGTGATTTTGTGTATTCTGTACAATGAATATATCAAATTTGTATACTGTTTTGTCAAATTATTTAAATAATGCCCATCCCAAATCTATTTATAATAAAGTCAAGCGTTAGATAAACGTATAAAATTTCAGAAAATTGAAGGGATGGGAAAAAATGAACTCAAGACTAAGGAAAGTCGTAGCATCAGCTCTTGCGGTAATGCTATCCGCCAGTGTGCTGGTTGGTTGCGGAAGCGCAGAAAAACCCGCTGCAGAAGCTACAAATTCAGCAGTAGCTGGTAAAACAGAAGCGGCAGAAACCAAGTCTGAACCTGTAGAAGTTATATTCTGGAACCTTTTTAATGGCGGCGATGCAACAATGGGACAGAAGATTTTTGATGAGTACAATCAAAAAAATCCCAATGTAAAAATTCAGTTCCAGCAGCAGGATAATGCACAGTATTATACAAAGCTAAAGACTGCTATTATGGCTGGAACAGGTCCGGATTTTGCAATGACTCATATTGGCGGCTTCCTTACCGGAATGGCCAAGGAAGGAAATGTTCTTCCAATGGACGAACTCAATACCAAATATAATGCCGGCATACAGTTTGACAAATACACTCAAACAGTAATCGAAGCAGCAAAAGTTGACGGTAAAATCTATGCTGCACCAATGGATAATCTGGTACGTGTACTTATGTATAATAAAGCCTTATTAAAGGATACCGGACTTCTTGATGGGAATGGAAACCTGGTTTTGGAAAAAGGGTATGATAACTTTACCAAAGCACTGGATAGTGTAAAGGCTAAGAACCCGGGTGTATCACCACTTTTGATAAACATGGGCCCTGCACAGCATGTTCTCCAATGGGTTACACTGTATTTCCAGATGGGCGGTACGGATTTTATTAACCCTGAAACAAAAAAAGTATCTTTTGATGAAACCAAAGCTCTTGAAGCATTAAAAGCATACAAGAAACTGTACGACAACTATGTTCCTCCGAAGCTTGTTTCGCCTGCTGAGTTTAACCTGTTTAAGGCCGGAAAGGGTGCTTTCCTTATAGATGGCTCATGGAACGTTGGTGCTGCGGCTGAAGTACTGAAAGATGACTTCGGGGTAACAGTATTCCCTCAATTATTTGAAAAAGAAGCACTTGCTACAACAAACCAGGCCTTCATTGTTCCTGTGAAAAAGGACAGAACAGAAGCTCAGGAAAAAGAAATACTTGCTTTTGTTAAGTACTGGGGTGAAAATAACTGGAAATGGTCGCAGGCAGGTCACCTGCCAGCATATGAACCTTCAGCGGAATCTGAAGAATTCAAGGCTTTAACATATCCTAAGAATTACATTGACACAATGAAAATTGGTATTCCATTGCCTATCGTGCCTAATGTAAACCTCCATCAGGCACCTGAGGTAAATGGTCCTATTCAGAAGGCAGTCCTGGGAATGTCCACTCCTGAGCAGGCAATTAAAGATGTTAGAACAAACCTGGATAATTACATGTCAAAATTGAACTAATCAACATAGCAAACAAATCAAATTATTATTTTGAAAATCATGCAGCTATAAAGTGTTTGGCTGCATGATTTTTAAGGTGGATGATTTTGAAGGGGAGAATTACATGAGTGATTTTAATGTAAAAGAAACTGTCATAATGAACAATAAACCATTAAAAAGAAACTCTCATAAAAAGTTAAGTGAAAATTTATGGGGGTATCTAATATTAGCACCTTTTTTATTGTTCTATCTTCTGTTTAATTTTTATCCATTAATCCAGGGCTTTATAATAAGCTTCTACCAATGGAATATTACAGGAAATAAAGTTTTTATAGGACTTGGCAATTATCTCGAACTTTTTAAAGACGATATATTTTGGCAGGCATTGGGGCACATACTCATGTACGTTGGAGCGTCCACTCCGATATTTGTAGTAGGTGCATTTATTCTTGCTATTATTGTAAACTATAAGTTTATTATTGGCAGAACTTTTCTGAGAGCAACTTTCTTTTTGCCGAATGTGCTGGCAGTATCAATTACTGCGGTAATCTGGCTGAACATAATGCAGCCATACACTGGATTGATGAATGCAGTCTTACACGCTGTTGGTATAAGCCAGGAGATTTTCTGGATAAGTGATGTAAATATGGTTTGGCCGTCAATCATATTAATTACTTTCTGGTGGAATACAGGATATTATATGATTTTATATATTGCAGGTTTACAGGATATACCGCAGGAACAGTATGAAGCAGCTGAAATCGATGGAGCTAATTGGCTGCAGACAATATTCCATATTGTAATCCCATCTCTTAAGAATATTCATGTTCTTGTTATTTTCCTACAGGTGGTTTCATCCTTTAAGTTATTCGGACAGGTATTCCTGATCACTGAAGGGGGGCCCGGAGGAGCCAGCAGGAGCTATATACAATATATATACGAAGAAGGCTTCCAAAAATTCTTTATTGGAAAAGCTTCGGCAGCTTCATTTATTCTTCTTGTAATAATTATTGCAGTGTCTTCAGTACAGCTTAGATTAATGAGTAAAAATAACAATTAGGAAGGAGAGACCGAATGAAAATAAACTACTTAAAAATAATATTAAACATAATTGGTATAGCGTTAGCTATAATCTGGCTCATTCCAATTGTATATATGGTTGTTGTGGCATTCAAGCCTGATACTGTCGATACGACCAGGGTTGTAAACTGGTTTGCCGCACCGTTTACTCTTGATAATTTCAAGATGGTGCTGGAACACCCGCAGGCTGATGTTGTAGCCTGGGTATTAAACAGTGCTCTGGTATCAATAATTATAACAGTTAGCGTTTTGGTATTATGTACGCTGGCAGCATTCTCATTTTCAAGAATAAACTTTATTGGTAAAACTTTTTGGTTTGCTGTTATAATGGCGGGTTTGATGATTCCGCGTGAGGCTACGCTAATTCCTTTGTTCGTACTGTTTAAGGATATAAAGCTTTTAGGAACATATTTCTCAATAATTGTACCGTCTGTGGCTGCACCCTTGGGTGTGTCAATACTGAAACAATTTTTTGACGGAATACCGGAAGCTTTGTTTGAGGCAGCCAAGCTTGATGGCTGTGGATGGCTGAGAACAATTGTTTTAATTGTTGTTCCACTGTCAAAGTCCGCACTTGCATCTCTGGGAATATTTATATTTCTTGCTGCCTGGAATGACTTCCTGTGGCCGTTTATTTCAATCAGCGACCCTAAATATGTAACTATTCCCATAGGGCTTCCGCTGTTCAAAAGCCAGTACCTTACCGGGCAGGGCTTGACAATGGCTGCAAGTGCTTTGCTGGCTGCACCTATAATGATTGTATTCCTCTTCCTGCAGAAGCATATTGTTGAGGGTATAGCAATGACCGGTGTAAAAGGTTGAGAGGAGGATTACACAAATGCTGAAAAACATGAGAATAAAAATTGATTGCAATAAGGCAAGCAAACATGAAATAAGTCCATACTTATTTGCACATTTTATAGAGGACATACGTGATTTTATGGATGGCATGCTCGCATTCGAACTGAAAGATATGGATTTCGAAGAGACAGATAATCGTTATAAAGGTGTTTCGGGCTGCTGGTATCCTGTAACGAACGGAAAAAATACCGGATATGCTCTTGAGCCTGCAGCTTATCTTCATTCCGGTCACAGTCAGAAAATAAGCATGATAAGTGATGACCGCGCATACTCCGGTATAGCACAAAAACTCTGCGTAAGGGGAGGAGTTGAGTACCATATAGTAATTTATGCAAGATCCTCACCGGATATAAGCTGTTTGGAACTGGGAATTTTTGATGATGACAGCAATGAAAAGCTTGCAGGTACGGCAATTGAGCTTGTGAGCCATGACTGGAAGGAGTACCGTTGCCGCCTGACATTACCAAGAGATTGCAAAAATGCGGAATTCAGGCTTGGTGTAAATTCTGAGCAATATCCATGGCGTGATTCGGTTTCAACCGGTATGTTGTGGATCGACCATGTTTCAATGCTGCCCTCCGACCATGTCTGTTATGTTAAAAATGAAGTGTTCAGATATATAAAAGAACTAAATCCGCGTATGCTCCGCTTCGGCGGCAATGTAATCAGTGCTTATCACTGGAAATATGGAGTTGGTCCCATTTACCTGCGCCCCAATATGTATAATGAAGCATGGGGTGGGATGTCCAACAAGTATTTTGGAACAGATGAGTTTTTAAGATTGTGCAGGGAATTGGATGTAGAACCTATGATATGCGTAAATGCCGGATCCGGTACACCGGAAGAGGCAGCGCAATGGATAGAATACTGCAATGGAAGCATAGACACACCAATGGGGGCTTTGAGAGCACAAAACGGAAACAGGGAGCCTTACGGTGTTAAATACTGGCAGGTAGGCAATGAGATATTCGGGGAATGGCAGGTCGGGCATTGCACTGCAGATGAATACGCAAAAAGGTGTGTTGAGTTCTGCAGGGAAATGAAACAGGCCGACACTGATATTATACTTATAGGCTGCGGTGATACTGTACCTGAATGGAACAGGATTCTGCTTGAAAAGGCCGGTGAGTATATTGACATATTGGCTGTACATATATATCACAGTTACACACGGCTTGATATGGATAAAAATTTAAGTGATGAAGAAAAATTCAGAGCCATGGTATCCTTCCCGGAAGTGACAAGTAAGATACTGGATTCTACTACTGAAATTATAAATAGTAATCCAAAATACAGCCACATCAGGTATGCTATCACAGAGTATAACACAATGTACCTGCAAAACACCATTAGAAAGGGTTTGCCTGATGAGCATACACTTGAAGCAGCTGTGGCTGTAGCTGCCAATTTGAACGAGTTTATAAGAAAAAGCGATATGGTAAGCATAACTAATTATTCTGATTTGGTTAATGGCTGGCTGGGCGGCTGTATCAGAGTCGGAGACAGTTACTCGGACCAATCGAAGGGGAAAATCCTGGGCTGGAGCGGGAAAGGACAGGTTGTCTACGGAACACCGGCTTATTATATCCTAAAAATGTATGCTGACAGAAATATCGGTTATGTAGTTGATACAAATACCCAATGTGACACCTATTCGGTAAAGGTTAATAGCGACTATATAGATTTAACTGATCTTCCGGTAATAGATTCTGCAGCATGTTTAAACAAAGAGAGAAACATCCTTACACTGTTTGCAGTTAACAGAAGTCTGGAAGAAGCGGAAGTTGAAATGGATTTTACAGGAGTAAAAGTTAATGAAGAAGCCAGGATTTGGGAGTTGACCGGAGATCATTACAGGGATCTGAATGATGCTCTCAAGCCGGATAAAATTATTTCAAAAGCAGGAAAGTTTGTGGGTAAACAGTTAATACTCAAAGCACATTCGGTTTATGCAATCGAATTTATAGTCGAGTAAAGGAAGTGTTTATGACATGCCTGGAAAAGTTGTTGGACGCTTTAAGCGTAAAGCTGATAAGTCAAATATACATAATTCTATAGCAGTTAAGCTCTTTGGAGGTACAAAAATAAGCAAACGATTGATAGTATCATTTCTGATACTATCAATCGTTCCTCTGTTAATTACGGGCACTATAGCCACCAATCAGTCAAGGAGAGCTATTGAAACCAACATAAAGACATATTCAAATGTACTTGTGGAGCAACTTGCTAAAATATGTGAGGTTGAAATATCTAAAATAGAAATCACTACCAGAGAAATCTTTTCGCTAGATTTATTACAAAATAATATCCCCGGTTATGCAGACCTGGATGAAGCTGCCAGATTTGATTTTGCCAATGATGCAAGCAGCCTTATTAATTCAAGACTTATGGTATATGATAAAATACTTTTTCAAGCATATTTAATGCCGGGCGAAAAAGAACTAAACTCCACTCTGGACTATAATTCCATAAACAGGGAAGCTGTATACAAACAATTTGTCCAGGGGGCTAAAGCTTCAAATGGTTCCTTGTTTAGCTGCTTAGTTACTCTGTCTGAGGATGGGAGGAAGGGTATAGGTTTTTCCAGAGCGATAAAAGGGATAAGCGGAGGTAATGACCTTGGTACTATGATACTTATTTTGAGTCCGGAACACTTCCTGTCCATTTTTGAGAAAATTAATCTGGGAGAAGAAACACAATTAAGCATCGTAAATAAAGAAGGGAGAGTTATTTGCAGTCAAGACTTAAAGAAAATAGGTAACATATATGAAAATCCGGAAGCAGTAAAACGGCTTGAAAAGGGTTTTGAAGATTGGGATGACAGCCTTGGAAATGAACTTGTTACAGCTTCAAAAGTCAAGGGAACTGACTGGTATATAGTAAGTTCGGTTCCAGAATCACATATAGTAGAGGATTCCAATAAAATCTTTTTGAACATATTACTTATTACTATTATATGTATTCTGATTGCTGTTGTCCTGTCTGTACTTATAACAAAGAGCATATCCCATCCATTACGAATGATGACCAATGCAATGAATTTGGCCAGGGACGGAAATTTGTCAGTAAAGGTTGAAGGTATTGGCAGGGATGAAATTGGAGAGGTTACAGATAACTTTAATGTAATGGTTGAAAATATTGGAACACTTGTCTCTAAAGTCAGAAAAACAGTACAAGCGGTAATGGAAAGCTCAAAAGTTATTGCTGCATCGGCAGAGAGCTCCAGTTATTACTCACAATCCATTTCTTCATCAGTTAATCAAATAGCTACAGGTTCATCTGAACAGGCAGGTGACATATCAGAAAGTGTTGCTTTTTTTAATAAGCTTTCACAGGAAATAGATGGGGTTACAAAAGATATAGAGGACGCATCAGCTGTAGTGAATAAAACCAGAAACCTTAGCGAAGGAGCCCTGGAAACGGTAAGGCTTCTGAATGGAAAAGCAGCAGACACTAATAATGCTACGCAAAGTATAATATCTGATATTGTCAGCCTTAACAACGAAATGAAAGAGATAATCAATGTAACAAAAATTATTGTAAATATAGCAGAGCAAACCAATCTTTTATCATTGAATGCAGCAATAGAGGCGGCAAGAGCCGGCGCTGCCGGCAAGGGCTTTGCTGTTGTTGCCGAGGAAGTCGGGAAGCTGGCGGAACAATCAAAAAGTTCATCAATTTCAATAAAAAATATAATAAATAGAATACAAAATAAGGTTGAGTCAACAGCGTTACAGGCAAGCAGTGCCGGTGAAATTATTCTGCAGCAGATGGAGGCAGTGAATGAAACCGATGCGGCTTTTAAAAGAATATTTGTATCGATGGATAGCTTATCCTCCAAAGTCTGCAGTATAGGTAAATCTGTGAAGGATATCAACATCATAAAGGGAAAAGCTTTAGGCACCATGGAAAATATATGTGCCGTATCTGAGGAAACTGCAGCTGCTACACAGGAAGTATCGTCAGCTACCACAGAACAGGCGGAAACTTCAGAAAACCTTGCGGTTCTTGCAAATGACTTGAATAGTCTGGCCATGGAGCTTTCAAAAGCTGTGGAGGTTTTTAAAGTTTAGGCTCTGTTGCAAATATCTACTATCTGAATCCTGATGTGGCCAGGATATGTCATATCCCATTGATGATCTATCACCCGCAGGCGGATATGAATGGAAAACAGATTGGCGCACTCACTGCAGCTATGGTTATGATGCCCGCATTGATGGATATGCATGGAGCACAGGTTCCGCCAAATGTGCATGGGAAATCTTTAATGAATCTATTGCAAAAGGATGGAGTACATCATAAGGCTGTGCTGTTTGGATACTTTGGAAAGGATATCAACATGTTTGACGGACAGCTCTAAACGACCAGCCTCTGTCTGAATGATGATTGGGCGTTAAGAACGGATATGGATTCATCTTATGTGTATTCATAGCTGATACTTTAAATTTATTACTACTATTGTTCTTCCGGCTTCACTTTCTATTTCAATACCGTATTCGTTTCCTTCAAATAATTTAATTTTATTATTTATATTAATTATGCCAATGCCCTTTTCCTGTTTTACATTGGAATAAAAATCCTTCTGGCTGTTATCCATCAAAGAATTTATTAATGAATTCAGAGTATCTTTCCCGATACCCACTCCATTGTCCTGTACAACTATTTTCAGCGTATCGCCGGGGCTGTATGCGGATATTTCAAGAAGGCCGTCGGAGGCCTTTGGCTCCAGCCCGTGGAATATTGAATTTTCTACGATGGGCTGTAAAATCATCTTTGGTATGCTGCAATTGTAAAAAGCTTCATCAACAGATATCTTATAGGTAATTTTATTCTGGTACCTGACGGATATCATATAGAGATATTTATCTATAATGTCCAGTTCCTCCTTTAGTGTCACATAATTCTGTCCTTTAATGGAGTAACGGAAGAGGTCGGCCATATAGGTGCATATATTGGCAATTTCCCTCATGTTGTTTAAAAGAGATATACCTCGCATGCATTGCAGCATATTGTAGAGAAAATGTGGATTGATCTGGCTCTGGTATGCATAAATCTGGGTTTCTTTTTTTGTAAGTTCCATTTCATATAATCTTGCCTGGGATTCAATATTTTTATTATTCAAGTCGGATATGTTATTCAGCATTTCATTAATATGCGAAGCTATGGAGCCTATTTCGTTATTGGCGGTATGTCTTATTTGTCTGTTTTCGGAGTTGATATTTTTGATCAGCTTGTTCAAAGTGTTGATTGGTTTTATTAATACAAAATCAACAGCTATAAAAATATAAAATATAAATATCAAATAAAACGCAATGGCAAATATCAAAAAGTATTGAAAGGATGACGATATGTCGGCAGGAAAACTGACCTGAATTGTACCTCGCAGAATAAGATTGGAGTTTGATATATTCTTTGAAACCTGGTTATCAGCATCTGTGTTAATGCTTTTATTTGTAAAGTTACCGGTATTGGAAATGAGTAAATTATTAGTATTGCTGTCAACGAGCTCAATGTAGATATCGGTTGATGAATTGATCAGCTTTGAAACGGTTTTTAAGGATGAAACTATAACTACATACCCCAATTGTGACCGGTAGTTTGACGTGATTTTTGTAGCGTATATGGGGGTAAAGTGGATCAGGTAGGTTTTTTTTGAGTCGGGGTCATAGTAAGTTGTATAGGCCCTGTTTATGTTAACGGAATTCATGGTATAAGACTGGATATACTTTTCCAACCCTGATGAAATATAGCCTGCAAGACTTGTGGTTTCTGACTGGCTGCATAAAAGGATATCCACAAGATCCGAATTAAAGTTTTTTGAAAGGGAAATAGTATCGCTGAGATTTTTCCTGGCCCTGTTAATTTCAGAGGAGGAATCTGAAGCAAGCAGTATCTGGGCATATTCACTGTTTGCAAAAATAGATGCTTCCTTTGACATGTTCTCGGATAGAATTGAAACATTGATTTTGATATTTTCAAGTGTAGTACCACAATAGTCTATCAATTCGGAGAAATGTGTCTTCTGAATATGCATCTGTGCAAAATAGGCGGCAATAAATATGAATAATACCGGTAAAAGCATTATAGCCGAAAACTGTCTGAATAGTGACCTTTTCATACTATTTCTCCTTAATCTTTTTAAGGTATTCCTTTGGAGATAAATTATTATGCTTTTTAAATACTTTGCTGAAATAAAAATAGTCTGGAAAACCAACCATGGATGAAATTTTATCCAGAGGGTATGGTGTACTCTCCAGAATTTTTTTTGCCTCACCCACACGAATACTGGTCAGATACTGAGAAAAAGTCATTTTTTTATATTTATTAAACAACATGCAGCAGTAATTTGGGTTAAGATAGAAGTTATTTGCAAGCTGCTTTAGCGTTAACTTTTCCGAAAAGTGTGTGTCAATATAATTGACCATTTTGCTGAAATTATCTATATTTGGGTCTGCAGCCTTATTAACTTCCATACCTTCTTTTTTTGCTTCGGCATACCTGCTTTCCAGCCTTTCCTTGACAGTTTTCAGTGTTTCATAGGCTTCTTTAGGGTTAAGTGGTTTCAAGCAATAGCCTGCAGCTCCGTACTGGATGGCTTTCTGGGCATATTGAAACTCGCCGTAGCCGCTTATTATAATAATCTCGCATTGTAATTTCTGGTCGCGCAATTTTTGCATCAACTCAATTCCGCTCATTTCAGGCATACGGATATCGGTTATTATTAAATCAGGCTTGATCTTTGCGATAGTTGTTAGAGCAGTCAGCGAATCCCTGTAGGAACCCGCAATTTCAAAACCCAGTTCTTCAAGTGGCAAGGTCTGTTCTATATCAATTATTGTCCATGGTTCATCATCAATAATTATCGCTTTAAACATAGTATCCTCTGATTTTAAATTAAATGCTAGAAACGTTGTTAACATAAAAATATGATAGAAATGCATGATCCCGACTGACAATTATAGTCTATCAGATAATAATACGAATTTGAAGCATATATAGGAGACTTCTTTATTTACTTTCGATTTTGTGCTATAAACCAAAATCGTCGACTTTCAACTGTATGGGATTTAGTTATTTACATAATGTTAAAATTATTAATAATATAAAAATATTTATTTGTGTATTATAACTAAAAATATGTAAAATACTCAGATGTTTGTTGTGAAATATTTGATTGTCTGAGAATATTCCATACAAATTAAACTTTGTTAAAGTTAGAATTGATTTATTAAAAAATATATAAAAGCGGAGGTTACAACTATGAAAAAAAGGTTATTAGCATTGGCACTGGCCATGACTATGGTTGTGGGAATCCTTTCCGGGTGCGGAGGTTCAAAAGCAAGTTCTGATTCATCCGCTGCAGCTGCGGGGGAGACGAAACAGAATAATGGCTCAGACGCAAAAATAACACTTTCCTTTTCCACTTCGGTGTATGTGGAAGAGCCTCACCAGGCTGCAATTGATGCACTGATTGCCGCATACACAAAAGAGAATCCAAATGTCAATATTGAGATATTTGGCGCCGGTTATGACGGCTACTGGGACAATATTACTACTGAAATACTGGCAGGTAATGAGAGCGATATGATTCAGGTTTATCCTGAAAATATTTCCACTTATCAGGTGATACGTCAGGAAGGGACATTTCTCGATCTGACCGCCTATCTGGATAAGTCGGGTCTGAAAGAAAAACTTGTAGGACAGGAATTCTGTTCGGTAGACGGAAAGACTTTGGCGGTGTCAAATTATGCCTGGGGAACAACCGGAATTTTCTATAGAAAGTCTTTGCTGGAAAAAGCAGGGATTGACCCCAAGTCAATAAAGACACAGGAAGATTTCAAGAGCGCCGCATTGAAATTTGTAAGTGACGGAAAATATGCAATGGGTGTAGTCTCAGGTACACATGGCTTTACAATAAGCGAATGGAACAGGCTCATTGCAAGAGCAGTCTCAGGCGGTTTGTATTTCTCCAACGGGGAAAAAGGACCGTATACCGCTGAAAACGTAAATGTAAACTCACCCGGAAATGTATGGGCGGCAGAATGGTGGCAGGATTTAATAGTCAAGGATAAAGCTGTAAAACTTGTAACAGACAAAAAGGATTCCCGTGAAATGTTCTGGAACGGAGATGTTCCTTTTAATATGGACGGCCCATGGTTTGTGGGTATGACCAGAGAAAGGGATAAGGCTTTATTTGAAGATATAGGAATAATCCCCCAATTTGACATTGTTTATGATGGTAAAACCTATAAGCCAAATCCAACAAACTATCCGCTGGTGACAATGATAAGCAAAAACTGTAAAAATCCAGATGCCGCATGGGCTTTCCTGGAATGGATGACATCAAAGGAGGCACAGGCAATTATTGCCGACTGCGGTATGATTCCAAGCAACCTGGACTACTCAACCAGTGATGAATATTTGAAGAATCATTCTCTGGAATACAGCATAGTCGATTTTATGAAAAATAATTATACCGATCTGGTAGCCGATCCAAACATCCCACAATTGGGAGAAATTTCACAGATCATGCTGGATGCCGGTCAGGCAATGTTCTCTGAACAGGCTGCAGATGTAAAAACAAAAATGGACGAAGCACAAAAAGCAATCGAGGAAGTTATGTCGAGAAAGTAATAGTCTGGTAAGCGGAGGTTTTATATGAAAAAGAAATTTGATTATACACCACTTTTATTCATAGGTCCCTTACTACTGATAATACTAGTATTTCTGGCGATACCCATTATTAAAGCGGCAGCTATGAGCTTCCAGTACTGGTACATAGCAAAACCTTCGCCCAACGGCAACTATTTTGTCGGCTTTGACAATTATGTAAAAGTTTTAGGTGATAAATACTTCTTTAGTTCTGTAAAAGTAACATTGATTTATATCGTAGTTACTGTTGGAGCAAGGTTTGTAATTGGGTTTTTCGCAGCATTAATGCTCAATCACGGATTTAAGGGGAGGGGAGTTGCAAGATCCCTTCTGATAATACCGTGGGCCGTACCTGAGGTTGTTGCATGCCTTATCTGGATACTGATGTACGACCGGGACTATGGAATTATCAACTATTTGCTCAATAACCTAAATATATTGTCGGGTAATATAGGTTATCTGCAGGACGTAAAAGTGGCATTGCCCGCGGCAATGATTGTGAATATATGGAAAGGGTTTCCTTTTGTAGCTGTCATGCTGCTGGCAGGTATGCAAAGCATTTCAAAGGATTTGTTCGAAGCAGCCGATATAGACGGTGCAAATGCCGTTCAAAAAGTAAGGCATGTAACCATTCCTTCAATCAAACCTGTGTCAATGATAGTATTCCTGCTATTGATAATATGGACAATAAAAGATTATGCAATAGCTTACGTATTGGCAAAGGGAGGACCATCAAGAGCAACAGAAATTTTAACCATATATATTCAGCAAAATGCCTTTAAATATTTTGATTTTGGAAAAGCGTCGGCTGCAGGAATAATTCTGCTGGTAGTATCCTTATTCTTTACATTTGTATACTTTAAGGCATTAAAGGACGGTGAACAGGAAGCATGAAAAAGTCAAAAACAGCACACTATTGTATTATTATTCTGACAATATTTCTATGTATGGTGACTTTGTTCCCTTTTATATGGATGCTTTCCACATCCCTTAAACCTGCAAACGAGGTATACAGCTATCCTCCCACATTTATACCCTTAAAACCCACATTCAAAGGTTTTATAGAAGTCCTGACAAAGAGCTCAAAAAGCTTTAACTTCTTAAAATGGGCTTTGAACAGTTCAACAATAGCAGTTTTTACCACGTTGTTTTCAATGCTCATTGCAGCACTTGGAGGTTATGGACTGTCAAGGTTCAGATTTAAATTTAAGGGAACTCTGACCTATACTATTCTTACTACCCAGGTACTGCCGGGGTCATTGCTCATTGTTCCGCTATATATAATTATGGGCAATTTAAAGCTTCTGGATACTCATCTTGGACTGGTTCTGGCCTATGCCACTTTTTCAGTTCCATTCTGCACATGGATGCTGAAAGGGTTTTTTGATACTATTCCAGCCAGCCTTGACGAAGCTGCAATGGTTGACGGTGCAAGCCGATTCAGACTGTTTGCCACTATCATACTGCCTTTGACGGCACCAGGTCTGGTTGCTACAGGATTGTTTTCCTTTATAACCGGCTGGAATGAATACCTGTTTGCCAGTACATTTATGAAGAGCTACCAGAACTGGACACTGCCAATGGGAATAGCAAGCTTTCAGGGTCAATACACAACCAATTGGGCAACATTAATGGCCGGATCGGTTTTGATAACCATACCTGTGGTAGCTCTGTTCCTGCTGCTGCAAAAGCACCTGGTCAGCGGAATGACCTCCGGGGCAGTAAAACAATAATTATAGGAAAGGATAATAAAATCATGGAAATCAAACAAATTAAAATAGGAATTGTAGGAGCTGGAGTTTGGGGAGAAACCCATGCATCAATATATAAAGAACACTTATTTGCCGATCCGGTAGCAATATGCGATAAGGATAGAGCCAGAGCAGACGCCATTGCCCAAAAATACGGAATCCGGGAAGTATATACCGATTACAGGGAAATGGCTGAAAAAAGTGATATTGATGCAGTGGCAATAGTAACACCGGATTATCTTCATGCCGATATTGCCGTTTCGTTTGCAGAACATAAAAAGAATTTATTGATTGAAAAGCCTCTGGCAACCACAAGAGAAGATATCGCAAGGATATGTGAGGCTGTAGAAAAAAATGGAGTCAGATGTATGGTTGATCTGCACAACAGATGGAATCCGCCTTTTAATACGGCCAAGCAGGAAATAGAATCGGGTAAGCTGGGACAACCATACACGGCATATATAAGACACAGCGATGTTAAATGGGTTGCAACGGATATGCTTTCCTGGGCGTCTAGATCTTCAATTTTATGGTTCCTTGGGAGCCACAGCCTTGATACACTGCGCTGGTTGTTTAATGATGAAGTCAAGAGGGTGTATTCTGTGAAGAAGGAAGGCATCCTGCAGAAATTAGGAGTGGATACAGCAGATATATACCTGACCACAATCGAATTTGAAAAAGGAGGAGTGGCTCATATGGAAAACGGATGGGTCACACCTAACGGAAATACCAATATTAACGATTTCAGGTTCAGCATGCTTTGCACAGAAGGAATGATAAGCCTGGACTTGTCAAGTCACAATCTTATTAATATGGTAACAGAGGAAAAAGCATACACACCTGATATCCTGGTATCAAACAAGGTATTTGGCAAATACAAGGGACTGTCATATGAAAGTATCCGTGACTTTATTGACAGGTTGGTTGACGGCCAGGAATTCAGAGTGACACTTGAAGATTCAAGAAGAACTGCGTTAGCCATTATTTCCATTCTGGAGTCGGCAGAAACAGGATTGCCTGTTGAAGTCAAATATTAACTCTAAAATTTTGCTGCAATCAGTCATTGTATTAGAAAACCCAAATTATCATTGTTAATATTCAGTGCTGCAAAACAAAGAAGTAAAATAGTTTTGCAGCACTTGTTTTTCAAGAAAATTGCTTTTATGAAAGGGGAATCGGTAAAAATGCTTGACGGACATATACATATATTCAACAAGGTAATAGATATAAAGGGCCTTGAGCAAAAATTCAGGGAGGCCGGTGTTGATGGAGGAATTATCATCTCACTTCCGCCGGAATCTTTAAACTTTGGGGAATTTAAAACAAAGGAGCGTTTGGACAATCTCGTTAAATGGAAAGCTTCAGATATGGAACTGTATCCATTCTATTGGATTGATCCAATAGAAGAAGATGCCCTCGCTCAGGTTGAGCTTGCTGCAGAATATGGTGTAAATGGGTTTAAAGTGATATGCAATAGGTTCTGCCCTGGGGACAGCAGGGCTATAAAGGTTTTTGAGGCCATATCCCGGATTAATAAGCCTGTTTTGTTTCATTCAGGGATTTTATGGGACGGAGCGGTATCGGCAAAGTATAATCGTCCGGCAGGATTTGAAGCCCTTCTTCAGATTGACGGCCTGAAGTTTGCACTGGCCCACGCCTCCTGGCCCTGGATCGATGAGTGTATAGCTGTTTATGGCAAATTCCAGAATGCCTGTTCCAGGCGTCCTGATTTGTCTGTAGAAATGTTTATTGATATAACACCGGGAACACCTCCTATTTACAGAGAAGAGCTGCTGACCAAATTGTTCAAGGTGGGATATGACGCTGAAAATAATATTATATTTGGCTGTGACTGCAGCCTGGATAATTATAATTCCAAGTGGACCAAGGAGTGGGTCGGAAGGGATACTGAAATATATAGGAAGCTCTCTGTTGAGGAGCATGTTGTTCAGAAGGTATTTTCAAAAAATCTGAAAAGGTTTTTAGGTCTTGAAGGGTTAAATATAAAAAAGCATGTACTGCGTCCGGGCGAATAATAAATTTTACCTATAATTATTGACTGTGCGGGGAATTGTCAGTTTATTTGCATCTATGCGTCTGTCAGCACGGGTTGCTTTATATACCTCTGCTGCCTTTTGTTTCTACCAATTGTGACATTACTCATGACAAAACATATAACGAAAAATAATTGATCAACACTTTTATTATATTAAAATGTAAAAATATGGTTGACGCACTGTGCTGATTAGTATATAATTTCAATAATTGGTAAATTATTAAATATCAATGGAACTAAAGCTGCTACTTTGTTTTTGTAATTATACTAAAAAGATAAGTTGGTGGTTGTTTGTCTATTATTAAAGAAAATAAAAAGCTATATATAAGACTTTTTAAACTTCTAAAACCATATTTTAAAAAAATCAGTTTGATATTTGCCTGTATTATTGTTTCAGCCGGAATAAATATGCTTATACCATTATTGAGTAAGCAGATAATGGATAATGGGCTGCTTGTAAAAAATTTTAATGTTGTAGTTAAATTTTCTTTGATTACAATGGCAATTGTTTTGATTGAGCAGGCAATTGGCTTGCTTGAGACAAAATACTTTTCATATGTAAACTCCATATTTCAATATTCTCTCCTTAAGATGGCCTTTAAGCACCTTCAAAAACTTAAACTTCAATATTTTAATAATACGAATTTTTCAGAGATTATGGGCAACATTGGAATGGATGTAGGCAACATATCAAGGATATGTGATAAAGGAACTTTTATTATAATTTCGCAGGTATTCAGGATTATCGGAGGTTTGATAGGGCTTTTGATAATTGATTGGAAATTGACTTTGATTGTACTCTTTGTTGCTCCCGTAAGATATTTTATAGTCAATTTTTTGGCAAAAAAACGAAAGAATATGTTTGAGGAGTTCATGGAGTATAACCGTGATTTCTCATCCTGGTACGGAGATACAATAAACGGGATGAAAGAAATAAAGCTCTGTGGACTTGACAGAATAAAAACCGGAGAATTTATTAAAAAACAAAGAAAAATTGTTAAGATGAATATAAAAATGGCGTTTTTGGATAAGTTCATCGAATACTCGGAAAGTGTTGTGTTCCAGGGGATTTCCAGTGCTTTATATATACTGGGAGCTTACATGGCATTCAGGAATGATCTTACAATCGGAGGATTATTCGCATTTCTTACATACAGCTCTTTTGTTATAGGCCCTATATCTGCAATATTGAATATAGGCTATAATTTTTCAAACATAATCCCTTCTGCAAAAAGATTTTTTGAATTTCTTGACATGGAGACAGAGGTCGGAATTAACCGGGGAAACCATGTAAGGCTTGCTGATAATCAGGTGAGGGGAGATATAAGATTTGAAGATGTGAGTTTTTCATATAAGGAAGATGAGAAAATCCTGAATAAAATAAATCTTAATATAAATGCCGGTGAAAAAATTGCTATTATCGGGGCTAACGGCTCGGGAAAGAGCACCCTTATTAACTTGCTGCTGAGGTTCTATAAGCCTCAGGAAGGGAAAATATTGATTGATGGAATTGATATAAACAATATCAGACTGAGGGATTACAGAAGTCTGATATCCGTGGTAAGTCAGGACTTATATCTTTTCAACACAACTATAGAAAATAATATTTCCACCGGGTCAAAGGCTGATAGCTCAATTATCAGTAAAGCTGCGGTGAGAAGCGGTGCATTTGATTTTATAAAAGACATGCCTTTAAAATATAAAAGTGAAGTGGGCAGAAACGGCTCCAGGCTTTCAGGCGGACAAAGGCAGAAGATAGCAATGGCCAGGGCTTTCGCCAGGCATTCAAAAATACTTATACTTGATGAAGCCACTGCAAATTATGATGTTGAGTCCGAAGCATATGTGAATAAAATGCTGACTACGGATTTTAATGACAGTACGGTTTTAGTTATAAGCCACAAGCCTGATATTTTGACAAAGGTGGATAAAATCTGGATGGTGCATGAAGGAAACATTCAAGAATATATAAGCTTCGGTGATTTAAAGAATAATTCCACTGTTTATAAGGAACTTTTAGTTGAAGAAAAAAGAGTCGGATAGATGTGTATTTGAAATTACCGGCCTTACTCCGCGGTAAGTAAGGCCATGTAAATTCATATAAATAATTTTTCTAAAAATAAGCGCGTGTTTATAGAAAAATTAAATTTATATCCAGGAGGTGAGATTGATGAAAATATTGGGTAAAAAATTACATGATATGAAGGAGACTATAGAGGCATACTGCATGTGCGGCGCAGATTGCGGTTCATGCTCATGCAGTTGTGGAGGTGGTTGTGCTACACCAAGCGGCTCTTATGAAGCTTCACAATACTCCAGTCCATATAGCAGTAACTGGGATTCAAAAAGTGATTATGCTTATTCAATATCAAGAGCTATAAACAGTTAATAAAACAATTAAAACAGGAGAAAAAGTTTTTTCTCCTGTTTATTTGTTAAAAAAGTATCGTAAAGGAGCAATAAATATGAATGAGGATAATTGCTTTATACATTTATTTCGTACTCCGGGTGGCTATTATCTATATGATGTAAACAGGCGTGTTGTTCTAAAGATAGAAGAAAACCTATGGCAATCTTTTAAAAATAAAGACTTTAGTAAAAATGAAGAGCTAATTAATGCGATGAAAGAAAACGGTTTGCTTTCATCGAAAAGGGTAGGGAAAATAGTACACCCAATAGATGCAGTACTTGAACATTATCTCAATAATAAAGCATGCATGATCACACTGCAAATAACACAGCAATGTAATCTCAGGTGCAGCTATTGCATTTATTCCGGTGACTATGAAAATAGGGAGCACTCAAATCAAAAGATGGATATAGAGATTGCTAAAAAGGGGGTAGATTTTTTACTGGAACATTCAAAGGACAGCGATAGAATATCAGTGGGTTTTTATGGAGGCGAACCGCTTCTTGAATTTGACCTGATGAAAAGTGTCATAAAATATGCAGAATTAAAGTCCGAAGGGAAAAATATACATTTTACCTTTACTACAAACGCGACTCTTCTGGACAATGAAAAGCTTGAATTTCTGGAGAAGTATGATGTCGCTGTAGTTATAAGCCTGGATGGTCCCAAAGAAGTGCATGACAAGAACCGCAAATTTGCATACAACAGCTGCGGAACATTCGATATAGTAATTGACAAATTAGATAAGCTTAGAGAGAAATATCCCAGGTTTTTTGAAAAGAATATATCCTTTAATGCAGTAATTGATCCCAGTTGTGATTTCAATTGTACGAATGAATTTTTTACATCATATGATGCCGTTAAAAACTCTTATGTCAAATCTTCAATTTTCAAAGATATTTATAGGAAAACAGAAATAGAAAGAACAGAAAAATTTGATTTAGATTTGGATTATGAGTATTTTAAAGTCTTTTTAGCAATGCTTAACCGGCTGGACAAGCACTATATATCAAAAATGTTTGATAATTATATGATTCAGATGGATAAATTGCATGAAAGATTAAAGCCCGTACTAAGCCTTCCTGACAAGGGGCATCATGGAGGACCCTGTATTCCGGGTGTAAATAGATTGTTTATGGACGTAAAGGGCCGTTTATATCCCTGTGAAAGAGTAAGTGAAAGCTCGGAAATCATGAATATAGGAAATATATATGATGGTTTTGACATAAGCAAAGTAAGTAAATTACTAAATATAGGCCAGGTGACTGAAAATCAATGTAAAAATTGCTGGGCGTTTAATCATTGTTATCTTTGCGCTGCTTATGCTGACGAGTTGACAGAGGTATCCTCTGAAAGGAAAGGCTCTTTCTGTAATAATGTCAGAGTAATGGTTGAGTCTGATTTTAAGAATTATTGTATGTTAAAGGAATTTGGTTATGATTTTGATAAGAATTTACCAATGTTTCAAGAAATAATATAGATTATATGAATAGGAGGATATGAGAAAGTGAAAAGTAAAGCAATAGTTTATCCTTTTGATGTACAGTTTGAACCGGTTCTGCGGTATAGAAAGCTGATAGAGCAATATGATATTGTCGGAGCTGTATCACCTGAAAGCTGGGGGCTGTCCGGGAATGATGCAGCACATAAATCAGGAGGAAGTCATATAGGAGTTAATGTGGACTGTAATTTTGAGCAGAGTCTTGACTTGTGTGATACTGTAATATTCTCAGATGCGGCTACAATATTTGATTTTCAAAAGCTCATCTACCCTAAAATTATCAGTGCAATAAAAAGAGAAAAAAACATTGTTTTGCTTTATGACATAGCAGTCGAAATAGAAAATGAAATTAAGCAAAAATGTGAAGAGATTGGCAAACAGTTTATTTGTTATAATTCCAGGAATAAATTTCAGTATTTGGATGAATATGCGGCTTTTCAGGAAAACATTTATGATATTGGCGTACCGGTAGTTTTTGTAATTGGCATGTGTGAGAGAACGGGCAAATTTGAAACACAGCTTGCAATGAGGGATTCCTTATTGAACCTGGGATATAAGGTCAGTCAGATCGGTACAAGATCATACTGTGAACTGCTGGGCTTCCATTCGTTCCCGGAGTTTATGTTTAGCACAAATATAGGTGAAACAAGCAAAATAGTTTTATTTAACAGGTATGTAAAGGAAATAGAGTATAAAGAGAAACCGGATATTATAATCATAGGATTACCTGGCGGCATTATGCCGTTTAATAATTATTTTACAAACAAATTTGGAATAATACCGTTTGAGGTCTCACAGGCAGTAACTCCGGATGCAGCAATTCTTTGCACGCTCTATGACGACTATAAGCCTGATTACTTTCAAATGACGTCAAGGTCAATCAGGTATAAACTCGGATTTGAAGTCGATTGCTTTAACCTTTCAAACGTTATGTTTGACTGGATGAGCGCATATGAGCGCAAGAAGGTGGAGTATACAACTGTAACTTCAAATTTTATTGATCAGAAGAAACTTCGTTTTACCAATTTAAATATGCCTGTATATAACATCTTAAATTCCGAGGATGTAAATAAAATGGCAGAATACATAATTGACCGGCTTTCCAATTATGGAAATGCTCGATATATTTAGGCGGGCCGGATTGAGCATAATGTAAGGGGGCACTTTAATGCTTTTGAGAACTAAAAAGATTTTTTTCTATATATTGATTGCTATCCTGGCAATTTCCAATATATCTTGTACTAAAGAGACAGACAAGAATGTAGGGGAAAGCAGTGTTTCAGGAGGCAAAAATCCCTCTTTAACCATTTATCTAAAGGGAAGCTCCGATAAGAAATATGCAGATGCATTAGGGATTTATGAGGGTGTTGAAATAAAAGCCAGGTACTTTGCCGATATGGAAGAATACACAAATAAAATAACAACCGAGATTTTATCGGGAGTGGGACCTGATATATTTAAGATAAGCAATTATGATTTTAACTCTGTTCCAAAGCTGATGTCCTCGGGTGCGTTGAGTAATTTGGATTCTATAATAAATGAGGATAAAGAATTTGATTTGGCAAATTACAACAAAACGGTATTAAATAGTGGAGTTTATGACGGAAAGAGATATTTGATCCCCCTGGATTTCAGTATGCTTGCATTTTATACAACGAAAACTACATTAAACAGGAACGGCATTCAAATAAACAGCGAGAACTGGAACTGGGATACCATGGTTGAGACAGCAGGCAAGACTGTCGAAGCCAATAAGGGAACAGGTAAGTTCTTATTTCAGCCGGATTATGATACTGTTCCCTATTTTATGCACTTTATGCTGGGAAGTGAGATCAAGTTTTTCAACAGCAACACTAAAAAATCAAATTTTAACTCAGCGGAATTTATCGAATTATTGAAGGTATATAAGGAGAAAATTTATCCTGCAGTATGCCCTGGAGAGATTGCCAAAAATCTTGATGCTATTAGCTTGTTGCAAAATGGAAAAGTGGTAATGTTGTATAATGGCGCTTTTAACTATGGGGGTGTACAGGAGCTTTGCAAAAATAATTCATTTTACAAAAGGTTTACAGGTGAGGATATTGAAGTATATCCCATACCGGCTTTCAAAACAAAAAAAGGTGTTAATGCTGTTCCTTATGATGCCATGGGCATAAATTCCAAATGCAAATATAAAAAAGCAGCATTTGAATATATAAAAAGACTTTTATCAGAGGAATATTATAAACAAAATTATAACTATAATTATTACGCTGCGGTAAATAATAGGGCATTTGAAGAAGAAATAAAATATTATACCGACAGTTCAATAAGCTTTGGTACATACAGTAGCGATAAAGGAGCATTTGATATGGTTTCAATACCCAAAAGGCTCTCTGAACAGTTAGAGAGTGTTGTAAATAATATCCGGCAATGTGAATTTGATGAGAATGGAATAAGCAAGATTGTCCGGGGTGAATTAAAAAAGTACCTGGAAGGAGCAGTTACCGCAGAGCAATGTGCGAAAACCATTAATGATAAGTGTATCATATATTTGAATGAATAGGAGAGTGACTTGATCTGATGAATCATTGTGATTATATAAGTGAAAAACTTGTAAATATATTTCTAGATAAACTGGGAATAAATATTAGTAATTTTAGCGGTAAAATTTTTGATGAGGAATTACTAGGCATGGAATTGCGGATGGCACCAAGGGATTTGGTTTATTTATTCTTCGAAATAGAAAGAGAATTTAATATAACGATTCCGCAGGAAGACATAGTTGCAAAAAAATTTAATACATTTAATAATATTGTCAATATAATCGAAAAGCAGAATTTTAAAAAGGAAAAGAATGTAGTATAAAATAATAAGGAATACTCATACCAACCCATATCAATAACACTTTCCATAACGCTGACAGCAAAGGTGTATCGTACTAAGTCCATGATATGTTCCATATTATGCTATAATTATTGCAGGAGGCTGTACATATGGAATACCTCAGCGGAATTGTAGAAAGAATAACTTATAACAACGAAGAAAACGGATTCAGTGTAATTAAAATTAAATCCAGGGGCTACGCGGAGCTGGTAACGGTTGTGGGGAACCTTGCCGCCGTCAATGTAGGAGCGGCAATCCGGTTGAAAGGCGACTGGAGACACGACAGCAAATACGGCAGACAATTCAGTGTGGTTGACTATAGAGAGACAGTACCGGCAACGGTTACAGGCATTGAAAAATATCTTGGCAGCGGCATGATTAAGGGAATAGGACCTGTTTATGCAAAACGAATTGTAGCCAGATTCAAGGAAGATACTCTTAAAATCATAGAGGAACAGCCGGACAGTCTGATAGATGTGGAAGGAATCGGTCAAAGACGTGTTGATATGATAAAGAAGGCCTGGCAGGAACAGAAGGAAATAAAAAATGTTATGCTCTTCCTTCAAAGTAATGGTGTTTCAACTGCTTATGCCGTTAAAATCTACAAGACCTATGGAAATGAAAGTATAAATATTGTAAAAACAAATCCTTACAGACTTGCAGATGATATCTGGGGTATAGGCTTTAAAACAGCCGACAAGATAGCACGGCAGCTGGGCTTTGACAGCAACTCACTTGAAAGGTGCCGTTCAGGGTTGCTTTATGTTCTGAATGAACTGTCAAATGACGGGCATTGCTATGCCTTCAGAGATCAACTGCTTGAAGCGGCCGGCAGTATACTGGAACTTGATAAACCACTTATTGACGGAACAATTGACAAAATGCTTGAAGAAAAGTTTGTAATTGCCGATGAAGGGGATGCCGTTTATCTTCCTGCATTTTATCACAGTGAACAGGGAGCTGCCAGAAGAATGCGGCAGATACTTGCGGAAGAGAGCAGCTACAAAGCTGCCGACATATATCAGCATTTGAAAGATATCCAGGAAGAACATGATATTCAATATGACGATGTTCAAATAGAAGCTGTAAAAACTGCAGCCGCGTCAAAACTTATGGTACTTACGGGAGGCCCGGGTACCGGTAAAACAACCACAACTCTCGCAATTATCAAAGTTTTTCAAAAATTGAACGCAAAGGTATTACTGGCTGCTCCAACGGGAAGGGCAGCCAAAAGGATGTCTGAGACTACCGGCCTTGAGGCAAAGACCATACACAGACTGCTGGAATACAAGCCTCCCGAAGGCTATAAAAAGAATGAAGAAAATCCGCTGGAGTGTGATGTGCTGATTATTGATGAAACATCAATGGTGGATATAATGCTGTTTTATAATCTTTTAAAGGCTGTCTCCAACGGGACGGTGCTTGTACTGGTGGGTGACGTGGATCAGCTCCCGTCTGTGGGGGCCGGAAATGTACTTAAGGATATTATAGAGTCGGAAACTGTAAATGTCGTCAGACTTACACGCATATTCCGGCAGGCTCAGGGAAGTACAATAGTAACAAATGCGCACAGGATAAACAGAGGTGAAACACCAAATCTTAAGGGCGGAAAAAACAGCGACTTCTTTTTTATTGAAGAGGAAGAGCCGCAAAAAGTTGTCGAAACCATAACAGAGCTTTGCTCAAAGAGACTGCCCAATTATTACAAGGTTGATCCGGTTAATGACATTCAGGTGCTATGTCCCATGCAGAAGGGGGAAACAGGAGCCTTAAATCTGAATATTATTCTGCAGGAAGCCTTGAATCCCGCAGAGGCCAGTATAAAATACGGAGGAACCGTCTATAGGCTCAATGACAAGGTCATGCAGATAAAAAATAATTATGATAAAAATGTTTTTAACGGGGATATTGGAAGCATTACAAGTATTGACGCTGAAGACAGAATGCTGTCCATTTGCTTTGACGGAGTGAATGTTGAGTATGATGCCACTGAGCTGGACGAGGTGGTTCTGGCTTATGCAACCACCGTTCACAAAAGCCAGGGCAGCGAGTATAAAATAGTGGTTGCACCGGTAACCATGCAGCATTATATGATGCTGCAGAGAAATTTGCTCTATACCTGCGTTACAAGAGCAAAAAAAGTTCTTGTGCTTGTGGGTTCAAAAAAGGCAATCGGCATAGCTGTTTCAAACAACAGGATGCAGAAGAGGAACACCATGCTGGTGGAAAGGCTTATTAAAGGATGATGCAGGATGCCGTTGAAGAAAAAGATTCATCCATGCAAACGTCTTCTAAATTAAGAATAATGCACATAAATTACCTGGCATAACAAGTCAATTTTAACCAAGAAACAGTTTCAAATTACCTTCTCTGGGTATATAATCTAGGAGTATATACAAGTTTACGTAATAAGTAGAGAGAGGTGCTAATGTTATGTTGAAAAACATGAAAGTGTTTAATAAGATTTTGGTTATGGCTGTTTTTTTATTGATACTGTTGTTATACCAGGGAGCTGTGTCCTATTATTTCTTAAATGTTGCAAATTCAGGAATTGATAGTTTATACAACAATTATCTTAAAGGTACCGAGTACATAAATGACATAAGAGCAAATTCGCGGGCTAATGAGGCGAATTTACTCTACATAATATTGAATAACGGTAACAAGACCTTTCAGGAAGAGAAGCTGAAGGACCTTGACCAGAGAACAAAAACAATATCGGAAGATCTTTCAAAGCTCAAGGAATTGAACATAGATGATTTCGAGGTTGATGCACTTTCTTCTGCTTCTCTTAATGTTAGCAATTTCAATGAGGCCAGAGATGAGATAATACAGCTGGCCATGGCTGGAGACCAGAAGGCCGCCATGAAAAAGTACAATGATAACATCAAGTATATGAATGATTATCAGCAGCAATATCAGGAACTGTCAAAAAGTCTTGTAAATTTGTCTCTGGCAATACATGATGATAGTGAAAATAATAAAAAAATAGCAATAACCTTTTTGATTGGTACTTTCCTTGTTGCAGCCGCTCTTGGTCTTATCCTTGCCATTGTAATTGCCAGGTCAATTTCCAAGCCTTTGAACATTGCAGCTAAACATTTAAATATCATAGGTTCCGGAAATTTATCGCAGGAAATTCCCGAAACCTATAAAAAGCAGAAGGATGAGGTTGGCCAGATAATTAATTCTATCGGCAAAATGCAAATGTCGCTTACCGATATATTGCAAACAGTTATGTATGAGGCCGACAGGTCTAAGGAATACATTGCTGCAACCCATGAGAAGATCGAGGAACTTAATGGTGAAGTGGCTGATATTACAGGTACTTCGCAGGAGCTGTCGGCAGGGATGCAGGAAACGGCGGCTTCGGCGCAGGAAATGACGGCAACTGCTCATGAAATAGAAACAGCAGTTGAAAATGTAGCCTCAAAAGCTCTGGAAGAGGTAAATATTGCAACAGATATTAACCAAAGAGCCAGGAACATAAAGCAAAAGGCGGAAGATTCCCTGAACGAAGCCAGACAGCTTTTTGATACTGCGCAGGACAAGCTCAACAGTTCATTGACCCATGTAAAAAAAGTTGATCAGATTGGGGAAATGTATTCCACAATACTTGCCATTACCGAGCAAACAAACCTGCTGGCGTTGAATGCAGCAATTGAAGCTGCAAGAGCCGGTGAGCACGGTAAGGGTTTTTCGGTGGTTGCCGACGAAATAAGAAAACTGGCCGATGAATCAAAAAGTACTGTCTCAAAGCTGCAAAGCATTACAAACCTTGTAACCGGTTCAGTAGCCGATTTGGTTGATAATTCCACCAACATGCTGAATTTTATGAATGAAAGGGTGCTCAATGACTACGCGCTATTACTGGAAACCAGCGAGCAGTACAGTAAAGACGCTATTTACTATTACGACAATTCAACCGACCTAAGCGCTACCTGTGAGCAGCTGCTGGCTACAATACAAAATATGGTGTCGGCGATAAATGAAATTGCTATGGCTGCAAATGAAGGTGCTGCAGATATTAATGACATTGCGCGCAAGACAATAACAATCAATGAAAAATCAGCAGAGACCAAAGACATGACCTATAATGTTAAAGAAAGTTCGGACAGAATGACAGAACAGGCGGCACGTTTTATAATAACGACAGGGTGAGGATAAGTCTTTATTATACCCTTGCTGATCAGCTTACCCTGCAGATATTATTCGCCTTGGAACAACAGACTGATAAAGGCGATAATGCTACAGGGTGTTTTTGTATTTAAAGGTATCAAAGTAATATCCGTTTACATAATCTCGATTGTTTTTGTAGCCATATTAATTATCACGGCATATTTTATAACTATAAACTTATATGGCTTAGGTGAAAATATGAGAAGGAGAATAAATCCCGGTAATTCGCGCAGAAAAAAGCCTGAAACAGTTGAAATTCAAACTGATGAGCTAATTGATAAAGTACCGGATAATGGGGTTAATGCCGGTATAGCCGAAGAACCATTTAACAGAGAAGTTAGCGGCTATGAATATTTAAATTATGAAAGAGTTAACAAATGTAATAAGTGTAAACACAACTGTGAGGAAATATGCTGCAAATATAATAATAGTGACTGTTGTAATTTTGCCTGTGCCAGTGAAAAGGAATTACTTATAAGAATTATTTGTCTTTTAATTAATAAGGAATACGGTCTTAAAGCAATAGAACGAAAAATTAGAAATGCGGAAGAAGATGGAGATAAAAAGAATATAAAGTCAATTACCGAACTGCTGGAGAGAGCAATAGTGGGTCTGGGTGAAACAGCCGTCGGAGCCGTTAAAAAAGCAGTTGACGCAGCGGGAACAATGACGGAGATAACACATGGATTAGCAAATATAGCCGCAGGAGCAGCCGGAACAGCAGGGGCATTGGCGTTAACATCCAGCGGATTAGCAAATGTATCTGCGGGAACAGCCTTAACAGCAGGAGCTGCAGCGAGTACAGTACATGGAGTAGCGGAAGTACCAGCGGCGGCAGTCTTAACAGCAGGAACAGTAGCAGATACAGTAGCAGAAGCAGCAGGTCTGGCAGCAGCAGGTGCGGCAACGATAGGAGTAGCAGGGGACATAGCCGCAGAAGCAGCAGGCCTGGCAGCAGCAGGTGCGGCAACGATAGGAGCGGCAGGGGATGTAGCCGCAGAAGCGGCGGGCCTGGCAGCAGCTGGTGCAGCAACCGTAGGAGCGGCAGCAGAAACGGTGGCCGGAGCAGCCGCAACATCGGCAGCAGTATCGGCTACGGTAGCGGGAGCAGCAGAAACAGCGGCAGGGGCAGCTGCAACAACAGCGGCGGTATCCAGTATAGCAGCGAGCACAGCAGAAACAGCAGCGGGAGCAGCCGCAACATCAGCAGCAATATCGGGTACGGTAGCGGGAGCAGCAGAAACAGCGGCAGGAGCAGCTGCAACAACAGCCGCAGTATCCAGTATAGCAGCGAGCACTGCAGAAACAGTCGCGGGAGCAGCCGCAACATCGGCAGCAGTATCGGCTACGGTAGCGGGAGCAGCAGAAACAGTGGCAGGAGCAGCTGCAACATCGGCAGCAGTATCGGCTACGGTAGCGGGAGCAGCAGAAACAGTGGCAGGGGCAGCTGCAACAACAGCGGCAGTATCCAGTATAGCAGCGAGCACGGCAGAAACAGCAGCAGGAGCAGCCGCAACATCGGCAGCAGTATCGGATACGGTAGCGGGAGCAGCAGAAACAGCAGCAGGGGCAGCTGCAACAACAGCGGCTGTATCCAGTATAGCAGCGAGCACGGCAGAAACAGCAGCCGGAGCAGCCGCGACATCAGCAGCAATATCGGGCACGGTAGCGGGAGCAGCAGAAACAGCAGCGGGAGCAGCCGCGACATCAGCAGCAATATCTGGCACGGTAGCGGGAGCAGCAGAAACAGCGGCAGGAGCAGCCGCGACATCAGCAGCAGTATCCAGCATAGCAGCGAGCGCGGCAGAAACAGCGGCAGGGGCAGCTGCAACAACAGCGGCGGTATCCAGTATAGCAGCGAGCACGGCGGAGACAGCCGCAGGGGCAGCTGCAACATCGGCAGCAATTGCGGATTTAAATCAGGCTTCAAATGAATCTGTCAGTACAGCGGACGACGATTTATTTACTGAAGCAGTTTCAGTACAATCGGTTGTACTTGATACTGAGACAGATACTGTTCAGGTATGGGTACTTAACAATAACACTGAACCAACAGGATTAGTTGAAATTATAATGTACAGTCTGACCGATAACTCAAAAACGGTTTTTTACAGAAAAAGTTCAGCTGTGCACGCTAAAAGCTCGGTTTTCTTTACTATTGCTTCTATCCCTGCTGCGTATGAGGTACAGATTAAAGGGCTGAAACGTAACATAATTGCTTATGCAGTGTCAATGAGCAGTTCAAAAGAAAGTTTAAGTTTGCAAACACCTGTAGATGCCGAAATATTATTAATGTACCCCTAGGGATATGTAACACCTAAAAGTCACATATTGCCGACGGTTAAATTTCCGCAGAATTTCATTGTCGTCCTTGGCAATACATACAGTATTGCCTTCGTCCTCCGCCTTATCCTGCAAAAATTTTCCTCGCCGGTAATATTCTTCATTGTATTCTATTTTTAATGCTTGTAATATATAATAAAGCATAATGATCTGTTTTCATGGTAAGAATTTTACCCCCGGAGGCGACCTGCATGAAGCTGGCAACATCACGCGTAAATTATAGACTGTTCAATGATGAGGATTTTGAGATCTTTTATTCTGTTTTTTCCAATAAGGATATTATGAGATATGCATGGATAGATGGATTTAACAGTGAAAAAGAAATGCTACCTTTCTTTGAAGATTTCATAAGTATAGATGATAAGCCCAACAAAAATAACTCCTTTGCTTTTGCAGCCTTCTCAAAAGAAGATAATGGGTTTATAGGTTTTGCAGATATACAGATACACAGTCTGAATGAAGCCGGAGGCTGCGGAGAAATAGGATACTTTTTGATGCCGGAGTTCTGGGGGAAGGGTTTTGCAACTGAAGTGGCTGGTGCAATGACAGATTTCGGCTTTGAACGGTTAAAGCTTCATAAGGTGTGTGCCCGCTGTAATGCCAATAATTCCAGGTCGGAAAATGTTATGAAAAAATTAGGCATGACCATGGAAGGCGAACTGAGAAAAGTTAGATATAAATGCGGAGACTGGGATGACGAAAAGTACTACGGTATACTCCGCGAAGAATGGCAATCGAAAAAAGGATAACTATTCTTTCATATTCTCAGTGCATTTAGGGCATATTCCAAGAAATTCAAGACTGTGCCCTGTTATGACGAATCCTGTTTTACGTATCAGGTTTTCTTCCATGCTGGTCAGGGGACAGTCGTCAATGGGTATGGTTTCATTGCATAAAGTACAGACAAGCTGATGCTTGTGCTGGTGATTATTTATTTGGTAATAGGTTTTACCGTCCTGACTCAGGTTTTTAAGCAGTATGCCTTTATCGGAAAGTGTTCCCAGAGTGCGGTAGGCTGTAGAAAGACTCATAGGAACATCCTTCACAACAATAAAGTATATATCCTCAGCAGTCATTGGCACCGAGGATTTTTCCAATGTCTTCAATATTGCCAGACGGCTTTTTGTTGTTTTCAAATCTGTTGCTTTCAATATGTTCTCATTCATAGAGACTTCCCCTTCAATCGGTTAAAGCAGCTGTGTTTCAACATTATGATCATCATAAATAAATATATATCACTTCAAATTTTATATGTCAATCAGAGTTTGAGATTATAGCTTCAGCCGTACTTTTAACTATACCCTGTATATTGAGATCGCAAATACAAATAAGTACGGATATTTATCCTTGAACCGGGATTAGCTCGTATATAACCCTGACGTTTATCCCCTGGTTATAGTTACCGAAGTTTTTTCCGAAAATTGTAAGTCCTCCAACATGGGTGGCTTCTTCAGGGACCGACATTCTGAAAAACAAATCGCTTTTATAGGTGAGATTCAGATCTTCCAGTGTTATGGGGGAGATTTGAAGGCCATCTATAAAGGTCCCGAATTTATTTACTGTAAGAAGCTTCAAAAGACCATACTGATTCCATACTGAAAACCACCAGGAGGGTGTAAGTATTCCCTTGGTATCGGCGTAATCGCCCGGACTGGTCCAACTGCCCAATTGTACATTGTTTATGCAGAAGTTAACGTCCGAAGGCCAGTTACTGCAGTTCCCTGGGGCTTCGGAACTGATTTCCATTGAAATCTGGATTTCTGAAAAATCCTGACCTGGTTTCAGGTAATTAGGTATTCTATATTCCACATATCCTTTAGTAAACCATAATATATCACTGTTTATTCTCTCAGGGTCGGCAAAATAGCTGGGATTATCAACTTCACCGATTAATTTATACTTCGTAGCCAAACCACAGGTTGGAAATATTTCATACGAGGAGTAATGGCCTACACCAATTTCAAGTTCATAGGAATTGGCAACTTCCTGCTGAGCTATATCTATGATAAATTTATCCTCATGCAGAGCACATATTTTCTGAATACCATGTTTTGCTGTCAAAGTGGAGATTTTGATCAGACCACATTCCTGAAGCTTTTTAATATGCATGGTTACCGCACCGTTTGTAAGATTTAACTTTTCAGCGATATCATTCATATTCAGCTGTTTATGTTCAGCCAGGAGATCAATAATCTCTATCCTTATATCGGAGCTCAACGCTTTGAATACAGGAAGGCTATCTTTAAGTTTAGTAATGTGAATCATTTTAGTCTCCTCGTAATATTTAAAAAATAAAATATTCTCAAATATAGTTAATAATATTCTAACATAAATAAATAAAAGGTAAACAGTACAAAAGCTATAAAAAATATGTTGAATATTGGTTTTCATTGATTGGACTATTTTATAATATACTAAAATAGTATATGAAATATCCTGTGGCGGATGGCGTTATATATTAATATGTACTTCAATATTTATTATATATCATATATTTATAAATAAAAAGGGAATGATTTAATACTTTATAAACTATAGCATAAATTACTGAACTATATTAAATAAATATAAAATAAAGCGTAAATTATTGTTTAAATGTTTATTATTTACTGAATGTTTTAAATTAGTTTAAAATATTATATAAAAATTTAAATTTTTATATTGACATGTTTTTGTAAAAAAGAGATAATAATTACATAAAATATTAAACAAAAATTGTGAAACTTTTTATAAAATACTTAATTTCATATTCTGAATTACTCTAAATGAATAATGCAAATGTAAAACTGCTATTGGTTTAACAGATTTTAAATCAATTCAAATTATTTTAAATTATTGATAAGGAGAGAATACATTAGCAAATAAATTAATTAATTTGAACTCCAAATGTTAATCAACGCTTTTCCAATGAAATTCTTCCGGCAAAAAATCATCAGCAAAAGCAAATATATTGGCTGACTTTAAATACAGTTTAATTATGAACAAAAATAAAAGAAAGGTTATTATTTGATTGTATAGTGGTGTACATAATGATACTTAACACAAGCAGATGATAACCTTTCTCATGATTAAAGTTCAGGTTAAATATAAAACATAATAGAGGAGGATATTTTTATGAAAAGAATTATTAGTTTTACGCTTGTAGTGTGTATGCTGGCAGTATTTGCTCTGGCAGGCTGCGGCAGTTCTTCCGGCCCGGCAGATTCAACAGCTGCAGCTTCCAGTTCAGCTGCGGTGGAGACACAGCAATTAGGTGCAAATGCAGGTGCAAATGCAACAGAAATGAACTTTTGGACATTTGTTGATTTGCATGGTAAGCATCTGGATAAAATGTTAGGTTTGTGGAATGAAAAAAATCCTGACAAACAGATCAAGCTAAACGTTACCGTTATGCCTTATGATGATATGCATAACAAGCTTCTGATAGCTGTACAGACCGGTCAGGGTGCTCCGGATATCGCCGATATCGAACTTGGAAAATTTCCTAACTTCCTTGAAGGTGACAATGTTCCCCTGGAAGCACTGAATGATGTATTTGAACCTTACAAGAGTACAACTGTTCCTGCTCGTGTTGCAATCTACAGCAAAGGTGACCAGGTTTATGGGTTTGATTATCACGTAGGTGCCACTCTTGCATATTATAACACTGAAATATTGGATAAAGCAGGTGTTGATTACAAAACTATCAAGACCTGGGATGACTACAAAAAAGCCGGTATCCAGGTTTATGAAAAGACCGGAAAATATTTAGGAACAGCTGATACGTCAGCTACCTGGCAGGCATCATTACTCCTGGCCCAGCAGAATTCAGACTATACGGATGATAATGGCCAGCCAAAGGTTAACTCACCTGAAATGATTAAAGCTATGGAAATGCTGGTAGATTTGCAGAAAAACAATGTTATACATACAATTCCCGGCGGACAGCCCGATACTGAAGAAGCAAAAGGTGAATATAACAAGGGTAACTATGCAAGTGCGTTAATGCCTGAATGGTATATGTCAAGATTTATAAATGAAATGAAGGATCTTAACGGTAAATATGCAATTGCCCCATTGCCGGTATTCAAAGCAGGCGACCCACGTTCGGTTGGTCTGGGAGGAACAGGTACGGTTGTTACCAAGACTGCTAAAAATGTTCAGCTTGCAAAAGAATTTGTAGCATTCGCAAAGCTTTCAAAAGAAGCTACTACCGAAATCTGGAACACTTTAGGTTTCGATCCGGTTAACATGGATGTATGGGCTGACAAGGCCGTTACTCACAATCCGGAAAATGAATATGTTAAATACTTCAAGACTAATGCATTTGATACTTTAAATGAAATAAAAAATGAAATTAAAGCTATTAAATCGGTTAAGGCTTCACCGACTATAAACAATATCCTCTGCACAGTTACATTAAATGCTATCTTTGAAGATGGTCAGGATGTCAAGGAAGCTTTGGATGAAGCTCAGGAGCAAATTACTCAGGAATTGAAGTAATAGCAGGGAATAAAGGCACATGTTGCATAAAATCAGATGATATGATTAAGAACTGCCATATATTTCATATTTGTTCGTTATGTGAGGCTGTCACTGCAAAATGAAACAAATGCTATACATTAAATCGTCTTGATTACAGTGCGCAGATACAACTTTATTAATCGGAAGCTCCATTGAAGGTATACGCCTGAAATTACAGCTAAAACACTTGTTATGTGCTGTATGAATTTCAGGCATGTACTTTGTGGGCAATCCCATTTAATGAAGTATTTTCCGCATGTATTCAATTGTTTCAGTTTAGCAGCAGCCTCATGTACTATACTGTATATTGCAGTTGCCAAGGTCAATTACAGTTGAAAGCAGCTTGGGTTTGGATGATTTTGTACTTCAGGGGGCCTTAGCCGATAGTAATTGACTTTTATCACGAAAGGGGGAGTATTGAATATGATAAAGAAGTTTGTGTATTCTCAGAAAGTTGCACCCTACATTTTTGTTTTACCATTCGTAATCATATTCTTGATATTTTGGCTGTTTCCGCTTGCGAACTCATTTGTTATGAGTTTTCAGGAGAGGATGCTGGGGCAGGATCCAAAGTGGATCGGAACGGCAAATTATTCTAAATTACTTACAGATAAAGTATTCCTTAAATCAATAACAAACAGTGTTGTATATATGGTTGGCACTCTGGTTCTGTTAATACCGTTCCCTATGTTGTTTGCATGTCTCATTAACAGTAAGGTTATGTGGGGAAGAGAATTTTTTAAATCTTCATTCTTCCTTCCGGCTTTAACTTCAGTTGCTGTGGCAGGTACTATTTTCCGTTTGATTTTCGGAGAAATGGAAAGTTCATTAATGAACTCAATTTTATCTCTTTTTGGAATAGGTCCTTTAAAATATCTGAAGGATCAAAATCTAAGTATGGCTGCCTTATTGACTCTTGCCTGTTGGAGATGGACAGGAGTCAATATGTTGTATTATCTCTCGGGTTTAAAAAGTATTGACAATGAATATTATGAAGCTGCATCAATAGATGGTGCTTCAGCCTGGCAGAAGTTCAAGGCTATTACAATGCCTTTGTTGAAACCTACAACCATATATGTTTTGACTATTAGTATCTACGCTGGTCTGGCAATGTTTACCGAAAGTCTGATGATGTTTAATGGAAACAACTCTCCGAAAAATATTGGTTTGACAATAGTCGGATATTTATATAGACAGGGTATAGAAAAAAACAAGCTGGGATATGCCGCTACAGTTGGTATAGTACTTTTAATAGTAGCAATGACTATTAACCTGACTCAGCTTAAGCTCTCGGGAACATTCAAGAAGGAGGAGGATTAATGGTGAACAATACACGCATTGGTGGAACAAAACAAAATTTAATTGCAAAAATACTCCTGCTTATATTCTTTTCGGTTTTGTTTATAGTTATTATGCTTCCCTTTTATGCAGTAGCACTTTCTTCCTTTAAACCGGGTGCAGATTTGATCCGTTATGGCCTGAATTTGAAATTCGACTTGAATGTCATGAGTTTCAAGAACTTTGAATTTCTTTTTACCGGAAACCATGATTATTTTATGTGGTTTAAGAACAGTATGTTTCTCACCATCGGCCAGGTAGTGCTGACTCTGTTTGTCAGTGCTTTTGTAGCCTATGGTTTTGCGGCGTATGACTTCAAGGGACGTAATTTGCTGTTTATCTGCGTACTGCTGATAATGATGGTACCCTTTGAAATATTACTGCTTCCGCTGTATTCGTTGATCAATGATCTTCATATGATGAACAGTTACAGTGCTATTATAGTACCGGGTATTGCAAATGCTGGAACCATATTCTTCTTCAGGCAATACCTGAGAAGTATACCCATGGAGCTTATTCAATCAGGAAGGGTTGACGGGGCCACTGAATATTTGATATTCTTCAGACTGATCCTGCCGATTATGAAGCCTTCCTTTGCGGCTATGGCAATATTAAACGGTATGAACAGCTGGAACAATCTCTTGTGGCCGTTTATGGTATTGGGCGATCAGAGCAAGTTTACCCTTCCCATAGGCTTGAAGACGTTATTAACACCTTATGGTAACAACTATGATCTGTTGATTGTAGGCTCTTTCTTTTCAATTATCCCTATTTTCATACTATTTGTAGCCTTCCAGAAATATTTTATTGACGGTATGACGGCGGGTGCTGTAAAAGGCTAAATTCGGCCTTGTTTTCCCGTGCCTGTGCGAGTTATGAGAATAACTCCAAAGAGGAACTCAAAAAGAAGTAAGTATGAAATATGTTGAAGGTTAGGGGGGCATATGAAAAAAATTATTGCAGCCATTCTGGCAGGATTACTTATTTTTAATTTAACCGCCTGCGTTAGTAATGAAAATAATTTATCCGTAGCATATCCGAAGGAACCTCCCAAAGAGACTCTATATGACCACTCTGTTACCAGTGATGAAACAAAGTGGGGCAACCTGAATTTTCACGATCCTTCCGTTATTAAAGACGGAGAGTGGTATTACACAATAACAACGGATGTAAAGGTGGGAGGCACACCTAAAGGCGGAATACCAATAAGAAGGTCAAAGGATCTTATCAATTGGGAATGGGTGGGCCGGGTTTTTTCAAAAGTACCCGAGGATGCGCGCAAGTGGACCAGAGCCAGAACACTGTGGGCACCGGATGTAATAAAAATCGGTGATACCTTTTACCTGTACTACGCAGCCTCAAGATTTGGCACAAATCAATCCTTTATTGGACTGGCCACCTGCAAATCCATGGAAGGCCCCTGGGAAAACAAAGGTGAAGTGATTAAGTCAACAAGCTCCTCCAGCTGGAATGCAATAGATCCCAATCCTGTTTATGATACCGGGGGAAATCTGTATATGTCCTTCGGGTCCTTCTTTGGAGGAATATTTATTGTTGAACTGGATAAAACCACAGGAAAGATCAAGGAAGGGTGCAAAACTTCATTGATTGCTACAAGAAGCAATAGTGTGGCCTCTGCAATTGAGGGGCCGTATATTATCTACAATCCTGAATATAAAAAGTATTATCTGTTTGTATCGTATGATTCTCTGTCAAAGGACTACAATGTAAGAGATGGAAGAGCTGATAAAATAACAGGACCGTATGTTGACTTTAATGGAAATGTTATGACTGATACCGAACTGCCGCCAAATGATGTCGGCACCAAAATAATGGGGGGATACAAATTCGGCGGAAAGGCCGGCTGGGTAATGCCGGGACACAACTCGGTCTTGAAGGAAGGCAATGACTACTTTATTGTGCATCATGCAAGAGGAGACAAGGATACAAACTGGCCATATCTGCACGTAAGAAAAATACTCTGGTCGGATGAAGGCTGGCCGCTGATATCTCCTGAAAGGTATGCCGGGGAAACGGAACAGAAGCTGAGTAAAAAACTCCTGGCTGGTGACTGGGAGACAATTGTGTTGGATAAAGACAATAATCAGCAGCTTTCCTCAAAAAAAATTATTCTGAAATCAAATGGAAAAATTGATGACGGAACAGGAAAGAGCACCTGGAAATTCAAAGCTGATAATACCATTTGTATGAAGATATATGACCCGGATAAGAAATCCGGATCGGAATATATTGAACAAACTTCGAAGGTAATACCTTCGTGGGACTGGGAAAATTGGAAAACCACTTTAGTGTTCTCAGGAATGGATAATTCGGGAATTTGTGTTTGGGGTAAAAAATACTGAAGGAGCACTGACAATTGCTAGAGCTTTAATATTATTTATAGCGCTGAGGGGATCATATTTATTTACAAAAATTACGATGACAAGGGTGAGAATGTAATGACAGAGAAAATATTAATAAAACCGGTTTTGGAGCAGAGAGCAGATCCCTGGATATACAAGCATACGGACGGATTTTACTACTTTACGGCATCTGTGCCGGAATATGACCGGATTGAGATCAGAAAATCAAAAACTATAAATGGTCTGGCTGACAGCCAACCTGCTGTTGTATGGAAAAAACATAAAAAAGGTATTATGAGCAAGCATATATGGGCTCCTGAGATACACAATATTGACGGGAAATGGTATATATACTTTGCTGCCGGAGAAGCGGAGGATGCATGGAAAATCAGGCCGTATGTACTGGAGTGCACAGGCTCCGATCCGATGGCTCATATGTGGGAGGAAAAAGGAAAGATTCAAAGTGAAGCCGATATAACTGCATTTACCGACTTTTCACTGGATTCCACTACTTTTGAGCATAAAGGGAAAAGATATCTGATCTGGGCGGAAAAACGCAGAAACCTGTCAAACCTGTATATTGCCGAAATGAGCAACCCATGGACTATAGCTTCAAAGGCCGTAATGATTTCAAATCCCTCTTACAGGTGGGAACAAATTGGTTTCCCTGTAAATGAGGGACCCGCTGTTATAAAGAGAAATGGCAGGATATTTGTCAGTTATTCTGCAAGTGCAACAGATTCCAACTACTGTATGGGTTTACTCAGTGCAGATGACAACTCCGAATTACTGGAGGCTTTGTCCTGGACAAAGGCTGCCGGGCCAGTATTTAAAACAAATGAGGAAACAGGACAATATGGTCCGGGACACAACAGTTTTACAGTATCTGAAGACTGTAAAAAGGATATTTTCGTTTATCATGCACGTACCTATAAAGAAGTAGAAGAGCCTTTGTATGATCCTAACAGACATACGTTTATCAGGGAATTAAAATGGAATGAAGACGGGACACCTGATTTCGGCATACCTGGTGAGCAATAATTAAACCATTGATTGCATTGAAAAAATGAGGGGCTGGTTGCACAATGTATTAATTTTATTCACCGGGCAGCAGTTCCTTTTTTATCCCTAAATTAGTAAAAGGCAGGTCTCAAAACGAGAGGATTGTAAATAATGGAATACGGATAAGTTTTAAAAAATATGTAAGAATGTAAAAAAAAGGTGTAATATATATACTATAGTATACATATTTGTAAAAAAATGCTTGGGAATTAAAGTTTTTAGTTATACAGACATAAAATTTATTTCCTTCCCGGAATGGAGATGCATATGAAGAAATCAGATTTAAAGGATTTAAGCTTTTTCAGGGAAAAAGACGGGACACCCGACATGTTTTCCTTACAGCTGAACTGTTTTGAAACCTCTGTTTACAACATTTTACTGAATCAGTTCAAATTAGATAAAAAACTCATTGCAGCTTTATTCATAAGGGATGTGAATCCCACCTTCTGGTACAACCGGACAACAGGTACCTTTCGCATGTACAATCTGAGCAGAAATCTGGTTCCATTATGGACTAAATATGTAAAGATAAATACATATGTTAAGGAAGATGACAGCGAAGCGGTTAAATTTATTGAAAGTCTTTTAGACCAGGGACATATGGTGATTTTTGACACAGTATTTGAAATGTTAGGCTTTTACAGAAAATATAATCCTTATTTTGACCTCAAAGATTTTCATCCCGGAGTTGATGATCACAATAACATAATACTTTATCACGATACAGATAATTTTTATTACGCCGAGAAACTTCCATATATGGTGACCATGGAAAATTATGTCCCATATGAGTTTAATAATCAGATAGGAGTCATAGCAAAACATGAAATTGAGAAAGCCTGCTGCCGTTACATAAGATGCTGCACAGTGGAGCTGGAGGCTGACAGCCTGAGAGGAACTGCATTCAAAGAAGAAGTTGCTGGTCTTTTTCATGCAATTGCTGATAATTTTTCAGCACCGGAAGCACAGGATGGATTGTATACAAGATATTACGGAAAACAAGCCATGGAGAGGTTCGCTGAATTATGTGACGAAGGCTGCAGTCTGGATAATTATTATAAATCTGAAGGCTGGCCCATGCTGGACAGAATATGCTTTGATATATGGATGATACATGGGGCCAGAACAATTTTACTGGAATATATAAATATTATGAACGGGGATATGGGTTATTCAGGTGACCCACAGCTCTTAAAAAACAAGATCCTTGAGACGAAGGAGCAGTGGGAGCTTTCAGAGACCATATTTAACAAGATGATCCGCACGAAAAAGCCGCTGGACACTAGTACTGGCAACCGCATAAGGCAGCAGCTGATATCGGAGACAGGGTTTATTGAACTTTTAAAGAAGTTTTAATCATTTATCTCCGTGACTACAAATTTATTGTATATTTTAAGGAGCTAACTTACCCAGCCTTTCCAGCATTTCAAAACACATCCGGCTATTGTGGTAGGGACATTTCCAGGGTCCGGCCTTTTGGTCTCCGATAATCTGCGAACCGTCGGCTGTAGTTCCCCAGAACCATTCACCGTTTAACCTGTCAATAATATGTTTATTAATGAATTCCCACATACTGAAGGCCTCATCCAGGTAACATACATCTCCGGTCAGCTGATATGCATTGGTAAAACCCACCATGGCTTCTGCCTGGGGCCACCACTCCTTAAAGTCTTCCAGTGAACCGTTTTCCATCTCATAAAAAAGACCTCCGTTAATTCTGTCTATGCCGTCGGAAAATACCTTTTTGGCCATTAAAACAGATATCAGCCGAACTTTTGAAAGTAAAGCCTCATTTCCCAATACTTCTGCAGCCTCATACAACAGCCAGCTGCCTTCAATATCATGTCCGTAGGAAACGGCTTTGGAAAGTGAGGCCCAGTTCCTGTCAAAGAAAAGCCGGAATTGGAAGGTGAGAGGATCAATTATATGGTCAATAGTAAGATTTATCAATTCCTGGAGGTTTCTCTCCAGGCTTTTGTCCTTCCACACCCTGTACAGATTTGTGTAGGCTTCCAGCACATGCAGATGAGTATTCATGGATTTTTCAACATTCATATCCTTACCGCTTAAACTCATATGGGCTGTAGGTGACCAGTCCCTTGCACGGGCCTCTATGTAACCCTTTTGGCCGGCATCATAAATATTGTTTTCTATTGACCGGTACAGCTGGACAGCATAATCCAGACTTTCCTTCATGCCGGCAGCTCTGTAGAATTCAGACAGGCCATATATTGCAAAAGCAATGGAGTAGGTTTGTTTTTTTGTATCTGCAGGGTTCCCTTTGTAATCCAGCATCCAATACACACCTGAATATTTATCGTCGATAAAGTGTTTGATTATATAATCGTAAGCTCTCTTAGCCATTATAAGATACTTTTCATCTCTGTAATATCTGTAAGCTGCGGAGAAGGTCCAAAGTATTCTGAAATTAAGGACCGAGGCTTTATCATGTTTTGCATCGGGAGACAATCCGTTGGATATATACCCGTAAAAGCCGCCGTTTTGATCATCAACCGAATGATTGATCCAGAACTGCAGAATATTATTCTTAAGCTCTTGCTCCAATTCACTTACGAGGTTTTTAATATCATTCTTCTCCATATTAACCTCCTTGAGCCACATATGTGGCCACAAAATGTAATGAAAACCTATATCCTTTATCGCAATGTGGCGAATAAAGGAGGTTAATTGGCCATGTGTGCTTTCAAAGTATTTGATAAATACTTTGAATATTTCGCACGGCCATAAGTTCACAGGTTAGTTTGGAAGACGAGCATCAGTGAAGTCTTTCAAGTTAACCTCCATGAGCCACATTATCTGAATTCTTCAGAATCTCCTGCCAGCAGTTCCGAATTTGATTTTATAAAGCCGACTAATTCGTCGAGTCTGGTATAAGCCAGGGCTGAATAGGTATCGGCAGCACCGTAATAAATGGCGATCCTTCCGGTGTCGGCATCAGTCAGGGCTGCGCACGGGAAGACGACATTGGGTACAAATCCAACGGTTTCATAAGGTCTTTCGGGAGTCAGCAAGTAATCCCTGGTGCGGTACAGAACCCTGGAGGGATTATCTGTATCAAGCAGTGCCGCTCCAAAGCTGTAAACAAAACCGTTGCAGGTACCGGACACACCGTGGTAGAGCAGCAGCCAGCCTTCGGTAGTTTCTATGGGAACAGCTCCGGCCCCGATCTTGACACTTTGCCACCAGCCGGAGCCTCCCTTTTGCATTACCCGTCTGTGCCGGCCCCAGTGGATCATATCCGGACTTTCACTTAGAAAAATGTCTCCGAAGGGTGTATGACCGGTATCGCTGGGCCTGCTGAGAAGCTGGTATTTTCCGTTTATCCTTCTCGGAAACAGAACTCCGTTTCTGTTGAAGGGGATAAATGGATTCTCAAGGCGTATAAATTCCTTAAAGTCTCTGGTCATTCCCAAACCAAGGGAGGCTCCGCCGAAATCGGTGCACCAGATGATATAATATGTACCTTCTACTTCCACAAGCCGTGGATCATAAGAATAGTTGGGCTGATAAGATTTTCCGTCACTGTCGTACCATTGGATGGGTTCATCTTGAATATTCCAGTTGAGGGCATCGTTGCTGAAACCAGCATGAATACGGGCTTTACCATCCTTGTGGTCTGCTCTGAAGATCCCTGCAAAACCGCTGCCCCAGGGAGCAACCGAACTGTTATATACTCTTGCAGTGCCTGGAGTGGGATTCCAATCAATGATGGGATTTCCCGAATGTCTCCAGACAACTCCGCCGAAACCTTCGGGCTTTTCCTCCCAGGGGATATTTTTTAAAGCTTTGCCTATAATCTTCACTACAGCGCCTCCTTAAAAAAATAATATTACAGATTTGTTAATGTTCTAATTATTTAACAGGAAATGCTAACATATATAATATTATAATACTCAAAAATTTTTAAATTGTAAAGTAAAAATAATATTACCTGTAATATTACAATATGCTTTGAATAAAGCCTTATTTATGCTATAATTCAATACATAATTACAAAGTAATAAATATATACATAAACCTTGAGTCTGGAGGATGTATGCCAAAAAAAGTAACAATGGACTCCATTGCATTAAAGCTGGGCATTTCTAAAAATACAGTTTCACTGGCGCTCCGGGGTATGCCCGGAATAAGTGAAACAACAAGAAAAACCATAGAGAATGCTGCAGAAAACATGGGCTACAAATATAAAAGCAATGCCCGGCAGCAGATAACACGCAACCTCTGTCTTGTCATTGCCAAAAGCACCCGGGATTCAATAGGGTTTTTCAGTTTTATCCAGTTGGGAATTGAAGATGAAGCTAAGAAAAACAATGTGAACACCATTATACATTATTATGATGAAAAAGATGAAATATTTGAAATCCCAAACTGTGTCAAAGATGGTATGGTTTCAGGGATAATCACGCTTGGCAGGATATCCCGCAGGACTATCAATTCCATAATAACCTGTGCTTTGCCTGTTGTTATGGTAGATAATTATTTTGATGATCTGGTTATGGACTGTGTACTGACAGATAATCAGTGCGGCGGCTACCTTGCCGCTGAGTATCTGATAAACGGCGGACATAAAAATATAGGTTTTCTGGGGGATATTTATGCCTCTGTCAGCTTTTATGACAGATATCAGGGATACTTAAAGGCATTAAAAGAATACGGGCTTGATTATAACCCCGGGTACTCCGTAATTGACCGCAAACTTGATAATTTGGACAGTGAAGAAATAGTACTTATAATTGAAGAAATGAAAACCGGGGCAGGAATTCCCACGGCGTTTTTCTGCTGCAACGATGCCGAAGCTCTGGTAATATTGAAGGTTCTATTAAACATGGGAATATCAGTACCTGAGGAAGTATCCGTTATGGGGTTTGATGACATAGAGACCTCCCGGAGTGTAACTCCGGAACTATCAACAATGAGGGTTCAGAAGGAAATGATGGGCAGAAGGGCTGTATCCAAGCTCCTTAAAAAGCTGGATGACCCGGAAGAGCCCATCGAGAAAATACTATTATCTGCAAACCTGATCAAGAGGAAGTCTGCGAAGTTAATACCATGACCCTGGAGGTGATCTTATACAAATTCTTGTTGATGCTGACGCATGTCCGGTTAAAGATATAATAGTAAGAAATGCAAAAAAATATAAAGTTCCAGTGACAATGATCATCGATACAAGCCATGAGCTTTTTGACGGCTACAGTACGGTTATTACCGTAGACAAAGCAAGGGACAGTGTGGATATAAAACTTATAAACCTGTTAAAGTGCGGAGATATTGTTGTTACACAGGATTATGGCGTTGCTGCAATGGGGTTGGGAAAAGGTGCCAAAGTTTTAAATCAGAACGGACTCATTTATACCGACCAGAACATTGACAGGCTGCTTTTTGAAAGGCATCTGGGTCAAAAGGTACGCAGAGCGGGAGGCAGGACCCGGCCTATGAAAAAACGTACTGCAGAAAATAATGAGGCGTTTGAAAATGCGCTGGTAAGGCTTCTGGAAAGTCAGGGGGCGGAAGGAGGAAAAGGGTGAGTCAGATAAAACCGGGAAAATACAGGCATTTTAAAGGAAACGAATACAGAGTGCTTTATGTGGCTAAACATAGTGAAACACTGGAGGACATGGTGGTTTATCAGGCACTTTATGGTGAAATGGGGATATGGGTACGTCCTGCTGCCATGTGGGATGAGATGGTTCAGCGGGATGGTCTGACCTTCAGGCGTTTTGAATATATTGGAGAGTAATATATAGAAAGGGGTTAAAATACTATGGATGTAAATACCAAGGCGATTATCGCCAAAAGAATAGGCAAGACAATGAAGAATCTTGAGAAAAACAATATGCAGGTACATTATGTTGAAACAAAAGCCCAGATACCTGAAAAGGTCCGCGAACTGCTGAAGAACGGGGATACTGTCGGAGTCGGCGGTGCAATGACCTTGTTTGAAAGCGGTGTAATAGACCTGCTGCGTTCGGGAAGGTATAAATTTTTGGACAGGTATGAGGAAGGGCTTACAGGCGAGCAGATAAATAAGGTATTTGTTGATTCCTTTTCTGCTGATGCATATATATGCAGTGCGAATGCCATAACTGAAAACGGGGAATTATATAATGTCGACGGTAATTCCAACAGGGTAGCGGCAATTTGTTTCGGGCCCAAATCGGTAATTATTATCGCAGGTTATAACAAACTGGTAAAGGATTTGAACGAAGCAATAATAAGGGTAAAAACTATTGCTGCTCCCGCAAACGCTACAAGACTTTCCTGCCAGACCTATTGCAAGGAAAAGGGGGAATGTATGTCCTTCAATGGACAGCCCGGTGAAATGGTAAGCGGCTGCGCGGGCCCGGCCAGAATTTGCTGCAATTATGTGGTTTCAGCTTACCAGAGGCATAAGGACAGGATAAAGGTAATACTTGTGGGAGAGGAACTGGGCTATTGATTTACCGCCGTGATAATGGGTTAAATTGAGTATTCAGGGAGGCTGTATGATAGTATCGTCACTGACTGTTAAGCTTTATGCTCCAAGCTGCCATTCACTCAAGGACAAGAGGATGATTGTGAAGAGTTTGGTACAGAGGGCACGGAACAAATTTAATATTTCCATAGCAGAAGTAGATGCACAGGATTACTATCAAACCATCGTAATAGGCGTCGCCTGTGTATCTGACAGCAGAACACAGGTTAACGCAGTTTTGGACGAAGTCCTGCGCTTCATAGAGGAGAATGCCGGGGCTGAAGTAGTGGATTTCCTGTATGAAGAGAGATAAATAATTATTAACCCTTCAAAACTGCTTGATAATATTAAGGGATTAAAGAACTCAAAATAAAGTGAGGTATACTTGCCTTAACTATTATTTTAAGTTCTGAATTTTTACTTCCCCTACAGCGGCTTCTCCGTGATTTACAAAAAGCATGCATATTATTGCCAGAGCAAATGATATTGAAGTATATACGAAAATGGCATTGTAATTGCTTACCAGGTCCCGGATGAAGCCGAACAGTATGGGGCTTATTATTGCCGCACTGAAGGAGAAGAAATAGTAGTAGCCTGTATATCTGCCGATATCCTTCCAATGAGCCATTTCAACAACCATGGGAAGCGAATTGATGTTCACACAGGCCCAGAAGATACCTCCCAAAAGAAGAAGTATTCTCAACGCCCATATGTTATCAGTAAAAAGCATCAGAGTGAATAAAAGTGCCACACCCGTGAGTCCGGTAAGAATAGTTCTTTTCCGGCCTAACTTTGCAGAGATAAAGCCGGCCGGTATTGAGAAGCCCAGAAAAGTCAGCGAAAACATTGCCAGCAGCAGCGAAGCATCTCCCGCGGTAAGAAAATTACCCGAAGTATCCCGCAAAGTGTTGGTAACATAGAGGCTGAAGAAGGTTTCTACCGCATTATAGCCAGTAAACCAGAACAAGATGGCAAGCAGTAAAAAAATAAGACTTTTGTTTCTACCCGGGTCTGCTGCATGCAACCCGCCTGCACCCTCTTGAGGAAAGGCAAGTTTATTATCCGGAAACTCTTCTTTCAGCTCCTTGACTGTTTTCTCCCTGACAAAAATCTTTAAAACAATAACGGCAGTAAGCATGAGAACAGCGCTGGCTGCAAAGGGAAGAGGCATGCCTCCCAGCTTGAACAGCAGGCCTCCGGCAAAGAAGGAGAACAGACTTCCAAGACCTCCCATAAAGTTGATGATCCCATTGGCCTGGCTTCTCAGCGGAGCAGGTGTCAGATCGGGCATAAGGGCCACAACAGGAGCTCTCCAGGTGGACATTACAAAATTAAAAATTATAATAACCGCCATTAATGAAAATAGTGTTTTAGTAAAAGGGATAAAGGGAAAGGCGGCCGCGCATACCGGTATTCCAATTAATATATAGGGCATTCTCCTGCCGGAGCGGGTCATGGTTTTGTCTGATAATGTTCCGAACACAGGCTGGAATATCACTCCGAAGATATTGTCAAAAGTCATTACCAATCCAATCAGGGTGGTACTTGTGAGATAGTTTCCTAACAGTACCGGTACATAATTATTGTACATAGCCCATGCAATGGAGCTGGCAAAAAAACCGAAGCCTATTAAAAAGGTCTGTTTGTAATTTAGCTTCATAAGGTTCCTCCCATTGTACTATTCCTGTCTTTGCCCGGTATACCGTCACATCCTGTTCATCAGTCTTCTGATTTTGAAAGCTGCATCAGGATAATTTGTAATAACCGCATTAACGCCTTCCTTATACATCCAGGTAAGGTGTTCGGCGGTGTTTACCGTCCAGGGATTAACCAGAATACCGTTTTCTTTGCACTTTTTGACAGTATCGGGAACCGCAAGTGTATAGTAGAAGGGATGAACTGCCTCAGCCGTCAAATGAGCTGCATAAATGTGGGGATCCACCATTGCTTCGGTATACAGCAATCCTATCGGGATAGATTTGTCTATTTGTTTAATCAGCATCAGGCTGTAGTGATTGAAAGAGGAATAGATGACTCTTTTCTTCATGTCCATTTTTGAGACGAGGGAAGTGGCCTTTTCCTCAATACCCTCATAATTAACTAATCCTGACTTTATTTCGATATCTACTGTCATATTCGTACCTTTTATAAAATCTAATACTTCTTCTAAAGTAGGGATTTTTATATTTTTATAGTCCGGAAGGTGATTTGAAAAATCATAGGACAAAAGTTCTTTTAAAGTCTTGTCGATTATGCGTCCGCTGCCGTTTGAACAACGGTCTATTGTTTCATCATGTGCAACTACGAGATGTCCGTCCTTTGTCATATGAATATCAAGCTCTATACCGTCAGCCTGCTGTTGTTGTGCCAGCTTAAAAGCTTCCATGGTATTTTCAGGAGCGTAGCCCGAAGCTCCTCTGTGGGCCCAGATTGATGTCTTCATTGTAAACCACCTTCCTAAAATGATAATATGGTATTATCTATTAATTATAATATATGGACATGGCAAGGTTTTATATCTCACTAATGTTAATTAATGTTAATTGTTTTTAACATCAGTCCGTGGGAATTGCCTTGCAAAGTTGTCAAAATTCAATAAAGCCGACCGTTTGGTTTAAAAGCTGTAGTTTAGGGTAAATTTATGCTATAACGAGGCGTATGGATGGAGCGTTATAAATAATATAGTAAAAAGGACGTGAAATTATGATAAATCCCAAAAAAACTTTTTCTGAAATATGGTTGGCCGGCGGATGCTTTTGGGGAGTTGAAGCATTTATAAGAAATATTCCGGGAGTAATCCACACTGAAGTCGGATATGCCAACGGTAAAACGGAAAATCCAACCTATGAGGAAGTATGTCACAAAAATACAGGACATGCCGAAGCCGTATATCTAAGATACAATCCTCAAAGGCTGCCCTTGAACATACTCCTGGATTACTACTTCCGTATAATAGATCCCACACTTTTAAACAGGCAGGGCCACGATGTCGGAACTCAATACAGAACCGGAATATACTACAAAAATCTTGCCGACAAAAGAGTTATTGAGGAGTATATAGATAAAAAGCAAATTGAATATTCCAAGAAGATCCTGACTGAAGTTTTACCAATCTCTAATTTCTACAGAGCGGAAGAATATCATCAGGCGTATCTTGATAAAAACCCGAACGGATACTGTCATATTGACTTTGAATTGATAAACAGTCTTAAAAAGGAAGCCGGCAGAAAGGTTGACAGCTCCAGATACTCAAAGGCTGAGGATGAAGTTCTGAAGCAACAGCTAAGCCGTGAACAATATGAGGTTACTCAGAGAAAGGCAACTGAAGCACCTTTTGAAAATGAGTTATGGGATAATAAAAAGAAAGGCATCTATGTTGATATTGTCACTGGAGAGCCCTTGTTCATATCATCGGATAAATTTGATTCGGGCTGTGGCTGGCCAAGCTTTACAAGGCCTATTGATGATGAAGTTATAGAATACAATGAGGATAAAAGCCATGGAATGTACAGGACGGAAGTTACCAGCAGAGTGGGCGGAAGCCACCTGGGACATGTTTTCGAGGATGGTCCGTCTGACAAGGGTGGCTTAAGATACTGTATCAACAGTGCCTCTTTGAGGTTTATACCTGTCGAAGAAATGTCAGACAAAGGTTACGGAGAGTTCATACCTATGGTAAAATAAGCCCGTATACCGGTATCCGTCAATTGGAAGCCTTCGCAGCAATCATTGATGGATACCGGCCGGGAACGCTAACCTACTTATTTTCATCAGTGGTTTTCCTTGTAAAGAAATAAGTAACAATCATGGTAGTACTGTTAGAGAAGAGCAGGAAAATATCCGAGTCTATTTTTTTTCCTGACAGGACAATTACAACAAGGGTAAATACCAATGCAAGCGTAACAATGCTTTTTACATTGATTAAATTTTTTAGTTTATCCAACATTTGCGCATTCCTCCAATTCTTTCACTATTACTTTGTTTTGAGTTTTGTCCAAAATATTCCAGTGTGCGGAACCCGGCACTACGCAGCGCATCCTTCATACAATCCACGCATACCTGATCTATGACTGAAAGCAGTTTTGGATGGATACAAGACTGTTAGGGATACTTAAATTTTACACGACACATCTTTTCCCAACTCCTCTCGCAGCTCATTGATTCTTTGATGAGCCTGTTTGGTGCTTTCTTCAACTCTTGCCAGCCTGTCCGCATGGTTGTTCACAGTCTTGTTCAAGCATCTTAATTCAAGCAAAGTCGTGTCACTGCTGCGTTTGATATATTCTATATCCGCCTTGAGCTGTCCGACTTCTATTCCGCTTTGTTTTGATTCTCCCTTGACTCTTGCCTGGAGGGTAAGATATCCAAAAACAACCCCACTGACTGCTGCTATGCAAGTAATCAATATATTTGTTTCCACCTGCACCCCTTCTTTCCTGACAGATATAAAAGGACTACCCTTACCAGCAAGTAATCCTCGGTAGTCTAAATACAGTCTTTTCGGAAAATTAAGAAAATGTTATCTGGTCATGAACAATATTTATGAGTTCAACGCGTAGAGATTGAATAGCATCTTCCCTAGGCAGCATTATGTATCTGGACAAATATTCGATATCATCAGAAAATAAATTAATTATTTCATTCATTGACACTTTGTCACCCTGCTGAGCTTGTCTTACTATTTGTATGAATCTGTCAGGGTTTGTCGTAACAATTCCAATCCTTTCTTTTTCCATTTATTCACCCCCTGTTGAGTCATGTTAAGTTCACACGCAACTTCCTGCTCCGTCATGCCGTCGATTATTATTCTCCGGATGATGTATCTGCACTTCTCCCATGGTATAGAATCCAATAATTCTCTAATATAGACATTTGATAAAATTTCTGCCTCAAACCCGTTGTCGTGTACCTGGCTTTCAAAAAGAAGATAGCATTCCTTTAACTGTTGAGTACGAGCCTTATACTGCAATCTCCATGCTGCTCTCCTCAGTAGTTTTCTGTAGTTTTCTACCGAGATGCCGTCGTTAGTTTGCATAAGAAACCTCCGTCCTGATGAATTTTATGGACTTCAATATTAAATTGTAGGCTTGCTTTTGGGATGGTATATTTTGTAATTTATTTTAGTGGTTTTACTATTATAGTAATACTTTTTATCTATATAACAACCAAATTTTTTAATATCATACAAATTATGTATATTGCAGATGTGTTTTTTCGAGTTGTTATTTTCAAGATAAAAATTCCTTTATATGAGAAGGAGGTTTCAGCTAAGGTTGCCTGCTTAAAATCAGGAGGCAGGTAACAATTTAATGTCGGATGCCAATCAATTCAAAACCAAATCTTATTGGAGGAATGCAAATGAAACATTTAAAGGAACCGTTTAAAGCTTTTGCTAGGTGCACGGGTAAACAATTTAAATGGGTATACTGCTCGCTGATAATACTTTTAGTTTCTTTGGCAGTAGTCCCAAATATGAATGAAGTATATTCTGCCGGAGAGACAGGGGAGACCTTATATGCAGTTTCTCCACTGAACCAGCAGATGAAACTGGCACAACCCACTGCATCGGCGCCGGGAGGGCGAGGCTTCATGCTGCCGCAGGCAGTCGTGGTAAAAGATACTTCCGGCAGGCCTGTGGCTGGTGTTTCCGTAACCTTTGAAGTTACTGCGAATAGCATGATAACCTCGATTATGAGAGGCTATAACAGCAGATTCCTAACGGTTACAACCGATTCCAACGGTATGGCGTCAGCTGCCAATACATATTCAAATTATGTGGGTGAAGGGTATCAGGTCTATTCCACGTATGCCGGAATTATTCAAACCTTACAGGTAAAAGCAAGTATTCCCGGCGCTAATTCAGTTATATTCAACGTGGAAGTAGGGACATACAATTCAAATCTGGTAGACAAGACTCCGCCTTTTATTTCAGTTAGTGCAAAAGATGATACCGGAGCCGACTACATTGCCGGAACCTGGACAAGCCATTCGGTATCCGTGGCTTATAGTGCTACAGACTCTCTTTCGACCATTAAATCCTGTACTCCTGAGCAGACTTTTAATGAAGAAGGAGCAAACCAGACTGCAACCGGTACTGCTGTCGACAGTGCCAACAATTCTGCAAGTGTTACCTTTGGACCAATCAATATTGACAAAAGTTTGCCGGTCACGGCAGCTATCTACCCAAGGCCGAAGCCGGGCGGCTGGTACGATGATAAGGTAACTGTGAGCTTTGACTCGACAGACAGCGTTTCAGGCGTTAATGCAATATTTTACAGGATCGGTGACGATACTCCTGTTAAGCTGGAGGGTCAAAGCGCTACTGCGGATATTGATATTGAGGGGACGAGCACAATAACTTATTGGGCTGTAGATAATGCCGGAAATAAGGAACAGGCAAAGAACTTTACCGTCAAGATCGACAAGTCGGTTCCAACAGTAACGGCTAAACTAAGTCCGGAAAAGAATGAAAATGGCTGGAACAAGTTTGATGTAACACTTACCCTTTCAGCAAAGGACACCTATTCAGGTGTAAAGGAAATTCATTACAAAACAGGTGAGTCCGGAGAAGAAAAAATTGTTACAGGTGATAATACTGCAATACTCTTTAAGACAGAAGGGATAAGCCAAATTTTCTATTGGGCAACCGATAATGTGGGCAAAAGCAGCTCTCATGAAAACATAGAAATAAAGCTCGACAAGAGTATTCCTGTTGTCATACCGCCTGCGGATATCACATTGGAAGCAACCGCGGCTAAGACACCAATAGAAATTGGAACAGCCCGGGTAACAGACGTAAGTGATTGGACCCTGGAAAATGATGCTCCAAAAGACGGATTCCCTGTGGGAACCACAAAAGTCATCTGGAAGGCTACCGATTCCGTATACTTTGTGTCTGAAGTGGTACAGAATATTACTGTCAATGACACAACTAGGCCGGTCATTACCGTGCAGGGAAATATAGTAGTTGAGGCCACGGCGGTTGAAACACCTGTGATACTTGAGTCTGCTACTGCAACAGATATATTTCCAGTTACAATTTCAAGCGATGCTCCGGAAAAATACAAGCTTGGCGAAACACTTGTAACCTGGACGGCAAAGGATGCAAATAACAATGCGGTGACTGCAACTCAGAAGGTCAAAGTGATTGATTCTACGCCTCCTTCACTTAAGCTGCCGGATGATCTCACCGTGGAAGCCACCGGAAGAAGAACTCAGGTAGATATAGGCTCTGCTTCGGCAACAGATATCTTCAAGGTAAATATAACCAACAATGCACTGCCTGATTACCCCATAGGTACAACTTCTGTGGCCTGGAAGGCCACAGATGAAAGCAATAATGTTTCTGAAGGTGTTCAGAAGATAACTGTTCAGGATACCACAAAACCTCAGCTGACTGTTCCGGAGGATATAACTCTGGAAGCACCGAGCAGATATGTTAAATTGAATATCGGGAAAGCCACGGCTACAGATATATTCCCCGTGGATATTACCAATGATGCTCCGGAGGAATATACGGTAGGAAGAACAGAGGTAAAATGGAAAGCTGTTGACGAAAACAAGAAAGAAGACACCAAATCACAGTATATAACCATAACCGATAATACTCCTCCGGTGATAACAATACCGAAGGATATCAGAGTGGAAGCCACCGGAGAAAAGACAGAAATTCCAATAGTTCCGCCGGAGGTATATGACATATTTGACACAGACATAACGCATAACGGTCCTAAGGATAAGCTATTTCCAGTGGGGCAGACAGTTATAACCTGGGTTGCAAGAGATGAAAACGGGAACTCCTCCATGGTTAAACAGTCGGTATATGTTGAAGATACCATAAATCCGGTACTTACACTGCCTGAAGATATAAAGGCAGAGGCAACGGCCAGACGAACACCGGTAGAGCTAGGCACTCCTTCAGCGTTTGATATCTTCCCGGTCACCTTTACCAACGATGGTTTGGCGGATTACCCTTTAGGTACTACTGATGTAACCTGGAAGGCCACAGATACTCATAAGAATTTTACAACGGGAATTCAGCATGTCACTATTGAGGACACTACAGAACCAGTTCTTCATGTCCCGGAGGATAAAACCATTGAGGCTACGGCTATCCTTACGCCGGTAGATATCGGTAAAGCGACTGCAACAGATATCTTTACGGTAAAAACATCAAATAATGACATCAAATACTATCCTTTTGGTGTCACCGAAGTAGAGTGGAAAGCCAGGGACGAGAATAATAATGAGACATCCAGGATACAAAAAATTAAAATTATTGATACAACGGCTCCCGTAATAAGTGTGCCTCCTGACGTAACTGTAGAGGCCACCGGCGAAAAAACTCCTGTGGAATTGGGAAAGTTCGAGGCGTCAGATATTTTCGCAGTTACTATTACAAATAATGCTCCAAAAGACGGCTTTGCCGTGGGAACTTTTGATGTGATCTGGACCGCAACCGATTCAAACGGAAACTCCAGCTCGGGAACACAAAATGTAACTGTAAAAGATACAACTCCTCCGGTACTTAAGGTTCCAAACAATATAACAGTAGAAGCAACTGCGGTTAAAACGCCTGTGGATATCGGACAAGCCACTGCAACGGATTTATTTAAGGTCAGGATATTAAACAACGGAATAGGAGCTTATCCTCTCGGAAGAACGATAGTAACCTGGACTGCAATAGATGAACATAATAATATCACCGAAGGTACCCAGGAAATTACCGTAACCGACAAGACGGCTCCTGTTGTAATACCGCCTCCGGATATGACATTCGAAGCTACAGCAAAAATGACGGAGGCTGCTCAAATAGGCAGTCCAACAGTAATTGACATCTTCAAAATCAAATCAATCACTAACAATGCACCGGGGATATATCCATACGGGACGACAGAAGTAATCTGGACTGCAATAGATGTAAATAGCAATATCGGTCAAGGTACTCAGAGAATAAATATTGCAGATACTACTCCGCCAGAACTGAAAGCTCCGGCAGACAAAGTGGTTGAGGCCACTGCGGCAGAGGGAACCCCAGTGGAATTGGGGACACCTGAATACAGTGATATCTTCAAGGTCACAGTGGAGGTGGATGCTCCGGATCTATTCCCTGTAGGAACCACAACAGTAACATGGACAGCAACGGATGAGCACAACAATAAGACTGTCAAGACACAGCAGGTAACAGTAGAGGATACCACTCCGCCAGAACTGAAAGCCCCGGCAGACAAAGTGGCTGAGGCCACTGCGGCAGAGGGAACGCCGGTGGAATTGGGGACACCTGAATACAGTGATATTTTCAAGGTCACAGTGGAGGAGGATGCTCCGGATCTATTCCCTGTAGGAACCACAACAGTAACCTGGACAGCAACGGATGAGCACAATAATAAGACTGTCAAGACACAGAAGGTAACGGTTGAGGATACAACGCCGCCAGAGCTGAAAGCGCCGGCAGACAAGGTGGTTGAAGCTATTGCGGCAGAGGGAACTCCTGTGGAATTGGGAACACCTGAATACAGTGACATCTTCGAGGTCACTGTGGAGGAGGATGCTCCGGATTTATTCCCTGTGGGAACAACCACAGTAACCTGGACAGCAACGGATGAGCACAATAATAAGACTGTCAAGACACAGCAGGTAACGGTAGAGGATACCACGCCGCCAGAACTGAAAGCACCTGCCGACAAGGTGGTGGAAGCCACTGCTGCGGAGGGAACTCCTGTGGAATTGGGAACACCTGAATACAGTGATATTTTCAAGGTCACAGTGGAGGAGGATGCTCCGGAT
>JAEWJR010000121.1:0-8474 GCA_023386445.1 Bacillota bacterium | reverse complement strand
TAACGATAGCTACTTTTCCTTTTAAATCAAATAAATTTTTCATAAGTTTACCTCCAAATCTACTCTTATTATATATACATTTTATATTATTTATTATAGTACTTTGTTATATTTTTGTCAATCTTTCGTCTATCAATTAATACACAGCTCTGATAAAGTAAATAATTTTAATTTATATAATGAAATTTTCCCATCTGGGGTGTGAAATATTAGAAGTTTTTCATGTAAAATACTGCCAGCTGGGTTCTGTCCCTTAACTGGAGCTTTTCAAGTATATTTGAGATATAATTCCTGACTGTTCCCTCACCCATGTAAAGTTTATCTGCTATTTCTTTATTGGATAACCCGTCACATATGCATCTCATAATCTCAAACTCTTTCTGTGATATACCAACCTCTTCCGGTGTGATAGTCCTGTTATTCTGCACCATATCCGACAACATGGCTGCGATATCCTTGCCGTATACCACGTTCCCCCGCTCTATCATTCGCAGGCTGTCAATAATGACCTCCGGAGAGCTGCTTTTAAGAACATACCCTTCGGCACCGTATTTTATTCCGCTTATGATATATTCAGTATCTTTAAAGGTTGTCAAAAATAATATTTTTATGTTTGCAAACTGCTCTTTTATAAGTTTAGCTGCCTGTACACCGTCCATAACAGGCATCCTTATGTCCATAAGCACCAGATCGGGCGATTTCTCAAGACATAAGCTGATACAGTCCTGTCCGTTTGCAGCAGTTCCCACTACTTCCATGTCTTTTTCAAGCTCAAGAATTATTTTGAGCCCATCTCTGATAAGTGCATCATCATCTGCGATCAATACTTTCATCAGGCCTCTGCCTCCTTAACATTCGGGAGAGTATAAACAACGGTAAACCCGTTGCTCCCATCCACGGCATAAGTTCCTCCGAGGTTTTTTACCCGGTCCCTTATTCCCGCCAGTCCCACACTTTCTATAATCTTGTTGCAGCCCTTGCCATTATCTCTGTACAGACATCTGATATGTTTATTTTTTATATCTATCAGAATTGTTATTTCACTGGCTCCGGAATGCTTGCTTGCGTTTGTAAGCAGCTCCTTTACCGTTGCTTCCAGAACCTTTAAATTGGCAGCTGAAATCTTATTAAAATCACCGTTGTGAGTAAAATCAATTTTACAGAATTTAAAATCTTTTATTACCTCATGTATGCTTTCAATTCCAACACTCTGACTGCTCTTAATATTGTAAACGGTATTCCTTGTTGTCTCAAGAGCATCAACCAGTTTTTCCACGCAAAGCTTAAGTATATCTTCTACTTTGCGGCTGTCGCTTAAAACTATTCTTTCAGCGGCCCTTAATTGAAAAAGCACTCCCGCGATGCTGTGCCCCACATTGTCATGGATTTCTTTTGCTATTCTGTCCCTTTCTCTGATTTCTGCAGTCCGTTCAATTTCGTTTTGAAGCATGACCAGCTCAGACTTTGTTTTCTCAAGCTGGTATCTCAGGGCTCTTTCATTATCCAGAAGTGCCAGATGTCTCTTTTCCTTATCGGCACTTTTCCTTAAGGTATAACCCCATAAAGCACCTGCTGCAATGTGAAAACCAAACTGAATAACTCCCATTCTGTTAAATATCATAAATGCGATAAAAGCTGCTAATCCCAGCATATAATAGCTTTTGAAATATGCGAGATCCACAAATACTATTCCAAGTAAAACAAGAAGATACTGATTATTATATGAAAAGGCGATAATTACGGCCCCAAAGATACACGAATACAATTCCCTGTCCAGATACTTTTCTTTTATTGCAAAAAGGCACAAAGCTGTTAAAATAAACCCTGTGCCTGTCAGATCATTATTTGGGGTATTTTTTACCACCTCAGCAACAGAAAATATAAATAAAAGAATCCCGTATATGTATTTCATAAAAACCGCCATTCTTTAGAATTCAGCGTATACAAGCAGTTTAAATACATTTTTATAGTAATATAATTACTTGGAAATATCAACTTTTTTTGCCAGCCCGGCAATAAGAAAAATTGCTGCAAACAGCAGCAGTATCCCATAATTTAAAATCAGGGCATTGGCTGTAATAGAGCCGTCAAGAGCAGCATCAACCGTCCTCATAACCCATGACACAGGAATGAAGCTTCCGACCTTGTTTATTGTATCAGGCATCAGCTCAAACCTCCAATAGCATCCCCCAAGCATTATCAAAGGCGTTGTGACAACTGCGATTAAAACATATGCCTGCATGGGTTTCTTCAGAACAGAAATTATACACAGCCCCATAGTGATACAAACAAACGAAAATATAATAAACAGCCCGACAATAGCCAAAGGGAAACTTCCCATATACATCTTTAAAATCAGTGCAAGCGCAGATATGATTACCATGGATTGTATTACTGCTGTTGTGAAAAATGCCGCCAGATTTTCGGCCAGATATCTTTTAATACTGACAGGACTGTAAAAAGTCCTGTAAAATGTACCATTTGCTTTATCCTCCAGGATGAGCCCCGTAGTTATAACAGCCATATACATCATAAATTGAACCAAAAATCCGAAGCCTGCTCTGGTTTTTTCTGTTTTATTTAAATTATCAAGCTTTGCAATTATGGTAAGTTTGGATTCCCCATATTTGTTTAAAGAATTCTCAAACCTGTCTTTGTCGTAGTTTGAAGCTCTTGCAATCAATTTATAATTTTCTATTTCGGTATTGATTGAATTTTTAATAAAATATAACTTTTGTCTGTCTTCCACGTAATATTCCCTGAGCCTGGGATCGTCGCCGCTGAGAATATCATTTTCAAAGCCCGGATCAATAATTATTGAATAGTCTACTATATAACTTGCAGTCAGATCATATATTTGATCTCCGGTCAATTTCAAAAGCTTGATACCGTCGGTATTTTCAAGCAGACGGTATACAGCGTTGGAAGCCGTTGTCCCGTCATTATCAACTATACCGACAGTTGCCGCCCTGTGGTCATTTAATGTAAACATAACTATAAAAATAAACGGGCATAAAATCATAAGTATAAATCTGATTTTATTTTTGAAAATTCTTCCGAGCGATGTTCTATATATTATCATAGTTTACCCTCCTGAGCTTCAGAAATACTGCCATATATACTGCTGCTGTGATGGCAAGCAGTCCCGCTGCCGACCTCAGCAGCACCCTGTCCGGATAATTGTATATAATGCCGAATAAAAGAACCTTTGCATAATAAATGGGATTTATGCTATTGAGGCTTTGTACGGTGGTAACCGGCGTCATTGCACCTCCGGCATTGGACATTACCCCTATAAATAACAGGGAAAGTCCCATTGCAGATATTAAATTTTTTATAAACGAGTGAATCATGATACCAAGCCCTATACAGAGGAAGGAAAATATCAAAAGGACCAACCCTATTAAAACAATATTTCCATCCCAGTTTGCATCATACACATATTTGGTAAATACAACTGTAACAATGCAGGATAAGAACAAGAACATGCTGGAGCCCAGTATTTTACCGCATATAAGAGTCCATTGAGATACGGGCAGGGAATACAGTCTTATATGAATATTTGATTCCGGGTTTCTGCTTACTATAAATATTCCAAGGATGGCACCTATTGACATAATCAGCAAAAGTGTTAAAACAGAGTAATAATCTATGGCTCTGGGTAATTTTGCAGCAGCGGGTGCAATTCTTTCAAAGTACTCCTGATCATGGCTGAGCTCTGCCGGTTCCGCCCCGTCTCCCGATAACTCCAGTGCCACCGCAGCAGCATTATTCTTTGATATATATGAATTGAGTACGGTTTGTACAAGCTCAATGTTTTTTTGCCCCTCAAGCCTGATTTCCGCCGGGTTTCCAATCATTATGGCTGCTGTGGTGTTTTCCTCAACTACAAAATAATTATCAATTTTACCGGTTTTCATAGCACTGATTGCATCTGTTTCGTTTACATAACTCACGGTATGAATGATTTTTTTAATTTTATCAGTTTCAAACATTTGTTCCAGGCCTTTGCCCACCTGACCTTCATCAAGAATTATATAACCCGTTTTAACCTTTTCCCTGAAATCCTCAGTGAGCTTATTATCAAATGCAGTTCCCAGCAATACGATAATACTGATTGGGAATACTATCAGACCTATCAGTACCCTGATATCCCTAATTTGTTTTAAAAATTCATAATATGCCGACCATAATATTTTCATTGGATGCTCCTCCTAATCCCGCAGCTTTTTGCCGGTAAGTCCGAGGAAGACATCTTCAAGCGAAGCATCCTCCATATTTATTCTTGTGATGATCCCTCCATTTTCAACGATGGAATTTATTATTCTTGCCAGGCTGCTGCTCTTGTCCAGAATAACCTTCATCCGGCCTTCCTGGAGCAGACATTCCTTTACACCATGGACAGCCTTAACAGCTTCGGTGATGGAATAGCTGTAATTTTTCAGAACAACATCAATAATCTGTTCATCCTGGACATATTCCTTCAACTCCTCTATGGTGCCTTGTGCAATCAGTCTTCCGTTATCCATTATCACCACTCTGGAACAAAGAGACTCTACTTCTTCCATGTAGTGGGAGGTATATATGACTGTTGAACCCATTTCATTTAATTTTATTACAGAATCCAATATGTGATTTCTGGATTGGGGATCTATCCCAACTGTGGGTTCATCCATTATTATCAGCTTTGGCCTGTGCACTATGGAGCAAGCAATATTAAGTCTCCTCTGCATTCCCCCAGAAAATTTCTTCGGATAATCATTTTTTCTCTCCCACAAACCTGTAAAATCCAATGCCTGCCTGACACAGTCCTTGAGTTCCTGTCCCTTCAGTCCGTAAAGCCTTCCAAAATACTCCACATTTTCATAAGCTTTAAACTCATTATAAATAGCCAAATTCTGAGGAACCACACCTATATTTTTCTTGACATAATAATTGTTCTGGGACATAACCTGATCAAAGATTCTTATTTCACCTGAGTTAATCCCGGTTATACCTATTATTGAATTAATAAGCGTAGTTTTGCCGGCTCCGTTTGGTCCCAGCAACCCCAGGATCTCTCCGTCCCGGACATTCATATTTATATTGTCCACGGCAATCCGGTCCCCATATCTTTTTATAACATCCCTTATCTCGACTATCATATATTTATCCCCTCTTAATTATGATGAACAGTATCAAATTGATGATATAAGTATACATTTTATCAGACAGTATTTTTAGTGATAAAAAGACCGATATAAAATGACAATTGTCACTTTATATCGGTCTTCTCGTCCTCTGTTATATGTTTTGTTGCTCAACTGCCGTTTGTAACTGCCTGAGTGCTTTTTCAACCGTTGCCCGGGGACATGCCACATTCATTCTCATATAGCCTTCTCCGTTTTTACCGAAATAGGTTCCGGCACTCAATGCAATCCCGGCCTTATGCACCATAAAGTCTGTCAGCTGATTTCCTGTCATTCCAAGCTTCCTGCAGTCAAGCCATATCAGATATGTGCCTTCGGGACGGACAGGTTTTATTACTGGTATATTTTTGTTCATATAATCCATAACCAGGGTTATGTTTCCTTCTATATATGGAATAAGCTGCTCCAGCCACTCTTCTCCATGTTCATATGCTGCCTGTGTACTCACGAGGCTGAACACATTATTGCATTCTATGTGGAGTCTTGCCCAGGCCCGGTCAAAGCAAGCTTTGGTCTCCATATCGGGGAAAATGACCACAGAAGACTGAAGGCCGGCCAGATTAAAGGTTTTACTTGCAGCTATGCAGGTAATTGTCAATTTTCTAATTTCTTCGGATATTGACGAAAACGGGGTATGCCTATTACCCCATAAAATAAGATCCGAATGTATCTCATCGGCAATTACTTTAATGCCGTATTTAATACATATTTTGCCCAGAGACTCCAGTTCCTCCATTGTCCAGACCCTGCCTACAGGATTGTGAGGACTGCATAATATAATGTATTTGGCCCCCTGCCGGGCTTTTTCTTCTATATCCCCGTAATCCATGCAATAATGTCCGTCTGCCTCTTTTAGAGGACTCTCAAGAAGCTCCCTTTGTGCATCTCTGACTGCGTTAAAAAAAGGACGGTATACAGGTGTCTGTATGATTATTTTGTCACCCGGCCGGGTCAATTCCCTGATTATCATGCATATGGACGGAACTACTCCTAAACTCATGCTCATAAGCCGTTTATCAATATCCCAGTTCTTCCGTCTCTTCTGAAAGGAGCATACTACATCGTAATATCCGTCAGGTTTGACAGTATAGCCGAAAATACCGTTTTCGGTACGTTCCTTTATAGCATCCAATATTGGCCGGGCAGCCTTGAAATCCATATCGGCAACCCATAGCGGGATAGCATCCGGGTTCCCGTATAAAGTTTCAAGCTCGGTATATTTTTCGGCTCCTGTAAGGCTTCTGTCTATTATTTCATCAAAATCATATGTCATATGCTTTAAACATCCCTTAAATATTTTTATAAATGATACTTTTCCTTTTTTTCCCTAACTGGTCAAATATTTATTTTCAGCATATCTTTCCGTATTCAATTTATATTCTACTATATTATCGGTTCTTCATCAATTTAGATGACAAGATAATAATAACCTTTGATTTTAACTAAATTTTGAACTCCATACCGTCAATCAACCCCTCAATATAAAGAGCTTTATAAATCAGCTCGGAAATATCGTTATTCAACTTATCATAATTGTTCAGCAGTTCTAATTTATCATTCTGCAAATTGTCGGCCAATAGCTTTCTTGTTTCAATGAGCCGGTTCTGAATATCTATGTAAATGTCTTTCACGCATTCTTTGTTGCATATACTGGATATTCTGCCGTAAACCATCTCATCTATTGCCGCTCTGCTTTTTTGATTGCCCATTAATTACTACCTCCTCGATAAGTACAAAAATTAATCTACGAAATCGAACATATGTTCTCATTTAAGTATAATACTCTCGAGTGAGTTTTACAAGTGTTAAATAAAAAAGGAATAAAAAAGTAGCCCCAAAAAAGTAACTTCCTTTTGCAAGAGTTAATTCCATGTTACAGAATTTACCTTGGCACCTCTTTGGGAGTAAAATGACTGATACTTTTGATTGCCTGACTGTGCTGAAAAGGGGTCAATTATCCCCGGCGGCTTTATCCCCTGCCGAATCCACAGCACCTTTGAACAGTGCTAATGCCTGTTTTACAAAACCCGGTACCGGTGCTCCCATTTTGCCTGCGTTTTCTATGATACTACCAAGTTCTGTGAGTATGTACCAGGTAATAGTCAGCGGACACAGTATAACAGTGTATTTGAAAGACAAATCCACTGTTGGTATATTATTAATAATCATACCTAAAATTGAATCGAATATTGCAGTGACCAGGACGGCAACAATACAGCCTGTCTTATGCCACAAACCTTCTCTTGCAATCTTTGATTCCCAGCTGCCGCATTTAAAGGCTGCCATAAATCCTGTCAGCAAATCACAGGTCATACTGGCTATAAATATTACAACCAGCCAGCCGAACCAGCCAAAGCCTGCGGTAATTGCCGTAAATACTGCTGTCAGTGACGCTTTGAAGGCATTTATATTATTCTCCATAAAACTATCCTCCGTAACTTTTTGCTATTTTTATAATCAAGGCTTCAAAACTGGGATCAATTCCTCTTTTTTTCAGCCAGAAGCCGTATGAGGTATCGGCCTTTTCAGCAACTATTTTCAGTGCTTCCTCGAAGGCCGACAACCTGTCAATTTCAGACTTAATCAATGGGACAAAATTCTTTTCTGCCGCTGTTTTTGTGTTTCCTCCAAAATATCCGGCACCGGGGCAGGTCTTGTTTTTAAACCAGCAATGGTATGGAAGTGTTGTAACAGATGGTACTATGCTGAACTTCCTACACAATAAGGCATTTAACAGGATAATGCTTTTTTTCTGCTCCTCTGACATTTTGTCCACGTCGAAGTTCCCTATATTTTCAATTGTTATGGAATTGACGTTCTGACTTCCGCTGAAGCCGCCGCCATCCTTTGTCAGAGGCCGCCCCGTACATATGCTCCCGTCTGGAAAGGTGGTGAAATGCTGAGCGATTTCACTCATTTTAAGTGTTGCAACGTGATAGTTCTCCATACCCTTCATCAGCTGCAAATGGTTGTTTTTCACATCTTTATATGCCGGTGACGCCGTGTGGTGCTGCTGGATATATTTAAACTTTTTAACTTCCCCAAGCTCAGGTATATAGGTTTTTAGTTCCTCCCGGCTCATCAAAATAAATTTTCCTTCTTTCTTCATTGTTCCTCCTCGCAGTGACCCGTAAACCAAGAAAAGGACTACCTGTGGGTGCACTGCCCCAGGGCGATCGGACACAGAGAAAAGGGTCTGTCGCAGAATATCAAGAAATTACGCAGTCTGACGCCGTTTTTCGAGCGGTGTCAGGCTCGTTTTTGTTTGGATACGTTCATTGTTAT